>JAJVIG010000028.1 GCA_022072145.1 Pseudomonadales bacterium
GCTGCTGCACGGGCGCTATCGGCCCGGCGCGCGGGCGCGCGGCATGACGCTCGCGGAAGAGGCTGTGTCGCCGCCGCTGGTGCCCGCGCACGGCGAGGCCACGCTGTGGCTGCGCTGGACGCTGCCGGACCTGGCCGCGTGGTGGGCGATGCGCGCGGCGGCCGGCGCGCCCGCGGTGGCCGCGTTCTGGGCCGAGGTCGATGCGCTCGGCGGGCGGCGCGAGCGGGTGGTGATCAGTGGCGACGAGGTGCTGCCCGCGCCCGGGGACGTCGCCGCCCACGCCGTCACGCCCTCGCTGTGGCGCGAGACCGCGCAACTGTACCTGCACGAGGATGCGGACGGCGCGGCACGCGAGCACCTCGAGGCCGTGCTCGGCGATGCCGCCGCGCGGCTGCCCGGGCTGCTCGATGCGAGCCTGGCGCCGAACATGGTCGCCGACTACGGCGCCGGCCATTACACGTGGGATCTGCTGTACCGCGATCGTGAAGCGGCACGCGAGGCACGGGCCGGCGCCTGGTGGCGCGCCACGCTGTTGCCCGCGCTCGACGCGGCGTGTGGCGCGCGCAGCGCGCTCGGGCTGCACACGCTCGGCGCGGGGGCGCGTGAACCGGAACTCGGCGGTGGCGTCAAACGCACCGCGCTGTTCCGGCTGCTGCCCGCGGTGGACGCCGCCAGGCGTGAGCGCTTCGAACGCGACCTGCTCGACATGCCGGCCTACATTCCGGCGATCCGCAACTGGCGCCTCAGCCGTGCCGAGGCGCTCGACTGGGACGCCCCCGCGGCCGCACCGTGGAGCTACGTCTGGGAACAGGAATTCGCCGGTCTGGATGGACTCACCGGTCCCTACATGGCGCATCCGCACCACTGGGCACACGTCGACCGCTGGTTCGATCCGGAGT
Source organism: Pseudomonadales bacterium (assembly GCA_022072145.1). Taxonomy (GTDB): domain Bacteria; phylum Pseudomonadota; class Gammaproteobacteria; order Pseudomonadales; family UBA5518; genus UBA5518. The sequence goes on from JAJVIG010000028.1 coordinate 900, forward strand.
CGGGCGTGCAGGCCATCGATACCGCGCTCTGCCACGCGTTCTCGCCGCTGGCGCGCGCGATCATCACGCGCTGAAACGCGCTCACCGAAGGAGAGAAGACCGCATGTTCGCGATGATCCTCAACGAAACCGGGGGGCCGGAAGTGATGCGCTTCGGCGCGATCGACACGCCCGAGCCAGGCCCGGCGGAAGTGCGCATCCGCGTCGCGTACGCGGGCGTCAACCCGGCCGACTGGAAGAACCGCGAGGGCTATCTGGCTGCGTTCCGGCCCTACACCTTCCCGTACATCGTCGGCTTCGACGCCGCGGGAGTGGTCGAGAAGCTGGGCCCCGGCGTCACCGACTTCGCGGTCGGAGACCGCGTGTTCACCCCCACCAACCACGGGCAGGGCGGCCTGGGCAGTTACGCCGAGTTCGCGATCGCCGCGACCGATCGCGTGGCGCGCATCCCCCCCGGGCTAGATTTCGCGCAGGCCGCGGCGCTGCCGGTCGCGGCGCTGACCGCCTGGCAGGGCGTGATCGAGCGAGGAGGCATCCGGAGCGGGCAGCGCGCGCTGATCCACGGCGGCGCCGGTGGCGTGGGCGGCTTCGCGGTGCAGTTCGCGCGGGTCGCCGGTGCGCGTGTGGCCGCGACCTGCGGCAGCGCGAACGTCGAGTACCTGCGCGGACTCGGTGTCGAACGGGTCATCGATTACCGCACCGAGGACATCGCCGCGGCGGTTGCCGACTGGGCCCCCGGCGGACTGGATTATCTGATGGACGCGGTGGGTGTCAGCACGCTTGCGAACGGGCTCGACCTGGTGCGCCCCGGTGGCACCCTGGTCAGCGTGCCCACGCTGACCGACGACGGCGATATTCCGGCGGCGCTCGCGGCCGCCGCCGCCAAGGGAGTGAACCACGTGTTCTCGACGATGAGCGACATCGGTTCGCGAGCCGCGCTGGAGCGGATCGCCGCGCTGGTGGTCGCCGGCGAGGTGCGGTTGCCGCCGCTGCGCGAATACGCGTTGCGCGAGGCGCCCGAGGCGCACCGCGTGATCCAGTCCGGTCACGGGCGCGGCAAGATCGTGCTCAAAGTGGCCGATATCTGAGGCTCCCGGACGCATTCGCGTAGGTCCGGGCTGTGCCCGGACGAATGTTCGGTCGTAGGTCCGGGCTGTGCCCGGACGAATGTTCGGCCGCAGGCCGAACGGGGACAGGTCCGCCTTGCCGCACGCTGGCACCATCTCACGGAGAAGCGTTGGCGACAGACTCTGCAGGGTCTTGCTACCGCCATGACGGTGAGAAGGTCTTGGTGCTGCTCGTCATGCGCTCCGAGCGGTTGCTCCGCAAGCGCGTGCTCCATTCCCGCGAGTAAGCACGAACGCCGCTCGTCAATAACGGCCAGGGTGATTATCCGGCGCCACGCTGTCAGGCAATCCGGCCCGTTAGACCGGGAACGGTGCCGGGCGCAAACATTAGAATCGAGCGCTTTTAGCGAAATTATCGAGAAATTGTAATTTCCGTAAACTCGCTCTAAAGTGCGTCCATGGACCCTGTGACCAATCCGTATGCCCCCGGCGCTGGCACGCCGCCACCCGAACTCGCCGGCCGCGATGATCTGCTCCGGGCGGTGGACATCGCCACCCAGCGTATCCGCGCCGGGCGGCCCGCGAAAAGCGTGTTGATGGTAGGCCTGCGTGGAGTCGGCAAGACCGTCCTGCTCGATCGAATGCGCGATATCGCCGAAGCCGCCGGGCTGCATACCCTGCGTATGGAGGCCCCGGAGGGGCGTTCGCTGCCCGCGATCCTGGCGCCGCAGTTGCGCCAGGCCCTGCTGCGCCTGTCGCGCTCGGAGCGGGCGCGCGAGCTGGGCCGGCGCGCGCTGCGGGCGCTGGCGGGTTTCGCGAAGTCGCTGAAGGTGAAGTACGAGGACATCGAGGTCGGTATCGATCTGGATCCGGAACCCGGCCTGGCCGACAACGGCGACCTCGAGCACGACCTGCAGGCGCTGCTGGAGTCGGCGGGGCGGGCGGCGCAGGCCGGCGGGACCGCGCTGCTGCTGTTCATCGACGAACTGCAGTACGTGGAGGAAGAGCAACTGGCTTCGCTGATCACGGCGTTGCATCGCTGTGCACAGCAACAGGTGCCGGTGATGCTGGTCGGCGCCGGACTGCCGCAGTTGCCTGGTCGCATGGGCCGCGCGAGGTCCTACGCGGAGCGCTTGTTCGACTTTCCGTTCGTCGGTCCGCTGGACGAGGTATCGGTGCGGGCCGCGCTGGAAGTGCCGGCCGCCGGGCTGGGGGTGGCGTACGCGCCGGAAGCGATCGCGCTCATCCTGGCCGAGACGCTGGGCTACCCGTACTTCCTGCAGGAATGGGGCAAGCATGCATGGGATGCGGCGGACTCATCGCCGATCACGCTCGAGGACGTGAGGTCCGCGTCCATTACCGTAACGGCGGCCATGGACGAGGGATTCTTCCGCGTGCGTTTCGAGCGGCTCACCCCCGCGGAAAAACGCTACCTGCGGGCCATGGCGGAGCTGGGGCCGGGGCCGCACCGGTCCGGGGACATCGCGATCTTGCTGGGACGGAAGGTCACATCGCTCGGGCCGACACGCAACCAGCTCATCGCCAAGGGCATGGTCTGGAGCCCGAGCCACGGCGATACGGCATTCACCGTGCCGATGTTCGACCGCTTCATGCGCAGGATCATGCCTGGCGAGGAATGGCGCACGGGCTGAGCGCGGCTGCCGCTCAGCTCTGGAACGTGGTCAGCATCCACTCGGGGAAAGGCGTGGGCGGAATGCCGTGCACTTCGCTGCCGGGGGAGACGTAGACCTCGAACATGCCGTAGCCCGTGGTGCCCTCCAACTCGACGCGCACCAGTTGCTCGTACCACAGCGCCACTTCGTCGGCGTGTTGCTGTTCGGCCGCAACCTGCTCCGACCACCGGTCCGGGGTCGGTCCCAGCACCATGCTGTGCACCGTGGTGGCGGTGTAGCGGTGGACGCGGCCCGCGTCCGTTTCGATCTCGCAGTGGCGCACCCGCGGGCGTTTCACGCCGCTGCCGTCGAAGGTTTCGATGCGCTGGTCGTAACGCACGATGCGTTCGATGCCACCATCGGTGCGCGTGATGGCGCCGTCGGTGTAGACCGAGGTGCCGTCCTGGTTCTCGAACTTCCAGGTGTTGATGGCGAAGTCGTCGAACTGCGCCTCGCACCAGTGGTACATCGGCAGATCCAGCCACGCGCGCACACCCCAGGAGCGGTTGCGCATGCCCAGCAGGCGGTCGTAGGACTGTCCGCCGATGCGCAACACGCCGGTAAACTCGCCGCTCTGGTTGTAATGCTGTTGCCGGATCACCGGCTTGCCCGCGGGCCCCATCCAGAACGGCGGTTTCACCTCGTTCTGCACGCAGCGGCCGGTGAAGCGCAGGTCGGCGTGGATGGCGTTGGCAGTATCGTCGATCTTCAGCCCCCAGACTTTTTTCGGCTCGATGACGGCCACCTCGATGCCGCCTCCCTTCATCAGCAGCCGGTTTTCGTTGTCGATCGGACCGTTCCAGACGTAGCGGTAGTGCTGCCCCTGGTGGCAGGCCAGCATCAGGGCCCTGGCGTGCCCCTTGTTGGGAAACACCTCGAAGGTGGCGAACGCCACCACCTCGCCGCGGCGGTCGTGCAGGAAGAAGTAGGCGCTGTCGTCCCAGTGCGGATCGCGCGACACCGTGACCGCCACCGGCTGCTCGGTCTGGTGGATCAGGTATTCGTCCATCGAAGTGATCATGGCGGGCTCCTTGCGCGTGGGCACCGGTCGTGCACCGGCATTCAAGCCCGGCCCGCCTCCGCGGTCAATCGCCGTTGCTGCGGGAAGGGGGACCGTTCGTCATATACTCCGTTTCCAGCGTGCCCGGCATGCCGATGGCCCCGGCGGTGCAGCGCCTGGTCCAGTCCGGTCACGGGCACGGCAGGGTCGTGTGGAATTTCATGGATAACAGAATTTGTGGAGCGGGAAGTGGAGATGGATTCGAAAGCACGCAGGATCGGGCTTGGACAACGGGAACCGTCGTTTCGGGACGGCATGGCACCGGGTCCGCGCGCGTGGGGTGGGCTGCTGCTTGCGGGTTTCATGCTGAGCGCCTGCCAGGGTGAGGAACTGCCGCCGCCGGCCGCGGGCCCGGCCGCCGACTGGGCGCATTGGGGCGGCGACGAGGGTGGCATGCGCTATTCGCCGCTCGACGAGATCACGCCGCAGAACGTCAAGCGGCTGAAGAAGGCGTGGACCTACCACATCGGCATGCTCGACGCGCCGGACCCCTCGTCGCCGACCTTCGAGGGTACTCCGCTGGTCGCCGACGGACGCATGTTCGTGTGTTCCGGCCTCGGCAAGATCGCCGCGGTGGATCCGGCCAACGGGCGCGAACTGTGGGCGTACCGCTACCAGGCCGACACACGCGGCAGCTACCTGCTGAACTGCCGTGGCGTGACCTACCATCGCGACCCGCCGGATTACCGAGGCGAGTGCCCCGCGCGCGTGTTCGCCGGCACGCTCGACGGCCGCCTGCTCGCGATTGACGCGGCGAGCGGTGAACCCTGCCGCGGTTTCGGCAAGGACGGCGAGCTCGACCTGCTGGCCGGACTCGGGCGGACACAACCCGGCGATTTCTCGCTCTCCTCGCCACCGGTGATCGTCGACGGCAAGATCGTGCTCGGCGGGCGCATCCCCGACAACATGCGCGTCGACGTTCCGGCCGGCGTGATCCGCGCCTTCGACGTGCACACCGGCGAGCTGGTCTGGGCGTGGAACTCCGCGCCGCCCGGTGAGGAACCGGAGCCGGGCGAGCCGTACGTGCGCGGGACGCCGAACGCGTGGGCCCCGCTGTCCGCCGACGGCGAACGCAAACTGGTCTTCGTGCCGACCGGCAACGCCGCCACCGACCACTCGAACATCGTGCGCGGCGACCGCGACCACTTCGCGGCGTCGATCGTCGCGCTGGACGCGACCACCGGCGCGCTGCGCTGGCAGTTCCAGACCGTGCACCGTGACCACTGGGACTACGACATCCCGTCGCAGCCGGTGCTGTTCCCGCTGCGCCGGGGCGGAGTGGAAATCCCCGCGCTCGCGCAGTCCACCAAGCAGGGGCATATCTTCGTGCTGAACCGCGAGACCGGCGAACCGCTGTTCCCGGTCGAGGAGCGCGCGGTGCCGCTGACCGGTGCGATCGACGGCGAACGTTACAGCCCCACACAGCCGTTTCCGGCCAATCCGGCGTTCATCGTGCGCCGCGACCTGAAGCGCGAGGACATCTGGGGTTTCACTCCGGCGGATCGTGGCAAGTGCCTCGAGCTGTTCGACGGCGCGAACTGGGAGGGCGTGTTCACGCCACCGTCGCTGCGCGGCAGCATCATGTTCCCCAGCTTCATGGGCGCGACCAACTGGGGCGGCGTGTCTATCGATCCGGTGCGCGGCATCCTGGTCGTCAACACCACGCAGGTGCCGGCGATCCTGCGCATGTATCCGCGCGAGGAAGCCGACCGGTTGATGGCTGGCGGCAAGTTCATGACGCCGTCGCTGGGCGCGCCGTACGCGCACACGATGGATCCGATGCTCTCGCCGCTCGGCGCGCCGTGCATCAAGCCGCCGTGGGGTACGCTGCTCGCCATCGATCTGACGCGCGGCGAGCGGCTGTGGGAGGTGCCGCTCGGCTCGACGCGCGACGTGGCGCCGTTCCCGCTGTGGTTCGACTGGGGCGTGCCGAATCTCGGCGGTTCGCTGCTGACCGCCTCCGGGTTGGTGTTCATCGGCGCGACCACCGACAACTTCCTGCGCGCCTTCGACATCGACAGCGGCGAATTGCTCTGGAAGGGGCGTCTGCCGGGCGGCGGGCAGGCCACGCCGATGAGTTACCGGCTGGCGGACGGACGCCAGTACGTGGTGATCGCCGCCGGCGGGCACAAGTACCTCGGTACCGACGTCAGCGACGCGCTGGTTGCTTATTCACTCGAGTGAGCGTCACCGCGGGCAAGGAAGCACGCGGCAGGGCTGGAGCGCAGGAGGGACTCGATGGTCACGGCCGCCAAGGTTCGCGACACGATCGCCACGCGCGTGGAAACACTCGACGTGGTGGTCATCGGTGCCGGCGTGGTCGGGATCGCGGTGGCGCGCGCGCTCGCGCTCGCCGGCCGCGAGGTGACGGTGCTGGAGGCCGAGCCGCGCCCCGGACAGCACGCGAGCAGTCGCAACTCCGAAGTGATCCACGCCGGCATCTACTACCCGCCGGGCAGCCTCAAGGCGCGCGCCTGCATGGCCGGGCGCGACGCGCTGTACCGCTACTGCGGCGGGCGCGACATTGCGCACCGGCGCATCGGCAAGCTGCTGGTCGCGTGCAGCGAGGCCGAGATTCCCGCGTTGCTGCACCTCGGCGAGAACGCGCGCGCCAGCGGCGTGGACGATCTGCGCCGGCTGTCGCAACCGGAACTGCGCGCACTCGAACCCGAGGTGGAGGCCGTCGCCGCGCTGCTGTCGCCGTCGACCGGCATCGTCGACAGCCACGCCTTGCTCGACAGCCTGCTCGCGGACCTGCATCAGGCGGGCGGGACGCTGGTCTGCCGCAGCCCGGTGACGGGAGGCCGAGTCGGGGGTGAGTTGCCGCTGCTCGAAGTGGGTGGGGCCGACGGCGTGCTGCGCGTCGCGTGCCGCACGCTGGTGAACTGCGCCGGCGCCAACGCGCCCGCGCTGGCGCGCGCGCTCGGCGTGCCGGCAGCGCAGCTGCCACCTGCGTACTACGCACGCGGACACTGGTTCGCGCTGGTTGGCGCGTCGCCGTTTCGCCGGCTGGTCTACCCGGTGCCCGAGCCCGGCGGGCTCGGCGTGCACGTGACGCTCGATCTGGCGGGTGCGGCACGCTTCGGGCCGGATGTGCAGTGGGTGGACGGCATCGATTACCGCTTCGCAGCCGACCGTGAAGCGTCGTTCCGTGCCGCGATCGCGCGCTATTACCCGGGCATCGCGGCCCGCGAACTGCTGCCGGCGCACTGCGGAATCCGCGCGAAGATCGCCGGACCCGGCGAGCCGGCGCAGGATTTCCGCATCGAGGGTCCGCGCGAGCACGGGATCCCCGGCCTGGTGAACCTGTTCGGTATCGAGTCGCCCGGGCTCACTGCCGCGCTGGCGCTGGCCGACGTGGTCCGAACGCAGTGCGCGTAGGTCGGGTTCCAACCCGACGGGGTTGTCGCGGCATCGTCGGCATGAATGTCTACATGGACATGTTCGGCCACAGGCCGACGCTATCACGGACATTCGTTCGGCCGCCGACGCGTGGCACGGGCGTCCTGGTGCGTCTGCGGCAACGGTGACACTCTCGGCTATTGCCGCGAAATGCGATAGATTCTCACGGGCAGGGAGTGACAATGAGGCGGATTCGGATGCGGCTCTCCGCGTTGACCCGAATCCGACCCGAACGCTGTGTGCGGTGATCGGAACATGCGTGGCAGGACACCGCATTCCGTTCGCGTTGAGCGTTGCGACGTACAGAATGGGAGTTGAAGCCATGGACGACGATTTCGAGTCAGGCCATCACCAAGGCGATGCACCGAGCCTGTGGTATGCCCATGCGATGGAGCAATTGATCGAGGTCGTGCAGCAACTGTCCCTGGCCCGCGATCTCGCCACGGTCATGGATATCGTGAGGCGCGCCGCCCGCAGGCTGACGGGTGCCGACGGCGCAACGTTCGTCTTGCGCGACAACGGGAACTGTTTCTATGCCGAGGAGGACGCCATCAGTCCCCTCTGGAAGGGGCAGCGCTTTCCGATGAGCGCTTGCATAAGCGGCTGGGCGATGCTCAACGGCCAGGCAGCCGTGATCGAAGACATCTATGCGGATCCACGCATTCCCGCAGACGCTTACCGCCCGACGTTCGTGCGGAGCCTCGCCATGGTGCCTATCCGAACTCTCGATCCCGTAGGTGCGATAGGCACGTACTGGGCGGTACGCCATCTGCCGACTCGCGAGAAGGTACGGGTGCTGCAAGCCCTTGCAGACACGACGGCCGTGGCGATGGAGAACGTGCGTGTGTACGAAGAACTCGAACAGCGGGTCCAATGGCGAACGTCCGAGTTACAGTCGATCCTGCACAATGTTCAAGTGGGGATCGTCTTCGCGGTGAACGGCCGCATTGCTCGCGGGAATCCGAAATCGGCCGAGATATTCGGATTCGATTCTCAGGAAGCGATGGCTTCCGAGCCGCTGGATGCGCTGTTCCGTACCGTGGAAGACGGCCCGTCACTGATGGTCGAAGCCTGCAGGCAACTGACCGAGGTCGGCATGTTCACTTCCGAGTTCCGCATGCCGAACCGGGACGGACGGGAGTTCTGGTGTCATCTGATAGCGAAATCGTTTGGGGCGAACGGTGGCTCCGGCAGTGAGATATGGGTGATCAGCGACATAAGCGACGCGAAGGCGCGCGAGAGGACCCTGCAGGAACTGATGGTGGCGGCCGAGCAGGCAAACCGTGCGAAGGATTCCTACCTGGCATTCATGAGCCATGAGATTCGCACCCCTCTTGCGGGGATGCTCGGAATGCTCGAGCAACTGACGCTTACCTCGCTCGACCAGGAACAGGAAGAAACCCTGAATGCGGCGTGGGATTCGGGTAAAAGGCTGCTGAGGATCGTCAATGACATCCTCGACTGGTCCAAGATCGAAGAAGGGAAGCTCGAACTCGCCCCGCATTCCGCGTCGGTCCGGACGATGTTGCAGGAAGTCGTGGATACCTACTCGAGCGTTGCCAGCAGCAAGAACTTGCTGCTCCGGCAACATGCCGATGAGCGTCTCCATCCGGCGTACACTTTCGATTCCCTGCGTCTTTCGCAGGTAATGAACAACTTTGTGGGCAATGCGCTCAAGTTCACCCGGCATGGAGAGATCGAACTTCGCGCAGACCTCGTCGATCGGCTCGAGCGCGAGGACCGTATAAGGTTCTCGGTGAGGGATACGGGCGTCGGTATTGCGCCGGATGTGCAGGAGCGGCTGTTCCAGCGTTACCAACAGGCCGATCCAGAGACTGCGCGGATCTATGGCGGGACGGGCTTGGGGCTGGCGATATGCAGGCGTCTGGCCGACATGATGGATGGCGAGATCGGACTTCGGAGTGCACCGGGGCAGGGTTCCACGTTCAGCATCTCGCTCTCCCTGCCCAAGGTCGAGGCACTACCGGAGTTCGTGCCGCAGGTGTCGCGAGTTTCGGTCGGGAAACGCAACGTACGGCCCCTGTTTCCTGCCGACGAACAGGCGCCGCTGGTGCTCGCGGCCGACGACAATCCGATCAACCGCAAGCTGCTGGCGAATCAGCTCAAGCAGCTTGGACTGTCGGTCGAAACGGCAGAGGACGGCCGGGCGGCGCTGGAATTGTGGCGCAGTGGTCGATTCCCGACCGTGATTACGGATTGCCATATGCCGGAGTTGGACGGTTACGATCTTGCGCGGCAGATTCGCCGGATCGAATCCATGCAGTCGAATCGGCGCACGCTGATAATCGGCTGGACGGCGAGCGCGTTGGCCGAGGAGGCAGAACACTGTCGTGCGTCGGGCATGGATGACGTGTTGGTCAAACCGACCGATCTGATGCAACTCAGGGAAACGCTGTTCAGGTGGTTGGGCGGGCCCTCCGCGGAGTGAGGAGTCGTACGCGCCGGGGTGTCACGGTCGGCAACACTTCGCCGCTGCCATGCGCTCTGCCTGGTGCTCACGTTCGCTGACAATCCGTAGGTAACCACAATACCCGATCGTCGATCTCTTCGATGCGGTTCACGCCGGTCAGCGCCATGCTGACGTCGAGTTCCGAGCGGATCAGCGCTAGCGCCTTGGTGACGCCGGGCTTGCCGAGCGCGCCGAGTCCGTACAGGAATGCCTTGCCGATCATGGTGCCGTGGGCGCCCAGCGCAAGCGCCTTCATCACGTCCTGACCGCTGCGGATGCCGCTGTCGAAGATCACCTCGGTGCGTGCACCCACCGCGGCGGCGACCGCGGGCAGCGCGCTGATCGCGGCCGGTGCGCTGTCGAGCTGGCGGCCACCGTGGTTGGACACCACGATCGCGTCGGCGCCGGCCTCGACCGCGAGGCGCGCGTCCTCGGCATCGAGGATGCCCTTGACGATCAGCTTGTCGGGCCACTGGTTGCGCACCCACGCCACATCGCGCCAGTTGAGCGTCGCGTCGAACTGGCTGGCGATCCAGTGCGACAGCGTCGACAGTCCGCCCTTGCCGGCCGGCGCGTAGCCGGCGAGGTTGCCGAAACCGCGGCCTTGCGCGCGCGCCATGCCGAGCGCCCAGCGCGGTTTGGTCAGCACGTCGAGCAGCCCGGCCAGCGTGAGCCGTGGCGGTACCGACAGCCCGTTCTTGATGTCGCGGTGACGCTGCCCCTGCACCTGCAGGTCGGCGGTGAGGATCAGTGCGGAGCACTGCGCCGCGCGTGCGCGGGCGATCAGCTCGGCCGCGAAGCCGCGGTCGCGCATCAGGTAGAGCTGGAACCAGAACGGTTTGCCCGTCCCGGCGCGCACCTGCTCGATCGACAGGATCGACATGGTGCTCAGCGCGAACGGCACGCCGAACTCCTCGGCCGCCTGCGCCGCGAGCAACTCGCCGTCCGGGTGCATGATGCCGGTCAGCCCGGTGGGCGCGAGCGCCACCGGCAGCGTGACTGCCTCGCCGAGCATGGTCGCGGCGGTGCTGCGCGCCGAAACGTCGATCATCACCCGCTGGCGCAAGCGCAGCCGGCGCAGTTCCCCGGCGTTCGCGGCCAGTGTGAGCTCGTCGTAGGAGCCGCGGTCGACGTACTCGAAGATCGCGCGCGGGGCGCGCTTTTTCGCCAGCTGGCGCAGGTCTTCGTTGCAGGTGATCGGCATCATGCTCATACGATTCCCGAGCGGTGGCCCGCGAGCGGCGGACGTGCCGCGGCGAGGCGCTCACGATAGCGCGCCGCGCGGTAGCACGCGATGGGGTCGATGGCACCGCCGGCGCGCCGGCGTGCCTCGGCGAGGATCGGTGACACGTCGGCGTGGAACGCCCGCTTGAGCGTGTTGCCCGCCATCAACGCGTCGTTGTCGTCCTGGTAGCCATCCAGCGCGGCGCGATCGACCAGCAGCGCCTGCACGTAGCAGCGCTGCACGGTGGCGGCGGAGTTCATCAGGCTTTCGATCGGGTCGGTCACGTTGTGCGACTGGTCCAGCAGGTAGGCCGGAGCGAATCCGGACACACCGCGGCGTTCGGCATCGACCAGTTCGTTGAACACCAGGAACAGCTGGTAGGGGTTGATCGAACCGCTGTCGAGGTCGTCGTCGCCGTACTTGCTGTCGTTGAAGTGGAAGCCGGCCAGCTTGCCGAAGCGGATCAGCCGCGCGACGATCATCTCGATGTTGACGTTCGGTGCGTGGTGGCCGAGGTCCACCAGCGAGCGCGCCTTGTCCCCGAGTTCCATCGCGCACAGCACGCTGGTTCCCCAGTCCTGGATCACCGTCGAGTAGAACGCCGGCTCGTAGCACTTGTGTTCGATGAATACCTGCCAGTCGGCGGGCAGGGCGTCGTAGATCACGCGCATCGACTCGAGGTAGCGCTCCAGCGCGCGCACCAGGTGCTGCTGGCCCGGAAAGTTGCCGCCGTCGCCGATCCATACCGTGAGCGCCCTGGCGCCCAGCGCGCGGCCGTAGCCGATGCAGTCGATGTTGTGCGCGACCGCCTGTTCGCGCACGGCGGCGCTGGTATGCGTCAGCGAGCCGAACTTGTACGACAGTGCCTGTGCGGGCTGGTCCTGGAAGGTGTTGGAGTTCACCGCGTCGAATCCCAGGCCGAGCGCGGCGGCGTGTTCGCGCAGCGCCGCGTAGTCGTCCACGCAGTCCCACGGAAAATGCGGCGAGACGCGCGGCGTGCAGCGCACCAGGCGCTGGATCACGGCGCAGTCCTCGAGTTTCTCGAACACGTTGCGCGGCTCGGCAGGCCCCGGGAAACGCGCGAAGCGCGTGCCGCCGGTGCCCACGCCCCAGCTCGGCACCGCGACCTCGAAGGCTGCGGCACGGCGTGTGATGACGTCGATGTCGATGCCCTCGCGCGCGAGCCGTTCGCCGAGCGCGGCGTAGTCGCGCGCCAGCATGGGGGCCTGTGCGTCGTTGCAGGTGGCGATGAAGTCGGGGGCGAGCAGGTTCATGGCGGCACTCAGCGGGTGAAGGACGCGGCGTTGCCGGCGTCGACGTTGAGGATGTTGCCGGTGGACTTCGAGGACGTGTCGGCGACCAGGAAATACACCGCCTCGGCGACGTCCTCGGGGAACACGTTGCGCTTGAGCAGGCTGCGTTCCCGGTAGTACTCATCGAGCGCGGACTCGTCCATGTTGTACGCCTCGGCGCGTTCCCGGCGCCATTCGCTGCTCCAGATCCGCGAGCCGCGCAGCACCGCGTCCGGGTTCACCACGTTGCAGCGAATGCCGTGGGGAGCGCCCTCGAGCGCCAGCGCGCGCGCGAGCTGGATCTCGGCGGCCTTGGCGGTGCAGTAGGCCGCGGCGTTCACGGACGCCACCAGCCCGTTCTTGCTGGCGACGAACACGATGGCGCCGCCGCGACGCTGGCGCTTCATCAGGCGGAACGCCTCGCGCGCGACCAGGAAGTAGCCGGTCGCGAGGATCGCGATGTTGCGGTTCCAGAGCTCGATGCTCGTCTCGTCGAACGCCGCGGCGCTGGCGATGCCGGCGTTCGACACCAGGATGTCGAGCCCGCCGAACTCGACCGCTACCCCGGCGAGCGCCTCGATCACCGAGCGCTCGTCGGTCACGTCGCAGTACAGCGCGCGCACGCGGTCCTCGCCGTGCCCGGCGGCCAGGGTGGTGCGGGCCTGCTCGAGCGCGCTGCGGTCGATGTCGAGCAGCATCACACAGGCGCCCTCGGCGAGCAGGCGCCGCGCACTGGCGCAGCCGATGCCACCGGCGCCACCGGTGATCAGCGCCACCCGCCCGGCGAGGCTGCGCGGTGGCGGCAGCCGGCGCAGCTTGGCTTCCTCGAGCTGCCAGTACTCGATCGCGAACGCCTCGCCTTCGGGCAGCGCCACGTAGCGGTCGATGCGCTCGGCCTCGCGCATCACGTTGATCGCATTGATGTAGAACTCGGCGGCGATGCGGGCCGTGGCCTTGTCGGGCGCGAGGCTCAGCAGCCCTACGCCCGGCACCAGGTGGATCACCGGGTTCGCATCGCGCAGCGGCGGGCTGTCGGCCTGCGCGTGGCGACGGTAGTAGTCGCGGTACGCGTCCCGGTAGCTCGCGACGGCCGCATCGAGTCCCTGCACGCAGCGATCGATCTCGGCCTCGCCGTCGGCCGCGTCGGGGTCGAAGTCCACGACCAGCGGACGGATCTTGGTGCGCAGGAAATGGTCCGGGCACGAGGTACCGAGCGCCGCGAGTTCGACGAGGCGTGCCGAGCCGACGAACTCGAGCACCGCGTGCGAATCGTCGAAGTGGCCGGCGCGGTGGACGGCGCCGGCGTCGGCGCCACGCAGTTGAGGCAGCAGCACGCCGGCGATACGCCGACGTTGCGCCGCGTCGGCGATGCCCGCGTGACGGGGGCCGCCGAAGGCCGGACGCGCGGCGTTCGCGGCGAGCCAGTCAGCGGCCCGACGCACGGTGGCGAGCGTCGTCGCGTAGCATTCCCGCGCGTTCGTGCCCCAGGTGAACAGCCCGTGGCCCTGCAGGACCACGCCGCGGTAATGCGGGTTCGCACGCGCGAGCCGCTCCAGCGCGAGTCCCAGCTCGAATCCAGGCCGTCGCCACGGCAGCCAGCCGATCTGCTCGCCGAAGGCCGCGGCCGTGAGTTCGCGCGAGCGGCTGGTGCAGGCGAGCGCGATCACGGCATCCGGATGCACGTGATCGACGTGCGGGTACGGAACGAAGGCGTGCAACGCGGTATCGATGCTCGCCGCGCGCGGGTTGAGGCCGAAGGTGCAGTGCGGCAGCAGCGCGACCATTTCGTCTTCGTGCTGCTCACCGCGGTAGACGGTCTTCAACTGTTCCAGCTTGCGCTGGTAGAGCGTCGCGAAGCCGTCGAGCCCCATGCTGCCGAGGTCCCCGCCGGAGCCCTTGACCCACAGCACGGTTTCGGTCGCGCCAGTCAGCGGATCGCGCGCGTGGAGCTTCGCCGAGGTGTTGCCGCCGCCGAAGTTCGTGATCCGCCGGTCGCGCCCCAGCAGGTTGGAGCGGTAGAGCAGCAGCCCCGGTTCGTCGAGCGTGGCGGCGTGGGTCTCGTCCCAGAGATCGTCGAGCGTGTCCACGGCGGGGGCTCCCGGTGAGGCGATGGATGTCGCGCCAGCCTAGCAAGTGCGGGCGTCAAAAACAATCACAGAAAGTCAAAAACGCTCATCCGGGAGGGGCCTCGAACCCGTCGCCGACCAGTGCACGCCAGCGTTCGCGGTAGTCCGGCAGTCCGTCGACCACGCACGGCGGGCAGCGTCGGCGGTGCAGCTCGGGAGCCGCGCCCTGCCAGTCGCACAGCAGCGCGGCCCCGAGCGCGACCGAGCTGGACTCCTGCTCGGCGACCAGCCACACCGGCCGGTCCTGCAGCGCTGCCAGCAGCTGGCACAGCAGCGGATTCGCCAGGAAGGCCCCTTCGATCACGATGTCGCCGGCCGCGTCCAGCATCGCGAGCTGGTAGTCGATCATCAGTGCGGCATACAGCGTGGCCAGCGCGGCGCCGTGCAGCGGATGGCCGAGGATGCGGCCGGCGCGGCCGCCGAACGGACCGCTGCCACCGCTGAAATCCGGCAGTGCCATCACGCCCGCCGCGACCACCTCGCGCACATCGTCACTGCTGACCGGCTGCGCCGGATCGGCGCCCAGGCGCTCGCAGATGTACGCGTACTCGCGTCCGCCCATGAAGCGCGCACAGGCGACGGGGTCGCCGTTCACGTCCACGTTGGCGAGCATGTCGCGACCCTGCTGCAGTGCGTCCAGCGATCGGCCGGCCGCCATGCACACCACCCAGGTGCCGGTCGATACCAGCACGAACGGCGATCCGTCCGCGACCCGCAGGTGGCGGGCGAACCCCGCGTTGCTGTCGTGCACGCCCGCGAACACCGCACAGTCCGCCGGCAGCCCGGTCTGCCGGGCCACGCGCGGCGTCAGCGCTGCGGGGGACACCCACGCCGGACACAGCGGCGGAAACAGCGTGCGCCAGCCCAGTCGCCCGACCAGCGAGGAGTAGTCGCCGCGTCGCGGGTTCCACAGATCGGTATGGCAGCCGAGCGAGGTGCATTCCGAGACCATCACGCCGCTCAGGCGCCAGGTCCAGTACTGCGGGTACATCAGGATGCGGTGGGTCCGCGCGAACGCATCGGGGAAGCACTCGCGCTGCCAGTAGAGCTGGCGCGCCAGGTTGAGGCCGGCCGGCAGTTCCGGCGACAGGGTTTCGTCGAAGGCCGGACGCAGGCGCGCGTAGTCCGCCAGCGTCGCCGGCCCGTCGTACTCGTAATCGAGGATCGGCAGGGCCAGCCCGTCGCCGGCGCCGGCATCGATCAGCGCAGCCGTCGCCCCGTGGGTGCTCACCCCGATGCCGGCGATGTGCGCGCAGCGCGCGGCCTCGCGCATCGCGTCCAGCATCCAGTTCCAGAGGCCGGCCGCATCCAGATGGGGGTACGGCGGCGCCGCGCACAGCGGGCTCGGACGCTGCCGGTGCCAGACACACCGCATCTCGCGGTCGAATACCGTCGCCTTCGCGTGCGTCTTGCCGATGTCGAAAATCAATCTGGCGCTCACGACCGGACTCCTTCGGGCGGCTGTGGTTCGTGTCGGACGGCAAACGATCAAAACCGATCACATTATTGCATAACGCATCAATATCGGTTAGCGTTGCCCCACGCACGCCAGCGACAAGGACAATCCATCGTGCTCGAACAGCAACGCCACCGCCTGATCCTCGACCTGCTCGACGAGAAGGAGTTCGTGCAGCTGCACGAGCTGGTCGAGCTGCTGAACACCTCGCCGGCCACGGTCCGGCGTGACATCCACAAGCTTGCCGCGCAGGGGCTGCTCGACCGGATCCACGGCGGCGCGCAGTTGCCGGCCGCCGCGGGTGCGGGCCGCAGCGAACGGCCGCATCTGCGCGGCGCCGCGTTCCTCGCCAGCGTCGAGCGTCACGTCGCCGAGAAGCGTGCGATTGCCGCGCGCGCGGTGGCGCTGTGCGAGGACGGCGAGACGATCCTCGTCAACGGCGGCAGTTCGACGTTCATGATGGCCGAGTTCCTGTGCGAGCGGGACGTCAACGTGTTCACGAATTCGTTCGCGCTCGCCTCGGTGCTGCTCGAGTCGGGCCGTGCGCGCGTGATGCTGCCCGGAGGCGAGCTGTACCGGCGGCAGAATATCGTGGTCAGTCCGTTCGACGACGACCTGATCCGCCGCTACCGGGGCCGGCGCATGTTCATGGGAACACCGGCGATCGGCGCGCACGGGGTGATGGAGTCGGACCCGCTGCTGATCCAGGCCGAGCAGAAGCTGCGTGCCCAGGCCGAACAGCTGGTGGTGCTCGCCGACAGCAGCAAGATCGGCGCGCGCGCCGAGCTGCAGTTCTGCGCGCTCGAGGCGGTCGACATCCTGATCACCGACACCGGTATCGACCAGGCGTCGCTGCGGCTGTTCGCGGACGCCGGCATCGAGACGATCGTGGTCGATGCGCAGGCGGCGGAAGAAGCGCCGTCGCGCTCGTCGGGCGCACGCTGATGCAGGACGCCCGCGACACCGAGTTCGCCCGCGAGCCGGTCACTCCGCAGCGGCTGCAGCCGGCGCGCCACTTCGCAGCGAACTACGCCGGCGAGCACGTCGCGGGCACCGAGTTCGTGATCGGCGCGATGTTCGTCGCCTGGGGAGTTTCCACCGCCGACATCCTGTGGGGGCTGCTGTGGGGCAACCTGCTCGCGGTGCTCAGCTGGGGGCTGGTGTGCGCGCCGATCGCGGTGCAGACACGCCTCACGCTCTACGCCTACCTCGAGCGCATCGCCGGTCCGGCGACGATCCGCGTCTACAGCGTGGTGAACGGGGTGCTGTTCTGCGTTCTCGCCGGCACGATGATCACGGTGTCCGCCTCCGCGGTGCGCATCCCGTTCGGCATCGCCCCCGAGGTCGGCTGGTACCCGGGCAGTGCGGCCTTCGTGGCGCTGGTACTTGCCGTCGGCGCGGTCGTGGTGTGGATCGCGGCGCGCGGCTTTCGTGGCGTGGCGCGTTTCGCCGAGGTCTGCGCGCCGTGGATGGTGCTGATGTTCGTCGTCGGCGCTCTCGCGATGCTGCCAGAGCTGGCCGAACGTACCGAAGGCGTGGGTCGCATCCGGGGCCTCGAGGACCTGCGCCGGATCGCGGACCGCTGGATCTGGGCGGGTGGCGGCGACGGCGCGCTGGGCGCGTGGCACGTGGCCGCATTCGCGTGGATCTGCAATCTCGCGATGCACGGTGGCTTGTCGGACATGAGCGTGCTGCGTTTCGCGCGCCGTTCATCGTACGGATTCCTGTCGGTGCTCGGCATGTTCATCGGCCATTACCTCGCGTGGCTCTGCGCCGGCGTCATGGGTGCCGCCGCGGCAGTGACGCTGGCGACGGGAATCCAGGCGCTCGATCCGGGCGCGGTCGCGTACCAGGCGCTCGGAGCCAGCGGAATCGTCGCCGTGATCGTCGCCGGCTGGACCACGGCGAATCCGACGATCTATCGCGCCGGACTCGCATTCCAGTCGTTGAATCCGCGGTGGGATCGCACCCGCGTCACCGTGGTCACCGGCGCGGCGACGAGTGTGATCGCCTGCTTTCCGTTCGTGTTCAGCCGTCTGATGGACTTCGTCGGCATCATGGGGCTCACGCTGGCGCCGATCGGCGCGGTGATCGTCGCCGAGCACTGGTTGTTCCCGCGCATCGGGCTCACGCGCTACTGGTCGCATTATGCGGGGCAGCGTGCCAACGTCCCGGCGCTCGTCGCGTGGGCGTCCTCGCTGGCCTTCGCTGCCGTGCTGTTTGCCGGCGGGGCGCTGCATCTGTTCTTCCTGCTGGTTCCGACCTGGCTCTTCGCCACGCTGGTGTACGTGCTGCTCGCGGCACGCGCCGGTGCGCGGCCGCCGTACGCCGCTGCGCAGCGTCACGAGGACGCCGAGCACGCGCGGCGCGAGCGCGAGCATGCGTACCTGCGCGCGGCGCATGCGGAACGCAACGGTCATGCGGAAGGCAGCCCACGAACCATGCGCCATCGGATCGCGCGCGCGGTCGCCTTGCTCTCGCTGGCGGTCTGTGCGGCCGGCGGTGTCGCGGTGTTCGCCGGTGCGCTGGAACTCGCGACGCTGCGCGCGTGGCTGATCGCGCCGACGCTACTCCATTTCGTCGCAGCGGCGGTGTGGATGCTCGAGAAGGAGCACCGCGAGGCCGCGCGGGCATGAACCCCGCGGGATGCGGGCGAGTGGACGAATTGCGCGTGCAGGGACGAAGGCGTACCGTGATAAACGTATTTATAAGGTAATGGCTGTTACAAGCCACTAATAAAGGGAGACAGACCATGAATACACACTCCACCCAGCTGCGCGCCGCCGGCTTCGTGCCATCCCCGACCCGTGGTCCGTCCGTGGGGCGGGCCTCGCTGTTCCTCGCGGTCGCCACGGCGCTCGGAGTTGCGCAGCCGGTGCTGGCGCAATCGCCGGACGGCGGCGAGGCGCTCGAAGAGATCGTCGTCACCGCGACACGGCGTGCGCAGAACCTGCAGGAAGTCGCGCTGTCGGTGACCGCGTTGACCGGGCAGCAACTCGATGAACTCAAGCTGTTCGAGTTCGACGATTTCGCGGCCGTGACGCCGGGCCTGGCGATGACCAGCAGCGCGCGCGAACCGGGCGTGATCGCGGTGCGCGGCATCGGTTTCGCGCCCAACTCTTCCGCGCCGCCCTCGGTCGACGTCTACATCAACGAACTCCCGGTCAACGCCGTCTACGCATTCAACAGCCTGTTCGACATCCAGCAGATGGAATTGCTGCGCGGCCCGCAGGGCACGCTGCGCGGGCGTCCGGCGCCGGCCGGCGCGGTCACGGTGACCACACGGCGCCCGGACCTGAACGACGTCGGTGGCAGCGTGTCGGCCTCCTTCTCGGACGCGGATGCGCAGAACTACCAGGCGGCGCTGAACGTGCCGCTGGTGCAGGACAGGCTGGCGCTGCGCGTGGCAGGCATCAGGAACGTCAACGAGGGTGCGGGCGGCAGAACGCTGTCCGGAGAGGAACCGGAAGTGAAGGACGAGGGACTGCGCGCGACCGTGCTGTTCGAACCCGTCGAGAGCCTGAGCTTCCTGTTCACGCATCACTACATGGAACGCGATGTCGAGCGCATCGGCTTCGTGCAGGGGCCGGGCGCCGGCTACAACGGTCCGGCGCTGGAGGCCAGCGATCGCCGCAGCGTCGAGGAAATGGTGGGCACCAACGACCAGGAGATCGCGTTCACCTCGCTGCAGGCGAGTTGGGAAGGTGCCGGCCACCGGGTGGTCTATATCGGCGGTTACCAGGACCTGAAGAACAACTTCGACAGCGACCTCGACGGTGCCAACGCAATCACCGACTACGTGTCCCTGCAGCAGGTGCGCACCGACTTCGAGGTCACCACCCACGAGCTGCGGCTCGAGTCCGCCGGCGACCGCCGCGTGGACTACAACCTCGGGCTCTGGTACAGCGACACCGAGACCGATACCCGCGTGCACCAGTTCGCCGAACTCGCGGGTGCCTTCGGGATCCCGGCGGTGCCGAGCGGCCCCGCGGTGCCGGACTATCTGCTCGGGCTCGACATCCGCATTCCCACCGGCGCCGAGAACAAGGCGGTGTTCGGGCACCTCGACTTTCATGTGAACGACCGGCTCGATATCGGCGTCGGTGCGCGCTACCTCGAGGAGACGAGCGATCGTTCCGAGACCTTTGTTTACGCTCCGTTCCTGAATCCGGCGCCGATCGCCCCGGGCGTGCCGCTCGACAACCTGTTGCCGGGGCTCTGTCCCACCCTGCTGAATGAATCGTTTGCACCCGAGCCCGCGGGGCCCGGCTCGGAGTGGGTGCGCGAGTTCTACACCGGCTACTGCGATATCCGCATCGCGTTGCCGTCGACGTTCACGCCGGCCGGAGACAAGTTCGAGGAATGGGTGTACGACGCCTCGGTGAAGTACCGGGTGAGCGAGGACCTGATGCTCTATTTCACCGCCGCGCACTCGTGGCGGCCGCCGGGCGTCACGGTGGGCATCACGGCGGATGTGCCCGACGATCTGGTATTCGGCGCGCCGGAGGAATCCGATGCCTTCGAACTCGGCATCAAGTCCGAGTGGCTGGATCGCCGGCTGCGTTTCAATGCGGCGCTGTTCTACCAGAAGTTCGATGGCTTCATCGGTCGCTTCGAGGACGTGCCGTACCTGAATACGGCCACCTCGGCGGTGGACGAGGGCGGCTTTACCTACAACGCCGATGCGATCGCCTACGGCCTCGAGGCCGATGTGTTCTGGATGATCACGCCGGACTGGACCGCGCAGTTCATGTTCAGCACGCAGAAGGGGGAATACGACGACGCCGAGGTGCCGTGCCGCGATTCGGACTTCGACGGTGTTCCCGACAACGGGGCCAATCCGCCCGCGTCTGCATGGCCGAAGGGAACCGTGGTGGCCTTCTGCGGCTCCGACGACGCGATCTCGAACCTGCCGGAGTGGAACGCGACGCTGCAGTCGGAGTACGTGATCCCGCGTGACGCGCTCGAGTACTACCTGCGCGGACTGCTGAACTACCAGCCCGACAACGACAACTTCAGCAGCGGCTTCGAGCGCAAGGCGTACACCATGCTGAACCTGTACGCGGGTGTGCGCAGCAGCGACGGCGTCTGGGACGTGACGTTGTGGGCGAAGAACGCACTCGATTCGGACCGCGTGCTGCAGCTCGACTCCGAAGGGGTGGTGGCCGGCTTCGCGTCGGGCTACCGCGGCGTCTCGGTGCTGCCGGAGCGCGAGCTCGGGCTCAGCGTCCGCTACGCGTTCGGCGGCGGTTGAGCTGCGATGACCGGTGAAAGCAGGGAAGGAGCATCACGGCATGTACGGTAGGCGGTCGAGGCATCCATTGCGTGGCGTGATCTCCGGTGCGCTGCGACTGTCCTGCGTCGCGGCGCTGTCGTGCGTGCTGGCGGCGCTCCCCGCACTCGGCGGGGAGCGCCTGGCGCGGCTCGACCAGCACGGCCGTTGGCTGCTCGATCCGCAGGGGCGGGTCGTGATGCTGCGTGGCGGCAACCTGCAACTGCCCGGACACGCCCACCCGAAGCGGCACGCGGGCAGCCCGAATGCCGACACGCCGCGACAGCTCGCCGCCCAGGGGTTCAACGCGGTTCGCCTGGTGCTGTTCTTCGACCGGCTGATGCCTGAGCCGGGGGAGGTGGATTCCGCTTACCTGGAGGAGATCGGCCGCGCGGTGGCGGCGTACCGTGAGGCCGGGGTGTACGTGCTGCTCGACGTGCACCAGGACGAGTACGGCCCGGCGGTCGGGGTGCGCGGTATGCCGGCGTGGGCCACCTTCGCCGACGGGCACGAGCCGCAGCGCCGGCCGTTTCCGGCCGGGTATTTCGCCGACCCCGCGATCCACGCCGCCTTCGACAATTTCTGGCGCAACCACCCGGTCCCCGGCAGCGGCAAGGGGGTGCAGGACCTCTACATCGACGGCCTCGTCGCACTCGCCGCACGCTTTCGCGACGAGACCGCGGTGTTCGGCATCGACGTGATGAACGAACCGTTCCCGGGCTCGCGCTGCAACCAGCCCGATCCGGTGAGCTCGCACTGTCCGGAACTCGAACAGGAGTTGCTCGCGCCGTTCTACGCGCGCGCCGGTGACGCGATCGCCGCGGCGGCGCCGCAGACGATCGTGTTCGTCGAGCCGTTCATGCTGCAGGGTGCGCTCGGCATCCCGATCGCGACACCGCCGCCCGGCGAGCGCGCGAAGCGCGGCCTGTCGTTCCACCAGTACGGCACCTTCGCCGAGATACGCAAGCGCGGCAACGACTACCTGATGCAGCGTGCGCTGGAGATCGGTGCCGCGCCGCTGAACACCGAGTGGGGCTTCACCAACGACCCTGCGGTGTGGGCCGCGCAAGCCGGGGAGTTCGACGCCTTGCTGATCCCGTGGCTCGCGTGGGCGCGCGGCGACTTCGCGCCGATCGTCGATCCGCGTCTGCCGCCCTCCGGCAACGACAATCGCGAGGCGACACTGCGCGCACTCGCGCGCCCCTATCCGCGCGCCACCGCCGGTACGCCGGTCTCGCTCGCTTTCGACGGCGCGAGCGGAACGCTGGAATACCGCTATGTACCGATCGCCCCCGGTGACAGGCCGCTTGCCGGCGACACCGAGATCGTGCTGCCGCCGGCCAACTTCCCGTCCGGCGGTTCGGTCGAGGTGGCGAACGCGCGTGTATTGTCGGCGCCGGGTGCGCCGCTGCTTCGTATAGCGGCGGACGCCGGAGCGGCCGAGGTGCGGGTGCGCGTGGTACGCACCGGCGTGCTGCCCGAGCTGCCGCCGATCGTCGCCACCGTGGATCCGTACGCACACCTCGCGAGCGGCAAGCCGGCGCCCGCAGCGCGCGACGGTGCGTTGTCGACGAACTCGCTGGTCGGGGATCTGCTGCGCGATCCGCGCTCGCGCGCGATCCTCGAGCGCGAGGTGCCCGCGCTGGTGTCCTCGCCGCAGATCGGGATGGGCTCGCAGATGTCGCTGCGTGCGATGCAGCCCTTCGTGCCCGAGCTGCTCGACGACGCGGTGCTCGAGCGGATCGAGCGGGCGCTGCTGGCACTCTAGCCGTCGATGCCTGCCGTGCAGGACGACGGCTGTTCCCGAAACGCGCTGACGGGGGAGAACCGATGCGTATCCTGAAACGGTTCGTGATCGTGCTGGCGGTGGTGCTGGGGCTGCTGGTCGTCGCGCTCGGCGCGGTCGGTGGCTGGTACATCCACAAGACCACGGACGCGTTCCTCGAGCCACCGCCGGATCCCGCCGGCCAGCAGAGTATCGCGAGCTACGCGACCCCTGCGCCCGAATCCCCCGCCGCCGCGCCGCCGCTGGTCCGTGAGTTCGACTGGAACACGATCCTGGAGCCGCCGAAGTCCGCACGCGCGTGGACGCGCTGGTGGTGGCCGGGCGGCGATGTGGATGCACGGACGGCGGCACGGCAGCTCGACGAACTCGATGCCGCCGGCTTCGGCGGCGGTGAAGTCCAGCCCTTCCTGAGCGGCATGATCAACATCGACGATCCGGCGACCATGGAGCGCGTCTACGGCTTCGATACCCCGGCGTATTACGCGACGCTCGACCGCGTGATGTCCGCGGCGGCGGCGCGCGGCTTGCAGCTCGACCTCACGCATTTCAGTGGCTGGCCCGCGGGTGGTCCGGAGATCAATCTGGAGGACAGCCTGACCGTGATCGCCTACGGGGAGGAGCGGGTTGCGGGCGGCAGGACGGTGAACCTCGATCTGCCGAAGCCGCGCCCCGGCCCCAGCGAGTACCTGTTCACCGCCATCGAGTTCTCCGGGGCCGATTTCCTGAATTTCCCGGCCGAGCGCGCTCGTCTGCTGAGCGTGGTGGCGGCGCGACCGCTGAAGGGCCGTCATGCGTGGAGTCCTTACAATCTCGACGATACCGTGACGCTGGACCCCGATTCGGCCCGGGTGCTCACGGATCGGGTGGAGGACGGGGTGCTGCGCTGGGACGCACCTGCAGGCGACTGGCAGATCGTCGCGAGCTATCTGCTGCCCTCCGGCGAGGCGCCGATGGGCGCGGCGCAGAAGCCGCAGGGGTTCGTGGTCGATCACCTGCGCACGCCGCAGGTGCTGGGCCACTACGAGTACGCCTTCGGTGCGCGCACCGGTCTGCCGGCGCATTACGGCACCGCCTTTCGCGGCGTCTTCAACGACAGCCTGGAGTTTCGCGTCAAGCGCCTGGGGGCCGAGGGCATCCTGCAGGAGTTCCGCTCGCGCCGCGGCTACGATCTGGAACCGCTGCTGCCCGCCATCTACGTCGAGGGCAAGGACAGCGTCTACTTCAGCGAGATCGTCGGCATCCACGCGGCACCCGAGTTCGCGCTGACGTCGCTCGACGAGCGCATCCGCCACGACTACCAGAAGACGCTTTCGGATCTGGTGATCGAGCGCTTCGTCGAGAGTTCGGCGACGTGGGCCGCCGAGCGCGGACTCGTCTCGCGCGGGCAGAGCTACGGCATGGACATCGACATTCTGCGCGCGCTCGGGGCGAACACGATCCCCGAGACCGAGCAGCTCTGGGGTGGCGGATCCAACCTGGGGCTCAAGTTCGCCTCGTCCGCCGCGGCGCTCTATGGCCGGCCGTTGGTCGGCGCCGAGTCCTTCGTGTGGATCCAGCGCGACTGGACCACGACCGCACGCAAGCTGAAGGTCGCGGTCGACAAGATGCTGCTCGCCGGCGTGAACCATATCGTGTACCACGGCACGCCGTATCCGTGGACGGGGGACGCGTCAGGGCCGTATGGCGAGGAAGGCTGGACGCCGTTCAGTTCGCCGAAGAACCCGGGCCATTTCTCGTCGATCGCGGGTCCGAACAATCCGGCGCTGTGGCCCGACGTGCCGCAGATCAACCGCTACATCGCACGCAGCCAGAACCTGCTGCGGCAGGGGCGCCCCGCGATCGACGTGCTGATCCATTACCCGTTTCTGGGCTTCCACGGCGCGAACCCGGAAGGCAGCAGCGACGAAATCCTGCTGAACGGTTCGCTGCCCGACGCCGATCCGCCGGCCGAAGTACGCGAGGATCCGGTGCTGACCCGGGGCAAGCAACTCGTCGACGCGGTGTTCACCGTGCCGCCCGCGAAGCGCGATGTGCGTGACGAGTGGGTCGAGCGACTGCTGCCACTGCTGCGCGAACTCGATCGGCGCGGCATTTCCTGGGGCTGGGTCAACGACCACGCGCTGCAGAGCGGGAAGATCGGCCCGCACACGCTGACGGCCTCGGGAGGCAGCTACGGTATGTTGTTGCTCCCGGATGTGCCGATGATCGAGCAGCCGACGCTGCGCCGCCTTGCGGAGCTGGCGCAGGCGGGCGTGCCGGTGCTGTTCGCCGGTGAGCTGCCGGCGCGCCAGCCGGGCTATCTGGATGCCGAAAGCGGCGACACCGAGGTGCGCACGCTGGTGGACGGACTGCTCGCGGCGGGTGCCGAGCGACTCGGTGGCGCGCTGGATGCGATCGCCGGACGCATTGCCGAACGCGTCGTCGCTCCGGTGCGCCATCTCGCGCAGGGCTCGATCCGCAGTTACCGGCGCAGCCTCGGTGACGGCCAGGACATCGTGCTGTTCGCGAACCAGCAGGCGGCGGCCGCGACGCTCGACATCGCGATGGATGCCACCGGGTCTGCGTGGTGGTTCGATGCGCTCGACGGCGCCGCCTGGCCCGCGCAGACGGTCGATGGCCGGCTGTCGTTGTCGCTGCGGGGCTTCGAGAGCCGTTTCCTGATCCGCGGCGTGCCGATGCCGCCGACGCTGACGGTGCGCGTCGCCGACAGCGTGCTGAGCGAACGGCCGCGGCGCACGTGGCACCTCGACGCGTGGACGTTCGCCATCGACGGCGGCGAAGCGCGGCCGGCTGCGTTGCAGGACTGGCGGCAGGATCCGGCGCTGATGCACGCGCGCGGCCCCGGGGTGTACGCGCATCGCTTCGAGCTGGCGGACCCGGACCCCGCTGCCCGCTATCTGCTCGATGTGGGACTGGTGCAGGGGGCGGCGGCGGTCAGCGTGAACGGCCAGGCGATCGGGCGTGCCAGCGTGCCGCCGTTCCTGCTCGAGCTGGGGACGGCGTTGCGTGCCGGTGACAACGAGATCCGGATCGAGGTGCTCGCGCCGCTGCGCAATCATTTCGTCGGCCGGGCGCTCGCGGGCGACGCGCACTATTCCCACATGACGGGATACGAGCATCGTCTGGCAGCGGCGGGACTGATCGGCCCGGTGAGCATCGTCGAGGTGGAAGGGCGCTAGCGCGCGTTCGCTGGCGACCACACCGATCCGAAGTTCGAGGAGTAACGACACATGGCAGATATTCGCCCATCCGGCGCCACCCGCGACGCGCAGTACGGCTTCAGCAAGATTTTCGTGCACGATCTGGAGGGAATGGCCGGGTTCTACGAGGAGGTCTTCGGTCTGGTCCGTTTCGACCGGCACCAGGACGTCATGCTCGGGCGCCGGATCGACGAGATCACGTTCCAGGCCACCTGCCCCGGTGGCAGTTCGCTGACGCTGATCAAGTATCTGGATTCCACCGCGCCGACGGTCGGCGAGTCGGTGCAGGGTTTCATCACCACCGATATCGACGCTCTCGCGCGGCGCGCCGAGGCGGCCGGCGGCATGCTGGCCGAGCCGATCCGTCGCGTCGAGTCGCACCGGCTCAGTTGCGCGTTCGTGCTCGATCCGGAGGGGCATGTGAACGAGGTCGTCCAGCTCGACGCCGGCTGAGCGAGGTTGCGCTTGATCGTGGGTGCGCGCACGTCGACGGTCGCCATCAGGTGCTCGCGTGACCAGTGGCCGTCGAGCCCGGTCGTTTCGGCAAAGGAGTCCGCATCGAACGAGCAGTACACGGCGCGGTAGGCCACGCCGGGCGCCGTTACGAGCATCCGCGTGCCGATCGGGCCGTAGTTGACGTCACCGAATTGCAGCCACGTGCCCGGACTCCCGTCGGCATCGCGGTACGCACCGCTCGAATACGTCACTTGCCGGCTCTATCATTTCCCCGGCAGCAGCGAAGGAGACGGCAATGGAACTGGTGATGATCTTCGATATGCGGGCACCGGCATTCGGTGCGCCGCGCTCCGAGGTGTTCGCGGCGGCGCTGGATATCGCCGCCTGGGCCGACGAGATCGGCTTCGATGTGCTCGGCCTTGGCGAGCATCACGGCGCCGACGATGGCTACAACCCGTCGCCGCTGGTCCTGGGCAGCGCGTTCGCCGCCAGGACGCGCAGGATCCACCTGCGTACGGCGGTGCTGCTCGCGTCCTGTTACGACCCGGTCCGGCTCGCCGAGGACACCGCGGTGCTGCAGATCCTCGCCAACGGCCGCTTCGAACTCGGCCTCGGTTTCGGCTACCGCCGCAGCGAGTTCGCGATGTACGGGCGCCGCGTCGAGGATCGCTTCGCTCACACCTGCCGCGTGGCCGAGCTGCTGAAGCAGGCGTGGAGCGGGGAACCCTTCGAGTACGAAGGCCGGCCGTGCCAGGTGCGGCCGGTGCCGGAGACTCCCATACCGCTGCTGCTCGGCGCGAACGCGCCGGCGGTGGCGCGGGCGGCGGCGCGCATCGCCGACGGCTTTCTGGTTCCGCTGCAGAGCCCGGGCGTGTGGCAGCCGTACCGCGACGAATGCCTGAAACTCGGCAAGCCCGACCCCGGCGAGTACCCGCGGCAGGGGCCGACCTTCCTGTGGGTGTCGGAGGATCCGGAACGTGACTGGGAATGGCTGACGCCGCACATCGTGCACGTGCTCGAATCCTATGCCCGCTGGACCGAGTCGGCCTACGGCAAGCCCACCGGCGTGTACGCCGGCGGCGTCACGGCAGCAACGATCCGCGCCAGCGGCAAGTACCGGGTGCTGACCCCCGAGCAGGCGTTGACGCTGATCGGGGAACTGGGGGACCACAGTTCGCTGTACCTGACGCCGCTGATGGGCGGCGCCGACCCGCGGCGCGCCTGGAAGATGCTGCAACTCTGGGAGCGCGAGGTGCAGCCGCACGTGCCGCGCGGCAGCGTACCGAACTGGCGTCACACGCACTGAAACCCTTCGACGGAGAACGCGACATGACCATCCGCACCTTCGGTATCGACCACGTTCATTTCAATGTCCTTCGCATCAGGCGCTTCCTCGAGATCATGGAACAGCTGTTCGGTGCGGACATCACGCCGATCTCGCAGCTGGCGCAACTGGGGGCATACAACGCCTGCGTCCATTTTCCCGCGGAAGGGATGACGCCCTCGTTCCTGGACGTGTTCCAGCCCGGCGGTGATTCCGACCAGGCCGCCGAGCACATCCGTGACCACGGCCAGGGGATCTCGCATGTCGCGTTCAGGGTCGAGAACATCGAGGATGCCGCGGTGCACGCGGCCAACTGCGGGCTGCGCGAACTGTCGCGGCTGGGCTATCGCGGCATGAAGCAGGTGCAGTTCGACACGCGCGCGGAGCTCGGCTTCCTGCTCGAGTTCGTCGAGTACGAGCCGGGCTTCGCCGAGGACCTGGCGCGCGTCAAGGAGCGTCTGCGCGCAGGCGAGACGGTCGACGGCCTGCGTTACGTGTCACCGTGACGCGCGGCGGCCTCACGGCGCCGCCACGCTCGATTCGCGCACCACCAGTTCGTGCGCGAGCACGATCCGCCGCCCCGGCTGCTGGCCGTCGCGCAGGATCTCGAGCATCAACTGCATGCTGCGAACGCCGATCTGTTCGCGGGGCTGGCGGATGGTCGTCAGCGCCGGCGTGGCGAACTCGGCGAACGCGATATCGTCGAAGCCGACGATCGACAGTTCACGCGGCAGCGCCAGGCCGGCCTGGCGGGCGGCGCGCAGCGCGCCTATCGCCATTTCGTCGTTGGCGCAGAACACCGCGCTGGGCGTTCGAGCGCCGCCGAGCAGCGCGCGCATCTGCTGGTGACCGCCCGCCAGCGAAAAGTCGCCGTAGCGCACCCGCTCGCGCCGCACGCGCAGCCCCGCTGCCGTCATCGCCTCCGTGAAGCCGGCCAGGCGGTCACGGCACAGCGGGGAGGCGCGCGGTCCGCTGATGAACGCGATGTCGCGGTGCCCCAGACCCAGCAGATGCCGGGTTGCTTCGGTGGCTGCCCGGACGTTGTCGATGCACACGGTGGGTGCCGGAATCTCGCCGTCGTACTCGCAGGCCATCACGAACGGCGGCCAGTCCGGATCCAGCCGCGAGCGACTGCGGCCCGTCGCGAACGGGATGTTCATGCCGAGGCAGATGATGCCGTCGGCCTGGCGCTGCGTGACCAGGGCGGCGTAGGCGCGTTCGCGCTCGGCGTTGTACTGGGTGTCGCCGAGCAGGATGCGGTAACCGTGCTCGAGTGCGACGCGTTCGATGCCGCGGATGATCCTGGAAAAGAACGGATTGGCGATGTCCGGCACCAGCACCAGCACGGTGTGCGTGCGTCGCTGGCGGAAGTTGCGCGCCAGTGCGTTGGTCACGTAGCCGCAGGCGGCGACCGCCTCGAGCACGCGCGCACGCGTCGCTGCGGCGACCTTGGGGGATCCGTCGAGGGTCCGCGAAACCGTCGCCACCGAGACGCCCGCGAGTCGTGCGACGTCCTTGATATTCGCCATCGGAAGGAGTTCCTGCTATCGCGTCGCCGTGCATGCTATCACCCGCGTGTGTGTTGGCAGGGGGATCGGTGTGCCACGGTCGGCCGGGCGATCGAAACCACAGGGTTGACGTCCGTAGAACCTCTGGTACGATGTAAACGATTACATCCAGCGGGATGCCCGATCGTCCCGTCCGTGCCCGTGTCGCCGCCGTGACCGGGCGTGGCGCCGCACGGAGCAACGATAATTACCGCTGCCGAAGCAGCCGGAGGGTGGCGATGAAAACCGGTTGGAAATGGTTCCGGAGGTCACTCGTCGTGGTGATCGTCGGCGGACTGCTGGCCGCGGGCTACGCGTATTGGCAGATGCGTGCGATGGGCTTCTTCCGCGAACCGGTGTTCGAGACCGAACGGCCGGTGGTGCCGGCGTTGCCGCGTCCCTCGGTGCTGGTGTTCTCGAAGACCAATTCCTTCATCCACGAGGACGCGATTCCCGCCGCGAGGCGCCTGCTGCAGGACATTGCAGGGGATCGCGGCTGGGGCGTCTTCGTGAGCGACAGCGGTGCGGTGTTCAACGCCGACGATCTCGCGAAGTTCGACGTGGTGGTCTGGAACAACGTCACCGGCGATGTGCTGCTGCCGGAGCAGCGCGAGGCGTTCCGCGCCTGGCTCGAACACGGTGGTGGTTATATCGGCCTGCACGCAGCCGGTGACAACAGCCATGCCGCGTGGCCGTGGTACCTCGACACGGTGATCCGTGCGCAGTTCACCGGTCATCCGATGGATCCGCAGTTCCAGCAGGCGACGCTGCGCATCGAGCAGCCCACGGATCCGATCGTGGACGGCGTTCCCGCCGCGTGGGTGCGCACCGACGAGTGGTATTCCTTCGCCGCCAGTCCGCGGGCGAGTGATCTGCGCGTGCTGGCGACCATCGACGAGAGCACCTACCGGCCCGGGAGCTTCTTCGGCAAGGAACTCGCGATGGGCGCGGATCACCCGATGGTCTGGAAGCATTGCGTCGGCCGCGGGCGCGTGTTCTACGCCGCGCCCGGGCACACGGCCGAAACCTATGCCGAACCGCCGTACCGCGCGATGCTCGAGCGCGCGCTCGACTGGGCCGGCCGGCAGGACCCGGCACTGGTCTCCCCAGCGCCGCTGGCGTGTGAACCCTGATCGAACAGAGGGACTGGCTACCATGAATCGACGTCACCTGATGCACCTCGTGGTCGCGGCGCTGGGTACCGCGGCGCTGCCGGGTTCGGCGACCTTGCGCGCGATCGCGGGGGAGAAGCCGCACGCGCAGGCATCGCGCCCCGTGTTCGACGCCGCCCAGCGGCAACTGGTGGATGTGCTCGCGGAGATGATCATTCCGGCGACCGATACGCCCGGCGCGCGCGAGGCCGGCGTGCCCGCGTTCATCGAGACGATGGTTGCGGACTGGTACACCGACACCGAGCGCACGATCTTCCTGCAGGGTCTGGCGGCGCTCGACGAGGCCAGTCGCACCGCGCACGGCAGGAGTTTCGTGGCGGTCGACGACGCGCAGCGCACCGCCTTGCTGTCCGCCGCGGAGCAGGACGCCGCGCGCTACGTCAGCCCGCTTCCCGGCGGCGTGCTCGGCGGCATGAGCAAGCTGGTCGACGAGAACACCCCGTTCTTCACCAAGCTCAAGGAACTCACGGTGATCGGCTATTTCAGCTCCGAGGCCGGCGCGACGAAATTCCTGAACTACGAGCCGATGCCGATGCGCCTGGAAAGCGATCTGGAGTACGCCGCGCTCGGCCGGCAGTGGAGTTATTGAGGCGCGACGACGGGCGGCGGGCGAACGGAACCGGGCGAGGAATTCGGAATGAACACGGACTTCGATGCGATCGTGGTGGGCTCCGGAGTTACCGGAGGCTGGGCGGCGAAGGAACTGACCGAGAAGGGGCTGAAGGTGCTGGTGCTCGAGCGCGGACGAGCGCTCGAGCACGGCAAGGATTACGTGACCGAACACATGCCGCCGTGGCAGATCCCGTTCGGCGGCAAGCCGCTGCGGGAACTGTACGCGCGCGACTATCCGGTGCAGAGCCAGTCGTTCGCGTTCGACGAAACCACCCGCCATTTCTGGATGCGCGACGCCGATCAGCCGTACGTGCAGGCAGCGCCGTTCAACTGGTTCCGCGCCAACGTCGTCGGTGGCAAGTCGCTGCTGTGGTCGCGTCAGGTCTACCGCTGGAGCGACCTCGATTTCGAGGCCAACGGGCGCGACGGAAACGGCATCGACTGGCCGATCCGCTACCGTGAGCTCGAGCCGTGGTACGCGCACGTCGAGCGCTTCATCGGCGTCAGCGGCCAGGCCGAGGGCTTGCCGCAGCTGCCCGATGGCGTGTTCCAGCCGCCGATGCAGATGTTCGCGCTCGAGAAGGCTGCGAAGCAGCGCATCGAGGCCGCTTTCCCGGAGCGCCGCCTGACCATCGGGCGGTGCGCGAACCTCACCGAAGCGCTCGGGGACCGCGGGGCATGCCACTACTGCGGCGTGTGCCAGCGCGGTTGTTCCCCCGGCGCGTATTTCAGCAGCCTGAGCTCGACGCTGCCCGCCGCGGCGAAGACCGGCCGCATGACACTGCGCGCCGACAGCGTGGTCGAAGGACTCGATTACGACCCCGCGGCCGGACGCCTCTCGGGCGTGCGCGTGATCGATTCGGAAACCGGCGAGCGCCGGCGTTTCACGTCGCGTCTGGTGTTCCTGTGCGCCTCGACGCTGGCGAGCCTGCAGATCCTGCTGAATTCGCGTTCGGAGCGTTTTCCGCACGGCCTCGCGAACGGCAGCGGGGCGCTGGGGCGTTACGTGATGGATCACCAGGAAGGAGGCTTCGCGTTCGGGATCACCACCGAGTTCATGGGCCGCTATTACCGCGGTTACCGCCCCAACGGGATCTATGTCCCGCGCTTCCGGAATCTGGATCCCGCGCGGCCCGATGGCGACTTCCTGCGCGGTTACGGCTACCAGGGTATGGCGATTCCGCTCGAGGGCCGCTTGATCGCGACCGCGTTGCCCGGGTTCGGCGCCGCGTTCAAGGACTCGTTGCGCCAGCCTCCTGCGTGGGCGATGTTCCTTGCGGCATTCACGGAATGCCTGCCGTACCACGACAACCGCGTCATGCTGGACGAGCGGCTGGTCGACCGGTACGGCATCCCCCAGTTGCGTTTCGATGTGCGCTTCCGCGAGAACGAGGCCAAACTCAACGCCGATTCGGCGGCGCAGGCCGAGGCGATGCTGAAGGCCGCCGGCCTGCAGAACGTGGTGTCGCTCGCGCGGCCTTCGGTGCCCGGCGACGCGATCCACGAGATGGGCGGCGCCTGCATGGGGCGCGATCCGCAGACGTCGGTGCTGAACGCCTGGAACCAGGCGCACGAGGTGCCGAACCTCTACGTCACCGACGGTGCCGGCATGAGTTCCTGCGGGGTGGTGAATCCCTCGCTGACCTTCATGGCGCTGACGGCACGCGCGGCCGATCACGCGGCGACGCGCTGGCGCGACGGGGCGGTGTAGGAGGCACGCATGATCGTGGACATCGTGGACGGGGCGAGGGAATGGCTGGCGGCGGCGCGCGCGGCACGACGGCACGGCGGCGTGGTGCTGTGCGCGCTGTGGCTGGCGCTCGCCGGCGCGCTCGCGCATGCGGCGGATCCGGTGCGGCGGCTCGGTGTCGATTCCACGGTCGGTGAACTGCTCGACAACCCCGCCGCACGCGCGGTGCTCGAACGACACATACCGGTGTTCGTGAACTCGCCGGGAGTCGAGCAGGCGCGCGACCTTGGTCTGCGTGCTTTGCAGGTCTATGCGCCCACGATCCTCACCGACACGGCGCTGCTGCAGATCGCCGACGATCTGGCGCGAACGCCCGGCGCCGTCGCGCACGGTGCCCCACCGCCGCGCGTTCCGCCACCGGCCGATCCGGGTTTCGCGTTCCGGCTGCGGACGATTCCGCTCTGGGAAGGACCCGCACCGCACGCACGCGGTGACGCGCCGCAGGACACGCCCACGCTGACGCTGATCGGCACCGATGGCGCAGTGGCGAACGGCGCTGCGATCATCGTCGCGCCGGGCGGCGGCTACCAGGCGCTCGCGACCGGCCACGAAGGGCGGCAGGTCGCCGACTGGTTCGCCGCGCACGGTGTGGCGGCGTTCGTTCTGAGCTACCGGCTGGTGACCTTCGGCTACCGCCATCCGGTCGCGCTGCTCGATGCACAGCGTGCGGTCCGCTGGGTGCGCGCGCACGCCGCCGAGTACGGGATCGATCCCTCGCGGATCGGGATGATCGGGTTTTCGGCGGGCGGTCACCTGACTGCCATGGTTTCCACGCAGTTCGACGGCGGCGATGCGGCGGCCGCCGATCCGGTGGAGCGTGTGAGCAGCCGGCCGGACTTCGCGATCCTGGGCTACCCGGCGATCGCCGTGCCCGAGGCGCGCTGGAATGAATTGGAGCTGGTGGACGAACACACCAGTGCCCAGGGGTTGCGCCAGCTCCAGCCGGCGGGGAATGTCGACGAGCACACGCCGCCGACGTTCATTTTCCATACGACCGACGACGAGGTGGTCGCTCCGGCCAACGCGATCGCCTACTACGAAGCACTGGTCGCCGCGAAGGTGCCTGCCGAGTTGCACGTATTCGGGCACGGTCGTCACGGGCTCGGACTTGCCATGCACGATCGCACGCTGGGGGCGTGGCCCGGGTTGCTCGATGCCTGGCTGGCGCAACGCGGCCTGCTCGGCGTATCCGCGCAGCGCTGACCGGTACGGAGTGAACGGCCCATGATCACGATCCGCCTGCGTCTGGGAATCATGATGTTCCTGCAGTTCTTCGTCTGGGGCGCCTGGTTCGTGACGCTGGGTACCTTTCTCGCGACCAATCTGGAGGCCACCGGTGCGCAGACCGGCATGGCGTTCGCTACCCAGTCGTGGGGGGCGATCGTCGCGCCGCTGTTCATCGGCCTGATCGCCGATCGCTTCTTCAATGCCGAGCGCATCCTCGGCCTGCTGCACCTCGCGGGTGCCGCGCTGCTGTGGGCGATGCACGTTGCCGGTGACTTCGCGGCCTTCTATCCGGCAGCGCTGGCCTACATGGTCGTCTACATGCCGACGCTGGCGCTGGTGAACGCGGTGGCGTTCCGCCAGATGAGCGATCCGGCGGCCGAGTTCGCCGCGGTGCGCATCTGGGGCACCATCGGCTGGATCGTCGCGGGACTGGCGATCAGTTATGTGTTCGCGTGGGACGATGCCGCGCGCATGGCGCAGGGCACGCTGCGCAACACCTTCCTGCTGGCGGCGATCGCCTCGCTGGCGCTGGGACTCTACAGCTTCACGCTGCCGGCCACGCCGCCGCGCGCGCACGGGGTGCAGGAACTGCGCGAACTCTTCGGTGCCGATGCGCTCGGTCTGCTGCGCGACCGCAATTTCGCTGTCTTCTTCTGCTCCGCGATCCTGATCTGCGTGCCGCTCGCGTTCTACTACCAGAATGCGAACCTGTTCCTCGCCGAAACCGGCGTCACGAACCCGACCGGCAAGATGACGCTCGGACAGATTTCCGAGGCCGGGTTCATCCTGCTGCTGCCGTGGTGCTTCCGCCGCATCGGGATCAAGTTCACGCTGCTCGCGGGAATGCTCGCCTGGAGCCTGCGCTACGTGCTGTTCGGCTTCGGCGACGCCGGCGAGGGGGTGTGGATGCTGTTGCTCGGCATCGCGCTGCACGGTGTCTGTTACGACTTCTTCTTCGTGGCCGGCCAGGTCTATACCGATGCGCGTGCCGGCGAACGCTTCAAGGCCTCGGCGCAGGGCTTGTTGACGCTCGCGACCTACGGGCTCGGCATGCTGATCGGTTTCGCCGTCGCCGGCGAGATCACCGATCGCTACGCGCAGGCCGGCTCCCATGCGTGGCAATCGGTCTGGTTGTTCCCGGCTGGGCTGGCATTCGCGGTGTTCGTGTTGTTCCTGGTGCTGTTCCGTGATCCTGCGGAGCGCACGCAGGGAGTGCGCCAATGATTGCGGGACGGCGGATTCCGCTCGCCTTCGCAGGCGGCGGGCAGCGATCGCTGATCGGTGGGGTGCACCGCGCTGCGGCGGCCTTGTCGGAGCGCTTCGCGTTGAAGGGCGGGGTGTTCGGTACCGATCCCGAGCGCGAACGCGCCCGGGCGCATGCGCTGGGACTCGACGAGCGCCGCATCCATGCCGATCTGCCCGCGCTGTTCGCGTCCGAACGCGCGCTCCCGCCCGGTGAGTGCATCGAGGCGATCGCGGTGCTCACCCCCAACCACCTGCACTTCGAGCAGGTGCTCGGCGCGTTGCGCGCAGGTCTGCACGTCATCTGCGAGAAGCCGTTCACGGTGACCGCCGGGCAGGCCGACGAGCTGGCGCGGGTGGCCGTGGCGAACGACCGTCTGGTCTGCGTGGCGCACACCTACACCGGCTACCCGATGGTGCGCCAGATGCGTGCGCTGATCGCGGCCGGTGCGATCGGGACGGTGCAGAAGATCGATGCGCGCTACTACCAGGGCTGGATCAATCCGGCGCTGCAGGACGCCGGGGCGCGCGCCGCGATCTGGCGCCTCGATCCGGCGCGCTCCGGGCCGAGTTGCTGCTACGGCGATATCGGCGTGCACGCCTTCGACCTCGTCGAGTACACCACCGGGCTGCGCGTGCAGCGCGTGCTGGCCGATCTGCGCGCGATGCCCGGCGCCGGCGGGCTCGACATCGACGGCACCACGCTGCTGCGCACCGCGGACGGCGTGCCCGGGGTGTTGCGCGCGAGCCAGGTCGCGACCGGCGAGGAGAACAGCGTGGGGATCGCGGTGTACGGCAGCCGCGGCGCGTTGAAGTGGAGCCACGACGCGCCGGCGCAGTTGATACATCTGCGCGAGGACGCGCCGATGCAGGTGTTCACGCCGGGGCACGCGTTCAACGAAGCGCTGGGGCGTGGTGCGAGCCAGTTGCCGCCCGGACATCCGCAAGGTCTGGTGGAGGCGATGGCCAACCTCTACCGCGGTTTCGCCGACGCGCTCGACGGCGACGCGGGTGCGCACGAGCGCTTTCGCGGCATCGAGGCGGGAGTGCGCGCCATGCGCTTCCTCGAGGCCGTGACGGAGTCCAACCGCGGCGGTTCGGTGTGGACGGAGATCAGGGAATGAGCGCGGAGCCGTCGTTTCGTCCCCGCCACATGAAGCTTGGCATCCTGACGGCCGCGCTGCAGGAACTGACGCCACGCGCCGTGCGCGACGCCGACCCCGACCGCGCGATCGAGGACTGGCTCGGCTTCGCGGCCGATATAGGCGCGCCGTATATCCAGCTCTCCGCGGCCTTGCATCCCGAGCACAGCGATGTGCCGGCCGAGGCGCTGCTCGACCCGGTCGCGAACACGCTCGACCTGCGCCGGCCGTTCGACTCTGCGCGCGCCGCGCGTGTGCTGGCCGCGACCCGCGCGAGCGGCGTCGGGATCTGCGACCTCGGGTACTTCGACAACATGCTGATCGCCGACGAGGGGCTGCGCCGGCGCAAGCACGAGTTCATGCGGCGGGTGTTCGACGCCGCGGTGCTGCTCGGCGTGGATGCCGTGTGCGGCTTCGTGGGTCGCAACGCCCGGCTGTCGATGGACGCGAACCTGGTGATGTTCGAGGAAGTGTTCGTGCCGTTGCTCGCGGCGGCGAAGGAGCGCGGGCTGGTCTACCGCGTCGAACCCTGCCCGATGCCGGGCTGGACCGCCGACGACCTCTGGCACAACAACATCGCCTACGCGCCCGGTCCGTGGATCGCGCTGCACCGCATCTGCGAGCGGCACGGCGTCGCGGACGAGTTCCGCATCCACTACGACCCGTCGCACGCGATCCTGATCGGGCAGGACTCGCGCTCGGTGTTCCGTTACCTGCGCGACATGGGCTACCCGTTCCTGATCGGCGGCTTTCACGTCAAGGGACAGGTGATCGACGCCCGCGGTATCTCCGCGTGGGGCTACGGCGGGCAGACGATGCTGCGCGGGGACTGGGATGGCGCGCAGCCGCTGGCGGCGCCGGCCGCGCGCGCCAACGCGTGGAAGAAGCAGACCGTGTTCTGCGAGCACGAGTTGCCGGGCACCGCCCGGCACGACCCGCTGGCGTACCTGCAGAACCGCTCGGTCGACTGGCTCGATCACCAGCTCGCCGCGCGCGAGTACCTCACGCTCGATCCGGCGCAGACCTTCCTGGTCGTCGAGCACGAGTATCCGCCGGCGCGGGTGCAGGATCGCACCCTGCTGGCGCCGATCCTGGCCGGCTCGCTGGCGTTCGTGAAGGCGATCGACGAAGCGGCTGCGGCGATGCATGCGCTGCAGCATGAGGTGCTCGCGGCGCAGGGGATTGCGGTGCAGGGGCACGGAAGGGAAGCGTTTCGCAGTTGAGTGTCCGTCGGGACCGCCGGTTCGGTCGACGGCACCTCACCAAATCTTCACTGGATATGGCTTACGGCTAAGTTTAATCTGTGGCCGGTCGCTGCGGGACATGCCGGCAGGTGCGGCTCCCAGTGGCAGGTGGCAATTCGACTCACGGTATACAGAGGTCATCGTGGACAAGTATCAGATGTTCATCGGCGGCGGGTTCGCCGACGCGCTCGGCGGCAAGACGATGCAGGTCATCGACCCCGGCACCGGCGAGGCTTTCGCCGAAGTCCCGAGCTGCGACCAGCGTGACGTGGACGCCGCCGTGCGTGCAGCGCGCGCCGCTTTCGATTCGGGCGTCTGGAGCGATCTCGCGCCCGGCGAGCGGGCCGACATCATGTTCCACTTCGCCGATCTCGTCGAAGCGAACTCCGGCGCCATCGCGATGGCCGACAGCCGCAGCAACGGTTCGCCGCTGGCGTGGGTCGCCGGCGGGCTGTGGGTGTCGTGCAACACGATGCGCAACCTCGCCTGGTACGCGGCCAACAAGTTCAGGTGGGAAGAGGAGGTCGGGGTCTCGGGCTCGGTGTTCGCGTGGGGAGAGAACCTGATCCGGCGCGAACCGATCGGCGTGTGCGCCGCGATCGCGCCGTGGAACGTGCCCTACGCGATGGCGATGTGGAAGATCACGCACGCGCTGGTGATGGGCAACACGCTGGTGCTGAAGCCCGCCTCGTCCACGCCGCTGTCGGCGCTGATGATCGCCGCGCTGGCGAACCAGGCCGGGATTCCGCCCGGGGTGCTGAACGTGATCACGGGGCGGGGTGGCAGCGTGGGCGAGGCGTTGTCCTCGCATCCGGGGGTGGACAAGATCTCGTTCACCGGCAGCAGCGACGTCGGCAAGTCGACCATGAACGCGGCGGCCGGCGGACTGAAGCCGGTGACGCTGGAGCTCGGCGGCAAGTCCGCGAACATCGTGCTCGACGACGCCGACCTGGACGTGGCGGTCGACGGTGCGATCACGGCCAACTTCCAGAACGCGGGCCAGGTCTGCATCTCCGGCTCGCGGCTGCTGCTCGCGCGCGGCATCCACGACGAGTTCGTCGCGCGCCTGGTGCGGCGGCTGCAGGAGCTGAAGGTCGGCTACCAGTTGCTGCCCGACACGAAGATGGGTCCGCTCGCCAGCCGCAAGCAGCTCGAGACGGTGGAGCGTTACGTGGAACTCGCGCGCGAGGAAGGCGCGCAAGTCGCCTGCGGCGGCCACCGGCTGAGCGGACCGGCCTGGGACAGCGGA
The DNA here is from genome assembly GCA_022072145.1 of Pseudomonadales bacterium. Classification (GTDB taxonomy): domain Bacteria; phylum Pseudomonadota; class Gammaproteobacteria; order Pseudomonadales; family UBA5518; genus UBA5518. Next base: position 39,893 of record JAJVIG010000028.1, read on the forward strand.
TACTACTTCGCGCCGACGATCCTCACCGGGGTGAACAACGCGATGCGCGTCGCACGCGAGGAGATCTTCGGGCCGGTACTGGCGGTGATCCCCTTCGACGGTGACGACGAGGCGGTGGCGATCGCCAACGACAGCGATTTCGGCCTCGCGGGTTGCGTGTTCTCGACCGATACGCGGCGTGCGCGGCGCCTCGCGAACCGCGTGCGCACCGGCATCCTGTCGATCAACGACATCTCGATGCTGGCCGACTTCGTGCCCTTCGGCGGCTACAAGAGCAGCGGCATGGGGCGCGAGTTCGGCGAGGAAGGACTCGAGAGCTACACGCAGACGAAGTCGATCTACATCTCCAACGAGGGCAACGCGAACCGCGGCACCTTCGGTGCGTTGTTCTCGTACCCGCCGGGGCAGAACTTCGTCTACAAGGTGCCGAGCAAGATCCTGTGCGGCGCGAAGGCGCTGGCCGGGCTCGGCAACGAGCTGCGCATCCTCGGCGCCCGCCGCGCGGTGATCATCACCGACGCCGGCGTGCGCGCCGCGGGGCTGGTGGACCGTGCGCTGCTCGCCGCCGGCGATCGCTGCGTGGGCGTCTTCGACGGCGTGGTGCCGGACCCGACCTACGAATGCGCGCAGGCGGCGCTCGATTACTGCCGCTCGGTGCAGGCCGACAGCCTGATCAGCCTCGGCGGCGGCAGCTCGATCGACTGCGCGAAGCTGACGCTGGTGGCGCTCACGGGCGGCGGCTCGGCGCTGCAGGCGATGAGCCTGATGCGCCTCGAGGGCCGGCAGTTGCCGCACGTCTCGGTCCCCACCACGCACGGCACCGGCAGCGAGGTGACCACCGCGGGCGTGATCACCAACAGCCGGCTGCACCGCAAGTTCTTCATCAACGACGTGAACCTGTGCCCCGACGTCGCGATCCTCGACCCGACGCTGGTCACGGGCCTGCCGAAGCACATCACGATCGGCACCGGCATGGACGCGCTGACGCACGCGATCGAGAGCGTCGTCAACCCGACCGGCAACCCGATCACGGTCGGGCTCGGCCTGCAGTCGGTGCGCCTGGTGCGTGACAACCTCGAGCGCGTGGTGGCCGACGGCTCCGACCTCGAGGCGCGCCAGAACATGCTGGTCGCCTCGACGCTGGGCGGCATGGCGCTGGGGCCGGGGCTCGGCATCGCGCATTGCTACGCGCACACCATCGGCATGCTGCTCGGCGTGCACCACGGCACGGGCTGCGGCATCGCGTTGCCGGCGGCGATGCGTTTCAACCGCGACCACGCCTCGAAGCGGCTGGCCGAGGTGGCGCAGGCGCTCGGCGTGAACACGCACGGCATGAGCGATGCCGAGGCGGCCGACGCCGCAGCGGACGCGGTCGAGGCGCTGATGAAGCGGATCGGGCAGCCGACGCGCCTCTCGGAACTGGTTGCCGGCGAGCGCATCATGCAGCACTTCGAGCAGATCGTCGTCGGCACCATGAGCGACCCCAGCACGATGTTCAATCCGCGTCCGGTGATAGATCCGGCCGCGGTCGCGCAGTTCATCCAGAGCACGATCTGAGCACCGCGGCTATCGCGCTGCACCGGCGCTGCGGGCATACTCGCTCGCCACATCGCCCCCGGACCAGCGCCGGGGGCATTCCCTCGACCCATCGACCACAGGAGAAAGCATCTGATGACGGCATTGCAGCGTTTCACCGGCAGGACGGTGATCCTTACCGGCGCGGCATCGGGGATCGGACAGGCGACGGTGGTGCGACTGGTCGCCGAGGGCGCGACCGTGATCGGCGTCGACACCAACGAGACCGGCCTGCGTGAGACCGTGACGCGTGCCCATGCGGGCGCCGGCGCCGGAGGCAGCGCGCGTTACCTCTGCGGATCGGTCGCCGAGGAGTCCACTGCGCAGCGCGTGGTCGCCGACGTGCTGGCCACCGAAGGCAAGCTCGACGTGCTGGTGAACCTGGCCGGCATCCTGCGCTCCGAAGCCACCACCAGCACCACGCTCGAGCTGTTCCGCCAGTTGCTCGACGTGAACCTGGTCGGCACCTTCCTGTTCTGCCGCGAGGCACTGCCGGCGCTGATCGCCACGCGCGGCAACATCGTCAACGCGGCCTCGACCTCGTCGCTGTTCGGGCACCCCTACATGGCCGCCTACGCCGCCAGCAAGGGCGGGGTGTTCGCGCTGACGCGCACGCTGGCGTGGGAATACCTCAAGCAGGGCGTGCGCGTGAACGCGGTGGCGCCGGGAGGAATCGCCACGCCGATGACCGCGGCGCAGGGCGAGCGCATGGGCGGGCTGGACATGAGCCTGTTCGGGCACCTGTCGCGCCCGGACGGCGTGTTCGGCAAACCGGAGAACGTGGCCGGCGTGGTGGCGATGCTCGCCTCCGGCGACGGCGCCCACATGACCGGGGAGGTCGTCAAGATCGACGGTGGCGTGCACAACTGAGTCGGGTCGCAGTCAGGGTCGGTGGGACACGCCGGCCCGACCGGCCTGCGGGGGAGGGGCCATGAACGAGAGCCTGCGCTACGAGAAGAAGGATGGCGTGGCGACCGCCACCAAGACCAACGCGAAGTTCATGCAGGGCATGACGCGCGAGGTCCTGGTCGGGCTGCGCCGGGCGATCGAGGACGCGCGCGACGACCGGCAGATCCGCGTGCTGGTGATCACCGCCGCCAACGACGGTTTCCACGACGGCGGCCGCTTCGTCGACGAGCTGCGGCCGGATACCCATGCCTTCGAGCCGCTGGAGTATCGCGAGCTGCTGCAGCTCGGCAACGCCGTGATCCGCGGGATCGAGACGCTGGAGAAGCCGGTGATCGGCGTCGCCAGGGGCGGGGCGCGCGGCGGCGGCTTCGAGATGCTGCACGCCTGCGATTTCGTGATCGCCGGCGAGGACGCCACCTTTTCGCAACCCGAGATCGTCTACGGCCTGATGACCGGCTGGGGCGGCTCGCAGCGGGTGCCGCGGATGGTGCACTGGCGCCGGGCGAAGGAACTGCTGCTGCTCGGGCACGAGATCAGCGGCAGGGAAGCGGCGGCGATGGGCCTGATCACCCTGGCCGTGCCGCGTGAGCGCATCGACGGGGAAGTGGCGTCGTTGATCGCGCGGCTGAAGAAGACCTCGGCCATTTCGCAGGCACTGACCAAACAGGCGATGAACAAGGTCTGGGACACCAATCTGATGACCGGACTCGACTACGAGACCGAAGCGCATGCCGCGCTCAGTCACTACGGTGAGTTTCCGTCGATGATGAAAGCATGGAGCGCCGGCGAGGAGCCGGGCTACATCCTGCCCGAGCGCGTGACGGCCGGGCCGGAGTGGAAATGACGGCGCCGGGGTCCTGCCCGCCAGGGCCCACCGAAAGGCTCATCGCCACCGCGGAAATCCATGCCCTCGGGGCACGCTATTTCCGCACCACGGGCACATGCCCGAAATCGAGATCACCCCGGAGACCACCGCGACGGGTGTCCGGGCGATGGAAGACAAGCTGTGGATGCCTGCGGGAAGTCCGTTCAGGATGCTGCACGGATTCGGCCACCACCACGAGACCTATGTGCGGCTGGACGGCCGCTGGCGGATCAGGACCATCAAGCTGAGCCGCCTGCATATCGAGGTCGGTTGACGACAAGCGCCATGCCGGTGGCGCCGTGCACCACCTGTCGTGGTGCTTCGTGGTCGACATCAGCTGCTGCGCTCGCGCGCAGCGGTTGCCCTGCTACACTGCAGCGGCATGAACGCCGCCGAACCCCCGCCCGTACAGACGCGTTCGCCAGGTGCCGCGGGCGGCGGCTATCCGCTCGCGCTGTGGTTCGCCTCCACCGTCTCGCTGCTGCTGGCGGTGGTGATCGGCGTGCTCGGCTGGGTGTCGTGGCACAACAGCCAGCGCGCCGTCGTGGACCTGGCGACACAACTGCAGTCGCGCACGGGCGAGCAGGTCGAGGAGCACCTGCGCAGTTACCTCGACGCGCCGACCAGGGCGATCGACCTGATGGCGGCGGCGCTGCACGCCGGCGTGGTGACGCCGGACAAGCCGGAGTCGGCGCGGCGCCTGCTGCTCAGACTGGTGCGGTTGTACCCCGAGATCGCCTATTTCAACATCGGCGCCAGCGACCGCTCGTTCATCGGCGCGGGCCGCGCCGACACCGCCTCGCGCGAGGTGGTGATCGAGGAAGCCCACGCGCCGGATCCCGAGGTGCTGCACCAGTACGCGGTGGGCCCAGGCGGAACGCGCGGGGAGCACCTTCGCGACCTCGATTTCGGAGATTTCCGCGAGCAGGCCTGGTATGCCGAAGTGCCCGCCTCCGGGCGCGCCGGCTGGAGCAGCGTGTATCACTGGACCGAGAACCCCTCGGTGGTCGTGATCGGCTTCGGCAGGAGTGTCGAGACCGGAATGCCCGGAACACGCGCGGTGGTCGGCGTAGACCTTTTCCTGCACGATATCGGTGACTACCTCGCGGGGCTGGAGTCCAGTCCGGGTTCTCGCGTGTTCATCGTCGAGCAGAACGGACTCCTGATCGGCAGTTCGCACGGCGGCACGCTGCGGCAGTTGCCCGGTGCCGGCGTCGAGCGGCTGCCGGCGACGCAGTCGCCTGACGCGTTGATCCGCGGTGCCGCACTCGAGCTCGCGGGCGTGGAAGGCGGATTGCGTGGAATCGATGACACGCTGCAGTTGCCCTTCGACGCTGCCTTGGGACGCATCTGGTTACGGGCGTCGCGCTGGCGCGACGCGCACGGCCTCGACTGGCTGATCGTGGTCGTGGCGCCGCAGAAGGACTTCACCGGAGTGATCGACGCAGGCATGCGCGACCTGATGCTGATCGGGGTGCTGCTGCTGGTGCTCTCGCTCTGTGCCGCGTGGCTGATGACGCGTTACCTGGCACGACCGGTGCAACGACTCGAGCTCGCGGCGCGCGCACTCGCCACCGGTGATTTCGATGCGCCGTTGCCGCGCTCGTGGTCCCGCGAGCTCGAAAGTCTCGCGCATGCCTTCGACGAGATGCGCCGGCGCCTTCGTGCGGCGTTCCGCGAGGTCGAGTCCGTGCAGCAGGAGCTCGAGCGCCGGGTCGAACAGCGCACGGTGGAATTGCGTGTTGCCAACGACGAACTCGAGCGCCTGAGCCTGCAGGATGGTCTGACCGGGCTCGCGAACCGCCGTCGCTTCGATGCCACGCTGGGCGAGGAATGGCAGCGCGCGCGCCGCAGCGGCAAGCCGTTCACGCTGGTGATGTGCGACATCGATTTTTTCAAGGCCTACAACGACCGCTACGGACACGCCCGGGGCGATGAGATCCTCGTTCGCGTGGCCCGTGTGCTGCAGGCGGAGTTGCGCCGTGCCACCGATCTCGCGGCCCGCTATGGCGGCGAGGAATACGCGCTGATCCTGCCCGACACCGGCGCCGAGGACGCGCGCGGCGTGGTCGAGCAGATCCGGCGGGGGCTGGGCGCGCTCGCGCTGGCGCACGAGGGTTCTCCGTTCGGCTGTGTTACCGCGAGTTTCGGCATCGCCTGCCACCTCCCGCACGACGGGATGAGCGGCGTCGAGGAACTACTGATTGCGGCCGACCAGGCGCTGTACCGGGCCAAGGCCGCCGGGCGCAACGCGCTCATGATGCATTCCCGACCAGGAGAGAATACCCCATGAAATCCGTCTGCCTGCTTACCCGCCGCCCCGGCACGACGCGCGAGGCGTTCCGCCACTACTACGAGACCAGCCACTGCCGGCTTGGCATGAAGTACTACCCGTTTGCCAAGTACCTGCGCAACCATGTCGTCGAGTCCTCGCAGGCGATCGACTTCGACTGCGTGTCCGAGTTCTACCTCGACGACGGCCGCCTGAACGTCGATCCGATGCAGACCGCGGCCGGCGAGATCCTGCGCGCCGACGAACGCAGCTTCATGGACCAGAGCCTGATCCGTCCGGCGCTGGCCGAGGAGTCGATCCTGGCCGGACCGCCGCGTGACGTGGCACCGCCCGGCACCCGGCGCCAGCTGCTGATGCTCGATCCGGCGGCGGGTGCCGACGACGCTGCTTTCTCCGCGGCGATCGCGGATTGGGCGCGTACGCTGGCCCGGTTGCCCGGGGTGCAGCGCATCAGCCTGGATCGCGTCACGCCGTATGCACCGGACCGTCTGCCGTTCCCGTGTGCTGCGCTGCTAAGCCTGTGGCTCGGTACCGGCGCTTCTGCGCTGCAACCATCGCCGGCACCGGATGCGATCGCGCTGCGGGTGGTGCTGCTGGCCGACGTCTGCGAAACTCCGTCGCAGGAGATCGCCTCGCTCTACGACCCGTAGGTCGGCGTTCATGCCGACGGGCCGGCGCGTGCGGAGCAGGATCCACGATGGTTCGACGACCCGTAGCCATTTGACAGGAGATATCACGATGATCGCCACGCTGCGCAAGCGCGCCTTCTGGCTGTCGCTGCTGTTCGTGATCGCCACGCGCGCGTTCGCGCAGACCGCGGACGTCGAACTGCGTCCCGGCTACGTCGATCCCGCGAGCGGTATCAAGGTCGAGGAAATCGTGGTGCTGCCGGAGCAGGACATGCAGGCCGTGCGGCTCGCGATCCCGCGTGGCGACGCCGCCGTCGAGGAGATGGTCGTGACCGCGAGGCGGCGCTCGGGCGAGACGGTGCTGCAACTCAGGCCGCACGAGTTCGTGCGCGACTACGAGCACGGTTATTACGGACTCGTGATCTATCTTGGCCGCAACGAGAGCAAGCCGCTGCGCCTCTATCTGGACGCCGCCCAGCACCGCCCGGGCGCCATCACCCCGTAGGTTCGGCCTGCGGCCGAACATTCGTCCGGGCACAGCCCGGACCTACGGCGGAACCATGTCCGGGCACAGCCCGGACCTACGGCGGAACCATGTCCGGGCACAGCCCGGACGGCGGAACCATGTCCGGGCACGGCCCGGACCTATGCCAGCGCGCGGCTGTGGATGCGGAATCCGGATTCGGCGGGGTCGCGGCCGTCGAGCACGCGCTCGCCGAACTCCGCGTACGGGTACATCAGGTACGGCAGCGGCGTGCGCGCCGGCGGCACGAGTTCGAAGTCGCGCGCGTGGTTGAACGCCACCCAGTTCATTTCCCAGTAGCCGAACAGACGCTCGCGCAGCGTGCGCACGCGCCGGTCCTCGAGCGACAGCCCTTCTTCCAGCACCACCTTGCGCACGTCGGCGGGATCCACCGGCACCCATCCGCGCCGCGGATCGAGGAACTCGGCACGGCAGTGCTGCGCGCCCGAGACGTCGCCGGCCGGCTTGCCGAGGCAGGGGAACTGCACCGACGGCCCGATGCGCACCCCGTAGACCTCGCGCGCCGGAATCCCGGCGGCGCGCGCAAGGCCGACGAACAGCGAATTGATGTCGGCGCACTTGCCACCGAGGTTGCCGGTCTCGAGCATGCTGCGGATGTCACCGGTGCCGCAACCGCGCACCGTCGGTTCGCGGAAGGTGTTGTCGACGATCCACTCGTAGATCGCGCGTGCGCGGGCGAGATCATCGCGCGCGCCGCTGTTCGCCAGGATGGTTTCGGCGGTCGTCGCTACGATGCCGTCGACCGGCATGTGTGCGGTAGCTTGCAGGTAGCGCCGGGCGTCGTCCGGTGAGGGGGGCGGCGCACTGCCGTCGGTGAGCGAGCGGTCGCGCAACGCGATCTGCGCGCTGACCACGAGCGGGCGCGGCGCGCGCGATCCGTCCCACGCCATGCTGAATACCGGTGCGGCGTAGACCGGATCGCGCGACAGTGCCGCGCCATCCACGTCGCCTTCCCAGCGCAACTCGCGCACGCGCTGGTACTCGCCCGCGTCCTGCGGCAGCGGCAGCCACAGCCGCCCGGGGCCTTCCAGGCTCGACAGGTCGACGTGGTATACGAGTTCGAAGCGGCGCCAGCCACCCGACGGTTCCGCCGCGCCGGGCCATGCGCGCCCCGTGGCGAGCAGCAGCGGTGCGAGCGTGGCGTGGCGGAGCAGGGTGCGGCGTTTCATCGGGAGGCAGGCATTGGTTCACGAACGGCCGCCAACCTTAGCATCGGGCCGCGTGCGTGCGCACGCATGCAGCGTGCGCCATTTTTCGCAGCAGCCTCAGGCCGTGTGGAAGTCGGCCGGCGCGCGGCAGGTCACGGCATCGACACTCAGGTGCTCCACGCGTGACCAGCGCGGACCGGTGCGCAGCAGCGCGGTGAACTCCTGCAGCGCGGGAACAGTCCCGCAGGCCAGCACCTCGACGCGGCCGTCGGGCAGGTTGCGCGCGTGACCCAGGATTCCCAGTTCGCGCGCCGCGCTGCGTGCGAACGCGCGGTAGCCCACGCCCTGCACGCTGCCCGCGACCAGGATCATCACGCACATGCTCAACGCTCGCGCGTGGCGTCGTTCAGCTGCGCGGCGGTCTGGGCGCCGTGCAGTGTGGCGCGCAGCGCGCCGTCGGGGCCGATCACGAAGGTCGACGGCAACACCCGGGGCCGCTCGAGCCCCAGTTCGCGCGCGGGATCGCGCTCCAGCAGCAGTTCGCGCGGAATGCCGAGCCGTTCGGCCTGCGCTGCCAGCTCCGGGCCGCCGGCGCCATCGAAGTTCACCAGCAACACCCGCGCACGGCCGGTGTTCGCGGCGGCGAAGGCGGCCAGCTCGGGGATTTCCTCGATGCACGGCTCGCACCACTCGGCCCAGTAGTTCAGCACCAGCCACTGTCCCGGCGGGCGCAGGGCATCCTGCTCCGCCGGTTCCTCGTCGCCGGCACAGGCAGCCAGCAGCAGGGTCAGCGCCAGCAGCAGCGGGTGCAGCCAGCGCGAACGGGGATCACGGTCGGGCATCGTCGGACTCCTGCGGGGGCGTGGCGGTGAACAGCTCGGCCAGGCTGGGCGCCAGCGTGTCGCGCAGGCCGTCCTCGGCGCGTTCGAGGCGCTCGATCGCGTCGCGACACCAGGGCGGCAGCTCGCGGCGCAGCGCGGGCCCGGGCAGGCGCCCGGAAGAACCGGCCAGCTGGTACAGCGACCACAGCGAGACCTGCGCGGCGTCGGTGCCGAGCACGAACACGCCCTGGCGCGTCTCGAGCATCAGGCGCTCATCGAGCAGCGCGTCGCGCACGCGCTGCCATTGTGCCGGGTCGGTGCTGAAGGCGCCGAACAGCCAGTCGCGGCGCAGCACCGCGTGTTCGCCGAGGGTGGCGCCCTGCTGGTGCAGGTGATGAAGGCGCTCGAGCAGGCCGAGCATCAGCAGCAGGTCGGGTAGCGGCGGTGCGCGGCGGCTGCGATAGCTCGACAGCGCGTGGACGAACTCGGCGCCGGCGAGCAGGATCTGCCACGAGATGTGCAACCAGAGCAGGAACAGCGGCAGCGCCGCGAAGGTGCCGTAGATCAGGGTGTAACTGCCGCTCGAGACGGTGGCGCCGAACAGCCACTTGCCGGCCTCGAAGGTGAGCGCCGCGAGCAGGCCGCCCAGCGCCGCGTGGCGCAATGGCACGTGGGTGTTCGGTACCACGCGGTACATCAGCGTGAAGGTCGCGAACGAAAACAACTGCGGCAGGATGCCGATGATCCAGCTGCGCAGCCACTGCGCGCGCGGCGCGTCGCCGAGCACCGACAGCGAGAACAGGTAGGTGCTGATCGCCAGCCCGGCGCCGATCAGCAGCGGGCCGAGGCTGAGCACGGCCCAGTAGATCAGGAAGCTCGACAGCCCGCGCCGGTGCTGCCTGACCTGCCAGATCACGTTGAACTGGGTCTCGATGTTGCGCAGCATCAGCCAGGCCGAGAGCAGCAGCAGCACCGAGCCGGCAGCGGTGAGGCGTCGTGCCTGCGCGGCGAAGCCGTTCAGGTAGGCCTGCACCTCGGCGCCGGTCGACGGCACGAAATGGCGGAACACGAAGTCCTGGATCTGCTGCTCCAGCGCCGCGAAAGCGGGCACCAGCGACAGGATCGCGTAGAACACGGTCAGCATCGGCACCAGCGCGAACAACGACACGAAGGTCAGCGCCGAGGCGCTGTGGCGCGTGCGGTTGTCGTTGATGCGCGACCCGAGATAGCGCAGGAATCCGCCCGTATCGGCCAGCAGCACGCCGATGCCGGTGTCGGTCGCGTCGGGTGCGGGAGGCTGGGGTCGGCGCATGCGGTGGTGGGCTATACTGCCGCGGAATGTTGGCTGGCATTAAACCAGAAAGCGGCGGAAGGCGTCATGAACGAAGTCGTGATCCATCACAGCCCGCGCTGCTCGAAGTCGCGCGAGGCGCTGGCGTGGCTGCGCGAGCGCGGCGTCGAGCCGCGCGTGGTCGCGAACATGGACGAGGGATCGCGGCCCGCCGACGTGCTGCCATGATGCCACCCGCCACCGAGAGCGCGCGCCGCGTCACGATCGTTGCGTTCCTGCTGCTGGTCGCGGTGCTGTCCTTGCAGGTCTTCGGCAACACCGCCGTGCAGCCGGCAACACGCGGTTTCCTGTGGGTGGTCTGGGTGGGACCGTTGCTGGTGTTCCTGCCGGGACTGCTGCGCGGGGCATGGAAAACGTTCATCTGGCTGTGCTTCGTGCTGCTGGTGTACTTCATGGTGTCGGTGATGGCGCTGGCCGACGCGGCGAACGCGGCAATCGAATGGCTGCAACTCGCGCTGGTGTGCGTGGTGTTCACGGCGGGCATGCTCTACGCCCGCTGGCGGCGGCGCGAGCTCGCCGGTCAAGGGGCCTGAAGGAGGGCCGCATCCGATGGAATCGAGCGAACCGAAACGCAGGGGACCATTGCGGCGCTTCTTCGCAGCGCTGTGGGCCTTCATCGGCTGGCTGCGCGTCTCGCTGGCGAACCTGGTGTTCGCACTGCTGCTGGTCGGGGTGGTGGTGATGCTGTCCTCCGACGGCTTGCCGCGGGTGCCCGAGGGCGCGGCGCTGGTGATCGATCCGTCCGGAGCGGTGGTCGAGCAGCTCAGTTTCGTCGATCCGCTGGCCAACCTGCTCGGTGCGGGCGAGCAGGCCGAACGCGAGACGCTGCTGCGCGACCTGATCGAGGCGGTACGCCACGCGAAGGACGACCGCCGCATCGCGATGATCGTGCTCGCCACCGATGCGCTGGCGGGGGCCGGCATCGCGAAGATCGGCGATGTCGCGGCCGAGCTCGAGGCGTTCCGCGCCAGCGGCCGCAAGGTCGTCGCGGTCGGCGATGCCTTCACGCAGGACCAGTACCTGCTCGCCGCGCAGGCCGACGAGATCTGGATGCATCCGCTCGGTGCCGTCGAGCTGGCGGGCTATGCTTCGTACCGCAACTACTACGCCGGTGCGCTCGAGAAGCTGCGCGTGGACCTCCACGTGTTCCGCGCCGGCACCTTCAAGTCGGCGTTCGAGTTCCTCGAGCGCGGCGACATGTCCGAGGCCGACCGCCTCGCGACCGGCGAACTGCTGCGCGAGGTGTGGAGCGCGTTCACGAACCGCGTGACGAGCCGGCGCAAGCTGCCGCCGGAAGCGGTCGACCACTACGCGAACGGGATCGACGATATCCTCGAGCGCCACGGCGGCGACACGGGAGCGGCGGCGCTGGAATACGGTTTGGTCGACGCGCTGAAAGGGCGTGCGGCGATCGACGAGGCGCTGAAGCAGATCGTGGGCGAGGACGACGAGGGCAACGTGAAGGCGGTCGGGTTCCGCGATTACCTCGCCGCGGTGCGCCCGCCGTTCGACCTCGCGCAGGACGGCGATCGTCCAGCGGTCGGCGTGATCGTCGCCAGCGGCATGATCCTCGACGGCGAACAGCCGGCCGGCAACGTCGGCGGCGACACGCTGGCGCGCCTGATCGACCAGGCGGCCGACGACGAGGACGTCGCGGCGCTGGTGCTGCGCATCGACTCCCCGGGTGGCAGCGCCTTCGCGTCCGAGATCATCCGCGAGGCGCTGCTCGGCTTCCGGGCCACCGGCAAGCCGCTGGTGGTCTCGATGGGCAGTGTGGCCGCCTCGGGGGGATACTGGATCGCGGCCCCGGCCGACGAGATCTGGGCCGGAGCCACCACGATCACGGGTTCGATCGGCGTGCTCAGCGCGTTTCCGAGTTTCGCCCGTTCGCTCGGCGAACTCGGCATCCGCAACGACGGCGTGGCGACCACGCGCAGCGCCGGCGGGCTCGATCCCGCGCGCGAGTTGTCGCCGCAGATGCGCAAGGTGATGGAGTTGGCGAACACGCGCACCTATCGCCGTTTCCTCGAGATCGTGGCCGAGGGGCGCGGCCTGCCGGTCGAGCGGGTCGCGGAACTCGCCGAGGGACGCGTGTGGACGGGCGCACAGGCGGCTGCGAATGGACTCGTCGATCACCTCGGCAACCTCGACGACGCGGTGGCGGCGGCCGCGCGCCTGGCCACGCTGGACACCTGGCGGCTGCGCTGGATCGAGGAGCCGCAACCGTTCGCCGCGCAGTTGCTGGCGAGGCTGTCGCTGACGCCGCGCTCGCTGCTGGCGGAATTCGCCGCGGCAGCCGGCATCGGGGATGCGTTCGCGCTCGACGAGCCGGCACGGATACTGGCCGGGGCGCTGCGCGACCCCGGCGCCCAGTACGCGCTGTGCAGCGCCTGCGTCGCACCGTGACCTTGGTCGCACGGCGCGGGAGCCACCCGTGATCCGTCGCCGCATCGCGAGTTTCGGCTACGCCTTCGAGGGGCTGGCGGTGATGCTGCGCACGCAGCCGAACGCGTGGATCCACAGCGTCGCCAGTGCGCTGGTGGTGGCGGCGGCCTGGAGGCTGGACGCCTCGGTGAACGACTGGGCGCTGCTGGTCGGGGCGATCGCGCTGGTGTGGGTCGCCGAGGCGCTGAATACCGCGATCGAATTCCTGGCCGACGCCGCAGTGCCGAACCATCACTCGCTGATCAAGCACGCGAAGGATGTCGCCGCCGGCGCGGTGCTGCTGGCGTCGATCGCGGCCGTCGTGATCGGCGTGCTGGTGTTCGCGCCGCTGCTCGGTTGAGTCAGGCCGCGTGCCGCTGGTGCAGCAGCATCTCCACCGCATCTGCCAGGTGCTGCCGGGATTCGGCGGCGATCTCCCGCAGCGCGACGCCATCGAGTCGCGCCAGTTCCAGCGCGCGCGGGTCGCAGCCGGTGAGCGGCTCGCGTGCCGCGGGATCCGCGTCCAGTGTTGCCGCCATCGCGCGTGCCGCGTGCACCAGCGCGCATTCGCGCGCGTGCTCCCCGCCGTGCCACGGCGCCGCCTGGTACGCGCACATCGCGATCAGTCCCGGCGGGAACTGCCACACCCGCATCAGTTCGGCGCCCACCTCGGCGCGGTCGCAACCGAGCAAGTCGCGCTCGCAACTCGCAAGAGCCTCACCGGTAGTGCGTGAACGCTCGAGCGCGGCGTGGCATGGTTCCGGCGCCGCCACGTGCATCACGAGGTAGCCGATGTCGTGCAGCAGTCCGCCTACGAACAATCGCTCGCTGTCGAACACGCCGGCGCTGCCGGCCAGCATGCGCGCGATGATCCCGGTATGCAGGCTGTGGCTCCAGAATCGTCCCAGATCCACGCCCGATGTGGCGAGACGGTCGAAGGTACCGATCACCGTGGTGGTGAGCACCAGGTCGTGCAGGCGGGCGATTCCCATCAGGTTGACCGCCAGCGAGATCGTCTCGACCCGGCGGGCGACGCCGAAGAAGGCGCTGTTGGCGATGCGCAGCAGCCGTGCCGCGAGGCCCGGATCGAGCTGCACGGCGCGCGCGAAATCCTCGGTGGTGCTCTGCGGGTCGTCGACCAGCGAACGGATTTTCAGGTACGCCTCGGGCAGGCTCACGAGATCGCGAACCCCCGCCACGAGTTCCCTGGCTGCCGCCATCGGTGTTTCTCCTCCGACTCTGTGCGACGTCGCGCGTGGCGACGGTACTGCTGTCGTCGAAGTCTAGGCCAAAGCGCGCGAAGCCAACAGGGCGCTGCGCAAAACCGGCCTTCGGACTCTCAGATCTCGATCACGGTACGGATACCACGCGCGGCCGCCAGGTCGGCAAAGCCCTCGTTGACCTCGGCGAGCGGCCGGCGCGCGGTGATCAGTCCCTCCAGGTCGAGTCGGCCGGCACGCCACAGATCGATCATGCGCGGTATCTCGCGCAACGAGTTGCAGCTGCCGAGCAGGCAGCCACAGAGCTTCTTCTCGGACGTCGCGAACAGCACCACGTTCGGGATCGTCACACCCTGGTCGAACGGCGGCGCGCCGACGCAGACGGTGGTGCCGCCGGGGCGCGTTGCCGCCAGACAACTCTCGATCAGCGCCGCGATCCCGGCGGTCTCGAACGCGTAGTCGACGCCCAGCGATCCGGTGAGTTCCAGCACGCGCGCGACCGGCTCTTCGGCCAGCGGATCGATTGCGTGGGTGGCGCCCATGCGCGCGGCCGCCTCGCGGCGCGAGGCAATGGGATCGGAGACGATGATCCGTGCCGCGCCGGCGAGCCGTGCGCCCTGGACGGCGGCCAGACCGATGCCGCCGAGTCCCTGGATCAGCACCGTCGCACCCGGCTCGACGCGCGCGGTATTCAGCACCGCGCCGACCCCGGTCTGCACCGCGCAGCCGATCACGCACGCCACGTCCAGCGGCACGTCGGGCGCGATCCTGATCGCACCGCTGGCCGGCGTGATCACGTACTCGGCCAGTGCGCCGAGCCCCACGCCGCGCAGCACGCGCTGGCCGCCCAGCGACAATCCGGTGCAGCCGTCGGGCAGTGCCATGGTCATGATGCCCATCGCCTCGACGCACAGGCTGTGCTGCCCGCGCTGGCAGAAATGGCAGCGACCGCAGGGTGGCGCCGGCGTGAGCACGACGGGATCGCCGGGTGCGAGGTGTGTGACCCCGGCGCCCACCGACTCGACCACCCCGGAGGCCTCGTGTCCGACGATGACGGGTTCGGTCAGCGGGAACGCGCCCGAGATCACGCTGTAATCGGAGTGGCACAGCCCGCAGTAGCGCACGCGAACACGTACCTCGCCGGCGCGTGGCGCGATGATCTCGACGTCGTCGCGGATGACCAGCGGTTGGCCAGGGGCTTCCAGTACGGCGGCGCGCATGCGGTGAATCTCCGGCGTGAATGGCGTGGCCAGCCTAGCCAGCCCCGCCGGAATCGGTCAACCGCGGGCGCCTCGCCCGGGATTACCATCGCGCAACATGAACGGGTTCACGAATCGGCGGCCCGTGCCGCGTCCGGGCACGGTAGCGCGGCTTCCGCTTGCCTATACTCCGGCACCGGAACACCACGCGTGGAGGGGGCGGCATGTTGGGGTATCGCGTGACGCGAACGATCGGACGGGTGCTGGCGATCGGCTGGCTGTCCGTGGCAGGGTTGCCGGCACTCGCCTCGAGTCTGTCCGATCCGGTGCTGCAGAACGCCGAGGCACTCGAGGTGGAAGTATCTCGCCGCGCCGTGTGCGCGCAGCGCATCGACGCCTACCAGGCGCGCCTGGACACGCTGAACTCCGACCCGCAGGCCGACGCCGCCGTGATCTCCGACCTCGAGACCCGCATCGAATCGAATCGCCGCTGCGTGAGTACCGCCACCACGCGCATCGAACGCCTGAACGCCGTCGTGCTCGGTGCTGCGAACGAACTCGTGGCCGCTACCGGCCTCGGTCAGGCGGAGGTCGACACGCGAGTGGCCGCGCTGCGCGAACTCGAGGCGCGCCGCGTGGCACTGCGGCTCGATATCCGCCAGTACGAGCGCCAGCTCGCGGAACTCGCGCAGGATCCGGTGGGCAACGCGGTACGCATCGAACGGCGCACCGCGATGCTCGATGCGGCACTGGCGGAACTGCGCCGGGTGAAGACGCAGATCGCGGATCAGGGTGCGGCGCTGCGCGACCTCGAGGCAAGCGCGCTGGCGGCGTTGGCGGAGGCCAGGAGCGCCACGCTCAGCTGGATCATGCCAACCACGCGCGCGGACGGTGCGCCGCTCGCCGCAGCGGACATCGGTGGCTACGAGATCTACATGATCGCGGAGTCGACCGGCGAGACGCAGGTGATCGTGATCGAGGACCCGCTGGCGGTGACGCACCGCATCGCGGACCTGCAGCCCGGGACCTATCACTTCTCGATCGCGGCCTACGACGTCGTCGGCCAGTTCAGCGAAATGTCCGAGGTGGTCTCGAAGACGATTCTCTGACGCCCCGGGCGCCGTGCTCAGTCGTTCTCGATGAACTCGGTGATCTCGAGGTTGAAGCCGGAGATCGCACTGAAGCGCGTCGGTGAGCTCATGACGCGCATGCGGTGCACGCCGAGGTCTTTCAGGATCTGCGAGCCGGTGCCGTTCACACGCCAGAAGCGCTGGCCCTTCTCGCTGCTGCTCGCGCGCGGCTGCGGCAGTTCCGGATAGCTCTCGACCTGGCGCAGCAGTTCCGCGCTGTCGGTGGCGCGCGAGACCAGCACCAGCACGCCGTTGTCCTCGGCCGCGATGCGTCGCAGCGCCGCGTCGAGCGACCAGCCTTTTTTCGCGCCGGGGCGCTCCGCGCGCAGCAGGTCACGCAGCAGGTCGACCGCGTGCACGCGCACCAGCGTCGGGTGGTTCGGGTCGATCTCGCCGCGCACCAGCGCGAAGTGCGCACCGCCGTCGATCAGGTCCACGTAGCTCAGCAGGCGCATCTGGCCGTAGGCGGTATCGATCAGCCGCTCCTGCCGGCGCGCCACGGTCTGGTCGTGCAGCGCGCGGTAGGCGATCAGGTCCGCGATGGTGCCGATGCGCAGTTCGTGCCGCGCCGCGAACTCCTCGAGCTCCGGACGGCGCGCCATCGTGCCGTCCTCGTTCATGATCTCGACGATCACCGCGGCCGGCTCGAAGCCGGCGAGGCGCGCGAGGTCGCAGCCGGCCTCGGTGTGGCCGGCGCGCGTCAGCACGCCGCCGGGTTTGGCGACCAGCGGAAAGATGTGGCCGGGTTGCACGATGTCGCCGGGGCCGGCGTCGTGCGCGACCGCCGCGCGTACGGTGGCGGCACGGCCGGCCGCGGTGATTGCGGGCGCCGGCAGGCGCGCTGCGTCGATCGAGACGGTGAAGTTCGTCTCGTGCTGCGAGAGATTCTTCTGCACCATCAACGGCAACGCGAGTTGCCGCGCGCGCTCCTCGGTGAGCGGCAGGCAGATCAGTCCGCAGGCCTGCGCGGCGAAGAAGTTGATGTGCTCGGCGGTGACCGCCTCGGCCGCGATGATCAGGTCGCCTTCGTTCTCGCGGTCCTCGTCGTCCATCAGCACGACCATGCGACCGGCGCGGATGTCTTCGATGATGTCCTGGATGGCGCTGATCGGCATGCTGCGCTCCGCGCGGAGGATGGCTGGGGGAGGGCGGTATCTTAGGCAGTTCGGCGGTGCGCTGCCAGCCGCCGCCGGAAGCCGTTTCGCTGTATAAAGACCGTCGGGGGACGCCACGACAGGACACCGGATGGCCAGACAGGCGCTGCACGACGTCGCGATCGTAGCCACCGCGAACACGCGCCAGGCGCGCCGGCTCGACGGCGAGACCGATACCGCGCTGGTGTTGGCGGTGATGCGTGAACTGCTGGCGCGCAGCGGCCTGCGCCCCGCCGACATCGACGGCGTCAACGTGGTGGCGCCGGTCGGCGGTATCCACCCGCGCCAGGCGGCACACTGGCTGGGACCGAGGCCGCGCTGGTGCGGCACCGAGTACATGGGCATCGCGGCGGTGCTCGAGGCGGCCGCGGCGATCGCGACCGGCCAGGCCACGACGGTGCTGCTGGCGACCGCGCAGGCCGGCGCGTACGGCGAGCGCGGTGCGACCGCACCGTGGACGCGCCCGTCCTACGAGTTCACCGAATGCTTCGGACTGTACACGGCTGCCGAGTTCGCGCTGTGCGCGCGCCGGCACATGACGCTCTACGGCACGCGACACGAATCGATGGCGACCGTCGCCGCCACGATCCGCAACAACGGTCACCGGCATCCCGGGGCGGCCAGTTACGGGCGCGCGCCGCTCACGCCCGACGACGTCGCCGCGTCGAGGATGGTCGCCTCGCCGTTTCGCCTGCTCGACTGCTGCATCACGTCCGAGGGCGGTGGCGGGCTGTTGCTGACCACCGCGGAACGGGCGCGCGAACTGCCGGTCACCCCGGTGTATCTGCTCGGCGCCGGTACCGACCGGCGCGGCCTCGCCTATACGCGGGCACCGCTGTGGGAGGAGTGCGGGGACATCGGCGCGCGCGCGGCGGCGCGCAGCTTCGCGCAGGCCGGCCTGCGTCCGGCCGACATCGACGTCTGCGAGTTCTACGACCCGTTCTCGTTCGAGATCATCCGCCAGTTCGAGGCTTTCGGCTTCTGCGCGCCCGGTGAGGGCGGCGACTTCGTGCTCGACGGTCGCATCGCGATCGACGGCGAGTTCCCGGTCGCCACCAACGGCGGATTGCTCGCGTTCAGCCATGCCGGAACGCTGCAGATGCTGCAGAAGGTCATCGCTGCCTGCGAACAGTTGACCGGCGCCGCGCCGCCGGCGCTGCGGGTGCCCGAGGCGCGCGTCGCGCTGGCCAGCAACGGCGGATCCGGTGCGTTGTTCTGTGACGTGATGATCCTCGGGAGCGAACGCCCATGAGCCACTGGTCGACGGCGCCGGAGACGGACGCGAGCGGCCTGCCGCTGCCTTGCCCCACGGCGTTGTCGCGCCCGCACTGGGACGGCTGTGCGCGCGGGGAACTGCTGGTGCAATGTTGCGCCGATTGCGGCCGGCGGGTGTTTCCGCCGCAGCCCGTGTGTACCGCCTGCTTCTCCGAACGGCTCGGGTGGGAGCGCAGCAGCGGCCGCGGCCTGATCTACAGCTTCACGGTGGTCCACCGGCCGCCGCGCCCGGAGTTCGAAGTGCCGTACGTGATCGTGATCGTGGAACTCGAGGAGGGCTGGCACATGCTGTCGAACCTGCTCGACTGCGATCCGGACGCCGTCGCGGTGGGCGATCCGGTGGAGGTGAGTTTCGAGACGCGCGCGGGCATGGTGCTGCCGATGTTCCGGCGCCGCGGCGCATGACTTCGGTCAATGACCGCGCTGTGGCACCCTGCGAGCATTGGGCGACGAACGGGCTGGACCACTGACTGACACAGGAAGGCACCGGTGCTCGAGATCCGCATACACGGCCGGGGAGGCCAGGGTAACGTGGTCGCGGCCTATCTGCTGGCCGACGCCGCGAGCCGTGCCCGGCGCCATTGCCAGGCGTTTCCGGCCTTCGGCGCCGAGCGCCGGGGCGCGCCGGTGACCGCCTTCGTGCGTATCGCGCGCCGGCCGATCCTGCGCCGCGACGCGGTGAAAACGCCGGGGTTCCTGATCGTCCAGGACGCGACCCTGCTGCACGAGCCCGATCTCGCCGCCGGCCTGCTGCCGGGCGGAGGTATCCTCGTCAACACCACGCTCGATGCCGGGGAGATCCGGCGCCGGCATGGGCTCGAGGTCGTCGCGCTGCCCGCCAGCGCGCTGGCCGAGCGCCACCTCGGACGGAGGCTCCCGAACGTCGCGCTGCTCGGCGCGTTCCTGGCGCTGACCCGGCTGTTGCCGACGCGCGCGCTGTCGGAGGCGATCGCGGCGCGCTTCGCCACCAAAAACCCGGAGCAGAACATCGCGCTGGCCACGGCCGCCGCCGCATGCGTGGCGGCCGGCGCCTGGAAGGAGAAGGCCGATGCCGCAGGCGCTTGAAGGATCGGCGGCCGTCGCGCGTGCGGTTGCGCTGTGCCGGCCCGGTGTGATCGCGGCGTATCCGATCACGCCGCAGACGCACATCGTCGAGAACATCTCGCGTCTGGTCGCCGACGGCGAACTCGACACCGAACTGGTCAGCGTGGAGAGCGAGTTCTCGGCCGCCTCCGTGGTGCTCGGCGCGGCGGCGGCCGGCTCGCGCGCGTACACGGCCAGTTCCTCGCAGGGCATCCTGCTGATGATGGAGGTGCTGTACAACATCGCCGGGCTGCGCGTGCCGCTGGTGATGACCTGCGCGAACCGTGCGGTCGGCGCCCCGATCTCGATCTGGAACGACCAGCAGGACTCGATGGCCGCGCGCGATGCCGGCTGGGTGCAGCTCTACTGCGTGGACAACCAGCAGGCGGTGGACACCACGGTGCAGGCGTTCCGCATCGCCGAGCAGACCGAGTTGCCCGTGATGGTGTGCATCGACGGCTTCACGCTGACGCACACGATGGAAATGCTGGCACTGCCCACCCAGGCGCAGGTCGACCGTTACCTGCCGCCGTTCCGTTTCGCGCGTGCGCTGGATCCGGCCTCGCCGCGCAGTCTCGGCATGCTGGTCACGCCGGAGTGGTTCAGCGAACTGCGTCACGCGCACCACGCGGCGCTCGGGCGTGCGGCGGAGGTCGTCGAGCGCGCCGACCGCGACTGGCACAAGCTCACGCGCCGCAGCGCGGGCGGGTTGATCGAGTCCTTCGGCGACCCCGATGCACCGTACGCCGTGCTGACGATCGGCTCGGTCGGCGGCACCTTCGCGGCGGCGCTCGCGGAATGCCCGCCGGCTTCGCCGACGCGGCTGCTGCGCCTGCGCTGCTATCGTCCGTTCCCGCTCGCGGCGCTGCACGAGGCCTGCCGCGGCGTGCGCGAGCTGATCGTGGTCGAGCGCGCGCTGTCGCCGGGGCAGGGCGGCATCATCGGCACCGAGGTTCGCGCCGCCTTCGCCGGGATGCGCGGCGCGCCGCGCGTGCACAACGTCGCGCTCGGGCTGGGCGGGCGCGACGTGCCGATGGAGACGCTGGGCAGGCTGGTTGCCGCGGCGCGTGCGCGACGGTTGCCGCCGTTCTCGATCTTCGATCTGCAGCCCGAGCGGCTGCCCGCGGAGGAACGCTGAGATGGACGAATCGCCGCGGCAGCTGATCGCGCGCCAGCGCGAGGCCGAGCCGCGTTATCGCGGGCTGGAATCCGGGCATCGCGCCTGCCAGGGCTGCGGCGAGGCGCTGGCCGCGCGGCTGGTGACCGAGGTGGCCGGCGGTGACGTGGTGGTGGCCAACGCCACCGGGTGCCTCGAGGTGTTCACGACGCCGTGGCCGCAGTCGGCGTGGCGCATGCCGTGGATGCATTCGCTGTTCGAGAACGCCGCGGCGATCGCCTCCGACATCGAGGCGGCGCTGCGCCACCAGCAGCGCCCGACCAAGGTGCTGGCCTTCGGCGGCGACGGCGGCACCTTCGACATCGGTTTCCAGGCACTGTCGGGCATGCTCGAGCGCGAGCACGACGTGCTGTACGTCTGCTACGACAACGAGGCGTACATGAATACCGGCATCCAGCGTTCGAGCTCGACGCCGCACGCGGCGATGACCACCACCTCGCCGCCGGGGCGCGAGCGCATGGGCAAGCGCCACCTGAAGAAAGACCTGCTGTCGATCATCGGCGCGCACCACATCCCCTACGCGGCCAGCGCCTCGGTGGCGTACCCGCGCGACCTGCAGCGCAAGGTGCGTCGCGCGCTGGAGATCAGCGGGCCGACCTTCCTGCTGGTGCACTCGCCGTGTCCGCTCGGCTGGGGTCACGGCGGCGAGCGCACCATCGAGGTCGGGCGCCTTGCGGTGCAGACGGGGCTGTTCCCGCTGGTCGAGATCGAGCGCGGCGCGGTCACCGCGGTGATGCCGCTGCGCGTGCCGCGGCCGGTAAGCGAGTACCTGGCGCTGCAGGGCAGGTTTCGCCATCTGTTCGCCGACGAGCCGCGTGCGCGCGAGGAGCTCGAGCACCTGCAGGCCCTCGCCGACCACAACATCGCGGTGTACGGGCTGCTCGGTGGCGCGCCCGATGCGCTCGACGCGGACGGCGCCGACACGGTGCGTCGCGGGGGGGCCGTGGCATGAAGCAGCTCACGCGTGGCGCCTGGGGCGAGCCGGGCAGTTCGCTCGCCTGCCACACCGGTTCGTGGCGCGATCTGCGCCCCGGGCACGAACATGCAGCGGCTCCGTGCCACGCGGCCTGTCCCGCCGGCGAGGACCCGCAGTACTGGCTTGCGGCGGTGCAGGAGGGCGATCACCGCCGCGCCTGGGAGCGTCTGGTTGCGGCGAATCCGCTGCCCGCCATCACCGGGCGCGTGTGCCCGCATCCCTGCGAGCAGCGCTGCAACCGCGGGCACTACGACACCGCGATCGGCATCCACGGCATCGAGCGCTTCCTCGGCGACGCGGCACTCGCGGCGGGCTGGGACTATCCGGGCATCGTCGGTCCGCCCGCCGGCGCGCCGCGCGTCGCGGTGGTGGGGGCGGGGCCGGCGGGAATCTCCGTTGCGTATCACCTTTTGCGCCACGGTCTCGTTCCCGTGGTGTTCGAGGCCGCGCCCGAGGCCGGCGGACTGCTGCGCTCGGCGATCCCGATGACGCGCCTGCCGCGCGCCGTGCTCGATGCCGAGCTCGAGCGCGTGCTGGCGTGCGGCATCGGTTTGCACACCCGCCAGGCGCTGGGGCGCGATTTCAGCCTCGATGAACTGCGCGCCGAACACGCGGCGCTGTTCCTCGCGCCGGGATGCGCACGCTCGCGCCCGTGGGACGTGCAGGGCGTGATCCCGGCCGGCACGCGCGATGGACTGGACCTGCTGAAGTCGTGGATCGACGTCGGCGAGGTGCCGGCCGCGCGCCGCGTGGTGGTGCACGGCGGCGGCAACACCGCGATGGACATCGCGCGCGTGATGAAGCGCCACGGCGCCGAAGAGGTGCACCTGGTGACGGCCTCGGGGCTGCCGGGGCCGCAGACCGCACCCGACGACGTGCTGAACATCGTGCCGCGCGAACTCGAGGAGGGCCTCGAGGAAGGCATCGTGATCCATCCCCACGCCACGCTCTCGCGCGTGCTGCTGCGCGGCGCGCGGATCGTGGGCGTCGAGCTGGTCGCGCTGCGCAAGCTCGAGCGCGCCGACGGTCGCCGCGCACGCGTTGCCTTCGAGGGCACGGAGCGCATCCTGCAGGCCGACCTGGTGATCCCGTGCATCGGCGAACAGGTCGATCCCGCCGGGCTCGGCGCTCTGGTACAGCGCTCGGGCTTCCTGCGCGTCGATGCGCGGGGCGGCGTCGCAGGTGCCTGCGACTTGTACGCCGGCGGCGACGCCTGCGGCAACATCGGCACGGTGGCGGCGGCGGTCGGCGATGGCCGCCGCGCGGCGAACGCGATCGCGGCCCGGCTCGCCGGCGCCGAACCGAGCGAGCGACCGCGGACGGAGATCGGCATCGAGCGGCTCAACCTGAATTACTTCGAGCCGCGACCGGCGCGCCGTGCCGCGGTGCTGCCGGTAGCCGAGCGCGACGACCTCTGCGAGATCGAGGGCTCGCTGGACGCCGCGGCGGTCGCCGACGAGGCGGGACGCTGCTTCGCGTGCGGCAACTGCCTCGCCTGCGACAACTGCTGGGTGCTGTGCCCGGACGCGGCGGTGCTGAAGATCGCCGACACGGCGAGCGACGGCTCGCGCTACGTGTTCGACTACGACTACTGCAAGGGCTGCGGGCTGTGCGCCAGCGAGTGCCCCAGCGGTTTCATCGCGATGCGCCCCGAACCCGAGTAGGTTCGGGCTGCGCCCGAACAGGCGATGTCCCGTAGGTTCGGCCTGTGGCCGAACGGATGTCCCCGTAGGTTCGGCCTGTGGGCGAACATTCGTCCGGGCACAGCCCGGACCTACACGAACATGTCCGGGCACAGCCCGGACCTACGCGAACATGTCCGGGCACAGCCCGGACCGGGGGGTCAGCGCCGTGGCGGCAGGTCGAGCAGCAGCGTGTAGGACTTGACCAGGCGACCCGTCGGCCAGCGCACCTCCACGACCATGTCGACGTACGGTTCGGCGACCGGCTGCTCGGTGCGCACCTCGACGCTCGCGCTCCCGCTGCGATCGACCACGAGTTCGAAGCGCAGCGCGCTCGCGACCGCGGTCACGCGCTCGATGCCGAAACGATCGTGGTCCGCTTCCGGGGCGTGGCCGACCAGGATCTGGCTGCCGTCCAGCGTGCCGAGGTGTCCCAGCGGTATCGAGACGCGCAGCGGCTCCCCGACCCGCGATTGCAGGCTCGCGTTGCCGAGGCTCAGCGCGTGCACCGAACCGGCGGCGAGCAGTGCCGCGCAGAGCATCAGCACACGCAGTCCGGCGCGCCACGCGTGGTGCAAGGGGACGGGGATCATGAGTTCCACCTCTGGCGGTCCGGATAGCGCCTGGAGTATAGGCAGCACCCCGCGATACCGCCACCGCACACCGTGGCGCGTGCGTGCGGCGCGCGGCTAAACTGTGCACGCGTTCCGCTTCTGGCGGGCAACGCCGGCGCAGGCAACCACGGCATCCGGAGCAGCACATGAGCACAGTTTTCGAGCGTCCCGCGAACCTGATCGGCAAGGAAGGGATGCAACTCGGCGTCACCGACTGGCTGACGGTCACGCAGCAGCGCATCGACCAGTTCGCCGACGCGACCGGCGATCACCAGTGGATCCACGTCGATCCGGTGAAGGCCGCCAGCGGTCCCTACGGCAAGTGCATTGCGCACGGCTACCTCACGCTCGCGCTGGTGAACCTGTTCCTGCCGCAGTTGATGCGCGTCGACAACGTGTCGATGGGCGTCAACTACGGGGTGGACAAGGTGCGTTTCCCCGCGCCGGTGCCGGTCGACTCGCGTATCCGCGGACGTGGCGAGGTGGTCGCCGTCGAGGAAGTGAAGGGCGCCGTGCAGGTGATCGTGCGCGTGACGGTGGAAGTCGAAGGCAGCGACCGACCGGCCTGTGTGGCGGACACGATCAGTCGCTTCTTTCCCGCCTGAGCGCGGTCCTCAGTTCGCCGCGATGCGTGCGAGCAGCGGCTCGTCGAGCGGCGCATAGCTGCCGCGCTCGCGGTCGAGTCCGTACAGCGGATCGGATATGGTCCGCAAGTCGAAACCCTCGTCGCGCAACCGGACCTTGCGCAGCTTGAAGTTCGCGGTGACTTCCGGCTGCGCGAGGACGCGCACGAACAGCGGCTGCGCGTAGACTGGCAGCTTGTCGCTCACGCAGCGGTGGAAGGCCTGCGGGTCGAAGGCGCGGCCGGCTTTCATTTCCAGCGCGACCATGCAGGCGCGGCCCTCGTGGCCCGGGACCTTCACGCCGTAGACGTTGGTGGTCTCGGCGTCGGCGTACACCGAGAGCTGTTGCGCGACCTCGGTGGTCGAGACGTTCTCGCCCTTCCAGCGGAAGGTGTCGCCGATGCGGTCGACGAAATAGAAATACCCGTCCTCGTCGAAGCGGAACAGGTCCCCCGAACGCCACCATGCGTCGCCGGGCTCGAACACGTCGCGCCGGATCTTCGCCTCGGTGTCGGCCTCGGTGGTGTAGCCCTCGAACGGCGCGACCCATTCGCCGTTGCCGCGCCGGATCTGGCCGTGCAGTTCGCCGACCTCGCCCGGCTGGCACAGGATGTAGCGGCCGTCGGCGTCGCGCACCAGTTCGTCGCTGCCCTGGTCGTAGCGCAGCATGCGCACATGGCTGCGCTCGGGGAACGGGATGCGCCCGCAACTGCCGGGCTTCTGGTCGAAGTTCGTCATGTTCGCGTTCGACTCGGTCGCGCCCCAGCCCTCGAGGATCAGCACGTGCTCGCCGAAGCGCTGCTTGAAGCGCTGCCAGACGTCGATGCCGATGCCGGATCCCATGATCAGCCGCAGTCCGTGGCCTTGCTCCTCGGGCACCGGCGGCACGTTCACCAGGTAGCGTACGACCTCGCCCACGTACTGGAACACCGTCACGCCCCACTGCTTCACGTCGGGCCAGAAGCGCGAGACGCTGAAGCGCCGGCGTACCAGCACCGCCGCGCCGCACTGCAGCGCGGTGCTGTAGAGCGACATCAGCGCCGCGCCGTGGAACAGCGGCAGCGCGCAATAGAACACGTCCGTCTCGCCGAGTTCGACCACGCTGCGCCAGCCTGCGCCGACCGACAGGAAACGCCCGTGGCCGATCAGCGCCGCCTTCGGCAATCCGGTGGTTCCCGACGTGAAGATGTAGAAACACGGACGGCGGCTGTCGATGCCGGCGCGTTGCGCGCGCAGCTCGCCCGCCCCGGTCGCGGTGACCTCGAAGCTGTCGAGCTCGCGCGCCCGCGGGTGGCGTGGCGCGTCGGGAGTCGCGTGGTCCGGCACGCGCACGATGGTCAGCGCCTCGTCCGGCAGGTTCTCGGTGGCGCACAGTTGTTCCATGCACTCGTCGCCGATGAACAGCACCCTGGCCGAGGTCACGCGCAGCGCGTGCGCCAGCGCGATACCGATGGCGCTGGTGTTGATCAGTCCCGCGATCACCCCGATGCGCGCCAGCCCCAGCCACGCGTAGAAGAACTCCGGCCGGTTCTCGATCATCACCGCGCCCACGTCGCCTGGGCGCAGCCCGCTCGCCAGCGCGATCTGCGCGTAGTGGCGCGAGCGAGCCTCGAGCCCGTGCCACGAAATCGTGCTGCCTTCGTAAATCAGCGCGGTGCGCTCGCCGAAGCGCGCGGCCTGCTCCTCGAAGCAGTCGGGCACCAGATAGTCGCTGCGCATCATCATCGCGGCCGATGCAGCGCGGTGGGTGTCGATGACGCGCTGGGTTTCTTCGCGGGGAATCGTCACGGTCTCGTTCTCTCCTGGCGGTTGCGGTTTCAGGCGCGCAGTTTCAGCCAGCGGCGGTAGTTGCGTCCAGCGATGTCGGCCCGCTCGTCCTCGGTCAGCGGCAACGTCGCGAGCGCCTGCAGTCCCTTCAGCGTTTCGCTGAGCTGGAAATCGCCCTCGGCCGGCGGCGGACCCGGATGCAGCATCTCGTTGAGGCTGAAATTGCTGCCGTAGAAGATGCGGTCGGTGCCGATCCTCCTGAGGTGCGCGACCATCGCCTGCGGATCGATGTGGCCGTCGGCGACTTCCGGCAGCCGCAGCGACAGGTCGCCGCAGACGTTGGGGTAGCGCTGTGCGAGCTCGAGGAACTCGGCGTCGCTGCCTTCGCCGAAGCGGTGCCCGTGGCCGATGTGCGAGAAGATCAGCCGCAGCCGCGGGAACTCCGCCAACGCGGCGGCGCAGTGCGCCGGACGGTTGAGCCCCGGCGCCCATTCGGCAGTGACCATCTGCAGGGGGATCTCGCTGGCCTGCAGGTAATCGTAGAGCGGCCACAGCCGGCGGTCGTCGGCGAGGATCCCGCAGTCGGTGAACTGCGACTTCACGCCCGCAGCGCCACGGCGGACCTTGTCCTCGATCTCGGCGAGCAGCGCGCGCTCGTCCATCACGACCGGGTCGATGCCGACGAAGCAGCTGAGGTTCGGCTGCGCGAGCGCGGTCTGCAGCGCCCACTCGTTGTTGTCGACGATGCGCCGTGAGATCCGTTCCTTGAGTTCACGGTCGGCGAGCGCGCGCTCCGCCGGGTCGTCGGGCAGCGTGAACTGGCCGTCGCGGTAGTACATGCCGGACCAGGTGAACATCAGGATATTCGCGTGCCGCACGCCGGTGCGTTCGAGCATCGCCTGCACCTGCTCGAGCGTGCCGATCACCGGCGGGTTCGGCGGTCCGCTGCGCGTGGCGCCGCGCATCAGGAAGTAGTGGTAGAGCTCCTGCGTGTGCGCCGCCGAGCGCTGCATGTGGATATGCGCGTCGACCACGTCGACCGCGCGCGTGAAGTCGCGGACGTCCATCTCAGGAGCCTCCCTGCAGGCGGCTGACGTGCGCCAGCGCGCGCGGGGTTTGCGTCGAGGCGACCGGCGGGCGGTTGGTGGTGTGCGTGATGCCGCCGTCGGAGATCACGGCGTGCCCGGTCATGTAGGCGGACAGGTTCGAGGCGAGGAACACCGCCACGCCGCCGGTTTCCGGCGGTTCGCCGAGCCGCCCCAGCGGCATCGCCTTGCCGGCGGCGCGGATGTAGTCGGCCATGGGGCCGCCGCCCTCGAGGGTGGCGCGCATCGCCTCGGTCAGGTGGGTGCCGGGCACCACGCAGTTCACGCGGATGCCGTAGGGCGCCAGTTCCAGTGCCAGCGTTTTGGTGAGGTGGATCACGCCGGCCTTGGCGGCGCCATAGGCCGCGATGCCCGGCGCTCCGGTGATGCCGCTCGAGGAGCTCACCGTGACGATGCGCCCGCGCACCTCGCGCTCGACCATCGACACGGCCGCCGCCTGCGCGCAGAACA
Organism: Pseudomonadales bacterium; assembly: GCA_022072145.1. Lineage (GTDB taxonomy): Bacteria > Pseudomonadota > Gammaproteobacteria > Pseudomonadales > UBA5518 > UBA5518. Next base: position 67,908 of record JAJVIG010000028.1, read on the forward strand.
GCGTGGTCTTCAGGTCCAGCGCGAAGACTTCGTCCCATTGCTCCTCGCCCAGGTCGAGCACCGGGCCGATGTGGAGCGGATGCCCCACGTTGGCGACCAGCACGTCGAGCCCGCCGAGCGCGGCGATCACGTCGGTGACCATCGACTGCACCGCCTCGCGCCGGCGCACGTCCACGGCCAGGAAGATCGCGCGCCGTCCCAGCGCGCGGATCTCGGCCGCGGTGCGCTCTCCGGCCTCGGCGTTCACGTCGACCACCGCGACGTGGCAGCCGGCACGCGCGAGCTGCAGCGCGCAACCACGCCCCACGCCGGCGCCACCGCCGGTGACCACGGCCACCGCGCCCTCGAGTCCCAGCAGATCCGGTGCGATGCGGAATTCGCTCATGGTCCGATCCCTCCGCTACAGCATCTGCACGAGTTCGAGCAGGCGACCGTCGGGGTCCTTCGCGAACGCCACGCGCACGCCGTGCTCCGGGTTGTCCCTGGGCGCCTGCACCACGGAGCCGCCGGCGGCCACGACCTTGCCGACCAGCGCATCCAGGTTCGCGGTCTGGAAACCGAGGATCGAATCGCTCTCGGCGGGGGCCTTGCGTTGCGGGAACTTCCACACGATCAGCGGCACGCTCTGGCCCATCTGCTCGCCGTGGATCAGGATGATCTCTTCCATGGGTTCGCCGGCGACGTCGTCCTTCACGCGCTGGTATTCGCGGAACCCCATCGTGGCCTTGTAGAAGCCGGCGATGCGGTCGAGGTCGTCGACGATGATCTTGGTGAAGCCGAAGAATGTCTCGTGAGCCACGGTGCCCTCCCGTTCGTGTGTGCGTGCCGCGGCGCCTCGTGCGGGCGCCGCAGGCCAGTGTACGCGTTTTTGCTTAGCGATAAGTGACAAAGCATTCAGGCCGATGGCGCCCGTGTCTCGCCGGGTGCAGAATGGACGCCAACCAGCTGGCCGGGGCCAGCCACGAGGAAACCGGGATGATCGAAGCCAGTTGTCTGTGCGGGGGGGTCGAGTGGTCCGTCGAGGAGCCGCTCGGCACCATGTCGCATTGCCATTGCGCGCGCTGCCGCAAGGCCCACGGGTCGGCGTTCGCCACCTACGTGGGGGCGCGCGCGAGCGGCTTTGCGCTGCGCGCCGGTGTCGCGATCGGGCGCTACGCGTCCTCGGCCGGGGGCGAGCGGTGTTTCTGCACGCGCTGCGCGGCCGTGGTGCCCGGCGAGCCGGACGGCAAGTGGATCTTCGTGCCGGCGGGCAACTTCCACGCCGATCCGGGCGTGCGGCCGCACTCGCACATCTTCGCGGCCTCGAAGGCGCCGTGGCACACCATCGACGACGGACTGCCGTGCTTCGATGCCTGGCCACCGGGCACCGGTGGCGCGGTGCTCGAGGACTTCGGGGTGCGCGAGCCGCCCGGCCCGCATGCGCGCGGCAGTTGCCTGTGCGGCGCGGTCGGCTACCAACTCACTGGCGCGTCACGGCGGGCGGTGAACTGCCACTGCAGCCGCTGCCGGCGCGCGCGCTCGGCGGCGTTCGCTTCGATCCTGTTCGCGCCGGTAGCCTACACGCGGGGGCAGGAGAAACTCGCGAGCTACACCTTGCCCGGCGCGCCGCGTTTCAGTTACGCGTTCTGCACGGTCTGCGGTTCGGCGCTGCCGCGCGCGGACCAGGGTGATGGCCTGGTCGGCGTGCCGATGGGCACGCTCGACGACGATCCGGGCCTGCGCCCGCAGGCGCACATCTTCGTGGCCTCGAAGGCGCCGTGGTACACGATCCACGATGCGCTGCCGCAGTTCGGGGAATTCCCGCCGCCGGGGGCGTTCTGAGGCGGGTGCCGCTGGTCTGCGTGGCCACGGTCGGCGACAATCCGCGGTGTTGATCCATTACCCGCTTCCTGGCGAGGAAACGACGTGACATCGATGCCCTGTCTGCGCCGCGTGGTCGCGGCGCTGGTGTGTGCCGCCGCGGCCACGCTGGCCGAAGCCGGTTGTCCTGAAGTGACCGAAGGATTCACGTGTACGGAGTACGACCAGCCGCCGCGGCACGCCTCGACGCCGGCGGGTCGCTACGTGATGTATTTCTACATCGAGACCTGCCCGCACTGCCAGGACGCGCGGCCGAAGGTCGATGCGTGGCGCAGGACCTTGCCGTCGGAGGTGACCTACATCGAACACATCGCGAAGTGGCGCGACCGCGCGGGTCCTGCGTTCGCGTATCGCATCGAGAGCGTCCCGAGTTTCGTGGTCGACGGCAAGTACCTGGTCGCCATCGACAGTTGGGATCCCGCGCACACGGACGCCGCAATCGCGCTGGTCGGCCGTCTGGCGGGCGTCTCCCCGTAGGTTCGGCCTCTGGCCGAACATGGCAGCGTACGTTCGGCCTGCGGCCGAACAGAGGACGTGTCCGGGCACAGCCCGGAGTGTCTACGGCTGAACAGCGCTGCTGCACCCCGGTTTGGCGATGCCCCCCCGAACCGAATATGATTCGCGGCTTGTTGCCGCGGTGGGCGATCCGCGGCCACGGATTCTGGACTCGATACGACTGGGGAAAACGAGATGACACCTGAAGAAGTGAGTGAATTCGAAGCGAAGATCCGCGCCTACGTCGGCCGCGAGAACGGCCCGCGCCAGCGCGGCAAGGACGACGTCAACCTCGCGATGATCCGCCACTGGGCGGAAGTGATCGGTGACGAGAATCCGGCCTACACGGACCCGGATTACGCGGCGCGCTCGCGCAGGAAGGGCATCGTCGCGCCGGCGACCATGCTGCAGATCTGGAGCATGGAAGGCTATCCGATGTGCCAGTCGCCGAAGGTCGACGTGCAGCGCGAACTGCACAACGTGTTCGAGTCCTACGGCTATACCGGCACGCTGGGCACCAACACCAGGACCGAGTTCTACCGCGAGCTGCGTCCCGGTGACCAGGTGAGCTACCACACCATCATCGACAACATCGTGGGCCCGAAGAAGACCGGGCGCGGCATGGGCTATTTCATCGAGACGGTCACCACCTTCACCGACCAGAACGACGAACCGGTGGGCCGGCAGGTGTTCCGCGTGCTGAAGTTCGTGCCGCCGCCGCAGGACGCGGCCCAGGCCGGTGGCGGCCAGCAGGCCGCGGCCGTGGAGGCCGCCACGCGCATCGCCTCGCCGCGCGGGCACGACAACGCCTGGTGGTGGGAGGCGGTCGACCGGGGTCGGGTGCTGATCCAGCGCTGCAAGTCCTGCGGCACGCTGCGCCATCCGCCGCGGCCGATGTGCGGCGAGTGCCAGTCGATCGAGTGGGACTCGATCGAGTCCACGCTGGACGGCGAGGTGTTCAGCTTCACCGAGATCTCGTATCCGCGCTTCCCCGGCTACCCGTACCCGCTGGTGGTCGGCGTGATCCAGCTCGCCGAGGGCACGCGCCTCGTCGCCGGCATCACCGGCTGCGACCCGAGCGCGGTACACATCGGCATGAAGGTCAAGGGCAAGGTGGAGCAGGTCGACGAGAAGACCTGGCTGCCGCAGTTCTACCCCGTCTGACACGTATCCAGGAATCAGCGAGACATCACCATGAACAGAGAGACATTGCGCTACGGCGGCGTGGCGGTCGGCGACCGGCTGCCGGAACTGAAGATCGACATCACCACCGGCCTGATCGTGGGCGGGGCGATCGCATCGCGTGACTTCACGCCGGTGCATCACGAAACGAAGGCCGCGCAGGACGTCGGCCTGCCGGACATCTTCATGAACATCATCACCAGCAACGGGCTGATGGGCCGCTTCGTGACCGACTGGGCGGGTCCCGGAGCGACGCTGAAAAGCATCGACCTGCGCCTCGGCGCGCCGAACGTTCCGGGCGTGGTGATGACGGTCACCGGCGAGGTCGTCGCGAAGGACGACGCCGCCGGCACGGTCGACGTGTCGGTCACCGGAGAGAACAACGTCTGGGGCACGCACATGGCGGGCGTCGTGCGCCTCGAACTGCCGAAGGAGGCTTGATTCATGGAACGCAACATCTCGGACCGCGCGGCGATCGTCGGCATCGGCTCCACCGAGTTTTCCAAGGACTCCGGGCGCTCGGAGCTGTCGCTGGCCGCCGAGGCGGTCAAGGCCGCGCTCGACGACGCCGGCCTCGAGCCCTCCGACGTCGACGGCATGGTGACCTTCACGATCGACCAGAACGAGGAAGTCGATGTCGCGCGCGCGGTCGGCTGCAACGACCTGACCTTCTACAGCCGCGTCCCCTACGGTGGGGGCGCCGCGACCGGCTGCGTGCTGCAGGCTGCGATGGCGGTCGCCACCGGCATCGCGGACACGGTCGTGGTCTACCGCGCGCTGAACGGGCGCTCGGGCCATCGCTACTCGAAGGGTGTCTCGGGTGACCTGATCACCGGCAGCGCGATCCACTACGGTTGGTACATGCCGTTCGGCCTGCTGACGCCGGCCTCGTGGGTGGCGACGTTCACGCAGCGCTACATGCACATCACCGGTTGCACGGTCGATGCGTTCTTCGAGGTCGCGCACTCCGCGCGCATGTACGCGGTGAACAACCCGGCGGCATTCTTCTACCAGCGCCCCTTCGACCGCGCCGAATACGACGCCGGCAAGAAGATCTGCTCGCCGCTGAAGATCTACGACTGCTGCCAGGAGAGCGACGGCGGCTCGGCCGTGATCGTCACGACTCCGGAGCGCGCGCGCGACCTGAAGCAGCCCGGCGTGCTGATCCGCGGCGTGGCGCAGTGCTCGGCGAAGGACCAGGAGGAGATGACCTCGTTCTACCGCCCCGAGATCGGCTGCCTGCCGGAGATGGACATCGCGGCGAAGAAAGCCTACGCGCAGTGCGGGCTGAGCGCGGCCGACATCGATGCGGCGGTGATCTACGATGCGTTCTCGCCGATCGTGCTGTGGCAGCTCGAATCCTGGGGTTTCTGCAAGCCCGGCGAGGCGAAGGACTTCGTTGCCGACGGGGCGCTGCGCATCGACGGCCGTCTGCCGACGAACACCCACGGCGGACAGTTGTCCGAGGCGTACATCCATGGGGTGAACGGTATCGTCGAGGCAGTGCGCCAGGTGCGTGGCACTTCGGTCAACCAGCCCCGGAAGACCATCAACCACGCGCTGGTGACCTCGGGCGTCGGCGTGCCCACCGGTGGGGCGATCCTCGGGCGCATGGGTTGAGCCAGCCGCCGCGGCCGGCGCTGGCCGGTCGCGGCACCCGGTTCCGGTTAAGGATGCGTTAAGACGGCGCGATCGTAATGGCGGCTCGTCATTTCCAGTCGATGGAAACGAGCCCCGATGCCGCGTTGTTGGTCTGCGCCTCCGCTGTCGATCGTCGCCGGTGCCGCCGCTGATGCGCTGGGTCGCCTGGGGCTGGGCGATTTCGACGCACTCTGGCGTCTCCCGCATGAGTTCGTCGAGGCACCGAACCACCGGCGTGCCGGCTGGAGCGCGGTGGTGCGTGCCGGGTCCGGTGGGCACGTGTTCTACGTGAAACGCCAGGAAAACCAGTGCCGGCGTTCGCTCCGTCACCCGCTGGGTCGACCGAGCTTCGTGTTCGAGGCCGAGTCACTGCAGCAGTGGCGGCAGGCCGGCCTGCCGGTGGTGGAACTGGTGGCACACGGTTGCCGTCGCCGCGACGGCGTGTGGCAGGCGGTGCTGGTGACGGCTGCCGTGCCCCCGAACTACCGGCCGTTGCTCGATCTCAGGGACCGCTCCGATCCCTGGCCGCCGGCCGTGCTGCGGCGCGTCGGGGAACAGCTCTGCGGGCTGCACGCCGCAGGGTGGCGGCACGGATCGCTGTACCCGGGACACGTCTACGTGGATCCTGCCTCGGGAGAACTGCTGCTGATCGACCTCGAACGCGCGCGCCGGCATCGGCGGGCGGAGTCGGCCGCGTTGTCCGACCTCAGGCAGTTCCTGCGTCGCTGCACCTGGCTGTCTTGCGCCTCCCGCACCACGCTGCTCGCGGCATACCGGGAGCGCATGCCGGCCGTGTTCGAGTGCCTGGGCAGTGGTGTGACGGGTTGAACAGAACACCGGAGGAGGTGATGTGAGCGAAAACGAGTATCTGGCGCGGATCAAGTCCGACCCGCAGGCCGCCGAAGCGTACCTGCGCCGCAAACCCGCCAAGCACCGCGCCGAGATGCACATGCTGCAGACCGCGTTCACGGCGCTCGGGCAGCCGGGCGGTACCGTGCTCGATGCGCCCTGTGGCGTGGGGCGCGCGACGATCTGGCTCGCGGAGCAGGGCTATCGCGCGACCGGGATCGATCTGGGCGAGGCCGCGGTGGCCACCGCGCAGCGCGAGGTGCGCCGTGCCGCGGTCGCGGCGACGGTCGAGCGACGTGACGTGTTCGCCACCGGCTATGCCGGCCGGAGCTTCGACCAGGTGCTCTGTTTCCGCCTGCTGCATCACTTCGCGCAGCCGGAACTGCGGGAACGACTGATCGCCGAAGCGACGCGTGTCGCGGACCGTCACGTCCTCATCTCGTATCTGTCTCCCTGCTCGTACACGACGCTGCGTCGCCGCGTGCGGCAATGGGTGACCGGCAAACCGCTGAAGCAGTACCCGGTGTCGGAGAGTGAGTTGCGGGAGGTGTTCGAACGCCACGGCTTCGCACCGTTGCTGCGGGTGCCGCGCAACCGTTTCCTGCATTCCCTTCAATTGGCGGTGTTCGAGCGCGCCCGCTGAAGGGCAGGTTCGGCCTGTGGCCGAACACCACCCCGATCAGTGCCGAGAACGCGAACGACAGCAGGTACACGCCGGGCTCGAACACGAACGGCAGGCCCATGGCGCGCGCCAGCGCCACCGAGGCGATCGTGGCCAGCACGATGCCGACCAGCCCGGGCGAGGAGGCCGGCGCGCCGATCGGTCTCGATCTCGGCGGTCGCCGTCATGCCGGGGCGCAGGCTGAGGTCATCGTTGTTCACCGTCATCACGGTCTTGTACGAGATCACACCTTCCTGCTCCTGCGACCCGAAGCCCACGCGGATGATGTGCGAGGGGTATTCGCGCCCCGGCCACGCATCGACCGTGAAGGTCGCGTCCTGTCCCTCGTGCACCTGGCCGACGTCGGCTTCGTCGACGTCCACCTCGAGCTTCATCTGCGTGAGGTTCTCGGCGAGCGTGGACAGTACCGGCGCCTGCACCTGCGCCGCCACGGTCTGCCCGGGCTCGGCCACGCGGGCGCGGGTCTGCTCGCGCGCCGCGGCGGCCTGCTCCGCATCGAGCGCGCTGGCGAGCCCGGCCGTCGCGCGCCAGCCGGCGATGCGCGCGGTGTCGGACTGCGTCTCGAGGTTGCGCCGCGCTATGCGCAGTTGCTCCTGCAGCGGGCGCAGGTTCACGTACTCGAGCGCCGTCTCGGCGGCCAGCGACACCCGCACGGCGTGCAGATCGGCGTTTGCCGCCTCGAGTTCGGCCTGCGCCGCATCGTTGGCGCGCTGCACGCCACCGAACGGATCGAGTTCCCAACTGGCGTCGAAGCCCGCCTGGTAGAGCCTGTTCGCGCGATCGGCACCGAAGCTTTCGGTGCCACGGCTGTCCGAGCGCGTGGCGCTCACCCGCACTGCGGGATACCACGCCGCGCTGGCCTGGGCGCGTGCCGCGCGTGCCGCGCGCAGGCGGACGCGTGCTGCCTCAGGCGGGGTGCCCGTCCTGCCCGAGCGGCGCGAAACGCCGCCGGAGCTCGCCGTCGACCGCCACGGTATCGAGGAACATCGCGAGCGGGCGCACCCACAGTCCGCGCTCGGCGTAGCACGGGCGGTAGACCACCAGCCGCTCGCCGCTCTCGCTGTGCGTGGCGGTTCCCAGCACCTCGTAGTCGCGGCCCTTGTAGTGGCGGTAAAAGCCCGGCGCCGGTTCCCCGGCGGCGCGGGGGCCGGAGGCTTCCGGCGGGAGTGCATCGGACATCGGGGATGGCGTCGCTCGCGATGGATGGACCCGCACCTTAGCGCAGATCGGGTGCCGCCGGCAGCGAAATCCGCCGCAACCGCCGCTCGGCAGCCCTGCGATACCATCGGGCGGCGCAACGTGCGGTGGCCCGCGCGACTCACTAGAATGGCGCGCCCCGGGGTGTGGTGAGCGCAGTGCAATGCGGGTGTTCGTCGTCGGTGGAACCGGCTTTCTGGGTTGGCACGTCGTGCGTTCCTGCCTGGAGCGCGGCTGGCGTGCCACCGTGCTCGGTTTGCCGCCGGCACCGCCGCCGGGGCTGTTCGCGCGCGCTGTGAAGGTGCTGACCGGCAGCCTCGACACGCTGGACGACACGCGCCTGCGCGCGCTGTTGCGCGGTCACGAGGCGCTCGTTTTCGCCGCCGGTATGGACGAGCGCAGCACGCCGCAACGTCCTGCCTACCCGAAGCTGCACAAGGCGAACGTCGAGGACCTGGAGCGTGTCATGCGGCTCGCCGCCGACACGGGCGTGACACGGGCGGTGGTGCTGGGGTCGTATTTCGCGCATTTCGCGCGCCGCTGGCCCGAGCTCGGGCTCGCCGCCCGTCACGCCTATATCCGCAGCCGGCTCGAGCAGCAGGCGGTGGCGCGCTCGGTGCCCGGCATCGACGGCATGGTGGTGCAGCTGCCGTACGTGTTCGGCGCGTTGCCGCTGCCGGGCTGGCAGCCGCTCTGGACCCCGCTGGTGCGCTACCTGCGTCACGGCCAGACGGTTTTCTATACCGATGGCGGCAGCGCCTGCATCTCGGCGCGGGTCGCCGGCGAGGCGGTCGCCGGCGCGATCGAGCGCGGCAAGGCCGGCCGCTGCTACGCGATCGGGCAGGAGAACCTCGAGTGGAGCGATCTGCTCGCGCGCCTGGCGCGGGCCGACGGCCGGCGCGTGCGCGTGCTGACCGTCCCGGAATCCATGGCGCGGCTGGGATTGCACGCGGTGCACTGGCTGCAGCGGGCGCAGGGCAAGGAGGGCGGGCTCGATCTGCGGCGATTCGCCGAGTTGCAGACCGCACGGCTGTTCGTCGATCCCGCGCCGGCGCGGCGCGCGCTCGGCTACGCGCTCGACGATCTGGACGAGGCGCTGCGCGCGACGGTCGCGGCGGTGCCGTGAGCGGGTCCCGCGCAGCGGGTCGGCAGGATCAGTACACGCCGCCGATACCGCCGTCGTGCTGGATCGAGGCACCGGTGACGAAGCGTGCCTCCTCGGACGCCAGGTACACGAAGGCGTGCGCGGTATCCTCGGGCTGGCTGGTCGTCTTCAGCCAGCTCATCGCGGCGAGCGCCTGCTCGGCCGCTTCCTCGCTGGGCCACAGACCGCCCTGCACATAGTCGCGCAGGCCCTCGCGGATCAGCGGCGTCATGGTGACGCCGGGATGGATCGAGTTCACCCGGATGCGGCGCGGGCCCAGTTCGTTCGCCGCGCACAGCGTCAGCATGCGCCCGGCCGCCTTCGAGACGTGGTAGCCGATGTTGTTGGCGTTCGACATGTACGAGGCCATCGACAGGTTGTTCACGATGGCGCCGCCGCCCGCGTGGCGCGTGTGCGCCCCGGCGAGCGCGCCCACGCAGGTCTTGATGCCGAGGAACAGCGCGTCGTGGTTCACCGCCATCACCGCGCGCAGGTCCGCGAGCGAGGTGGTCTCGATACCGCCGTGGATCGACAGGCCGGCGTTGTTGACCAGCACGTCGAGCGCGCCGAAGGCAGCGAGCGTCTGCTCGAGCACGCCTTGCCATGCGGCCTCGTCGGTGACGTCGTGCTCCAGCAGCAGGAAACGGCCCGTGCCGTGCGAACTCTCCATGCGCGCGCGGATCGCCCCGGCATCCTCGCTGCGCAGGTCGGTGCCGACCACGCCGCGGGCGCCTTCGCGCAGGAAGGCATCGCAGACCGCGACACCGATGTTGCCGATCCGGCCGGCGCCGGTGACGATCGCGATCTTGTCTGCCAGGCGGTTCATGCGAGCTCCTGATGATCCGGTTTGTCGTGGTGGCCGCGCTGCCAGTGTGTGCGGCTGATCTGCACGCTATGACCGGTTTGCTTAGTCGTCAACAAAGATTGCGGGATCGCAATCCGGGGACTCGTCCCCGGACCAGCAAAGCCCCCGGCGGGATGCGGCGTCGCAGGTCGGGTTTCAACCCGACGATGCAAGGTATTCACGGCGTCCCACGGGTGCGAACCCGCCACCGTGTGCCGGCAAGGCGCGACGTGGTATCGGCTCAGAGGCCGGTCTCCCGGCGCAGGTACCCATTCAGCGCGCACGCCAGTTCGCGCAGACCGTAGCGGCCGCGCACGTTGCAGCCATCGCACAGCCCGGCGAGCGCCGGCATCCGCTCGCGCTGCGCCAGCGCCTCGCGCACGCTCATCGCCGCGACGTGTCCGATCGCATGCGCGTGCGCGACATCGTTGAAGCAGTACTGGTAGCTGCCGTCGGCGGCGATCGGCAGCGCGGCGTTGCGCGGCAGGCAGCGATGGCGGTTGCAGCGCCACTGGCCGAACACGTCGCGCAGCGACGGTACGAAATCGAACTCCTGACTGCGCAACCCGTGGCGGGCGATGAGCTCGCGCAGGCGCGCTCCCGGATCGTCGTGTTCGTGCAGCGCCCCGGCGCGATCGTAGAGCGTGGGCGACATCGTCAACCGCGTGACGCCGTGCCCGCGCAGCCACCCGATCGTGCGCTCCAGCGACGGCAGGCAGGCGGCGAGCGGCGTCAGGCTGATCGCCAGCCGCGTGTGGCGCAGCCGGGCCTGCGCCTGCACGATGTTGTGCATCACGCGCTGCTGGTCGAGGTTCACGTGCACGCTGCGGTAGACCTCGGGGTCCACGCTCGAAAACGACACGATCAGCGTGTGCAGCACGCCGTCGAGCAGGGCGAGCCGTTCCTCGTCGAGCAACTGGCCGTTGCTCACCATGTCGATGCGCACGGGCGCCGCACGCAGCAGCGCCACGCACTCGGCGAAGCGCGGATGCGTAGTTGGTTCCCCGTAGCCGGCGACGACCACGCGGTACACGTCGCGCGGGTCCAGCCGCTCGACCACCTGCCGCAGAACGTCGACGCGCATCGGGCGCGGCGCGACGATCGCCTCGCGCGGGCACATCACGCACAGCGCATTGCATTTGGCGGTCAGCTCGAGGTTGACCGTGACGCGGTACGGCTTCATGTGCCGGCCTCCACCGGCGATGTGTCCGGGATCAGCCGAGGCACGTGCGCAGCGCAGTTCGGCACCACCTGCTCGATCTGCACCCGCACCACCCGCCGTGCCTGCGGAAACCGCTGTCGGTGGGTGTCGTCGTCGAGGATGGTTGCATGCCCGTTCACGCGCAGCCGTCCGCCGTCGGCGAAGTCGATGAACAGCAGTCCCACGTACGGGTTGTCGAGGATGTTGCCGAGGCTCATGAACGCGTGGTTGCCGTCGAAGTCCGGGAATTCCAGCGTCGAGGCGTTGATGATGCGCACCAGTCCGGGACCGCCGCCCTTGAACGAGCAGTCGCAGCGCCCGTGGCGGTCGCTGGTCGCGAGGAAGAAGAACGGCGCGGCCTCGAGGCGCGCGTGCAGTTCGGGTGGGATCCGGTTCCACAGCAGGCGCGTGATGCGCGCCTCGTCCCATACCGCCGGGTCACCCCAGCGTCGCTGCGCCTCGCGCTCGCTGTCGCTGAACACGTTGTGCCAGTCGTTCATCGATCCTCCGGAGTCCGCCTGCGACGACCGGGGATGTTGCGCTCCGTTGCTTAACCAAGCCTTAGCGGAACACGGGTGGCGGAACAGGCGGAAGCAAGTACTCGGCACGCGCCTCTGAAGCGCCGCGTGCCGGCACGGTGCCATGCCGGAGACCGTGGCGACGGCATTCCGGCGCTTAAGCAGGCGTTAAGGTCGCCGGTCTAGCTTGTGCAGCGACAGTGGCGGACAGGGCAAGCGCCCGGGGCGGAGAGCGATGGTGGCGTCGGCGTCGTTGGCGGTCGATGGCGAACGCGTTGCACGGGAGCGGCGGGTGGTCATGCGTTCCTTCGAGCGTCTTTACAGTCAGGACACGCGCATGAGCCTCGAGCGTCCCGGCGATCCGGGGCGCGCCGAACTGGAGCGGTTCATCACCGAACGTTTCGCGGCGGTGCACGGCGCGCGGGTCGCCGGTTTCCTGCCGCTGCTGCTCGGCTTCTGGTCCGGATCCGTGTGTCGCGCTGCGCTCGGCATCCGGCCGGCGCGCGCCGATGCGCTGTTCCTGGAACAGTACCTGGACCAGCCAGCGGAACAGGTGATCGCCGGTCTCTGCAGGGTGCCGGTTGCGCGCGCGACGGTGATCGAGATCGGCAACCTGGTGGCGGCGCCCGGCGCCTCGACGCCCCTGCTGTACCTGTTGCTGCTCGCGCTGCTCGATCGCGCCGGCTACCGCTGGCTGATGTTCACGGCCACCCCGGAGGTGCGCCACGGAATTCGCACGCTGGGTTTCGAGATCATGCCGGTCTGCGCGGCGGATCCAGGGCGTCTTGCGGACGCCTCCGGGTGGGGCAGTTACTACGACAGCAACCCGCAGGTGATGCTCGGTTGCGTCGAGGACGGCATGCGCCGCTCGGCGGCGGATCCGCACGCGAGCGCGTTGCTGCGCCGCGCGGACGCGCTCATCGACGAGCTGGCCTCGCGGTTGCGCGGCGCATGAGCGTGCCATCCAGCGATCTGTGCAGCCGGATTGCGGCGCCGGCACGGGCAAGTGCGCGGCTGCTGGGTGATGACGGCGAAATCTGCTCGCTGGCGGAACTCGAGCGCCGCTCGCACGCGCTGGCGGAGGTGATTCGCGTGGCCGGTGGCACGCGGGTGGGTTTGCTGGCACGCAATGCTCCGGCGTGGATCGCGGCCGATGTGGCCTGCCAGATCGCAGACACCCCGCTGCTGCCGGTGCCGGGCTTCTTCACGCCGGCGCAGGCCGCGCACGCATTGCGGCAGTCCGGCATCGACCTGCTGCTGTGCGATCCGCGCCTTGAGAGCGAACAGCGCGCACTGCTGGCCGAACTGGGCGAAAGCCGTGACGTGGATGCCGGGGGCTGCGACCTGAGGGTGCTGCGCCTCGTGGCGGCGCCCGCTGCGGTCGCAGCGCCGCTGCCCACGGGGACCGGCAAGATCACCTACACCTCCGGGTCGACCGGCGCGCCCAAAGGTGTGTGCCTCGGCAATGCCCGGTTGTTGCGGCAGGCCGCGGCGCTCGCGGAGGCGGTCGGCATCGAGCGGCCGCGGCATCTGTCGTTGCTGCCGCTGCCGGTGCTGCTCGAGAACGTGGCCGGTGCGTACGCGGCGCTGCTGGCCGGTGGCGAGGTGCTGCTGCCGGACCTCGCGCGCATCGGTCTGGGCGGCAGCTCCTCGGTGGAGCCGCGGCGGCTGCTCGCGGCGCTCGGCGAACTGCAGCCGCAGACGCTGATCCTGATTCCCGAACTGCTGCAGCTGCTGGTGCGGGCGTGCGAGGGGGGCTGGCGGCCGCCGGCGAGCCTGCGTTTCGTCGCGGTTGGCGGGGCGCGGGTCGCGGCGGCATCGATCCTGCGTGCGCGTGATTACGGCATCCCGGTGTACGAAGGCTACGGGCTGTCCGAATGCGCTTCGGTGGTCGCGCTGAACACGCCGGTGGCCGACCGGCCCGGCAGCGCGGGCCGGCCGCTGCCGCAGCTGCGTGTGGATATCCGCGACGGTGAGCTCATGGTGAGCGGCAATCCGTTCCTTGGCTACGTGGGCGACCGTACGAGCTGGCATCCGGCCAGCGTCGCCACCGGCGATCTGGGTCGACTGGACGCGGAGGGGTTCCTGCATCTCGAAGGCCGGCGCGGCAACCTGCTGGTCAGCAGTTTCGGGCGCAACATCAGCCCGGAATGGATCGAGAGCGAGATCGCCACCGGTACGCCGATCGCGCAGTGCGTGGTCTTCGGGGAAGCCAGGCCGTTCCTGGTCGCGCTGGTGTGGGCGGACGCGCGCGTGGACGATGCCGCGCTCGCCGAGCGCATCGCGCAGGCCAATGCCGCGCTGCCGGACTATGCGCAGGTGCGGCGCTGGTGGCGTCTGGACGAGCCGCTGGCGAGCAGCAACGGCCTGGCGACGGCGGGCGGCAAGCCGCGGCGGGCGGCCATACACGAGCGATTCGGCGCGCGGATCGCGCGCCTCTACGACGCAGCACGGGAGGTTGCAGGGGCATGAGGTTTCACGAGGATCTTGCACGCCGGACCGCTGGAGAGCGCGAGTACCTGCTCGCCTCTCCGATCATCAACCGTGCGCTCGACGGTGCGATCGGTCTGGTCGATTACGTGTCGTTCCTGACGCAGGCCTATCACCACGTGCGGCACACCGTGCCGCTGCTGATGGCCACCGGAGCGCGGCTCGACGCGCGCCAGGAGTGGCTGCGCGAGGCCGTGGCCGATTACATCGCCGAGGAGCGCGGTCACCAGGAGTGGATCCTGGACGACATCGCCGCCTGCGGTTTCGATCGCGAGGCGGCGCGCAACAGTTCCCCGAGCGCCGCCACCGAACTGATGGTCGCCTACGCGTACGACACGGTGAACCGCGTCGATCCGCTCGGCTTCTTCGGCATGGTCTATGTGCTCGAGGGCACCAGTGTCGCGGTCGCCACGCGTGCCGCCGGGCGCATCCGCGAGCAGCTCGGGCTGCCGAAGCGGGCCTTCAGTTACCTGGAATCGCACGGCTCCCTGGACGTGGGACACACGCAGTTCTTCGAGTCGCTGATCGATCGCCTCGATGAGGAGCGCGAACGCGAGCCGATCGTGCACGCGGCGCGCATGTTCTTCACGCTGTACGCCAACGTGTTCCGCACGCTGCCGGTGCCGGAGTTCGTCCGCACCGCCGCGCGTGTGGCCTGAGCGGGAGGCGGGGCGATGCGGGTCGAGGGAACCACGACACTGCTCACCGGCGCGACGGGAGGCATAGGGCGCGCCATGGCGCACCGGCTCGCGGCTTGCGGCGCACGCCTGTTGCTGTGCGGGCGCGACGCACCACGGCTCGCCGAACTGGCTGCCGAACTGCCTCCGGGCGTGCTGACGGTGGCGGCCGACATCACGTCGGTGGCGGGCCGGGAGGCATTGGTCGAGGCGGCGACCGCGGCTGCGGTCGAGGTGGTGATCCACAACGCCGGAGCGCAGGAATTCGGCCTGTTCCAGGAACAGGATCCCGCGGTGCTGCAACGCCAGTTCGAGCTGAACCTGTGCGCACCGGTGCTGCTCACGCGTGCGCTGTTGCCCGCGCTCGTGCGTCGCGATGCCGCCGCGCTGGTGTTCGTGGGGTCGGCGTTCGGCAGCATCGGGCACCCGGGCTTCGCGGCGTACTGCGCCAGCAAGTTCGGTCTGCGCGGATTCGCCGAGACCTTGCGTCGCGAACTGGCCGACAGCGCGGTCCGCGTGCATTACCTCGCGCCGCGTGCCACGCGCACGGCGCTGAACGGACCCCGGGTCGTCGCGCTGAACCAGACCCTGGGCAACGCGATGGATGCGCCGGAGCGGGTGGCCGACGAGCTGCTGCGGCTGCTGGAACGCGATCGCGGCGGTGAGCGCTTCGTCGGCTGGCCCGAGAAACTGTTCGTGCGCATCAACGCCGTGTGGCCTCGCCTCGTCGATGCCGCGCTGGCCGGCAAGCTGGCCACGGTGCGTCGTTACGCTTCCCTGGCAACCACTGAACGGAGGATCGATTCATGAGACGCCTATCTTCGCTGCTGTTTGTCCTCTGGCTGTCGGTGCCGCACGCCGGCATCGCGCTGGCGGGCCCTGATGAGGACATCGCGTACCTGCAGACGCGCTGGGCCGAGGTCAACTACCAGCTCGAGGGCAAGGCGCGGCTCGCGGCCTTCGAGCAGCTGGCCGCGGAAGCCGACCGCGTGACGGGCGCGCACCCGGAGCGGGCCGAGGGCTGGATCTGGAGCGGGATCGTGAAGTCCACCTACGCGGGGGCCAGCGGCGGACTCGGTGCGCTGTCGCTGGCGAAGGCGTCGAAGAAGGATCTGGAGCGGGCGCTGGCGATCGATCCGCAGGCGCTGCAGGGTTCGGCCTGCACGAGTCTGGGCACCTTGTACTACAGTGTTCCGGGATGGCCGGTGGGGTTCGGGGATCGCCACAAGGCGGAGGACCTGCTGCAGCGTGCGCTCGCGATCGACCCGCAGGGCATCGACAGCAACTATTTCTACGGGGATTTCCTGCTGCGCCAGAAGCGTTTCGACGACGCCCGCCGGCACCTGCTGCTCGCCCAGCGTGCGCCCGCGCGTGCCGGGCGCGAAGTGGCCGACGCCGGTCGCCAGCGCGAGATCGCCGCGGCGCTCGCACGGATCGAGAAGGAGAGTCGTTGACCCACAGCACAGTTCCGCCTGCCGACGGCCGCCCGCGCGCTTGAGAGCGGCCGCGCGATGCAGATCCTGCTGGTCGAGGACGATGTCGAACTCGCCGCCGCCTTGGTGCGGGCGCTGCGCGCGCGTGGCTATGCCGTGAATCAGGTGGGAAACGGACGCCTGGCGCTGACGGCCGTGAGGACCGAGGCTCCCGATATCGTCGTGCTCGACCTGGGGCTGCCCGACATGGACGGGTTGCAGGTACTGCGCGGCATCCGTGCGAACGAGCGGCACTTGCCGGTGCTGGTGCTGACGGCGCGCAACTCGGTCGAGGATCTGGTCGAGGGGCTGGACCGCGGTGCGGATGATTACCTTCCCAAGCCGTTCGCGATGTCCGAGCTGCTCGCGCGCCTGCGCGTGCTCGAGCGGCGGCTGGGCACCAGTACCAGCAGCGAGATCCGCGTCGGTGAGGTCAGCCTGGACACGGCGCGGCTCGAAGTGCGGTGCGACGGCGTTGCGATCGATTTGCCGCGGCGCGAGTACATGCTGCTGAAGGCGCTGATGGAGAATGCGGGCAAGGTGCTCAGCCGCGCCAGCCTCGAGTCACGGCTGTACGGCTGGGGAGAGGAGGTCGCCAGCAACGCGCTCGAGGTGCACGTGCACCACCTGCGGCGCAAGCTCGGCACGCAGTTCATCCAGACAGTGCGCGGCGTCGGTTACCGGATACCCCTGCCTTGAGTTCGATCCGCGTGTTCCTGGTCGTCGCGACGCTGGCGATGCTGGTGCTGGTGGTGTTCGTCTCGGCGGTGCACGGGTACCGGTCCGGCATGGCCGAGGCCGAACGGCTGTTCGACGGTCAGTTGCAGGAACAGGCGCACCTCGCCACCAGCGTCGGCAGCGAGCGGCTCGCCACGCTCGACAAGGTCGCGAACATCGCGTTCCAGCACTGGCAGCTGGCCCCGGGACAGCCGGCGCGGCTGCTCGCGCACACCGACAACATTCCGGGCACGGCGCTGGTCGCGCTGGAGCCGGGATTCGGGCACGCGAACTTCGGCGGTTATCGCTGGCGCACCTACGTGCATTTCGCCGGACGCGACGACGTGGTGGTCGTGGCGGCGGCGCGTACCGACATCCGCTATCGGCTGGCCGACAACGTGATCATCGAGGCGATCATGCCGGTGGTGCTGTGGCTGCCGCTGTCGGGGTTGCTGGTCTGGTTCGTGGTCGGTCGCGGCCTGCGCCCGCTGGAGCAGCTCGCCGAGCAGTTGCACGGCAAGCAGTTCCGCGAGCTGTCGGCGGTTGCCCTCGAACGTTGCCCGTCGGAGCTCGAGACGGTGGTCGATTCGGTGAACCGCCTGCTCGAGCGCCTGCGCGAGGCCTTCGAGCGCGAAAAGCGTTTCGTCGCCGACGCGGCGCACGAACTGCGCACGCCGATCGCGGTGCTCAGGGTGCAGGTGCACAATTTCCGCGAGCGCTTGCCGGAGCACGCCGACGAGCTGCGCGCGCTCGAGGGGGCAGTCGAGCGCATGCAGCACCTGGTCGAGCAGATCCTGACGCTGCACCGGCTGAGTCCCGAGCAACTGCACGGCCGGTTCGTGCCGCTCGACCTGCATGGGCTCGTCCAGGAAGTGGTGGCCGCGTGCTACGACACGATCGAGGCGCGGCGCCAGCACGTCGAGCTGGTCGGGGACACCGATGCGGTCGAGCGCCGGGCGCTGGTGGCGGCGGACCGCTTCGCGCTGGAGACACTGGTGCGTAACCTGCTCGACAATGCGGTCAAATACACGCCCGAGGGCGGCAACGTCCGCGTGGGGGTGAGCTGCGGACCGGCGGAGGTGGTGCTCGAGGTGGAGGACGACGGGCCGGGCATACCACGCGCGGCGCGCGAGCGCGTGTTCGAGCGTTTCCATCGCGTGGGAGGTGACGCGCACGCCTCGGGGGTGAGCGGATGCGGACTGGGGCTGGCGATCGTGCGCAACATCGCCGAACTGCACGGTGCGCGAGTCGAGGTCGGTGATTCGCGCTTCGCGAGCGGAGCGCGCTTCACGGTCGTATTCAGGCGCCTCGGCGCCATCGGGGGCTGAGGGATGCGCAAACTGCTGGGTGTCTTCGGTGCGATCTGCGGCGCGACCGCGGTACTGGCGGGACCACCGGAGTTCCAGCTGGAGATCCGTGACCACCTGTTCTTCCCGGCCGAACTCGTGGTGCCGGCGAACACCAAGGTGCGCCTGCTGGTGATCAACGCCGATCCTACCGCGGAGGAGTTCGAGAGCTACGAACTGAACCGGGAGAAGATCATTCCGGGCGGACGCAAGGCGGTGGTGTTCATCGGGCCGCTCGCGCCCGGGGAGTACCCGTTCTTCGGCGAGTTCTTCCCGAAGACTGCGCAGGGCAAGGTCATCGCGAGGTGAGGCGCCGATGCTGCTGACGACCGTGGTACTGGTGTTGCGCGAAATGCTCGAGGCGGCGCTGATCGTGAGTGTGCTGCTTGGCTGGTCCGTGCTGCACGGCCGCAGCCGGCGCTGGATCGGCGTGGCGCTGGTGACCGGCATCGCCGGGGCGGCGGTATACGCGGTGAACGCCGCGGCGGTGTCGGAGTGGTTCGACTATGTGGGCATGGAGGTCGTGAACGCGGCGATGCAGTTCGCCGTCTGCACGGCGCTGCTGGTGCTCGCCGCGCGGCCCGCGGCGCGTGCGGCGACGTGGCCGATGCTGGTGGCCGTCTCACTGGCCGTGGTGCGTGAGGGTTTCGAGATCCTCCTGTACCTGTCCGGTTTCGTGGCCGACCGCGGCGCCTGGAGCACAGTGGCGCTGGGCAGCGCACTCGGAGCCGGCATCGGCATCAGTGCCGGTGCGCTGCTGTTCTACCTGGTCGTGGGGCTGCGTCGGGTGCGCGCATTGCGTGTGGCGGAGCTGCTGATCGCACTGTTCGCCGGCAACATGGCTGCGCAGGGGGTATTGCTGCTTATCCAGGCGGACTGGATTCCCGGCGGCGTGCAGGTATGGAATACCGCGGGCCTGCTGGCCGAGGACAGTGTGCTGGGGCAGTTGCTGTATGCGCTGATCGGTTACGAGGCGACGCCGTCGATCTGGCAAGTGACGGCCTACGCGGGGGTGTTCTGCCTGCTGTTCGTGTTTTTCTTGCGCCGTCCGACCCGCGCGGACGGCAACGGATCGGGACCCTGATGTCATGAAATTCCGTGCGTGTGCGATCTTCTGCGTGGCGATGGCCGGCGGCGTCCCTGCGTGGGCCGATGGATTCGCGCTCGATCGCGTGTACCATCCGTATGTCGAACCGATGGAGCGCGAGATCGAGTGGCGCATGCGCGGCTACCCGGCCGATGCCGACGTCGGCGAACGCCTGCAGATGCATCAGATCGCCTACGGACAGGCGATCGGCGAGCGCTGGTTCGCCGAGCTGTACGCGGTCGGCCAGAGCGAGGCGGGCGCTGCGCTCGAGCCCGAGGGCTGGGAAGCGGAGCTGCGTCACCAGCTCACCGAGCAGGGTGAGTTCTGGGCCGACTGGGGCCTGCTGTTCGAGCTCGAGCGCGAACACGGCGACGTGTGGGAAGCGAGTTCCGGCGTGCTGCTCGAGAAGGAGCACGGGCAGTGGAGTACGGCGGTGAACGTCTCGCTCGGTGTGGAATGGGGGCGCGGGATCGACCGTGAACTCGAGACCCGCCTGGCCGTGCAAACCCGTTACCGGCGGTCGCCGCTGTTCGAGCCCGCAATCGAACTGCACGCCGCCGAGGACACACTTGCCGTCGGCCCGGCGGTGCTCGGAGAGCTGCGGCTGGGCAATCGGCGCTCGCTCCATTGGGAGGCGGGAGTGTATGCGGGACTCGATGACCGGACTCCCGGTCGTTCGTTCCGCGCCGGGCTCGAGTTCGGGTTCTGAGCCATGAGCACCGCGCTCATCCTGTCCGGAGGCGGTGCGCGGGCGGCCTACCAGGCCGGCGTGCTGCGTGGCGTGCTCGAGATCCACGCGCGCGACACGCTGCCGTTCGAGGTCGTTTGCGGCACCTCGGCGGGGGCGATCAATGCCGTGTATCTCGCGGCCACGGCGCACCGCGCGCGCGCGGGGATCGAGGACCTGTGCGCCGCGTGGCGCGGAATCCGCCCCGGTGACGTCTACGACCACAGCTGGCGCGCGGTGCTCGGCAACCTCGGGCGCATCGCGGCCTCATCGCTCGGGGTGGGGGCGCGACGGATTCCGGGCGCGCTGCTCGACAACGCACCGTTGCGGCGCATGCTGCCCGATTGGCTGGACTTCGATGCAGTGCATCGCAACGTTGCGACCGGCTTGCCGCGCACGCTGTGCATCACCGCGATGGACTACTGCACCGGCACCTCGGTGGCCTTCGTCGAGGGCGGCGACGTCGCACCGTGGGAGCGGCTCTACAGGCGTGGAGAGCGCACCACGATCGAGCTCGGGCACGTGGTCGCCTCGGCCGCGATCCCGATCCTGTTTCCGGCCGAACGCATCGGCGAGCGCTGGTTCGGGGATGGCGCGCTGCGCCAGCTGCATCCGATCAGCCCGGCGCTGAAGTGCGGCGCGACGCGCCTGTTCGTGATCGGCGTCTCGGCGCCGTTCGCACCGTCGCCCGCGATGCGCGAGCGGCGCCGGCCGGGGATCGGCCAGATGGCCGGCCACCTGCTGAACCGCGAGTTCATCGACAACCTCGAGGCCGACATCGAGCTCGCGCAGCGTTTCAACCTGATCGCGCAGACGCTGGGGCCTGCCGAGCGCGAGCGTCTCGGCATGGCGCCGATCGAAACGCTGGTGATCACGCCGTCGGCGCATTTCAACGAGATCGCGGTGCGTTACCTGCGCCACCAGCCGCGCACCGTCAGGTTGCTGCAGCGCATGCTCGGCACCACGCCGCGCGGGGCCGGTGCGAGTTTCGCGAGCTACCTGATGTTCGACGGCGAATTCTGCGACTGCCTGATGGCGATGGGGTATCGCGACGCGCTCGCCGAGCGCGAGCGCGTGCGCGATTTTCTCGCCGCCGGCGTCAGTCCGGATCGGTGATGCGGTTCAACCGCTCCAGCGTATCGGCGTATTCCTGCAGCAGCCGCTGCACCACGCCGCGGCTGGTCTCGACGTGGTCGATCTGGCCGACGACCTGCCCGATCGGGTGGAATCCGACCTTGCGCGTTTCCGCGACCGCCACGTAGCGGTAGGTGCGGCGCATCGCGTCGGCGCTGACCAGTCCCTGCAGCGGCATCGGCAGCGGCTTGGGGTTCTGCGGTGCGGCCCAGGCCTCGGTCCAGTCGTTGCGCAGCATCCGCGCCGGCTTGCCGGTCCACGACGGTGAGCGCACGGTGTCCTCGCTGGTCGCGGCGAAATAGCACTCCTTCTCCTCGGGTTCCGCGGCTGCCTCGGCGACCGTCAGCCACAGCGAACCGCACCACACGCCCTCGGCGCCCATCGCAAGCGCGGCGGCGACCTGGCGGCCGTTGCCGATGCCGCCGGCCGCGAGCACGGGCAGCGGCGCGACCGCGTCGATGATCTGCGGCCACAGCACGACCGAGCCGACCTCGCCGGTGTGTCCACCGCCCTCGCTGCCCTGCGCGACGATGATGTCGACTCCGTTCCTCTTGTGCTGCAGCGCCTGCTTGACCTTGCCGCACAGCGCGGCGACCAGCCGCCCGCTGGCGTGGATGCGATCGATCATGTCCTTCGGCGGCGTGCCGAGCGCGTTGGCTATCAGCTTGACGTTCGGGCGTTTCAGCGCCTCCTCGAGCAGCGGCGCGGCGGTCGCTTCGGTCCAGCCCAGCAGCCCGATGCGCTCGTCCTGGTCGGGCCATTCGGGAACGCCGTGCTCGCGCAGCAGTGTCGCGGCGAAGTCGTGATGGCCCTGCGGGACCATCGCGCTGAGCTGCTTTTCGAGCTCGGCCGGATCGAGGGTGCCGATACCCTCGTACTTCTGCGGGATCACGATATCGACCGCGTAGGGTTTATCGCCGATGCGCGCGTCGATCCAGTCGAGTTCCTCGCGCAGGCGCTCGGGCGAGAAGCCCACCGCGCCGAGCACGCCGAGACCGCCGGCCTTGCTGACGGCCACGACCACGTCGCGGCAATGGGTGAATGCGAAGATCGGAACCTCGATGCCGAGTCGCTCGCAGATGGGAGTGCGCATGGTGGAAACCCCGGTTGCTAGTGGTGCGTGTCCAATGATCGGGGCGGCGTGCTCGCCGCAGCAATGGGAAAGCGGGTCAACCCGGGGTGGCCAAAGCGATCAGCGTGTCCCGGTGCGGTTGCCGCCGCGAGCCGCCAGCCCCTACACTGCCGCGGTCGTCCAACGGGGTTGCACCAATGGTTCGCGCGCTCGCCTCCGGTCTCGTCCTGTCGCTGCTGGCGCTGCTGCTCGCCGCGTGCGCGGGGCTGGGCGGACCGATCGAGAATCCGCGCGTGACCGTGACTTCGCTGAGGTTGCTGCCGGCCGAGGGCGTCGAGCAGCGCATCGAGGTGGGGCTGCGGCTGCTGAACCCGAACTCCTTCGATCTCGATGCGAAGGGGCTGGTGATCAGCCTCGGACTGAACGGTGTGCCGCTGCTCAAGGGCGCCACCGCCGACCTGCCGCGCGTGCCGGCCTATGGCGAGGCGACCACGCAGCTCACGCTGAGCGTCAGCCTGATGAGCGGGCTGCGCCTGATCAGCCGGCTTGCCGAGCAGCCGGACGAGCCGCTGCAGTACCGGCTCGAGGCGCGACTCGACCTGCGGCGCCCGTTCTGGAAGCGGCTCACGCTGATGGAGCAGGGCGAAATCGCGCCGCGGCGCGCGGGCGCCGCCGGCGCCGAGACGGACTGAGGCCGGCTGCTGCACGATGACGATCGGCGAAATCCTGCTGGGCGCCGCGATGGCGGCGGCCGCGTGGATCTACTTCGAGGGCATGCGGGTGCGCGAGGCGGCCTTGCGCGCCGGGCGCGAGTACTGCCGCACGAGCGGGCTGCAACTGCTGGACGAGACCGTCGCGCGCCAGCGCATCGGCGTGGCGCGTGACGCCGGCGGCCAGTTACGCATCCGCCGCGCGTTCGGTTTCGAATTCACCAGCGACGGCGAGCGCCGCTACCGCGGCGAGATCGCGATGCTCGGGATGCGGGTCGAAGGCGTGCGGGTCGAGTTGCACCGGATCGTGCACTGAGTTGTGCACGCCGCGCGCGGGGGCGATCAGTTCCAGCGCGAGTGCGGCGAGAACTGGGCGCGCAGGAACTCCATCTGGTCGCCGCGGATGCGGTCGCTGTTGATCAGTGCCAGCCATTCGGCCGTGTTCGGCTGGTACGGGATCGCGATCATCTCCATGCAGGCTTCTTCCGGCAGCCGGCTGCCCTTGCGCTGGTTGCAGCGCTTGCAGGCCGCGACCACGTTGGTCCACTGGTCGCGCCCCCCGCGCGAGCGCGGCACGATGTGGTCGCGCGTCAGTTCGCGCTCCGGCAGCTTCAGCGCGCAGTACATGCAGAGGTGGCGGTCGCGGCGGAACAGCGCGCGGTTGGTCAGCGGGGGCACCAGACGCGGTTTCCACGCCACGTGGCCTGAGCAGGCTATGATGCTGTGCAGGTCGATCGTCGACTGGAGGCCGGTGAGCCGCGAGAATCCGCCGTGGACCGTGCGTACCCGCTCGCCCAGCGTCCACGCGACGAGTTCGCGTGCGTAGAGACAGGTTGCTTCCTGCCAGCTCAGCCATTCCACCGGCTGGCCGGCGATGTTTAGGCGCAGGATGTGCGGAGTCAGCATCCCGTGGCTCCTGCGCGATTCGCTGTTGCCCTGCAGAAGGCCCGACCCCCCTCGTGCGTGCGCGTCTGGTGCGAAAACCGCCTGCGAATTACAGTAACCGCAGACACCGATGCCTGGCAACCGTCCGTGCCGACGCCGCGATTCCAGCCTCCGCGAGGGAGATGACACGCGCATGACCGTTCCGCCCGACCTGATGCGCGCGATGGTGCTGCACGCGCCGGGGGAGCGCCTGCGCGAGGAGCACCGCCCGCTGCCGCGCCCTGGAGCGGGGCAACTGCTGCTGCGCGTGCACGCCTGCGGCATCTGCCGCACCGATCTTCATGTGGTCGACGGTGAACTGACCGAGCCGGTGCTGCCGCTGATTCCGGGACACCAGATCGTCGGCGAGGTGGTCGAGGCTGGCGCGCAAACCAGCGGATTCCCGCCCGGCACGCGCGTCGGGGTGCCGTGGCTGGGCGGCAGTTGCGGGGCCTGCGAGTTCTGTCGTGGCGGCGAGGAGAACCTCTGCGCCCAGGCCCGCTACACCGGTTACCAGATCGACGGCGGCTTCGCCGGGTATTGCGTGGCCGATTCCCGCTACTGCTTTGCCATCGACCCACGTCTCGACAGCGTGCAGGCCGCGCCGTTGCTGTGCGCGGGGCTGATCGGCTACCGCAGCTGGCGCCCGGCGCGCAGCGCGCGGCGCATCGGCTTCTACGGCTTCGGCGCCGCCGCGCACATCCTGGTGCAGGTCGCCCGCCACCACGGCCAGCAGGTATGCGCGTTCACGCGTCCGGGCGATGTCGTGGCGCAGGAGTTCGCGCGCCGTCTCGGCGCCGCCTGGGCCGGCGGCAGCGACGAGCCGGCGCCGGTGGAGCTCGATGCCGCGATCATCTTCGCGCCGGACGGCGCGCTGTTGCCGCTGGCGTTGCGCGCGGTGCGCCGCGGCGGACGCGTGATCTGCGCGGGCATCCACATGAGCGATATCCCGTCGTTCCCATACGCTGACCTGTGGGGCGAGCGGCATATCCAGTCGATCGCGAACCTCACCAGGCGTGACGGCGAGGAATTCCTGCCGCTTGCGGCCGGGCTGCCGGTGCGCACGGAGGTGACGATCTATCCGCTGGCCGCGGCCAACGAGGCGCTGGACGATCTGCGCGCCGGGCGTTTCACGGGCGCCGCTGTCGTGATTCCCTGAATCGCGCCCAAAAAAAAGCCACCCCGAAGGGTGGCTGGAAACGGGTCGAAGAGACGAGTGCGGGATCAGGCGGCCTTGCGGACGCGGTTGGTCAGCTTGCGCACGGCCTTGCGGAACTTCTCGACGCCGTCCTCGAGCTGGGCCGGAATCTCGATGTCGTTCACGCGCTTGCGCAGGTCGCGGCTCATGTCCTTCTGCGCCTTGTCGAGGTCGCGGCGGACCTGTTCGCCACGCTTGACCAGTTGGTTCCACTCCTTCGGAGCTTCCTTGCGCGCCTTGGCCATCCGGCTGTTCAGGTGGTCGTACACGCGGCCGTAGATGCCCAGTTGCACGTAGGCGGCTTCCTTCATCGTTTCGGTTGCCTTCTTGACCGTGCTCTCGGCGCGCGCCTTGGCGGCGGCGGGCTTGCGACCGGCGGGCTTGCGGCCGGCCGGCTTGCGTGCGGTGGCCTTCGGCGCGGCTGCGCGGCGCGGTGCGACGCGGCGGGTCTTCGGCTTCGCGGTGCCTTCGGTGGTGTTCGCTACTTCTGCCATGGTGTGCCTCCTGTGGGGGCTGGGTTCGGGGGTCCATGAACCTTCGTGTTCAGGATGGTGCGCAGAATACGGATCGCGATTAGAAAGCTCATACTAGAAAAACCGGTCACTTGGCCGCGCACGCGACCGATGCGTTAAGCTCGGCGGCGGACGATCGCAACCGATGCGGCGAGGTGGTTGATGGACAGTGGCGCGATGCAGGAATTGCCGCCCGGATCGCTAGCCGGCTGGCTGGCCGCGGCGGTTCCGGGCGCGGGCGCGCTGCGCGGCGTGCGCAAGTTCCCGGGCGGACAGTCGAACCCGACCTTCCTGCTCGAGGCCGACGCCGGGCGCTACGTGTTGCGGCGCAAGCCGCCGGGCGTGCTGCTGCCGTCGGCGCACGCGGTCGAACGCGAGTACCGGGTGCTGCGCGCCCTGCACGGCACCGCGGTCCCGGTGCCGGCGGCGCTCGCGCTGTGCGAGGACACGGCCGTCATCGGTAGCGTGTTCTATGTGATGGAGTTCCTCGACGGGCGCGTGCTGTGGGACCCGGCGCTGCCGGAGCTGGATGCGCAGCGTCGCGCTCGCGTCTACGACCAGATGAATCGCGTGCTCGCGGCGCTGCATGCGGTCGATGTGGGCGCGGTGGGGCTGGGCGATTATGGCCAGCCCGGCCAGTACGCCGCGCGTCAGCTGGGGCGCTGGATCCGCCAGTACCGCGCCGCCGAGACGCAGCGCATCGATGCGATGGAAGAACTGATCGCGTGGCTGGAGGCGACGCTGCCGCCCGACGACGGCCGCGTGGCGCTGGTGCACGGTGACTACCGGCTCGACAACCTGATGTTCGATCCGCGCGAGGAGCGCGTGATCGCGGTGCTGGACTGGGAGTTGTCGACGCTGGGGCACCCGGTCGCCGATCTGGCGTACCAATGCATGCAGTGGCGCCTGCCGCAGGGCGAGCAACGCCTGCGCGGACTCGCCGGCGTCGACCGTCGCGCACTCGGCATCCCGGACGAGCAGGAGTATGTACAGCGCTACTGCGAGCGCAGCGGCATGGATGCGGTTGCGCACTGGCACTTCTGGCTGGCGCTGAGTTTCTTCCGGCTGGCGGCGATCTGCCAGGGCGTGTACAAACGCGGCATCGACGGCAATGCCTCGAGCACCGAGGCGCTGCGCTTCGGCGAGGCGGCACGCCTGATCGCCGCGGCATCACTGGAGGTGATCCGGACATGATTCCCGCCGATCCCTTGCCCGGGCGCAGCGAAGCGATGCCGGTGACCACGACGCATTTCGTCAGCGGCGCGCGCATCGTGCCGCCGTTCGCGCCCGGCCTGGAGATCGCCGGTTTCGCGCTCGGCTGTTTCTGGGGCGCCGAGCGGCTGTTCTGGCGCCAGCCGGGAGTGGTCGCCACCGCGGTCGGCTATGCCGGCGGCGTCACGCCGAATCCCAGCTACCGGGAAGTCTGCAGCGGGCGCACCGGGCACGCCGAGGTGGTGCGGGTGGTGTTCGACCCGGCGCGCATCGGCTACGAGGCGTTGTTGCGCGTGTTCTGGGAGAACCACGACCCCACGCAGGGAATGCGCCAGGGCAACGACGTGGGAAGCCAGTACCGCTCGGCGATCCACACCACCTCCGGGCGCCAGCTGGAGGCCGCGCTCGCCTCGCGCGCGGCGTACGCGCGGGTGCTGGCGGCGGCCGGCTATCCGGCGATCACCACCGAAATCGAACCGGCCGGCCCGTTCTATTACGCCGAGGAGTACCACCAGCAGTACCTCGCGAAGAACCCGGACGGTTATTGCGGGATCGGTGGTACCGGCCTCGCGTGTCCGGGATCCGCCGGCGGTTGAGCGGCACGGAAATTGCGGTTTACCGGCACCGGGGGCGCCCGTATAATGCCGCGCCTTCATCTCGTTAGCCCTTGCGGAGCCACCATGCTGCGGGTGCAGGAAGAAGCGCTTACCTTCGATGACGTGCTGCTCGTTCCCGGCGAATCCGAGGTGGTCGCCAAGGACGTCAGCCTGCAGACCCGCCTGACGCGCACGATCACGCTGAACATCCCGCTGATGTCCGCCGCCATGGACACCGTCACCGAGGCGCGGCTCGCGATCGCGATCGCCCAGGAAGGCGGTATCGGCATCGTGCACAAGAACATGAGCGCGGAGCAGCAGGCCGAGGAAGTGCGCGCGGTCAAGCGCTTCGAGAGCGGCGTGGTGCGCGAGCCGGTCACTATCGATTCCTCGCGCTCGATCCGCGAGCTGATCCGCCTGACCTCGGAACTCAATTTCTCCGGCGTGCCGGTGCTCAACCGCAAGCGCGAGCTGGTCGGCATCGTGACCAGCCGCGACGTGCGCTTCGCGACCGATCTCGACCAGCCGGTATCCTCGATCATGACGCGCAAGCGCGACCTGGTCACCGTGCTCGAGGGCACGGACCTCGCCGAGGTCAAGCAGTTGCTGCATCGCCACCGCATCGAGAAGGTGCTGGTGGTCGACGACACGTTCCGCCTGCGCGGCATGATCACCGCCAAGGACATCTTCAAGGCCGAACGCTATCCGAGCGCGTGCAAGGACGCCGACGGGCGCCTGCGTGTGGGTGCCGCGGTCGGCATCTGCTCGGGCAACGACGAGCGCGTGCTGCGCCTGGTCGAGGCCGGCGTCGACGTGCTGGTCGTCGACACCGCGCACGGGCATTCGCGCAACGTGCGCAACACCGTGCGCAGCATCAAGGCCGCGCACCCCTCGGTGCAGGTCATCGCCGGCAACATCGCGACCGCGGAGGCCGCCAAATACCTGCTCGACGCCGGCGTCGACGCGGTCAAGGTCGGCATCGGTCCGGGCTCGATCTGTACCACGCGCATCGTCACGGGGATAGGCGTACCGCAGATCAGTGCGGTCGCCAACGTCGCTGCGGCGCTGGCCGGGACCGGCGTGCCGCTGATCGCCGACGGCGGGATCCGGTTCTCGGGCGATCTGGCCAAGGCGATCGCCGCCGGCGCGCACGTGGTGATGGTCGGCAGCATGCTGGCCGGCACCGAAGAGGCGCCCGGGGAGATCGAGCTTTACCAGGGGCGCAGCTACAAGGCCTATCGCGGCATGGGTTCGCTGGGCGCAATGGCCAAGGGCTCGAGCGACCGCTATTTCCAGAACGCCGCCGAGGGCGTAGAGAAACTCGTGCCCGAGGGCATCGAGGGGCGGGTTCCGTACAAGGGCCCGATCTCGGCGATCGTGCACCAGCTGATGGGCGGGTTGCGCGCGGCGATGGGTTACACGGGCAGCCCCGACGTCGAGACGATGCGCACCCGGCCGAAGTTCGTGCGCATCACCTCGGCGGGCATCCACGAGAGCCACGTGCACGACGTCAGCATCACGAAGGAAGCGCCGAACTACCCGGTGCGCTGAGGTCCTGCCGCCGGCACCGGCCCGCTGGTCGGGCCTGTGGCCGGACGTGGCCGGCACCGCCCCGTAGGTCCGGCCTCTGGCCGGACGTTCAGGATCGATCTGTGCGCGGGGCCTCACGGGCCCCGCGCCTTTTTCCGGCACGGAGAAAACGACCGCGATGAGCACCGACATCCACTCCCAGCGCATCCTGATCATCGATTTCGGATCGCAGTACACGCAGCTGATCGCGCGCCGCGTGCGCGAGCTCGGCGTCTATTGCGAGATCCACAGCTGGCGCGCAGGGATCGCCGCGATCCGCGCGTTCCGGCCGCAGGGTGTGATCCTCTCCGGGGGGCCCGAGTCGGTGACCGGGCGCGGCGCTCCGCGGGCACCGAAGGCGTTGTTCGGGCTCGGCGTCCCGGTGCTCGGCATCTGCTACGGAATGCAGACCATGGCCGCCCAGCTCGGGGGGCGCGTCGAGTCTTCGAACCGGCGGGAGTTCGGCTACGCGCAGGTGCGGGTCACGACGCACAGCCGGCTGCTCGACGGCATCAGCGATCACATGGACGCCGACGGCAACGCACTGCTCGACGTGTGGATGAGCCACGGTGACAAGGTCGTGACCCTGCCGGAGGGTTTCGAACTGCTGGCCGCGACCGACAGCGCACCGATCGCCGCCATGTGCGACGAGGCGCGCGGCTTCTACGGCGTGCAGTTCCACCCCGAGGTCACGCACACGCACCAGGGCGGGCGCATTCTCGAGCACTTCGTGAAGACGGTCTGCGGCTGCGAGGGTCTGTGGACGCCGGGCAGCATCATCGAGGACGCGATCGCGACCGTGCGCCGCACGGTCGGCGAGGACAAGGTGCTGCTGGGGCTGTCGGGCGGTGTGGATTCCTCGGTGGTCGCGGCGCTGCTCGCGCGTGCGATCGGCGACCGCCTGACCTGCGTGTTCGTCGACAACGGTCTGCTGCGCCTCGACGAGGGCGACCACGTGATGGAGATGTTCGCGCGCAACATGGGAATCCGCGTGATCCGCGTGCGCGCCGAGAACGAGTTCCTGCGCAAGCTCAGGGGCGTGAGCGACCCCGAGCGCAAGCGCAAGATCATCGGCCGCACCTTCATCGAGGTGTTCGAACGCAAGGCCGCACGGATCCGTGGCGTGAAGTGGCTGGCGCAGGGCACGATCTACCCCGACGTGATCGAGTCGGCGGCGTCGAAGCACGGCAACGCGCACGTGATCAAGTCGCACCACAACGTCGGCGGGCTGCCGGCGCGCATGAAGCTCGGCCTCCTCGAGCCGCTGAAGGAACTGTTCAAGGACGAGGTGCGCCGCATCGGGGTCGAGCTCGGGTTGCCGTATGACATGGTCTACCGCCACCCGTTCCCGGGGCCTGGCCTCGGCGTGCGCATCCTCGGCGAGGTGCGCAGGCCGTATGCCGGGGTGCTGCGCAGGGCCGACGCGATCTTCATCGAGGAACTGCACGCCGCCGGGCTGTATCACCAGGTCAGCCAGGCCTTCGCGGTGTTCCTGCCCGTGAAATCGGTGGGCGTGACCGGTGACGGGCGCCGCTACGAGTGGGTGATCGCACTGCGTGCGGTCGAGACCGTCGACTTCATGACCGCGCGCTCGGCCCGCCTGCCGTGGGAACTGCTCGAGCGCGTCTCGCGCCGCATCATCAACGAGGTGTCCCAGGTCTCGCGCGTGGTCTACGACGTCTCCAGCAAGCCGCCGGCGACGATCGAGTGGGAGTGACGATTCGGCATCTTTGAAGATTTGCTGTTCAGTAAATATTGCCATATGGCCGAATATTCGGTATGGCGTCTATATTTACTGCACAGTGAACCTGGGCGGCAACCATGATTCAGACGCAAACGAGCGAACGGGAACTGATCGATCAGTTCCTCGCTGCACTTCGGTCGCTGCCCGAAGTGCAGGCCGAACGTGAAGGCTCCGGCGCGCCGGAGCTCGACGCCCGGCTGGTGCTGGACGTCGCTGGCAAGCCCGTCCACGCACTCGTCGAGTTGAGGAAGGCCGTCTACCCGCGCGACGTCCGGCAGCTCATCTGGAGGATTAGAGACCTTGCCCGCCAACAACCCGCCGGCGAGGGCGGC
This sequence comes from Pseudomonadales bacterium, assembly GCA_022072145.1. Classification (GTDB taxonomy): domain Bacteria; phylum Pseudomonadota; class Gammaproteobacteria; order Pseudomonadales; family UBA5518; genus UBA5518. The sequence continues at coordinate 99,040 of JAJVIG010000028.1, forward strand.
GGCGAGCCGATGGCGATTCTGGTCGCCGAATCCATCTCGCCGGGCGCGAAGGAACTGCTTCGAGCCGAGCGGGTCGGGTACTACGACAGTGGGGGCAGCCTCTACCTGCCGGCACGGGGAGCCTACCTCTACGTCGACAAGCCGCCTCCCAAGTCCTTGTTCCGGTCCATCCGGTCGCTGTTCACGGGGCGGCGCGCGCAGGTACTGCACGGCCTGCTGATTCGCCATCAGGACTGGCTCGGCGTGAAGGACCTGGCCGAGCTGACGCTGGTTTCGCCGGCGACGGCGTCCCAGGTGCTTTCCGAGGTGGAGCGCCTCGACTGGCTGGAGTCGCGCGGGCAGGGACCCGGCAAGCAGAGGCACCTTCGGGAGCCCGCCGCGCTGCTCGATGCGTGGGTGAAGCAGCTGGGCTCGATCCGGCTCCCGGCGCTGCGACGCTACTTCGTGCCCGCGATGAAGCCCGACGGCTTGATGGAGCGCCTCGGCCAGGTTTGCGAGGCGCGCGGCGTCGATTACGCCGTCAGCTTCGAGGCGGCCGCGCAGCGCTACGCGCCGTTCCTGTCGGCGGTATCGCAGGTTCGATGTCGACTGTCGGCGGGGTCGGGGGCCGATGCCGCGATCGCCGACCTGGGGGCGCGCGTCGTCAGCGAGGGCGCGAATCTCGCCGTCTTCGAGGCGAAGTCGGCCGGCGATCTGCTCTTTCGGGAGCGGGTCGGAGGAGTCTGGCTGGCCAGTCCGATCCAGGTCTACCTCGACCTCCTGCGGGGCGAGGGACGAGCCAGGGAGATGGCAGAACACCTGCGCCGAGAAAGGATCGGCTTCTGATGGTCAAGCCTGCGACGCTGGACGGCTACGGAGACGAGTACACGTTCGACTGCGAACGGGTGCTGGTGACGTTGCTGCGGGGATTGGGACCGTGGAAGGACTCGGTCTATCTGGTCGGCGGACTCACGCCGCGGTATCTCGTCCCCGCGCGCCCGCCGGTCGTGCCCCCGCATGCCGGCACGCTGGATGTGGACATCGTCGTCGACCTGCAGATCCTGTCCGATACCGACGCGTATCACACGCTCGAAGAGAACCTTAAACGCATGGGGTTCGAGAGGGCCGAGAGCGAGCAGGGGGCAAAGCTTTCCTGGCGTTGGCAAACCCGGACCGAGCATGGTGCGCTGATGGTGCTGGAGCTGCTGGCCGACGCGCCGCAACTCGCCGGCGGGCGCGTGCAGCCGCTGCCGACGGAGGGCACGATCTCGGCGCTCAACATCCCGCACTCGTCGATCGTCTTCGACCTGTACCAGGTCGCCGAAATCAGCGCCGAGTTGCTCGGCGGGAACGGGGTGGCGACCGAGCGCGTGAAGCACGCCGACATCGTCAGCTTCACCTGCCTGAAGGCGTTCGCGTTCGATCAGCGCTTCGAACGCAAGGACGCCCACGACTTGATCTACTGCATCGAGCACGCCCCCGACGGACTGGACGCCGTTGTTGCGACCTTCGGTCGGGCGCTCGCAGGCAAGCATGCGGCCGTAATTCGGGAGGCGCTGGAAGTCCTGCGCCGACGCTTCGCCGATGACGAAGCGACCGAGGGCTATCGCAAGGACGGGCCGGTATCGGTGGCCAAGTTCGAACTGGGTGAAGGGCGGGACCCCGAGCTGCGCGAGGCCAGAGTGCTTCGGCAACGTCAGGCCAGCGATCTGATCGATCGACTCCTTGGCGGAATCGGGTAGCCGGCCATGCCGTTCGATCGCCCATCCATGCGACATCCCGGCATTCCATCTCATCCTGCGAGGGAATTCCTCTCGAGGTGGCGGTACATCTGACGGCAAAACCAGCGCGGTTCGGCGCGCTGGCCGAGCGAATCAACGGCTTGCAAGAGCCACTGATGATCGAGTGGGAGTGACGATTGACCCGGGCCTTTGACTTGGCGGACGAATCATCCCACCATCGACCGCAGGTCCCCTCATCGGACACGATGTTTTCTCTTGCGTCGATCGCGGAGGATTGCGGCTCGGCCGGCTTGCCGGCCCGATTTTTTGCCGATCCGGGGCAGGGGTCGAGTACAACCACGATGAATGCGAGGCGGCAGCGATGGATCTGGCAAGGCGCAACCTGACCGATATACAGCGCTATATCGAGTTCCTCGAACAGCACGACCACCTGATCCGGGTGAAGAGCGAGGTGGATCCGGTGTTCGAACTGGCCGGCATAGCCAAGCGCTTCGAGGGCGGCAAGGCGCTGCTGTTCGAACGGGTCAAGGGTTACGACTACCCGGTGCTGATCGGCCTCTACTGGAACCGCGACCTGCTGGCGAAGCTGCTGCAGACCGACAGCGCCCGGCTGCCGTTCGTGCTGAGCGACGAGATTCGCGCCTGGCAGCAGTCGCCCGGTGAGCCGGTGATCGTGAAACAGGGGCCGGCCAACGAGGTGGTGGAGACTACGCCCGATCTCGGCACGCTGCCCATTCCCCACCACGCCGAAGGCGACGGGGGACGTTACCTCACTTCCAGCGTGGTGATCGCCAGGGATCCCGACACCGGGGTGCGCAACCTGTCGATCCACCGGATGATGGTGACCGGCAAGAACCGGCTCACCCTGCTGCTGGAGGAACTGGGTCACCTGATGGACTATTACAGGCGTGCCGAGGCGAAGGGTGTGCCCCTGGAGATCACCGTCAACAACGGCATCGACTTCCCGCTGACGGTGGCCGCCGCCTCACCCGCCTCGGCCGCTCCCATCGAGATGGACGAGTTGGGCATCGCCAGCCAGATGTGGGGTGAGCCGGTGACCCTGATCGAGGCGCAAACGGTGGCGGTGGAGGCGATCGCCAACGCCCAGTTCGTCATCGAAGGGAAGATCCTGCCCCGGGTGCGCGAGCCCGAAGGCCCCTACGCCGAGGTCACCGGCTACTACGCCGAGCGTGACGATCGCTGGGTGATGGAGGTGACCGCGATCACCCGCCGCCGCAATCCCGTGTTCCACTCGATCCTGTCGGGCAAGGAAGTCGGCAACGCCTACGGTATCAGTGCGTCCGCCGGAGCCTTTGCCAAGATTCATGGCCTGGTGCCGGAGGTGACGGCGGTGCACTTCGCCGATGGCAGTGTGCCGTACCATCTGGTGGTGCAGATAGACAAGAAACACGAGGGCAGCCAGCGCAACGCCATCATGGCGGCCTTCGTTTCGCTGGCCTTCGTGAAGACCGTGACGGTGGTGGACACCGACGTCGATCTCTACAGCCCCACCGATGTGGACTGGGCGGTGGCCACCCGTTGCCGCTACGAAACCGACCTGCTGCTGATTCCCGAAACCATCGGCCACCGCCTCAACCCGATGGTGGCCAACGACAAGTGGACGCGTCTCGGCGTGGATGCGACGGTTCCGCTGCCGAGGCCGGCCAAGTTCGCGCGTGCCACCATGGCGCAGGTGGACCTGTCGCGGTTCGAGTTCGAGGGGCTGTGAGGGCCGGCGGTCAAACGGTGCAGGTGGCGCAATGAAGCGGTTGATCGTCGGCATGAGCGGATCCAGCGGGGTCGTTTACGGTGTACGCCTGCTGGAGCTGCTGAAATCGGTCGAGGGGGTGGAAACCCACCTGGTGATGAGTCCTTACGCCAGGCTCAACATCGAGATAGAGACCGATGTCAGCGCAGCCTATGTGGAGGGTCTGGCCGACGAGGTGCACAACTACCGCAACCAGGCGGCCAGCATTTCCAGCGGCTCGTTCAGGGTCGATGGCATGGTGGTGGCACCCTGTTCGATGAAGACGCTGTCGGCCATCGTCAACTCCTACGCCGACAGCCTGCTGGTGCGCGCGGCCGACGTCACGTTGAAAGAGCGCCGCCGCCTGGTGCTGATGCCGCGGGAATCCCCGCTCCATGTCGGTCATTGCAAGCTGCTGTACGAGGCGGCCCAGCTGGGGGCGATCATCGCGCCGCCCGTGCCCGCCTTCTACATCCAGCCCCGGACCATCGACGATCTGGTGGCGCACACCGTGGGTCGCATTCTCGACCTGTTCGATATCGACGCCGGGGCATTGAAACGATGGGAAGGCAGGGTTGGCCCGCGATGAGCTGGCGCCGCTGCGCGCCTATCTGCAGGCCCGGACCACGCTGACGCTGGCCACCTGCAGTGGTGGCCGGCCGTGGGCCTGCAGTCTGTTCTACGCCTGCGATCGGGACTGTCGGCTGTACTTCGTTTCCGATGCCGGGACACTGCACAGCCGGCATATCGCCGAAAACCCCCAGGTGGCGGTCACGGTCAGCGGGCAGGCGCTCGACTGGCTCGACATCGACGGCGTGCAGCTCGTCGCCACCGCAGCGTTGCTCGAGGGGGCGCAGCGGAGGCGGGCGGAGCAGTGCTATCTGGAGCGTTTCCCGCAGATCGCGGCGATGCGCGACCGGCCAGCCAGCGCGCAGGAGCGGTCGATAGCGGACCGGTTGCTGGGCGGCGGGTTCTATTGCCTGACACCGAGCTGGGCGCGCGTGATCGACAACCGGCAGGGATTCGGCCACAAGCTGGAGATCGCTCTCACTCCTGTTCCCGCCGCTTGCGCGCGATCGTGAGCCCGTCGCCTACCGCGAGCATCACGACCTCGACGCGCGGGTCGCGCGCGAGGCTCGCGTTCAGCGCGCGCAGCGCCACCGTGTTCTCGTCGGTGGCGTCCTCGCGCGTGATCTGCCCCGACCACTGGTACAGCACGTTGTCGAACAGGATCAGTCCGTTCGGCCGCAGGCGCGCCAGCACTTCCTCGTAGTAGTCGTGGTAGGCGGTCTTGTCGGCATCGATGAAGCCGAAGTCGAAGCGCTCGGTGGCGGGCAGCGCGCGCAGGGTGTCGAGCGCGGGGCCGACCCGCAGCTCGATGCGGTCGCCGAGGCCGGCCTCGTTCCAGAAGCCGCGCGCGGTGGCGGTGTGCACCGGGTCGATGTCGCAGCACAGCAGCCGCCCGTCGGCCGGCAAACCGCGCGCGATGCAGAGCGCGCTGTAGCCGGTGAAGGTGCCCACCTCGATCGCCTCGCGCGCCCCGATCGCACGCGCGAGCACGGTGAGGAACGCGCCCTGGTCCGGGGCGATCTGCGCCATCGCCATCGTGCCGAGCGTCTCGTTGTGGCGCGCGATGCGTTCGAGCACCGGATCACGCTCGCTGCGCTGCGCGAGCAGGTACGCGTAGAGCTCGGGGTTCAGCGTGGTGTACTTGTCGCTCATGCGGGTCTCCGTGGTGAATCGTTCGAGTGCACTGCCATCGGCGGCGCGCCTGAGCGATCATAGCCGCATCGGGCAACCCCGGGGGAACAGAGGTGCAGCAGACCGTTGGCGACGACGAACACTGGATGCGGCGTGCGCTGGTGCTGGCCCACGAGGCCGCGGCCGCGGGCGAGGTGCCGGTGGGCGCGGTGCTGGTGCGTGCGGGAAGCGTGCTCGGCGAGGGCTGGAACGCGCCGATCGGGCGTTGCGATCCCAGCGCGCACGCGGAGATCGTCGCCTTGCGGGCGGCGGCGCTCGCGGCGGGCAACTACCGGCTGCCCGCGTCGACGCTGTACGTGACGATCGAGCCGTGTGCGATGTGCGCCGGCGCCCTGGTGCACGCGCGCGTGGAGCGCCTGGTGTTCGCCGCGCGCGAGCCGCGCGCCGGCGTGGTGGTCAGCAATGTGGGCCTGCTCGACCAGCCGTTCCTGAATCACCGCGTCGCGTGGAGCGAGGGTGTGTGCGCGGCAGAGGCCGCGCGGCTGATGCAGGACTTCTTCCGCGACCGGCGCGGCGTGGATTCAGGAGCGTGCGGGTAGCGCCGGCGTGCCGTGGCGCGAGGCCATCGCGAGTTCGAACAGCCCGGGGCCGTCCTCGTGGTGTTCGAGGTAGCGGTGGTACTGGCGGATCCGGTTGACGAAACCGAGTGTTTCGTAGCCGCGTGCGAAGCCGTGCCGCGTGCGCGAATACCAGACGCGTTGCGTCAGTAGCGGCAACTGCTTCTCCACGTCGGCCCACACCTCGGGGTTCGCGCCGCGCAGTCTGGCGAGCCGGCGCGCGTCCTCGACGTGCGCGGGACCAATGTTGTACGCGGCGAGCGCGAACAGTTCGCGCTCTGGCGCGGCGATGCGCCGGTCGACGCCGTCGAGGAGGCGCAGGAAATAACGCGCCCCGCCGCGCAGGCTCTGTTCCATGTCGGTGCGGTTGGCCACACCCATCTCGCGTGCGGTGGCCTGCGTCAGCATCATCATGCCGCGCACGCCGGTCGGTGAGACCGCGCGCGGATTCCAGTGCGACTCCTGGTAGGCGATCGCCGCCAGCATGCGCCAGTCGATACCTTCCTCGGCGGCGATGCGCCGCAGTGTTTTCTCGATGCGCGGCAACTGCGTCTCGACGCGCTCGGCGAACGCGGTGAGCGCGCGGCGGTTCACATCCGGCAGGTAGCCGAAGAAGCGCTCTCGCAGCAGGTCGAGCTCGCCTGAGCGCTCGTGGTCGGCCAGGAAACGCTGCATCGCCCCGTGCAGGCGCGCGTTCGGCGCGCGCTCGGCGGTGGCCCACGCCAGCCGCTCTCCCTGCTCGAGTTCGAACGCGACCTCGAGCGTCGGAAACAATCCGGCGTGCATCAGGAATTCGTTCGATTTCACGATCGCGTAGTCGATCTCGTCGTCGACGATCTTGCGCAGCAGGTCGAAGGTTTCGATGCGAGTGGCTTCCATCCAGCCGAGCGCGGGATGTTCGCGTTGCGCGGCACGCAACGCGTCGGCCGAGCTGCTCTGCGCGAGAACCATCACGCGCTTGCCGGCGAGTTCCGCGATCGAACGCGGGCGTGGCGTGCCGCTGCGGTGCACGATCTGCTGTCGCACCTCGAGATATGGCGCGCTGTACCAGTAGGCCGAGCTGCCGTGGCTGCGCTGCGACAGGCCCGAGGCGGCCATGTCGGCCGCGCCGCTGTCGAGCGCTGCGTACACTTCGGCGATGTTCGCCGCCGGCAGCATCTCGATTTTCACACCCAGCGAGCCGGCGAACGCGCGCGCGAGTTCGAACTCGATCCCGGAAGGACCGTGCTTGTCGACGACGAAGGTCGCCGGGTTCACCCGGCTGACGACGCGCAGCGTGCCGCGCGCCAGAACCTCATCGAGGGAATCTCGTGGAAGCGCTCCGGAGTGTGACTGGTAGGTCTCGCTGGGACATGCGCCCAGCACCGCACACAGAATGCCCATCAACGCTGCCCTGAGGGTCTTCGCGAAGGGCCGGAGCCTGCTTTCCAGTGTTCCAGTAGTTGTTGTGATCCTCATCGGTCACACTCTTGCTGTAACTGGCAGCGCGATTCTAGAGTGTGAAGCGCATCTGCCTAGTCCGTGCGAGCGCAAAAAATTACCGGTATTTCATGGGGGCAAATGCGTTCGCCGACCAACGAAGTCAGTGAGTGCTATCGCCCGATCGCCAGCACCGAATAGACCTCGAATGGGAAAACCGCCGTTTGTCGGCGCTACTCGCGGCTTCGGGCCATACGGTAGAATTCGTTCCCGGCCGCCGCCGCGCGGCGTTCTCCGGCACTTCATCGGGAGCTCGCATGCTGATACTCGCCGGCGCCTCGGCGCTTTCGCCATTCCGGCTCGAACGGCTGCTCGCGCAAGTGCGCGTGCACGATGCGCGCATCACGGCGCTCGCGGCACGTTACATGTACTTCGTGGAAACCGATGGCGAACCCGCGGCCGCGGAACTGCAACGGCTGCGCGAACTGCTCGACAGCCCGGAGCGCGCGGACGACGCCGACGGTGAGCTGTATCTGGTGGTGCCGCGCCCGGGCACGCAATCGCCGTGGTCGAGCAAGGCGACGGATATCGCGCGCAACTGCGGACTCGCGTGCATCCGGCGTATCGAACGCGGCATTGCGTATCGGGTGAGCGGCGCGGGCGCGGACTCCGCGCTGCGCGCGCGTATCGCCGAGCCGCTGCACGACCGCATGGTCGAGACGGTGTTCGCCAGTCTCGCCGAGGCCGAACGTCTGTTCGCGCACGAGCCGGCGCGTCCGTTGCGCGTGGTCGATATCCTCGGTGGCGGTCGCGTCGCGCTGGAGCGCGCGAACACGGAGTTCGGATTCGCGCTCGCCGCCGACGAGATCGACTACCTGTGCGAGAGTTTCGTCGCGCTGGGACGCAATCCCACCGATGTCGAGCTGATGATGTTCGCGCAGGCCAACAGCGAGCACTGCCGGCACAAGATCTTCAACGCCTCGTGGCGCGTCGACGGCGAGCCGCAGCCGCACAGCCTGTTCGCGATGATCCGCAACACGCACCGCGTCGCGGCGGATCCCGACGTGCTGAGTGCGTATGCGGACAACGCAGCGGTGGTCCGCGGCCACGAAGCGGGGCGTTTCTTCCCGGACCCGGCCACGCGTGAGTTCGGGTACCACCGCGAGGCGGTGCACATCCTGATGAAGGTGGAAACGCACAACCACCCGACCGCGATCGCCCCGTACCCGGGTGCGTCGACCGGCTCCGGCGGCGAGATCCGCGACGAGGGCGCGGTCGGCGTAGGTGCGCGCCCGAAGGCGGGGCTGGTCGGTTTCAGCGTGTCGAACCTGCGCGTGCCGGAGTTCGTGCAGCCGTGGGAAGCCGATCACGGCCGCCCGGAACGCATCGCCTCGGCACTCAGGATAATGCTCGAGGGGCCGATCGGCGGCGCCGCGTTCAACAACGAGTTCGGGCGTCCGGCGATCTGCGGTTACTTCCGCAGCTTCGAGCAGACGCATGCCGGCGCGATCCGCGGCTATCACAAACCGATCATGCTCGCCGGCGGCCTGGGCAACATCCGCGCGGAGCACGTCGCGAAGGGACGCATGGGCGGTGGCACGCGGCTGGTGGTGCTCGGCGGGCCGGCGATGCTGATCGGCCTCGGTGGCGGCGCGGCGTCGTCGATGACCTCGGGCGCCAGCGACGCGGAACTGGATTTCGCCTCGGTGCAGCGCGACAACGCCGAGATGGAGCACCGCTGCCAGGAAGTGATCGACCGCTGCTGGCAACTCGGCGAGCGCAACCCGATCCGCTTCATCCACGACGTGGGCGCCGGCGGGCTGTCGAACGCCTTGCCGGAACTGGTCAAGGACGGCGGCTGCGGCGGGCGTTTCGCGCTGGAGCGCATCCCGAGCGCCGACAGCGGGTTGTCGCCGCTCGAGCTGTGGTGCAACGAGGCGCAGGAACGCTACGTGCTCGCGGTCGATGCGGCCGATCTGGAGCGTTTCGACGCGATCTGCGCGCGCGAGCGCTGCCCCTACGCGGTGGTCGGCGAGGCGACCACCGAACCGCATCTGGCGCTCGCCGACGGGCGCGACGGCACGCAGGCCGTCGATCTGCCGCTGTCGGTGCTGTTCGGCAAGCCCCCGCGCATGCAGCGCGAGTACGCACGCGCCGAGCCGCCGCGCACGCCGCTCGCGCTCGCCGGCGTCGGGATCGCCGAGGCGGTGGAGCGCGTGCTGCGGCTGCCGGCGGTGGCGGGCAAGGGGTTCCTGGTCACCATCGGCGACCGCAGCGTGACCGGACTCGTGAGCCGCGACCAGATGGTCGGTCCGTGGCAGGTGCCGGTCGCGGACGCGGGCATAACGACCACGTCCTTCGACACCTGCGCCGGCGAGGCGATGGCGATCGGCGAGCGCACCCCGCTCGCGCTGGTCGATGCGGCCGCCTCGGCGCGCATGGCGGTAGCCGAGGCGCTGACCAACATCGCCTCGGCGCCGATCGCCAGGCTCGCCGACGTGAAGCTGTCGGCGAACTGGATGGCGGCGGCCGGGCATCCCGGCGAGGACCAGGCGCTGTTCGAGGCGGTGCGCGCGGTAGGCATGGAGCTGTGTCCGCAGCTCGGGATCGTGATTCCGGTCGGCAAGGATTCGATGTCCATGAAAACGCGCTGGCGCGCGGCCGCTGACGAGCGCGAGGTGGTCGCGCCGCTGTCGCTGATCGTCTCGGCCTTCGCGCCGGTGACCGACGTGCGCCTGGCGGTGACGCCGCAGATCCAGCGCGACGAAACCGACTCGCTGCTGTTGCTGGTCGACCTGGGGCGCGGGCGCAACCGGCTCGGCGGCTCGGCGCTGGCGCAGGTCTACAACCAGGTTGGTGACCGCGTGCCCGACGTCGACGACGTGCGTGCGCTCGGCGGCTTCTTCGCGGCGGTGCAGCACTGCCTGCGCGAGCGATTGCTGCTCGCCTATCACGACCGCTCCGACGGCGGCCTGCTGGTTGCGCTGTGCGAGATGGCGTTCGCCGGCCGTGCCGCGCTCGAGGTCGATGTCGCGGCGCTGGGCGCGGATCCGCTGGCGGCGCTGTTCGCCGAGGAACTCGGTGCGGTGCTGCAGGTGCGCGAGGCGGACCTCGCCGCGGTGCGCGCGCACTTCGCCGCCGTGGGGCTCGCCGATGCGCTGCACGTGCTCGGGCGCCCCGGGCGAGGGGATGCGATCGTGATCCTGAGCGGCGAGCGCCTCGTGTACCGCAACACGCGCACCGCGCTGCATCGTGCATGGGCCGAGCTGAGTTACCGGATGCAGGCGCTGCGCGACAACCCCGAGTGCGCGCGCGAGGAGTACGACGCGCTGCTCGACGCCGACGATCCCGGTCTGTGCGCGCGGCTGGTCTACGATCCCTCCGACCGCATCGAGGCGCCCTTCGTCGCCACCGGCGCGCGCCCGCGGGTGGCGATCCTGCGCGAGCAGGGCGTGAACGGACAGTACGAGATGGCGGCGGCCTTCGATCGCGCCGGATTCGCCGCGATCGATGTGCACATGAGCGACATCATCGGCGGTGGCTTCGATCTGGCCGGTGTCTCCGGCATCGCCGCCTGCGGCGGTTTTTCCTACGGCGACGTGCTCGGCGCCGGCGGCGGCTGGGCGCGCACGATCCTCTACAACGAGCGCGCGCGCGAACAGTTCCGCCGCTTCTTCGCGCGCCCGGATACCTTCACGCTGGGGGTGTGCAACGGATGCCAGATGATGTCGTACCTGCGCGAGATCATCCCCGGCAGCGCGCACTGGCCGCGCTTCCTGCGCAACACCTCCGAGCAGTACGAGGCGCGCGTGGCGCTGGTGCGCATCGAGCGCAGCCCGTCGGTCTTGCTGGACGGCATGCAGGGATCGCTGATCCCGGTGGTGGTTTCGCACGGCGAGGGGCGTGCCACCTTCGCCGACGGCGCCTGCGCGGCGCTGGAGGCCGCCGGCGGCGTGGCGGTGCGCTACGTCGATCACCACGGCGAGCCCACGCAGCGCTTCCCTGCCAACCCGAACGGCTCGGGCGCGGCGGTGGCGGCGGTCACTTCCGCCGACGGTCGCGTCACCATCATGATGCCGCACCCGGAGCGGGTGTTCCGCACCGTGCAGAACTCGTGGCGCCCGAGCGCGTGGGGCGAGGACGGCGGCTGGACGCGGCTGTTCCGCAATGCGCGCGTCTGGCTAGGATGAGCCGCATTTGGCGGCCCGCGGGGCCATCGCTATAATCCGGCGGCTTCGGGGCCCGGTTACGGCCGGGTCCGCAGCCCCCTCGCCACGGATACCTGTCCGCGCATGCTGAACCGATACCCGCTCTGGAAGAACCTGCTGGTCGCGCTCGTACTGGTCGTTTCGACCATCTATGCGCTGCCGAACCTCTATCCGCCGGACCCGGCGATCCAGATCTCGGGCGCCAGCAGCGCGCTGGCGATCGACGATACGGTACTCGATCGCGCGCGCGCGGCGCTCGAGGAGGCCGGGGTCGCGGTCAAGGGCAGTGAGGTCGGACCGCGTTCCGGCCTGGTGCGACTGACAGGCATCGAGCAGCAGTTGCGCGCGCAGGCACTGGTGCGTCGTGCCCTCGGCGACGATTTCGTGGTCGCGCTGAACCTCGCGCCGACCACGCCCGCCTGGCTCACCGCGATCGGCGGCGCGCCGCTGAAGCTGGGCCTCGACCTCCGGGGTGGCGTCCATTTCCTGTTGCAGGTCGATACCGACGCTGCGGTCGTCAAGCGGATCGCGGCCTACGAGACGGACCTGCGCAAGAAGCTGCGCGAGCAACGGGTCCGCGGACTGGTCAAGGGCGGTGATGGCAACCGCATCGATGCTTCCTTTGCCAGCGACGAGGCACGCACCCGGGCGGTCGCGGTGATCCGCGAGACCGCGCCGGAATTGCAGCGCCTCACAGAGGAGCGCGAGGGGCGCTACCTGCTCGTGCTGTCGCTCGGGGAGCAACAGATCCGCGAGATCGAGGACTACGCGATCCAGCAGAACCTCACCACGCTGCGCAACCGCGTCAACGAACTCGGGGTGGCCGAACCGCTGATCCAGCAGCAGGGCCGCAACCGCATCGTCGTCGAGTTGCCCGGTGTGCAGGACACCGCGGAGGCCAAGCGCATCCTCGGCAAGACCGCCAACCTGGAGTTCCGCCTCGAGGCGCGCCCCGACGCGCCGGCCGCCGACCGTGAGCAGTTCGAGTTCCGCGCCGGCGGCGGCCCCGAGCGCAGCGCGTGGCTCGAGCGTGACCTGATCATCGGTGGCGACCGCGTGACCGGTGCCTCGTCGAGTTTCGACGAGAACGGCCGCCCGCAGGTCAACATCAACCTCGACAGCCAGGGTGGCACGTTGATGAACCGCGCCACGCGCGACAACATCAAGCGTCGCATGGCGGTGCTGTTCCTCGAGCGCAAGTCCCGCACGGTGGGCTACGAGAAGGACGCCAGCGGCAACGAGGTGCCGGTGCTCGAGCGCTACGACGAAAAGAAGATCATCAGCCTCGCCACCATTCAGTCCGCGCTGGGAACGCAGTTCCGCATCACCGGACTGGACAACCCGTCGGAATCGGCCGAGCTCGCGCTGCTGCTGCGCGCCGGTGCGCTCGCCGCGCCGCTGGACTTCATCGAAGAGCGCGCCATCGGCCCTTCCCTCGGTGCGGAGAATATACGCATGGGGGTGCAGTCGCTGGCGATAGGCGCCGCGCTGGTCTTCCTCGCCACCTTGGTGATCTACCGCATGTTCGGCGTATTCGCCGTGGTTGCTTTGGTCTGCAACGTGCTCATGCTCGTGGCGGCGATGTCGATGCTGTCGGCCACGCTGACACTGCCGGGTATCGCCGGCATCGTGCTCACGGTCGGTATGGCGGTAGACGCCAACGTAATCATCAATGCGCGGATCCGCGAGGAACTCAGGAACGGCATGCCGGCGCACTCGGCAATCGGCGCGGGCTACGATCGCGCCTGGCTGACCATCATGGATTCGAACCTTACCACGCTGATCGTCGGGGTCATCCTCTATGCGATCGGCACGGGTCCGGTGCGCGGATTCGCGGTCACGCTGTCGATCGGCATCCTGACGTCGATGTTCACCTCGGTGGTGGTGACGCGCGGGCTGGTGAATATGTTCTATGGCGGTCGTCGCCTCTCGAAGCTTTCGATCTAGGGAAGTGCAGCGCATGCAGAGCGAACCCGGAGTCATTGATTTTCTGAAGCTGCGCGGCTGGGCGGCGGCGTTCTCGGGGGCGCTGTGCCTCGCCGGGGTGATTTCGCTTGCCGTCCAGGGCCTCAATCTCGGGCTGGATTTCACCGGCGGCACGGTCGTCGAGCTCGGGTTTCGGCAGGAAGTGGCGACCGTGACCGTCGTTGAACAACTCGAAGAGGCGGGTTTCGAATCCGTTTCGGTGGTGCACTTCGGTTCCGAGCGGGACGTGCTGGTGCGGCTGCCGCCGAGTGACGGCGCGACGGTAGGCCAACAGGTGCTGGTCGCGGTCGGTGGCGGGGAGGTGGCGACGTTGAAGCGCACCGACGTGGTGGGTGCCCAGATTGGCGACGAACTACGTGACCAGGGCTTTCTTGCCCTGATGCTGGCGTTGCTGTTGGTCGCGGGTTACGTTGCGATCCGCTACGAATGGAAAATGGCGACCGGCGCCATGGTTGCGATCGCCCACGACGTGCTGGTCACGGTCGGACTTTTCTCCCTGTTTCAGTGGGAGTTCGATCTGGCGGCGCTGGCTGCCGTGCTTTCGCTGGTCGGCTACTCGATCAACGATACGATCGTGATCTACGACCGGGTTCGCGAGAATTTCCGCAAGCTCCGCCGGGTGGACGCGGTCACCGTGTGCAACGTGTCACTGACCCAGACCCTCGGACGGACGATCACGACTTCTGCGCTTACGCAACTGGTGGTGGTCGCGATGTTGATCGCGGGCGGGCCGCAACTGAAGGGTTTTTCCCTGGCGATGTTCGTCGGCGTCATCGCCGGGGTGTACTCGACGATCTACATTGCGTCGGCGTTCTCGCTGTGGCTGGGTCTGGATCGCAAGGATTTGCTGTTGCCGCCCAGGGAAGACGACAAGACGGCAGCCCAATCGCCCTGAGGTGTCCCGTGGCGCGTCGAAGCCGGCGGCGCGCCGGGGGAGCGGGCGGTACGGGTCGGTGGGCGACGTGGAGGGTCCGTCGCGCCCGTGGACCACTGGTGCGCTGAGAGCGCTTATGTATCGGATGTCGCCCCGCTGCCCAGCGCGGGCCGGATCACCTGCAGCATCGCCTTCAGGCACTTGGGGTTGGCCGCCACGATGCGCCCGCTGTCCATCCAGCCGTTGCCGCCGTCGAAGTCCGCGACCAGTCCGCCGGCTTCCTGCACCAGCAGCGCACCGGCCGCCATGTCCCACGGTTTGAGGCCGATCTCCCAGAAGCCGTCGAGGCGCCCGGCCGCGACGTAGGCGAGGTCCAGCGTCGCGGCGCCGGCGCGGCGGATGCCGGCGCTGCGCATCGCGAACTGTTCCAGCGTGTGCAGGTACGCGGGCAGCAACCCGATCGCCGGTTCGCGGAACGGGATGCCGGTGCCGAGCACGGACTCCTTGAGCCCGGCGCGCGCGCTGACGCGCATGCGCCGCCCGTTCAGTTGCGCGCCGGCACCGCGGGTGGCGGTGAACTCCTCGCGGCGGATCGGGTCGACGATCACCGCGTGCTCGAGGCGGCCGTCGCGCACGCAGGCGATCGAGACCGCGAAGTGCGGGATGCCGCGCACGAAGTTGGTGGTTCCGTCCAGCGGATCGATGATCCACTGGAAGCCGCCGGAGCGCGCGGGGTCGCCGGAGGCGCCGCTTTCCTCGGCAAGGATCTGGTGGTCGGGATAGGCCTTGCGCAGCTGGAACATGATCTCGCGCTCGGCGGCGCGGTCGGTCTCGGTCACGAAGTCGTTGTCCGCCTTGCGGCTCACCTCGATCAGGTCGATGCGGTCCGCCGCGCGCGCGATGATCTCGCCGGCCTTGCGTGCCGCCGCGAGGGCGATGTTGACCATGGGATGCATCGACGGGAATCTCCTGCTGCGAACGCCGCGAAAAGCGGCGCGCCAGTATACACAGCGGGTGTGAGTGGCGCTTTGCAGTCGCGACGCGGCCACGCAAAATGCACATTTTGACGCGCAGCGGTGGCGGCATGACGGATCAGGCGGACGAACAGGCGCTGGAGCGCGTTTTCGCGCGGGTGCGCGTGGTGCTGGTCGGCACGCTGCATGCGGGCAACATCGGCGCCGCCGCGCGCGCCATGAAGAACATGGGCCTGACGCGCCTCTACCTGGTGGCGCCGGCCGACTTCCCGCACCGCGAGGCGAGCTACCGGGCGGTGCAGGCCACCGATGTGCTCGATTCCGCGGTGGTGACCGCCACGCTCGCGGAGGCGGTCGCCGACTGCAGCCTGGTGATCGGCACCAGCGCGCGCGAGCGGCGCATCCAGTTGCCGCAGCTGGGGCCGCGCGAGCTCGGACGGCTGTGTCTGGTCGAGCGCGGGGGCGAGGAGGTGGCGCTGGTGTTCGGGCGCGAGGATGCGGGGCTCAGCAACGAGGAGTTGCGGCTGTGCCACTGGCACGTGCACGTGCCGACCAGTCCCGGTTACAGCTCGCTCAACCTGGCCGCGGCGGTGCAGCTGCTGTGCTACGAGCTGCGCATGTGCGCGCTCGCGACGGCCGGTGCGTTGCAGTCGCCGGACTGGGACGAGCCGCTGGCGACGGTCGAGGGGATGGAGCGCTTCTACGAGCATCTGGAGCGTACGCTGGAGGACATCGGCTTCCTGAATCCGGCCGCCCCAAGGCAGCTGATGGTGCGCCTGCGCAGGCTGTTCAACCGCGTGCGCCTGGACCAGATGGAGCTGAACATCCTGCGCGGCATGCTCACCGAGATCGGCAAGGTCAGCGCCGCTGCCCGCCGGGGCGGCTCGCCCAATTCTTGACTGGCAAAGTAGGAATAAGAATACTGCCTTCCTCGAGTACCCCGGGGAGATGGCGATGCGCTTGACGACCAAGGGCCGCTACGCGGTGACGGCGATGCTCGACCTGGCGCTGCACGAGGGCAAGGGGCCGGTGAGCCTGGCCGACATCTCGCGGCGCCAGGAGATCTCGTTGTCGTACCTGGAGCAGTTGTTCGCGCGCTTGCGGCGCGCCGGTCTGGTCGCCAGCGTGCGCGGTCCGGGCGGCGGCTACCGGCTGAGCCGCCCGGGCGCCGACATCAGCGTCGCGGTGATCATCGATGCCGTCAACGAGGCCTACGATGCGGCCGGCTGCCAGGGCATGGAAAGCTGCGGCCGCGGACGCATGTGCCTGACGCAGACCCTGTGGTACGACCTCAGCGGCCGCATCCATTCCTTCCTGGACGGCATCACGCTGGGCGATCTGGTGGCGCGCGCCGACGTGCAGCGTGTTTCCGAGCGCCAGGACCGCCGCGAGGCGCCTGCGTCGCGCCGCCGCGGCACTGGCGGCGACATCCCGGTCGCCGCCCTGTCCTGATCACGGAACCCTCCCGCATGCGCCTGCCCGTCTACCTCGATTACCTCGCCACCACGCCGGTCGACCCCAGGGTCGCCGCGCGCATGGCCGAGTGCCTGACCATCGACGGCAACTTCGGCAACCCGGCCTCGCGCACGCACGTCTACGGCTGGCGGGCGGAGGAGGCGGTGGAGCAGGCGCGGCGCGAGGTGGCGGACCTGATCGGGGCGGACCCGCGCGAGATCGTGTGGACCTCGGGGGCGACGGAGGCCGACAACCTCGCGCTGAAGGGCGTGGCCGGGCACCGCGGGCGGCGCGAGGGGCATATCGTGATCCCGGCGATCGAGCACAGCGCCGTGCTCGATACCTGCCGCCATCTGGAATCGCAGGGCTTCGCGCTCAGCCTGGTCGCGCCGGATCGCGGCGGCATCGTACGCCCCGAGGCGCTCGCGCCGCTGCTGCGCGAGGACACCTTCCTGGTCAGCGTGATGCACGTGAACAACGAACTCGGCACGATCAACGACATCGCGGCGATCGGGGCGCTGTGCCGGGAGCGCGGCATCGTGTTCCACGTCGACGCGGCCCAGTCGGCCGGCAAGCTGCCGATCGACCTCGGGCAGTGGCCGGTCGACCTGATGTCGTTGTCGGCGCACAAGATGTACGGGCCGAAGGGCGTCGGCGCGCTCTACGTCCGACGTACGCCGGAGCTGCGGCTAGAGGCGCAGATGCACGGCGGCGGCCACGAGCGAGGGCTGCGCTCAGGCACGCTGGCGACGCACCAGATCGCCGGCATGGGCGAGGCGGCACGCATCGCGCGCGCCGAAATGCACGAGGACGCGGAGCGCATCCGTGGCCTGCGCGATGCGTTGTGGAATGCGCTCGCTGACCTCGAGGGCGTGGGGCAGAACGGCGACCCCGGCCAGCGCATACCCGGTGCGCTGAACCTGCATTTCGCCGGTGTCGAGGGCGAGTCGCTGATGGCGGCGATGAAGGACGTCGCGGTGTCCACCGGGTCGGCCTGCGCCTCGGCGACCATGGAACCCTCGCGGGTGCTGCGCGCGATCGGGCTGGACCGGGAACTCGCGCTGTCCTCGCTGCGCTTCAGCCTGGGACGTTTCACGACCGCCGGGGACATCGAACGGGTCGCCGACAGCGTGCGTCGCGCGTACACGCGGCTGCGCGGCACGGCGTTGCCCGAGCCGGGGCGGTTCGCCTGAGGGCGGTTTTGCGCTGTTTGTCACTTACCCCGGGTCGACCCCGCACGTATAATCCCCGTCCCTTTTTCACCGGCCCGGCGGTTCGCGCCCCGGTCGTCCCGGCCCCACGGAGCATCTGCATGAGCATCGAGCGTACCCTGTCCATCATCAAGCCCGACGCGGTGGCGAAGAACGCGATCGGCGAGATCCTGTCGCGTTTCGAGAAGAACGGCCTGCGCATCGTCGCCGCGAAGATGCTTCGTCTCGGTGAGGCCGCCGCGGGTGGTTTCTACGCCGAGCACAAGGGGCGGCCGTTCTATCCGGCGCTGATCGAGTTCATGACTTCGGGGCCGGTACTGGTGCAGGTGCTGGAGGGCGAGAACGCCGTGGCGCGCAACCGTGAACTGATGGGCGCGACCAACCCGAAGGAGGCCGCGCCGGGCACGATCCGCGCCGACTTCGCTTCGAGCATCGACGCCAACGCGGTGCACGGCTCGGACTCGTCCGCTTCGGCGGCGCGCGAGATCGCGTACTTCTTCGCCGCCACCGAGCTCTGCGGTCGCCCGTGAGGGCGCTCCCGTGCGCGCCATGAGCAGTGCTAAGCCGATCGCCAGCGATGCGGTCCCGGCACGGGTCAACCTGCTGGGTATGCCGCGCGCGCGCCTCGAGGAGTTCATGGTCTCCCTCGGCGAGAAGCCGTGGCGCGCGCAGCAACTGTTCAAGTGGATCTACCACCAGGGGGTCGACGACTTCGCGCGCATGACCGACGTCGGCCGCGCGCTGCGCGAGCGGCTGGCCGCCTGCGCCGAGGTGCGCCCTCCGCAGGTGGCCGCGGAGCACGTCTCGGCCGACGGCACCCGCAAGTGGCTGATCCGCGTCGACGGTGGTGGCTCGGTCGAGACGGTGTTCATCCCCGAGCACGGCCGCGGCACGCTGTGCGTATCCTCGCAGGTGGGGTGCGCGCTCGACTGCAGTTTCTGCTCGACCGGCAAGCAGGGATTCCAGCGCGACCTCAGCGCTGCCGAGATCATCGGCCAGGTGTGGATCGCGGCCAGGGCCTTCGGGCTGCCGAAGCGCGGCGGGCAGCGCAGCATCACCAACGTGGTGCTGATGGGCATGGGCGAGCCTCTGCTAAACTTCGACAACGTCGTCGCGGCGATGGATCTGATGATGGATGACTTCGCGTACGGGATCTCGAAACGGCGGGTGACGCTGAGCACCGCCGGCGTGGTCCCGGCGCTCGATCGCCTCGCCGGTCTCAGCGAGGCTTCGCTCGCGATCTCGCTGCACGCGCCGAACGACGCGCTGCGCGACCGGCTGATGCCGGTCAATCGCCGTTTCCCGATCCGGGCCCTGCTCGATTCGGCGCGTCGCTACATGGACGCGCAGACCGACGTCAAGCGTGTCGTAACCGTCGAGTACACGCTGATCAAGGACCTCAACGACAGCGTCGCGCTAGCGCACGAACTGGCTGCGCTGCTGCGCGGCTTCCCGTGCAAGATCAACCTGATTCCCTTCAATCCGTTCCCGCAGTCGAGCTACGAGCGGCCCGGCCGCAACGCGGTCAGCCGCTTCTGGAACGTGCTCAACGACGCCGGCTACCGGGTGACCGTGCGCACCACGCGCGGGGACGACATCGACGCCGCCTGCGGCCAGCTGGTCGGAAGCGTACGCGATCGCACCAGGCGCTCGGCGCGCCACCGCGCCGCGGCGCCGTGTTCACGGGAGGCTCACGCATGACCGCTACGCTGCCCGTCCGCTCGACACTGGGCGCGCTGCTCATGGCCGCGCTGCTGCTGTCCGCCTGCACGACGACCACGATCACCGGCTCCTCGTTCAAGGCCGACAAGGAAGCGGAGATCCAGCGCCGGGTCGAGGCCGCCACCGCCTACCTCGAGAAGGGCAACACCGAGCAGGCGGTGGTGCATCTGCGCCGTGCACTCGAGCTCGATCCGCGCTCCGCGCCGGTGCACGACACGCTGGCGCAGGTGTTCTGGCGCACCGGCGAATACGAGCTCGCGGAAGATCATTTCCACCGCGCGATCGGAGCCGATCCGAAATTCTCGCGCGCGCGCAACAACTACGCGGCGTTCCTGTACGAGCGTGGCGACACCCGCGCTGCGATCCGCGAGCTGGAACAGGTGGTCGCGGATACGCTGTACGAGTCGCGCGCCTCGGCGTTCGCGAACCTCGGCCGTGCGTACAACAAGGTCGGCGACACCGCGCGCGCCGAGGAAGTGCTGCAGCGGGCGATCAAGATGGACCGTCGCCAGTGGGCCGCGCTGCTCGAGCTGGCCGCCATCGAGCACGCGCGCGGACAGCATGTGGCGGCCACGCGCCATTACGAACGCTTCCGCTCGCTGGCACCCCGTCAGTCGCCGCGCAGCCTGCTGCTCGGCATCGGCCTGGCGCGCGTCACCGGCGATCGCGACGCCGAGGCGAGCTACGCGCTGCAGCTGCGCAACCTCTACCCGGAGTCCGCGGAATACCGCGAATACTTCGGCACCCGCACGGGGAACTGAGCCTCCATGACGCGCGGCGACGATCGGCAGACCGACGGCGGACCCGGCGCGCGGCTGCGTGCCGCGCGCGAGGCCTCCGGGCTGGGCATCGGGGAGGTGGCCGAACGCCTGCAACTGCTGCAGTACGTCGTACGCGCACTCGAGCAGGACGAGTACGGACGCCTGCGCGGCGATACCTTCGTGCGCGGCTACCTGCGCAACTACGCGCGGCTGCTCGGCCTCGATCCGGAGGAGATCGTGGCCTGCTGGCGGCGGGCGCACCCGGAACCCGCCGGCACCGCGCCACGAACGCGTACGCCGGCAGGGCAGACGCCGCGCGGCGCTGTGGATGCCGGACGCGTGGGCGTGGTGCTGCTGCTGCTCGCGGCGAGTGCCTTTTACCTGTTCCACAGCCGCGGTCCGGGCGCAGCAGGCAGAGACCCGGTGGACGCCACGGTGACCATCGAGACCGCCTCCGGAGCGCAGGTGGTGCCGCTGGGAGCGCCGCAACACCTTCCGCGATCGGATAGGCCCTGAGATGCTGCACCCTTCCCCCATCGTACGGCGGCGCTCGCGCCGCATCATGGTCGGCTCGGTACCGGTCGGCGGCGACGCCCCGATCTCGGTGCAGAGCATGACCAACACCGAGACCTGCGACGTCGCGGCAACCGTGGCCCAGATCGAGGCGCTGACGGCGGCGGGCGCCGACATCGTGCGCGTCTCGGTGCCGAGCATGGACGCGGCCCAGGCCTTCGCCGCGATCCGCCGCCAGGTGCGGGTGCCGCTGGTCGCCGATATCCACTTCGACTACCGCATCGCGCTCGCGGTAGCGAAGGGCGGCGTGGATTGCCTGCGCATCAACCCCGGCAACATCGGCCGCGAGGACCGCGTGCGCGCGGTGATCGACGCGGCGCGCGACCACGGCGTCCCGATCCGCATCGGCGTCAACGCCGGTTCGCTCGAAAAGGAACTGCAGCGCAAGTACCGCGAGCCCTGCGCCGACGCGATGGTCGAGTCGGCGCTGCGCCACATCGACATCCTCGACCGCCACGATTTCCAGGACTTCAAGGTCAGCCTGAAGGCTTCGGACGTGTTCATGACGGTCGAGGCCTACCGCAAGATCGCCGGCCAGATCGAGCAGCCGCTGCACCTCGGGATCACCGAGGCCGGCGGCTTGCGCGGCGGCACCGTCAAGTCCGCGATCGGCCTCGGCATGCTGCTGATGGACGGCATCGGCGACACCATCCGCGTCTCGCTCGCGGCCGATCCCGTCGAAGAGGTGCGGGTCGGCTGGGACATGCTGAAGAGCCTGCGCCTGCGCGCCAAGGGCATCAACTTCGTCGCCTGTCCCAGCTGTTCGCGGCAGAACTTCGACGTGATCGCGACCGTGAACGAGCTCGAACGGCGCCTCGGGGACGTGCGTGAACCGCTCGACGTGGCGATCATCGGCTGCTACGTGAACGGACCCGGTGAGTCGCGCGAGGCCGACGTGGGCGTCACCGGCAGCGCGCCGCGCAACCTCGTGTTCGTCGGCGGTGAACCGCACCACAAGACCGATTCGACGTCGCTCATCGACGACATCGAGCGGACCGTCCGCGCCGCGCTGGCCGAAAAGGCCGCGGTGCCGGCGGCCGGGGATGGCACGCTGATTGCCAAAGCCTGAGGCAGGCTATACCGTGCGCATGTTTTTTCGTCCGGCCTTGTGCCCGTCGCGGCGCCTCGGCAGTTGAATCCGGAGACCAGCACGTTGCAGCAGCTCAGGGCCGTCCGCGGCATGCCCGATATCCTGCCCGCGCAAACTGCGGTGTGGCAGCACATCGAGCGCGAGGTCGGCGCGCTGCTGCACGCGCACGCCTACCGCGAGATCCGGCTGCCGCTGCTCGAGCCGACCGAGCTGTTCTGCCGCTCGATCGGTGAGGTCACCGACATCGTCGAGAAGGAGATGTACACCTTCGCCGATCGCAACGGTGACAGCCTGACGCTGCGCCCCGAAGGCACTGCGGGCTGCGTGCGCGCCGTGCTGCAGAACGGGCTGCTGCAGAGCCTGCCGCTGCGGCTGTGGTACGCCGGGCCGATGTTCCGCCACGAGCGGCCGCAGATGGGGCGCCAGCGCCAGTTCCACCAGATCGGCGTCGAGACCTTCGGCGTGGCCGGGCCGGACATCGAGGCCGAGCACCTGCTGCTGCTCGCGCGCCTGTGGCGCGGGCTCGGGGTGGCACCGCTGGTGCGGCTGGAGATCAACTCGCTGGGCAGCGCCGCGGCGCGCGCGGCCTACCGCGAGGCGCTGGTCGCCTACCTCGGCGCGCACCTCGACGCACTCGACGAGGACAGCCGGCGGCGGCTGGGCACGAACCCGCTGCGCATCCTCGACAGCAAGGATCCCGGCACGCGCGAGGTGCTGGCGGGGGCCCCGTCGATGGAGTCCTGGCTCGACGGGGAATCGCGGGCGCACATGGACGGGCTGCGTGCGCTGCTCGATGCCGCCGGGCTGGAGTACCGCCTGAACCCGGCGCTGGTGCGCGGGCTCGATTACTACGGCAAGACGGTCTACGAGTGGGTGACCGACAGCCTGGGCGCACAGGGTACCGTGTGCGCCGGTGGCCGCTACGACGCGCTGGTCACGCAACTCGGCGGACCGGCCACGCCGGGCGTGGGTTTCGCGATGGGCGTCGAGCGCCTCGTGTTGCTGCTGGGCGCCGCCGGCGTGGGCGCCGGTGACGCAGCCGAGCCGCATGTGTACTGGGTGGTGGGCGACGCCGCGGCGCAGCGGTTCGCGTTCGTCGTCGCCGAAGCGCTGCGCGATCGCCTGCCGTGGCTGCGCATGCAGATGCACTGTGGCGAGGGCAGCATGCGCAGCCAGATGAAGAAAGCCGACCGCAGCGGCGCGACGCTGGCGCTGATCGTGGGTGCCGACGAACTGGCGGCGGGCGAGATCAGCGTGCGCGGATTGCGCGAGGGCGGGTTGCCCCAGTCCCGGGTGCCCAGCGCCGGGCTCGCCGAGGTACTGGCACGGCAACTCGGCACCTGCGCGTCCGGCGCGGCCCTTTGAACCCGACGGGGAGAATGCGTGGATCCTTACCGAACCGAAGAAGACCAGATCAGGGCGCTCAAGCAGTGGTGGGAGCACAACGGCTCCTCGACGCTGATCGGCGTGGGCCTCGCGATGGCGATCCTGTTCGGCTGGCAATGGTGGCAGCAGCGCCAGCAGACCGCCGCCGAGCAGGCATCCGTGCTGTACCAGCAGTTGTTGCAGGCAGTGGAGAATTCCGCCACCGACGAGGTGCAGCGCACCACCGCCGAACACCTGGCTGGCGAGTTGCTGAAGATCGGCGCCGCGCCTCGCCTCGGTGACCATGCGGAGCTGATACTCGCGCGCATCGCGGTCGAGAAAAACGATCTGGCGACGGCCGGGAAGCACCTCGAGGCAGTGCTCGAACGCAACCCGGACACGGCACGCGGTGCGCTCGCCGCGCGCCTCGACGCCTTGCTCGGGCACGCGAGCGATGCGCAGCTCGGCGCGCTGGCGCGGGTGCGGCTGGCGCGTGTGCAGTTCGCGACCGGCCAGCCCGATGAGGCGCTGGCCACGCTCGATGCGGCCGGTGGCGAGGACTTCCAGCTGCAGCGCAACGAACTGCGCGGCGATATCCTGGTGCAGCGCGGCGAACGTGCCGGCGCGCTGCAGGCCTACCGCGCGGCGGTGCAAGCGGCCGGCACCCGCGTCTCGCCGCTGTTGCAGATGAAACTGCGCGAACTCGAACTCGGCGAAACGACGCCGGCCGAGGCGCCGGCGCCCGCGCCGGCAACCACTGACACGGGAGTGCAACCATGATGAACCGTATCGCGCCCGGATCCGGCGGCATGCTCGCGCGCGCAGCGCTGCTGCTGGCGTTGGGCACCGCGCTGGCGGGCTGCTCGGTGGTCGACTACGTGAAGGGCATCGGCGGCAGCGATGAGGACGGCGAGGAAAAGGCCGAGCTGGAGCCGGCGCCGCTGGCCGATTTCAGCGCCGAGGTCGAACTGCGCAAGGTCTGGAGCGCCGGCGTCGGCAACGGCCAGGGCAAGAAGTTCAACCGCCTGCACCCGGCGCTCGACGGCGACGCGATCTTCGCGGCCGCCGCCGACGGCACGGTCGCCGCCTTCGATGCCGCGAGCGGCGAGCGGCGCTGGAAGACCGACGTCGATACCGACGTCTCGGGCGGCGTGGGCGTCGGTGGCGACCTGGTGCTGGTCGGCGACACCGGTGGCAACGTGATCGCGCTGGAGAGCGCGAGCGGCCGCGAGCTGTGGCGCGCGCGCCTCAGTGGCGAGGTGCTGGCGCCGCCGGCGGCGGACTGGGACGTGGTCGTGGTGCAGACGCTCGACGGCAAGATCAGCGGGCTGGACGCACGCACCGGCGCGCGCCGCTGGACCCACGACACCAGCATGCCGTTGTTGACGCTGCGTGGCACGGCGCCGCCGCTGCTCAGCGAGGGTGTGGCATACGCGGCGCTCGCCAGCGGGCGTATCGTCGCCATCAAGGCCGACGTCGGTACGGTGCTGTGGGAGGCACGCATCGCAACGCCGCAGGGCCAGTCCGAGATCGAGCGCGCGGTCGACATCGACGGGCGGCCGGCGCTGGTCGGGCAGGGGATCTTCGCCGTGAGCTACCAGGGCAAGGTGGGCGGTCTGTCGCTCGCCAACGGACGGCCGGTATGGGCGCGCGATGCCTCGAGTTTCGTCGGGGTGGGCGCGGGCTTCGGCAATGTCTACGTGGCCGAGACCAGTGGCACCGTGAGCGCCTACGAAGTCGCCGGTGGTGCGCTGCGCTGGCAGAACGAGCAGCTCGCGCGCCGCTCGCCGGGCACGCCCGTGGCGGTGGGAAGCTACGTGGCGGTGGCGGATTTCGACGGCTACGTGCACCTGCTGTCGCAGGTGGACGGACACGTCGCGGGGCGCGGCCGCGCCGACTCCTCCGGCGTGCGCGCCGACCTGCTGGCCTCGGGCGACCTGCTCTACGTCTACGACAACGACGGCGGCCTGAAGGCGTTCCGTGTCGGCACCCGCTGAGCGGCCGGCATGATCCCCGTCATCGCGCTGGTCGGGCGGCCCAACGTCGGCAAGTCGACGCTGTTCAACCGCCTGACCCGCAGCCGCAAGGCGCTGGTCGCCGATATACCCGGACTCACGCGGGACCGCCAGTACGGCGAGTTCCACGCCGACGGCCGGCGCTTCATCGTCGTCGACACCGGCGGCCTGAGCGGCGAGGAGGAGGGCATCGACAGCGAGATGGCGCGCCAGTCGCTGGCGGCGATCGCCGAATGCGACCTCGCGCTGGCGCTGGTCGACGCGCGCGCCGGCGTCACGCCCGCGGACCAGCGGATCCTCGCGCTGCTGCGCAGCAGCGGCAAGCCGTTCCTGCTGGTGGTCAACAAGATCGACGGCACCGACGAACTCGTTGCGAGCGCGGAGTTCCACGAACTCGGCGCACCGGCGCTGGTGGCCGTCAGCGCGGCGCACGGGCGCAACATGGGGCAGCTCGAGAGCGCGCTGCTCGCTTCCTTCCCGCCGGTCGAGGAGTCCGCCGGGGACGCGCTGCCGCCGGGTGGCGCACGCGTGCGCGTCGCGGTGGTCGGACGCCCGAACGTCGGCAAGTCCACGCTGGTGAACCGCATCCTCGGCGAGGAGCGCGTGGTGGTCTACGACCAGCCGGGAACCACGCGCGACAGCATCTACATCGATTTCGAACGCGGCGACGCACGCTACACACTGATCGACACGGCCGGCCTGCGGCGCCGGCGCAGCGTGCACGAGACGGTCGAGAAGTTCTCGATCGTGAAGACGCTGCAGGCGATCGCCGACGCCAACGTGGTGCTGGTGCTGATCGACGCCCACGACGGGCTGGTCGAGCAGGACGTGCATCTGCTCGGACACGTGATCGACAGCGGCCGTTCGCTGATCATCGTCTGCAACAAGTGGGACGGACTGGCGGCGGACCGCAAGGCGATGCTGAAGAGCGAACTCGAGCGGCGGCTGGTGTTCGCGGAGTTCGCGGAGGTGCATTTCGTCTCCGCGCTGCACGGATCGAACGTCGGGCAGCTCTACGCGGCGATCGACCGCGCGTGGGCGTCGGCGCAGCGCAAGCTGCCGACCAACCGCCTGACAGCGATTCTCGAGGCCGCCGTTGCCGCGCACGCCCCGCCGCTGGTGCGCGGGCGCCGGATCAAGCTGCGCATGGCGCACCCGGGCGGCAGCAACCCGCCGGTGATCGTGATCCATGGCAACCAGACCGGGGACGTCCCCGACCACTACCGCCGTTACCTCGAGAACGTCTATCGTCGCGAACTGGCGCTGGTGGGCACGCCGATCAGGATCGAGTTCGTCACCGGCACCAACCCGTTCGCCGGCCGGCGCAACACGCTGACGCCGCGCCAGGAATACAAGCGCAAGCGGCTCATGCAGCATGTCAGGAAAGGACGCGGCAAGACCTGATCTGGATTCGCCGGAGCGCATCGCCGCCTTCGTCGACGCGTTCTATGCGCGCGTGTTCGCCGATCCGCAACTCGCGCCGATTTTCCTGGACGTCGCGCAGATCGACCCCGCGCGCCACCTGCCGCTGATCCGCGCCTACTGGGAGAAGCTGCTGCTCGGGCGGCCCGGCTACCAGCGCCACACCATGGACATCCACCGTGCGCTGCACGCGCGCCGCCCGTTACGCGCCGGGGATTTCGCGCGCTGGCTGGAACTGTTCCGGGCCACGCTCGACGACGGGTTCGAGGGGCCCGGGGCGGAACGGGCGTGGCGGGTCGCGCAGCACGTCGCAACGAACATGGGCACCGGGCTGGCCGGCGACTGAGGCACGGCCATCCCTGACCGGTTTGTCATTTGCGGCTGCGCGCCGGCCTCGCTTATTCTTCGACCGGTCGCAGTTCACAGGGAGCCGGTCAATGACCCCCAGGCATTTCAACATCGCCGACCTGTTCGAGATCGTCGCCGACACGGTGCCCGAACGCGAGGCGCTGGTGTGCGGCGATGCGCGGCTCAGTTACGCCGAGCTCGACCGGCGCGCCAACCGGCTCGCCCACTACCTGCAGTCGCGCGGCATCGGCGCCGGTGACAAGGTCGGGTTGTACCTGCACAACTGCAACGAGTACCTCGAAGGCATGCTGGGTTGCTTCAAGGTGCGGGCGGTGCCGGTCAACGTGAATTTCCGCTACGTCGACGAGGAACTGGTCTACATCTTCGACAACTCGGACATGGCCGGCTGCATCCACCACCGCGAGTTCGTGCCGCACATCGCGGCGGTGCGTGAGGCGGCGCCGCGGCTGCACACGCTGATCGGCGTCGACGATGGCAGCGCCTTCGACCTGCAGTCGATCGGCTCGGTCGGCTACGAAAGCGCGCTCGCGCAGGGCCCGGCCGGGCGCGACTTCCCGGAGCGCTCCGACGACGACCTGTTCCTGCTCTACACCGGGGGCACCACCGGCATGCCGAAGGGCGTGATGTGGCCGCACAAGGCAGTGTTCTACGCGGCGATGGGCGGCGGCGGCCATTTCCACCCGGCCGGCCCGATCGCGGTGCCGGAGGATATCGCGGTGCGCGCGAAGGACGGTTTCGTCGTGACCGGCATGCCGCTCGCGCCGCTGATGCACGGGGCATGCTGGTGGTACGCGTGCATCCAGTTGCTCGCCGGCGGCAAGGTGGTGCTGAACCCGTCGCACTCGCTGGTCGGCGAGGGGGTATGGGGAATCGTCGAGCGCGAGCGCGTGAACGCGATCTCGATCGTCGGCGACGCGATGGCGATCCCGCTGCTCGACGCGCTGGAGCGCAACCCCGGCCGCTGGGACCTGGGCTGCGTGTTCAACGTCGGTTCCGGCGGCGCGGTGTTCTCCGAATCGAAGCAGCAGCGTTTCCGCGAACACTTCCCGAACGTGCTGATCACCAATTCCTTCGGCTCCTCCGAAGGCGGCCAGATGGGGATGGACAACGGTCAGCGGCGAACCGACGCCGAGAACGGTCTCGGTAATGTGACCCGCACGCCGTACATGGACGTGATCGTCGAGGACGAACGCCGCCACGCACAGCCCGGGGAAACCGGGATCTTCGCGCGCAGCGGCCACATCCCGGTCGGTTACTACAACGATCCGGTGAAGACCGCCAGGACCTTCGTCGAGGTAGAAGGCAAGCGCTGGCTGCTGACCGGCGACGCGGCGCGGCTCGAACCCGACGGTTCGTCGATCACGGTGTTCGGACGCGGTTCGAACTGCATCAACAGCGGCGGCGAGAAGATTTTCCCGGAGGAAGTCGAGCAGGCGCTGAAGAACCACCCGGGCGTGTTCGACGCGCTGGTGATCGGCACGCCGGACGAGCGCTGGGGCCAGAAGGTCACGGCGGTCGTCGCGGTGCGCGCGGGCGAACGGCCCACGCTGGAGCAACTGCAGCACGAGGCGCGCCGTCACATCGCCGGTTACAAGGTGCCGCGCGACCTGCACATCGTCGAGGAGATCCCGCGCCAGCCGAGCGGCAAGCCGAATTACGCGCGTGCGCGGGAAATCGCGCTGGCCGGTACGCATCGCGCGTCCTGAACCGTTACCCGTCCACCATCGTTCGTCGGCACCGGAGATACGCATGGAACAGCTCGCCCTGAGCACCAGCAGCTGCATCGTCGAGCGCGACGCGCACACGCTGGTCGTCACCCTGAACCGCCCCGAGGCGAAGAACGCCTTCAATCCGCCGATGCTGGTGGGGATGTACCGCGCGTGGCGGCTGCTCGACAGCGACGATACGCTGCGCGCGGCGGTGCTGACCGCGCGCGGCGACACCTTCTGCGCGGGCATGGACCTCAAGGCGGGACCGGAGGGCGGTGACGACGCCGCCGAGATCCAGGCGCTGATGCAGGAGATCCCGAACCTGCACTGGCAGGCGTTGCTGCGCGACAACCGCCCCTGCAAGCCGATCGTGCTCGCCGTCGAGGGTTATGCGCTCGCCGGCGGCACCGAGATCCTGCAGGGCACCGACATCCGGGTTGCCGCCGAGGACGCGGTGTTCGGCGTGACCGAGGTGGCGCGCGGACTGTACCCGATGTCCGGTTCCACGATCCGGCTGCGGCGCCAGATCCCGTACTGCATCGCGGCCGAGATCCTGCTGACCGGACGCCACGTGACGGCGCGTGAGGCGCTCGATTGGGGGCTCGTCAACCGCATCGTGCCCAAAGGCGGGGCGCTCACCGAGGCGCTGGCGATCGCCGCGCAGATCGCGGCCAACGGACCGGTCGCGGTCAAGGCGGTCATGCAGTCCCTGCGCGAACACGAGGAATGCCTGCCGGAGGCCGAGGCCATGCGGCGCTCGGACGAAATCGGCTGGCCGGTGTTCGCCACCGAGGACGCACGTGAGGGAATGCGGGCCTTCAAGGAGAAGCGCCCCGCGGTATTCCAGGGCCGCTGAGGCAGCGACAGTCGTTCACTTGAACCCGGAGAACACATGACGAAGATGGAAACAGGGCTTGGCGCGGGAGATTCGCTGACTTTCGACGAGACGGTGCTCGCGCGCCGTTCGGTGCGCGCGTTCCGGCCGGATCCGGTGCCGCAACCACTGCTCGAGCACGTCTTCGCGCTCGCCGGCCGCGCACCGTCGAACTGCAACACCCAGCCGTGGTTGAGCGCGGTGTTCGGCGGCGCGGCCTGCGAGCGGCTGCGCCGCGGGTTCATGGCCGACTTCGCGGCCGGCAAGGTGTCGATGGATTTTCCGTACGCCGGCAAATACGACGGGATCTACAAGGACCGCCAGTACGACGCGGCCGAGAAGCTCTACGGGGCGATGGGCATCGAGCGCGCCGACAAGGCCGGTCGTGGCGCCGCGTTCATGCGCAATTTCGCCTTCTTCGACGCGCCGCACGTCGCGTTCCTGTTCATCCCCGACTGGGCCGGCGTGCGCGAGGCGGCCGATGCCGGCATGTACGCGCAGACGCTGATGCTGGGGCTCGCGGCGCACGGCATCGGCAGTTGTCCGCAGACCGCGCTCAGCTTCCTGTGCGACATGGTGCGCGCCGAAGCGGGGATCGATGCCTCGTGGAAACTGCTGTTCGGCATCTCGTTCGGTTACGAGGACGACGGCCAGCCGGCCAACGCGTGCCGTCTGGGCCGTGCCGTGCTCGACGATACGGTGCGCTTCGTGAACTGAGCGCGTGGCACCGCTCGCTCAGGCCCGGTGGCGTTCGATCCAGCCGCGCCACACGATCAGGACCAGCGTCAACACGGTCAGCGGCAGCACGAAACCGAGCATCGCGGTGCGGTAGCCGGCGAGCGCCTCGTGCGCCGTGCCGGCCAGCACCAGGTACGCCGTGTATGCGATGTAGTAAGCGACGAATACCGCGCCTTCCCAGCGCGCGATCAGGTGGCCGCTGAAGAACACCGGCAGGCAGGCCAGCGCCACCGCGCCCATCACCGGGATGTCGAATACCAGCGCCGCGTCGGCCACGGCGACGCCGGCCGGCGCCACTACCGCCGTGATCCCGAGCACGGCGAGCAGGTTGAAGATGTTGCTGCCGACCACGTTGCCGACGGCGATGTCGCGCTCGCCGCGCAGCGCCGCCAGCACCGAGGTCGCGAGTTCCGGCAGCGAGGTGCCGGCCGCGACGATGGTCAGGCCGATCATCAGCTCCGAGACACCGAGCGCGCGTGCGATGCCGGTGGCGCCGTCGAGCAGCCAGCGCGAACCGGCGACCAGCAGCACCAGTCCGCCGAGGATCAGCAGCACGTTCGTCACCAGCGAACCGGCACCGCTGGGGGCCGCTTCGTCCGTTGCTGCGGTCGGGGGGGTGTCCGCGCCAGCCCTGCGGCCGAGCCGGATCTGCACGTCGAGATAGATCGCGAGCATCAGTGCGAGCACCAGTCCCTCGACGCGGCCGATCACCTGGTCCAGCGCCAGCAGCCAGACCAGCAGCGAGACTCCGATCATGATCGGCACGTCCACGCGCACCAGTTGCCGCGAGACGATCAGCGGTGAGACCAGCGCCGACAGGCCGAGGATCATCAGCACGTTGAAGATGTTGCTGCCGACCACGTTGCCGAGCGCGATGTCGGGCGAGCCCTGCAGCGCCGAGCCGACGCTGACGGCCATCTCGGGGGCGCTGGTGCCGAAGGAGACCACGGTGAGCCCGATCAGCAGCGAGGGCATGCCGGCGGCGGCCGCGAGACGCGAGGCGCCACGCACCAGCAGTTCGGCGCCCAGCACCAGCACGATGAAGCCGCCGACCAGCAGAGCCGCGTTGCCCATGAATCTTCTTCCCGTGGCGTTCGTGGCCGGCACCTTAGCGTGCCGGCGTTGCCGCGGAAACCCCTTCAGGCCGATGCCACCCGCGGGCGCAGCGAACGCCCGCGCACGATCGTGTAGAACAGCGGCACGTAGAAGATCGCCAGCACCGTCGCCGACAGCATGCCGCCGACCACGCCAGTCCCGATCGCGTTCTGCGCCCCCGATCCGGCGCCGTCGGCCAGCGCCAGCGGCAGCACGCCGAACACGAAGGCCAGCGAGGTCATCAGGATCGGGCGCAGGCGGATGCGGCAGGCGTCGAGCGTGGCGGCGAGCAGCGTCGCGCCGGCTTCCTGGCGCGCCTTCGCGAACTCCACGATCAGGATCGCGTTGCGCGCCGACAGTCCGATCGTGGTCAACAGCCCGACCTGGAAGTAGACGTCGTTGGACTGTCCGGCGAGCGTGGCGGCGAGCAGGGCGCCGATCACGCCGAGCGGCACCACCAGCATCACGGCGAACGGCACCGACCAGGACTCGTAGAGTGCCGCGAGGCACAGGAACACGACCAGCAGCGACAGCGCGTAGAGCAGCGGTGCCTGCGCGCCGGACTGCTGTTCCTGCAGCGAGACGCCGCTCCACTCGAAGCCGATCCCGGCGGGCAGCGTGCCGATCAGTCCGGCGATCGCGTGCATCGCCTCGCCCGTACTGACGCCTGGTGCCGCCTGGCCCTGGATCTCGATCGCGGGCAACCCGTTGAAGCGTGTCAGCTGCGGTGACCCGCGGGTCCAGCGCGCGGAGGCGAAGGCGTTGAACGGAACCATCTGTCCGCGCGCGTTGCGTGCGTACCATTTGCCCAGGTCCCCGGGCTGCATGCGCGCCCCGGCTTCGCCCTGCAGGTAGACCTTCTTCACGCGGCCTCGATCGATGAAGTCGTTCACGTAGCGCCCGCCCCACGCGGTGGCCAGTACATCGTTGATCTCCGCGATCGACAGCCCCAGCGCACTGGCCTTCTGGTGGTCGATCCCGAGCTCGAGCTGCGGCGTGTCCTCGAGGCCATTCGGTCGCACCGCGCGCAGTCGCGGATGCTGCGCGGCGGCGCCGAGCAGGCGGTTGCGCGCCTCGATCAGCGCCGCGTGCCCCAGTCCGCCGCGGTCCTGCAGGAACAGCGTGAAGCCGCTGGCGTCGCCGAGTTCACGAACCGGCGGCGGCACTACCGGGAATACCACGGCGTCGGGCAGCTTCTGCAGCGCGGCGCGGGCGCGATCGGCCAGCGCGCGGACGCTCTGTCCGGGTTCCTCGCGCTCCTCCCATGGGCGCATCTCGACGAAGGCCTGGCCGGCGTTCTGGCCGGCGCCCGCGAAGCTGAAGCCGGCGGCCGTGAAGATCTTGGTGACCAGTCCCTTCTCCTCCTCGAGGTAGTAGCGGGTGATCTCGGCCATCGTCTGCAGCGTGCGCTCCTGGCTTGCACCGGCCGGCAACTGCACGATGTTGAAGATGAAACCGCCGTCCTCCTCGGGCAGGAACGAGGTCGGCAGGCGCACGAACAGCAGCCCGAGCACGACCAGCAGCACGGCATAGATCACGAGGTAGCGCAGGCTGCGCCGCAGCAGGCCCCCGACCACGGCCTCGTAGCGCGCGGTGCCGGCCGCCAGCGCGCGGTTGAACGCGCCGAACACCCGGCCGGCGCGCCCCGTCGTGTCGTGCGGATGCAGCAGCGTGGCGCACAGGGCAGGGGTCAGGATCATCGCTACCAGCACCGACAGCACCATCGCCGAGACGATGGTGACCGAGAACTGGCGGTAGATCAGGCCGGTCGAGCCGCCGAAGAAAGCCATCGGAACGAACACCGCCGACAACACCAGCGCGATGCCCACCAGTGCGCCGCTGATCTGGCCCATCGCCTTGCGGGTGGCCTCGCGCGGCGGCAGGCCTTCCTCGCGCATCACGCGCTCGACGTTCTCGACCACGACGATCGCGTCGTCGACCAGCAGTCCGATCGCGAGCACCATCGCGAACATGGTCAGCGTGTTGATGCTGAAGCCGAACGCGGCGAGCACGGCGAAGGTGCCGAGCAGCACTACCGGCACCGCGAGCGTCGGGATCAATGTCGCACGCAGGTTCTGCAGGAACAGCAGCATCACCAGGAACACCAGCACGATCGCCTCGATCAGCGTCTCGACCACGCCGTCGATCGAACGCTGCACGAAGGGGGTGGTGTCGTGCGGGATGTCGTACCGCAGTCCCGGCGGGAAGAATGCCTTCAACTCGGCGAGCCGTGCGCGCACGGCCTCGGCGGTCTTCAGCGCGTTCGCCCCGGTCTGCAGCATCAGGCCCATGCCGGCCGCCGGCTTGCCGTTGAAGCGCGAGCGCACCGCGTAGCTCTCGCTGCCGAGCTCGATGCGCGCCACGTCGCCGAGGCGCACCGTCGCACCATCGGAATTCACGCGCAGCAGGATCGCCTCGAACTGCTCCACCGTCTGCAGCCGCGACTGCGCGTTGATCGTCGCGGCGATCGCCTGGCCGGCCACCGCCGGGGTGCCGCCGAGCTGGCCGGCGGAGACCTGTGCGTTCTGCGCGAGCAGCGCCGCGCGCACATCGGCCGGCGTCAACGCGAAGCCGTGCAGTCGGGTCGGGTCCAGCCAGATGCGCATCGCGGCCTGCGCGCCGCCGAGCAAGCGGATGTCGCCCACGCCTTCGATGCGCGAGATGTCGTCCATCACGTTCGACACCATGTAGTCCGCGACTTCCAGCTCGCTCATGCTGCCGTCGGCCGAGTAGAACGCGGTCACGAGCAGCAGCGTCGACGACGCCTTGCCGACGCGCAGGCCCTGTTGCTGCACTTCCTGCGGCAGCTTCGGCAGCGCGAGCTGCAGCTTGTTCTGCACCTGCACCTGGGCGATGTCGGGGTCGGTGCCGGGTTCGAAGGTGATCGAGACGCTGGCGTTGCCGTAGGAATCGCTGCTCGAGCTCATGTAGAGAAGCCCGTCGAGCGCCTTCATGTTCTGCTCGATGACCTGCGTGACAGTGTCCTCCAGCGTCGCTGCCGAGGCGCCGGGATAGGTGGCCGCCACACTGACCACCGGCGGTGCGATGTCCGGGTACTGCATCACCGGCAGCACGCGGATCGAAAGCACGCCGGCCAGCATCACGATGATCGCGATGACCCAGGCGAAGATCGGGCGATCGATGAAGAAGCGGGCCATCAGCGCGGCGCTCCGTCGGCCAGCGTGGCATGAGCGCCGTCGCGCGACACGGCCACCACCGGGGTGCCCGGACGCGCCTTCTGCAGCCCGTCGACCACCACGCGCTCGCCGGCGTGCAGCCCGGACTCGATCAGCCAGTGACCGTCGATGCTGCGTCCGGCCGTGACCGGCCGCACGGCGACGGTATCGTCTGCGCCGACGACCATCACCGTCGCGGAGCCGTCCGGATTGCGTTGCAGCGCGCCCTGCGGCACCAGGATCGCGTCACGTCGCGCGCCCTCTGCCAGCACGGCGCGTACGTACATGCCGGGCAGCAGCCGCTGCTCCGGATTCGGGAACACCGCACGCAGCCTCACGCTGGCGGTGCCGGGATCGATGGTGACGTCGGAGAACGCCAGTCGGCCCGGCAGCGCGTAGCTGCTGCCGTCCTCGAGCTGCAGCCTCACTTCGGCGGCGCTGTCGCCGCCGCGCTGCAGGCGGCCGTTGTCGAGTTCCGCGCGCAACTGCAGCAGTTCCTGGCTGGAGCGCGGGATGTCGACGAACATCGGGTCGAGCTGTTGCACGATGGCCAGCGCCTGCGCCTGACCGCTGGCGACCAGTGCGCCGGCCGTGACCTCGGATCTGCCGATGCGCCCGGCGATCGGTGCGACGATGCGCGTACGGCGCAGATCGATGCGTGCGCTCTGCACGTGCGCGCGCTGCTCGGCCACTTCCGCCACTGCCTGGCGGCGGGCGGCGTCGACGTCGTCGACGTCCTGGCGGCTCGCGAGCTGGCGCGCCGCCAGCGCCGTGACGCGTTCGGCGCGCAGCTTTGCCGTGGTGGCCGCAGCCTCGGCACGCGCCAGCGCGGCCTCGGCGCTGGCCACCGCGGCCTCGTAGCTGTCCGGGTCGATGCGGTACAGCGGCTGCCCAGCCTTGACGCTGGCGCCTTCCTCGAACAGCCGCTCGCGCACGATACCGTTCACCTGCGGGCGCACCTCGGAGACCAGCGAGGCCGCCGTGCGGCCCGGCAGTTCCACCTGCAGTGCAACCTCCTGAGCAGCCACCGTGATGAATCCGACCTCGGGTGGCGGGGCTGCGGGGGGAGCCGCCGGCGCGTCGCGATCGCAGCCGCCCAGCAGCCCGAGCGCGGCGATCAGCGAACAGCGGGCCAGGCAGCGGATCGGGTGCATCGGGTACTCCAGCAGTGCAGCGGGTGGCAGTGGTTGCAATGAATAGATCGAGCGTTCATTCTATTTTTGTGTAGACTACCGGTCAACGTCGATCGAGAGTACAAAGTGCCACTTGATTAGCAATGATCATCAGCCAGCCTCACCTGGTGAGGCCCCGTCGGCGCATTCTGTGCCGGCATCCAATCAGGAGGGGGTTCACCATGGCCATGAATCGCATTCAGTTCCAGCAGGGGCTTTC
>JAJVIG010000007.1 GCA_022072145.1 Pseudomonadales bacterium
GCCGTGGTCGGCGTCGTCGCCGTCGTTGCCGTCGTCGCCGTCGTTGCCGTCGTTGCTGTGGTGGCGGTCGTCGCGGTCGTCGCGGTCGTTGCCGTGGTCGCCGTGGTCGCCGTGGTCGCCGTGGTCGCCGTCGTTGCCGTGGTCGCCGTCGTTGCCGTGGTCGGCGTAGTGGCTGTCGTGGCAGTGGTCGCCGTTGTCGCGGTCGTTGCCACACCCGGGTACACCGTCCCAACCTCACGGGACGTGCCCTCGAAGGCGTATTTGGGCCTACCAATGTCCTCGACGATACGGAGCACGCGGACGAAGCCATGCGCCTCGCTGGACTCGCCCCCGCCCAGCCCAGCCGCGGTTGCCTCAAGTTCCTCCGTCAGGTCGCGGCCTTCTGCCAGCGCCTGCAGTAGATCGTCGACGGTTGCCTGCTGCAGAGTGCCTTCATCAGGTTCCACAGCGCCTTCGGCCATCATTTCGATGGTGATGGCCAGGCTCTTTGCTTCTGTGACGACAAAGGCGGAGCCGTCGGTGAACTCGAGATCGACGCTGGAACCGCTCTCCGTGACCACGATCTCTCCATCGTGGATCGTGTCTCCGGCACGCAGTTGCCGGGTGGTGCCATCGGCATCGCGGACCAGGGCCGTGCCGGTCACTGATTTGACGGTTGCAATCGGTGTCGATGCGGCCATGAACGAGCTTCTCCAGCCAGTGCGTCAGCTGCGCGCAGATAGGGGTTCCCGGGTAGGAAGTCTAGGCGAAGAATCGAAAGAACGTAGCCTGTACCGAAGTACTACAAGCGTGCGGGAAGTCTCGAGCGTCAGCGCACGCGCCCGAGCAGCAATGCGAGATGGAGCCGGTCGCGCACCCCGAGTTTGGTGAAGATCGCGCCGAGGTGGGCCTTGACCGTTCGCTCGGTGATCTTCAGTTCTCGCGCGATCTCCTTGTTGCTGGCGCCGCGACTCACGGCGAGGGCAACCTCACGTTCACGGGCGGACAACGGCGCGAGCCGCTCCAGATCAATTCCCGCTGCAGGCAGAGCCGCCCGGTATGCGCGGATCATCCGCCGCAGCAGGCTGTCGCCGACCCATAGCCCCTGATTCCCGACCACGGCGGCCACCTGGCGCAGCATCCTGGCGCCGGCGCAGGAATGGCAGTAGCCGACGGCGCCACGCTCCATCATCAGCAGGGCCTGATCGTCGGAAGGCGTGTCGGACAACACGATCAGGCGGGCAGGGGAGAACGCCCTCACGGACCCGGCCAACGCGTCGATCGCCCCCTGGTCCGTGGGCGGGACGTGGATCCAGACAATCGTTCCCTCTTCGAGCGGTCGGGGGACCGCGCTGATCGCGCCAAAGACGGGCGCTGAAGGAAACGCGTCGCTCCAGCGTTCGGATGTGGTCTGGTCCGTGGATATCAGGATGTGCCTGGTCATCGTTCCGTCAACGCATACTGCCGCGCGCGCAGCACGGGCTTCATCAGGTAACTGAGCACACTCTTGCGCCCCGTCATGATATCCACTTCGGCCATCATGCCGGGGATTATCGGCAGATTCTCTCCGAGGCTGGGTTTCCTGGTCCTGACCCGGACCAGGTAGTACGCGTTGCCGTCCTCGTCGGTGATGGTGTCGGCACCGATGCTCTCGACCGTGGCGTCCATGCCGCCGTACACGACGAAATCGTAGGCCGTGAACTTGACCCGGGCGGGCTGGCCGGGGCTCAGGAAAGCGATGTCGCGCGGCGCGATGCGTGCCTCAAGCAGCAGCGTGTCGTCGAGCGGGACGATCTCGATGATGTCCCGACCCGGCATGACCACACCACCCTGCGTATTGACCAGCAGGCGCTTGACCGTGCCACGGACCGGCGAGCGCACGTCGGCCTGCTTGACGCGATCGGACAGCCCGACACTTCCCTCGACGAGACTGTTCAACAGCGCGGTGGCGTCGGCGAGTTCGTTGCGCCTGGCGTTGCGGAAATCGAGTTCGACCTGCGCCATCTTGCCCTTCGCCTCGTCGATCGCGGCCTTGATGCGCGTGACCTGGGCCGCCGCCTGGTCGCGCTCACCGCGCAGTCGGGAGACGTCACGCTTCAGGCGAAGTATCTCGACCTCCGAAACGGCACCGGAATCCACCAGCGGCTCGGTCTGCCTGAGCTCCTGGAGCGCGAGGTCGTGGTTGCGCGCCGACTGCGCGTACAGCGCCTCGGCTTCGCGCAACTCCTGCTCACGCTGCGTCAGTTGCTGGCGGGCGATCGCAATCTGCCCATCGAGTTCGGCCAGGCTGGTTTCGTGCAGCCTGGTCTCGGCGACGGCGATCTCGGGGGTCTCGGCCAGTACCTCGTCCGGCACCTCGAAGGGTTTGCCTTCGGCAATGGCGGCGAGGCGGGCCGTCTTGGCCAGCAGCGAGAGGCGCTGGGCGCGGTTCTCACCTAGCGCCGAGGCGAAGCGTGTGGCATCGATGCGCACCAGCAGCTGCCCCTCTTCCACGATCTGGCCTTCGCGGGCGTGGATCTCGGAGACGATGCCGCCATCGAGCGACTGGATGATCTGCACCTGCCGGGACGGGACCACCTTCGCTACTCCGCGCGTGACCTCGTCGATGCGCGCGACGGCCGACCAGAGGATCAGGAGCAGCACCACCAGCACCGTCATGTGCAGCAGGGCACGGGCCCGCAGCGGGTCGCGCGCGATGCGTGCCGCGTGGGCGTCTTCGGCCCAGTCGAGACGCTCGTCGCGCGGGCCTTCGAGCCAGCGCGCGAACACCCGGTCCAGCCACGGCCTGCTGAGTGCTATCCAGCGCGCGAGCATCGCGCGCGGACCGGAGGACGGAGCAGCGTCGTCGCTCATATGCCCCTCCCGACGCGCCCCTGTCGCAAGGCTTCGACGACCGTGGCCTTGGGGCCATCGGCGACGATCCTGCCGTTGTCGATCACGACGATGCGATCGACGATATCCAGCAGCGATGTACGGTGGGTGACGATCAGCATCGTGCGTCCTGCCCCGAACTCGCGCAGCTTCGCCTTGATCGCTTCCTCGCTGGAGTGGTCCATCGCGCCGGTAGGTTCGTCGAGCAGCAGGATCGGGGGCTCGTTGATCACGGCGCGCGCTATGGCCACTCCTTCGCGCTGACCACCGGAGAGCGACTCTCCGCGCTCACCGACCAGCATGTCGAAGCCCTTGGGGTGCTGGTTGACGAACTCGACGATATTGCCGACCGATGCGGCCCGCAGCACCTCGGCGTCCTCGGCGTGCGGTGCACCGATGGTGAGGTTTTCGCGCAGGCTGCCGTAGAACAGCGTCACGTCCTGCGGCACGTAGCCGATGTTGCGGCGCAGTTCACCGGGGTCGAGCTGGCGCAGGTCGATGCCGTCGACCAGCACCGCGCCCGAGACCGGACGATACAGCCCGAGAATCAGCCTGAGCAGCGTGCTCTTGCCCGAACCGGTGCGCCCCAGTACCGCGACCTTTTCGCCGGCGCGGATGCGCAGGCTGACGCCGCGCAGCGCGTTGACCTCGGTGTTGGGGTAGGAGAAGCCGACATCGCGGAATTCGATGTCGCCGCGGAACGTCGGGCGGCTCAGGAAATGGGCTCCGGCCGGGCGTTCGACGGGGCGGGCGACGATCTGGTCAAGGGCCTGCAAAGCCGTCATCGCGTTGTGGTACTGGGTCATCAGGCCGGCGATCTGACCCATCGGCGCCAGTGCGCGCGAGCCCAGCATCGAGCAGGCGATCAGACCGCCGAGCGACAGCTTGCCGGCGCCAATGAGGTAGACACCGACGACGATCACGCTTACCGCGACCATCTGCTGGGCGAGCAGGGCGACGTTGATGGTCGACAGCGCAAGCATGCGCTGCTGCGCTCCGGTGTGGGCGAGAAAGCTCGCGCTGCGCTCCCAGCGGTTCTGCATCACGCCTTCGGCGCCGAGCGTCTTGACCGTCTCCAGCCCGACCAGGCTCTCGACCAGAGTGGCGTTGCGCATGGCGCCGGCCCGGTACGCCGAGGTCGCCAGTTCGTGCATGCGCGCCCCCACCGTGGCCGCATACCCGGTCACGAACAGCATCGCGAGCACGGCGGGAAGCAGCATCGGCCAAGCGATCCAGCCGATCACGAGCAGGAAGATCACCGTGAACGGCAGGTCGATCAGGGCCGTCACGGTGGCCGAAGTAATGAAGTCGCGCACCGTTTCGAAGGAGCGCAGGTTCGCAGCCAGCGAACCCGCGGACGCCGGACGCTCCTCGAGCCGCATGCCGAGCACGCGCTCCATGATGAACGAGGACAGGCTGACGTCGACCCGCTTGCTGGCGAGATCGAGGAAGAAACCGCGCATCGAGCGCAGCGCGAAATCGCCGAGCAACACCAGGATCACGCCGGCTGCCAGCACCCACAGCGTCTCCACCGCGCGGTTCGGCACCACGCGGTCGTAAACGTTCATGGTGAACAGCGGCAGCGCCAGCGCGAACACGTTGACCATGCCGGCCGCGAGCAGTACGTCGCGATAGAGCGGCAGATTCTGCCGCAGCGCGCCCCAGAACCAGTGCGGACCGCGCTCGGCATCGACCGCAGGGGCGCGCGCGTCGAAACCGAACGCCACGCGCGTGAGTATCGCGGACCCCAGATACCGTTGCCCGAGCGCGGCGAGTTCGACGTTCTCGCGCGCACCGCCCGCGCCATGCAGGACCACGGTGCGCCCGTCATCGCGACGCTCGAGCAGCACGCAGGCCTGCGCGTCGCGCAACAGCAGGATCGCCGGCAGCGAATCGCCGACCAGGCGTTCGAGCGGCACCTCGACGACCTTCGCCTCGAGTCCGGCACGCTCGGCGGCGCGCAGCGCCAGCGACGGTGACAGGCGTCCGCGCTCCAGCGGCAGACCGGCGACCAGCCCTTCGCGCGACACCTGCAGCCCGCGCTCGCGCGCCAGGTAGACCAGCGCGTCGAGCAGCGGGTCGCGAGTGCCTGGCGGGGCGGGGATCTCCGTGTCGTTTCCCGCGACGGCGGCAGAAGGATCGGGCATCGAGTGGGGTTGTCCGCAACGGGTGATCGTACCGGTCAGCGGTGAAGTATAGACCGGCTCACGCCCGCCCGCGTTCGTGCACGAAGGCCTGGAGCTTGCGGGTATCGGCCGCGAACACGCGGATCCCCTCGGCGAGCTTCTCGGTCGCCATCGCGTCCTCGTTCAGGTCCCAGCGGAAACGCCGCTCGTCGAGCGCGATCCGCTCGGCACCGTCGGCCGCGGACGCCCGCGGATCCAGTGCGCGCTCGATACGGCCGCCCTCGGACTCCAGGCCGGCCATCAGGCTCGGCGCGATGGTCAGCAGATCGCAACCCGCGAGGGCGCGGATCTGGTCCAGGTTGCGGAAACTGGCCCCCATGATCTCGGTGCCGTAGCCGTGGCGCTTGTAATAGGCATAGATCCGCCGGACCGACAGCACACCGGGATCCTCGTGCGGCGGGTAGGACTCGCGTCCCTCGTGCTTGCGGTACCAGTCGAGGATGCGGCCCACGAACGGCGAGATCAGCGTGACCCCCGCATCGGCGCAGGCGACGGCCTGCGTGAAACCGAACAGCAGCGTGAGGTTGCAGTGGATCCCCTGGCGCTCCAGCGCCTGCGCGGCGCGGATTCCTTCCCAGGTCGAGGCGATCTTGATCAGCACGCGCTCACGCGGCACCCCCGCCTGTTCGTAGAGCGCCATCAGACCCTCGGCGCGCGCGATCGTGGCCTGGGTGTCGAACGACAGCCGGGCATCGACCTCGGTCGACACGCGCCCCGGGACCAGCTCGAGGATCTTGGCGCCGAAACTCACCGCGAGCCGGTCCATGATGGCGTCGTCGCGCCGCTCGCCGCCGAAGCGTTCGCCCCCGGCGAGCGCGTCGTCGAGCAGCCTCGCATATGCCGGCTTCTGCGCGGCCTGCAGCAGCAACGAGGGGTTGGTCGTGGTGTCGGTGGGACGGAATGCCGCGATCGAGTCGATGTCGCCGGTGTCCGCGACCACGGTCGTCATCGAGCGGAGCTGTTCGAGCTGGTTCATCGGTCGGTCATCCTCGCTGCTGCGGTTGCAAAACCCGGGGGGATCAGGAATCCTCGAGACTGTCGCGCGATCCGGGATCGACATCGTCGCGCTCATCCTCGTCCTGCGCTTCGCCGCGCGGTGCCGTGCCGAGGTCTGCCGAGCGGGTCGCGATGCCGATGTGGAAGGCCGCGAAACCGGGATGCACGAACTGGTCGACCGCCTTGCCGATCACCCGTCCGGCGTACGGGGAGACGACGTCGGCGCGCAGGTTCGTGATCGGATCGGTGACGCTTCCGAGCAGATCTCCGACCGCGACCTTCTGCCCGAGCTCGACGCGCGCGAGCAGGATGCCGCCCGCGTCGGCGCGCACCCAGCGCGAACGGTAATGCACCGGGACCGGATTGCCCCACACACGCAGCTTGCGATACATGCCGAGTTGGTCGATCAGCGCGAAGATGCCCTGCACGCCGTGCTCGACTTCCTGCGTCTGCAGGCGCATCGGTTCGCCGGCCTCGAGCGTCACCGCCGGCACCCCACTCGAGACCGCGGCCCGGCGCAGCGTCCCCGTTGCACCCGGGCTGTGGATGATCGCAGTCGAGGTGAAGGCCTCCGCGACGCGCACGACTTCGGGCCGGCGCAGGTCCCCGCGCACCTGCGGCAGGTTCGTGCGATAGAAGGATCCGGTGTGCAGATCGACCAGCACGTTGCAGTGCAGGATGATCTCGTTGAAGAAGGAGTGTGCGATCCGCGAGGCGGAACTGCCCTGCGGATTGCCGGGAAAATGCCGGTTCAGGTCGCGACGGTCGGCCAG
Organism: Pseudomonadales bacterium; assembly: GCA_022072145.1. Taxonomy (GTDB): domain Bacteria; phylum Pseudomonadota; class Gammaproteobacteria; order Pseudomonadales; family UBA5518; genus UBA5518. Next base: position 6,806 of record JAJVIG010000007.1, read on the forward strand.
GTAGCGCGAGGCACGCCGGAAGCCGACCAGGTTCACGATCGGCACGCCGACTACGGTGCCCTGCAGTTGCTGTGCGTCGATGTCGTACAGCACGCGACGCACCATCTCGATGCCGTTGAGTTCGTCGCCGTGCACCGCGGCCGTGAGGCACAGCACCGGTCCGTCGCCGGCCCCGTTGACCACCAGCACCGGGGTGGCGGCGGCGATTCCCTCGAAGGATTCCTCCGGCTGCCATGCCAGGCGCGCCGCGGTGCCCGCGGCCACCTCGGCGCCGAGCAGCACGAACGGGGGGCGCGCATCACGCACCAGCGCCGGAACCTGCAGGTCGTCGAGCGTGTCGAGCGCGGCGTCCTGGGCGCGGTCGGTGACCGTCTCGATGTCGCGCTGCAATTCCTGCCGGTAGTCCTTGCCTGGCAGTGCGGTGACGGGGGCGTCCAGATCGACGCTGCGTGCACGCCGGCGGGCCACGGGCGCACTCGGCGCCGGAGCCTCGAGTTGCGCCTCGGCGACCGGGGGCACAGCCGGTCCGGCGGCGCCGGCACCCGCGGTGGCCAGCAGCAGGGCCAGCACCGCGAGCGCGCGCGGGATCACCCGCATTTGGAGTCGCCGCAGCTCAGGCAGGTCATGCAGCCGTCCATCATGATCACGGCCTTGGTCATGCACTTGTTGCAGAGCTGCGCGCCGGCCGGATAGGGGCTGTGCTCGGGTGCGCCCGGCGCCGTGCCGCGCGCCTCGAACTGCGCGCGCTTCTCGTCCATGATCTTCTGCTGGTGCTCGGCGATTTCCGGCGGCTGCAGCATCCCGATGTCGATCAGGTGCTTCTCGATGCACTCGCCGATCTCGGCGACCAGCGAGGGCATGAAACGTCCGCCCTTCTTGAAATAGCCGCCCTTGGGATCGAAGACCGCCTTGAGCTCCTCGACCAGGAACGTGCAGTCGCCGCCCTTGCGGAACACCGCCGAGACCACCCGCGTCAGCGCGAGCACCCACTGGAAGTGGTCCATGTTCTTCGAATTGATAAAGATCTCGTAGGGGCGGCGCTGCTCGTGTGCGGTGCCCGGGTTCAGCACGATGTCGTTGATCGTGATGTACAGCGCGTGCTCGGACAGCGGAGTCTTGATCTTGTAGGTCGCTCCCGGAAGCGTGTCCGGGCGCGAGACGTTCTCGCTCATCTTCTCTATCGCGCGCTCGAGTTCCTCGGTCGCCGGCGCCTTGTCCTGCGCGGTGTCGAGCACCTTGTAGCCCACGATGCGCTTGGAAATCTTGACCGTCATGACACGCACACTCCTCAGAATTTTCCGTAGTAGCCTTCTTTCATGGCTTCGAACAGGTTGGCCGCGGTGTGCATCTCACCGTCGTATTCGACTTCCTCGTTGCCCTTCAGTTCGACGGTCGTTCCGTCCTCGAGCTTGAACTGGTAGATCGTCTTCTCCAGATCCTTTTCCTTGACCAGCACGCCCTGGAACGCCTCGGGATTGAAGCGGAACGTCGTGCATCCCTTGAGGCCGCTCTGGTAGGCGTAGAAGTACACGTCCTTGAAGTCGTCGAACGGAATGTCGGTCGGCACGTTGATCGTCTTGGATATCGAGGAATCGATCCACTTCTGCGCAGCGGCCTGGATATCGACGTGCTGGCGCGGCGTGACGTCCTCGCTGGTCTGGAAGTAGTCGGGCAACTGCTCGGCGGGATCGGTGGAATAGGGTGTTGCGCGCGGGTTAACGAGTTCGCGGTACGCGAGCAGTTCGTACGAGAAGACATCGACCTTCTCCTTCGATTTCTTGCCCTCGCGGATCACGTTGCGCGAGTACTGGTGTGCGAAGCTCGGCTCGATGCCGTTGGAGGCGTTGTTGGCGAGCGACAGCGAGATGGTGCCGGTCGGTGCGATCGACGAATGGTGGGTGAAGCGGCAGCCTTCCCCGGCGAGCGCCTCGACCAGCTCGGGTTCGACCTCGGCGACGCGCTGCATGTAGCGGCTGTACTTCGCGTGCAGCACGCGCCCCGGCAGCCGGTCACCGGGCCGGTGCCCGTCACGCAGCATTTCCGGGCGCTTCGCGAGCATCTCGGGCGTCACCGTGAACATCTCGTCCATGATCGGGGCCGGTCCTTTTTCGCGCGCCAGTTCGAGCCCGGTGCGCCAGCCGGTCAGCGCGAGCTCGCGCGAGACCCGCTCGGTGAACTCGACCGCCTCGGCGGCGCCGTATTTCAGACGCAGCATCGCCAGCGTCGAACCCAGCCCGAGGAAGCCCAGTCCGTGGCGGCGCTTGTGCTCGATCTCGTGGCGTTGCTGCTCGAGCGGCAGGCCGCTCATCTCCACCACGTTGTCCAGCATGCGCGTGAACACCGCGACCACCTCGCGGAAGGAGGCCCAGTCGAAGCGCGCCTCCTCGCGGAACGGCGACTGCACGAAGCGCGTCAGGTTGATCGAGCCGAGCAGGCAGCTGCCGTACGGTGGCAGGGGCTGTTCGCCGCAGGGGTTCGTGGCGCGGATGTTCTCGCAGAACCAGTTGTTGTTCAGCTCGTTGACCTTGTCGATCAGGATGAATCCCGGTTCGGCGAAGTCGTAGGTCGAGATCATGATCACGTTCCACAGCTTGCGCGCCTTGACCCGGCGGTAGATGCGGCAGGCAACGCGCCCCTCGGCGTCGCAGACGTAGCCCCTGGTCTGCGGGAAGTGGCGCCAGAGGATGTCCTCGTCGTTGCCGATGTCGACGTCACCCGTCTCGAGTTCCCGGGCCGAAATCGGGAACGACAGCGGCCACTCCTCGTCCTGCGCGACCGCATGCATGAACTCCTCGGTCACCAGCAGCGAGAGGTTGAACTGGCGCAGCCGTCCGTTCTCGCGCTTGGCGCGTATGAAATCCACCACGTCGGGGTGGCTGATGTCGAAGGTGCCCATCTGCGCGCCGCGGCGTCCGCCGGCCGACGACACGGTGAAACACATCTTGTCGAAGATGTCCATGAACGACAGCGGACCGCTGGTGTAGGCGCCGGCACCCGAGACGTAGGCGCCGCGCGGGCGCAGCGTCGAGAACTCGTAGCCGATGCCGCAACCGGCCTTCAGCGTGAGGCCCGCCTCGAGGTTCTTCTCGAGGATGCCGAGCATCGAGTCCTCGATGGTTCCGGAGACGGTGCAGTTGATCGTCGAGGTCGCCGGCTTGTGCTCCAGGGCTCCGGCGTTGGAGATGATCCGCCCGGCCGGGATCGCGCCATTGCGCAGCGCCCACACGAAGCGCTCGTACCAGTGCTCGCGCAGTTCCTCGCGCTCGACCTCGGCCAGCGCGCGCGCCACCCGGCGATAGGTGCCGTCGATGGTCTCGTCGATCGGGTTGCCCGCCTTGTCTTTCAGGCGGTACTTGCGGTCCCAGATGTCTTCCGATGCCGGTTGCAGCGTGGAGCTGACCTCGGCCGGACGCAGGGGGTTGGCAACCTTCAATGCTTCGATGGACATGTACGCCTCGCTGATGATTCGTGCCCGGTTGATGTTGTGAGAGTTTTTCCCGGAAAGCCTTCCCCGACGCGCGCAGATGCGGTCACCCGAGGCGGGTCACTGGTGTGCATGGGGAGCAGAAAACTCAAGATGAAGTGTAATACCGCAGCGTCAAAACACAATATGTTGTGGCCACGATTTTTGTCCACGCCGGATTGGCAGGGAGTTTGCTATTCCGGCGCGCCCGGGCGGGGGCCGCCTGCGGCACCGCGCCGCCGTCGACTTGTAGCCCCGGTGCGCCATTGGCTAGTATCCGCGCGCGAAGCGCCCCGGAGCATCCTGCCCACCGGGCACAGCCCCCGCAGGACTCCCGACCTTGGCGCGCCAGATCCGGATTCTGACCTACAACATCCACAAGGGCTACTGCTCGGGAAACCGCCGTTTCGTGCTCGAGGCGATGCGCGCACGGATCGCGGAAACCCGTGCCGACCTCGTGTTCCTGCAGGAGATCCACGGCCGCCACAGCGGGCGCCGCGCCCACGAAGGTCGCTACACCTACCCGGAACAACCGCACTTCGAGTACCTCGCGGACCGCTCATGGCCGCATTACGCCTACGGACGCAACGCGATCTACCGCAAGGGCGACCACGGCAACGCGATCCTCAGCAAGTTCCCGTTCGTGGGCTGGGAAAACATCAACGTGGCGGTGTTCCCGCGCTCCAGCCGCAGCATCCTGCACGGCGTGATCGAGATCCCGCGCAGCCGCACCCGCCTGCACACGCTGTGCGTGCACCTCGGTCTGCTCGAGGAAGAGCGGCGGGGGCAGTTCGAGGTCCTCGCGGCGCGCATCGCCTCGCACGTCCCGCGCGACGAGCCAGTGATCATCGCCGGGGATTTCAACGACTGGCGCCGGCGCGCCGGGAGGCACCTGCACGCGGGGCTCGGGGTCGACGAGCTGTTCCTGGAACTCGAGGGGAGGCACGCGCGCACCTGGCCGATCTGGCAGCCGCTGCTGCCGATGGACCGCATCTACTACCGGGGCATGGCGCCGCTGGGCTGCGAACGGCTGAGCACCGGCCCGTGGCGCGAGCTCTCCGACCACGCGGCACTGATGGGCGTGTTCAGCTTGCCCGGGAAGCGTCGCTGAGCTTGCCGCGACCTCCGCGTGACGGGGGTTGCTGCACCACCGCCAGCTGTTCCGTCGCGTAATCCAGGAAGGCGTTCACGTAATTCATGTTCACGCGGTTGCCGAACACCACCTGCATGCGCAGCAGGCGTCCGAGCTTGATCGCCGCGTGCAGGAACATCATGGTCGGCAGCAGCGCCCGCTCGGTCTTGCCGAGCGCCCAGGTGTGCGCGCAGGCGGCGACGAACGCCTCGCGCAGCGTCGCGTCGATGCGTGCCTCCTGATCGACGAACGCGAACTCGAGCGCCCCCTCGGCGATATCGGCGATCCGCGGCGCGTAGTGCGCGGCCTGGAAGTCGTACAGCAGCGCCTCGCCGTCGACGAACAGCACGTTGCGCGGCGTCACGTCGCCGTGGCAGTGCAGCCAGCGCAGATCCCTGCTCGCCTCGATGCGCCCACGCGCCGCGGCAATCGCCGGCTGCAGGGAAGCGAAGCGCGCCTGCAGGGCCGGATCGTCGCTGAAGCGCGCCGGCAGGGCCGCGCAGTCGGCCAGCCAGAAGTCGAGCGACTCGGCGAACCGGTAGGCCTCGGTGCTCGCCACCGCGGCAGGCAACGCACGGTGCACCCGCGCCAGCGTGCGCCCGGCGGCCTCGACGTGCTCGCGCGTCAGGCGCGCAGGGTTGGTGGCGTGCACGTAGTCGAGCAGCATGCAGTGGAACGTGCCGAAGCGCTGGCACAGCGATCCGTCGAGCGCACGACGCGGAACGATGGCCGGCGCTCCGGCGCCTGCCAGCGCCTCCAGCAGCGCGCACTCGTAACCGAGGTGGGTGCCACGGTGCCCTTCCGTGGGCGGCGTGAACTCGGCTCCCTTCATGACCTTGACGATGTAATCGCCGCCGGGGCCGTGAGCGCGGAACACCTCGTTGAAGCTCACGCCCTTGAGTGGTGTCGGCGTCTCGATCACGACACCGAAGTGCGTCGCGACGAAGGCCGGCAGTTCCGCGATCAGGTCGTTCTTCTCGTAGAGGACCTCGCGAGCCGGAAAGCCGCCCAGATAGCGGTCCTTGACCGTCGCGTCCATGCGCGAGGGGAAGAACAGGTAAGCCTCGACCAGGTGGTGGCGGAACGGGACGTTCGGGAACTGCCCGCTCCACGGGTTGTCGATCGGGAAATCGACCTCGCCCAGGTGGTAATAGTCGCAACCGCAGACTTTCCAGAAGAACTTGCGGCTCCAGTCCTCGGGAACCGGGTAGCGCTCGTCGAGCTCGATCAGGATGTCGAAGTCCGAGCCGAGCTTGGCCCACGCGATGTGCAGGAACGGCACCTCGTAGCGTCCGGTGCGGCTGCCGGTCTTCTTCCACTCCATGGGGTTCAGCAGGTACACCTTCGCCACGCAGGGGTGGCGGGCGACGTGTTCGCGCACGTAGTCGCGGAACGCCGCGTCGAGCCTCCCGAGCCGCTCGTCGCCGTACGGGATCTTCATCGGTTTCACGAAGCCGATGCCGTGTCCATTCAGGAAGCGGTCGAAGTTCATCCACTCGCGGTCGAGGTCGGTGGGCGCGGGCGAGGTGCGCGCCGGGAAGATCACCCGGCCGCCGGCGGTGTCGAACAGCAGCTTCGCGTGTTCGAACTCGAAGCGCTCGGCGAGCGCGTTGCGGCGCGCGTACTCGTAGAAATCGAACACCTGCAGCTTCAGCAGGTTGATTTCCTTCGGCGTGAAGCGGGTGGCGTTGGCCGCCAGGTAATCGGCGAACGGTACCACGGGAGAGGCGACGGTCGACTTGGCGACCGTGCGCGGCGCGCCCGCGACCACCCGTAGTTCGATGCGCGCTCCGGGGATCTCGTAAACCTCGCGCTTGGGGTCCGGGCGCGTATAGCCGAGTCCGTTGAACAGTTGCAGCAGCTTGCGGTAGTAGGGCTTTTCTATCGTGACGCGCGCGGTGGCGACGTCGGCATCGCGCCCCACGCGGTCGACGCGGTGCGCGAGTTCGTTGACCTCGATCAGGCGCAGCGTCTCGTCGAGGTCGACCGCGCGCTCGCGCATCTCGAGCACGTCGCGCGCCGCGCGCGCGAAGTTCAGGAACGAGTCCCGGTCGAGCAGCAGCTTGTAGTTGCGCAGGTGGACGTGGAAGCCGTCGGTGTTCTCCTCCAGCGAGATGCGCGTCGGGTTGTAGACGATGTTGCGCCCCAGCGGCTTCTTGTTGAAGAAGGTCTTGATGGTGTCGCTCTGGTTGGTGTTCGGGTTCACGCCGTCGCGGAAGCCGGCGGCGATTTCCTTGCGCACCTGCGGGATGTAGGTTTCGCAGAGATCGGCGAACTCGAGGAATTCCTCGACGCTGAACTCGATGCGCAGGTCCCGGTAGTGAACGTGGATGTTCTCGCCCATGTCCATGAAAAAGGTGTTGAAGCGGTTGTTGCCCAACCCTTCCGAGCGGTGATACAGGCGAACGATGATTCCCACGCGATGTCTCTCGAGTCGTGTTGGCGGAGGCCGGCGGCGCGCTGCGCCACGGCTCCTGCAAGCCTAGCAGGCGAGGGGAGCGTTCGCCCGCCGCAGGAGCCGGGCGGTTTCAGTGAAAATCCCGCGATGCCGTGCGCAGCGCACCGAGCGCCGCGCTGTGGTCGACCAGTTCACCGGCGATCACGTGGGTGACGCCGTCGCGGCTTTCCAGGACCCCCTTGACCAGCAGCAGGCGGGCGCGCAGCAAGGCCTTGCGGAAGCGCTCCTGGCGGTCGCGCCAGACCACGACGTTGACGTTGCCGGTCTCGTCCTCCAGCGTCAGGAACAGCACCCCGCTGGCGGTACCGGGCCGCTGGCGACCGGTGACGAGTCCCGCCACGCGTATGAAGCGGGCACCGCCCAGACCGGCCAGTTCGCGCGCCGTGCGGCAGCGCACGAACGGTTCGCGAGCGCGCAGCAGCGCCAGCGGATGGCGGCCCAGCGTGAGGCCGAGGCTGCGGTAGTCCTGCGCGATCTCCTCGGCCTCGCCCGGGGCCGGCAGCAGCACGCCGTCGTCGGGAGCGGCGCCCGCGGCACGCTCGAGCGGATCGAACAGCGGCCGCGGCTCCTCGACCGCGGCCGCGCGCCAGTGCGCCTGCCGGCGGTGGCCACCGAGACGGTGCAGCGCACCGGCACCGGCGAGCAACGTCAGTTCGTGGCGTTCCAGTTGCGCCCGCCGCGCCAGGTCCGGCAGGCTGACAAAACCACGCTCGCACCGCGCCGCGACGATACGCTCGGCCACAGCCTTCCCCAGCCCGTCGATCTGGCGCATTCCCAGCCGCAAACAAAATTGCGGGGAAAATGGGGTCAGAGTCGATTTTTCTTTGGGAAAAAATGGGGTCAGAGTCGATTTTTCTTCGGAAAAATCGACTCTGACCCCATTTTCTTCCAGGGTGCAGTCCCAGTCGCTGTGATCGACGTCGACCGGAAGCACCGTGACGCCGTAGCGGCGCAGGTCCTGCACCAGTTGCGACGGCGAATAGAACCCCATCGGCTGGCTGTTCAGCAGCGCGCAGCAATACGCCTCCGGGTAATGGCACTTGAGCCACGCCGAGGCGTAGGCGAGCAGCGCGAAGCTCGCCGCGTGCGATTCCGGGAAGCCGTACTCGCCGAAACCCTGCATCTGCCGGAACAGGCGTTCAGCGAAGTCCGGTGCGTGTCCGCGTTCGAGCATGCCGTCAATCACCTTGCGCTCGAACGCTGCCAGCGTCCCATTGCGCCGCCAGGCCGCCATGGCGCGGCGCAACTGGTCGGCCTCGCCACCCGAAAAGCCTGCCGCGACCATCGCGAGCTTGATCACCTGTTCCTGGAAGATCGGCACCCCGAGCGTGCGCTCGAGGACCTCGCGCACCGCCTCGTCGGGGTAGCTGACGGCTTCCTGCCCCTGGCGGCGGCGCAGGTACGGGTGGACCATATCGCCCTGGATCGGCCCCGGCCGCACGATCGCGACCTCGATCACCAGGTCGTAGAAGGTGCGCGGCCGCAGCCGCGGCAGCATCGCCATCTGCGCGCGCGACTCGATCTGGAACACCCCCACGGTGTCGGCACGTCCGATCATCGCGTAGGTCGCCGGATCCCCGGCCGGGATCGACTGCATGTCGATCCGCACGCCGTGCGCCGCGCGGATCAGCGCGAAACTGCGCCGCAGCGCGCTCAGGATGCCGAGCCCGAGGATGTCCACCTTCAGCAGCCCGAGCGCCTCGATGTCGTCCTTGTCCCACTGGATCACGGTGCGCCCCGGCATCGCGGCGTTCTCCACCGGCACCAGTGCCGCCACCGGCCCGCGCGCAATGATGAAGCCACCGACGTGCTGCGACAGATGGCGCGGAAAACCGAGGATCCGCTTCACCAGCGACAGCAGCCGCCCGGCCAGCGCGCTGGCGGCGTCGAGATTCTCCTCGGCCAGGCGGCGTGCCAGCTCCTCGCGGCTGTCCCACCACGACAGCGATCTGGCCAGCCGGTCGACGAACGCCGGATCGAGCCCCAGCGCCTTGCCGACGTCGCGCACCGCGCTGCGCGGGCGGTAGCAGATCACCGTCGCCGCCAGCGCGGCGCGCTCGCGCGTGTACTTGCGGTAGATGTACTGGATGACTTCCTCGCGCCGCTCGTGCTCGAAGTCGACATCGATGTCGGGCGGCTCGTTGCGCTCGCGCGAGATGAAACGCTCGAACAGCACCGCGATGCGGTCCGGATCGACCTCGGTGATGAACAGGCAGTAACAGACCGCCGAGTTGGCCGCCGAACCGCGCCCCTGGCAGAGGATGCCGTTGTCGCGCGCGAACCGGACGATGTCGTGGACAGTGAGGAAATAGTGCTCGTAGCCGAGCTCGGCGATCAGCCCGAGCTCCTTCCCCAGCAGTTCGCGCACCCGCCCGGGCACGCCGGCGGGCCAGCGCCGCCGGGCGCCGTCGTCCACCAGTTGCGCCAGCCAGGCGGCCGGCGAGACGCCGGGCGGCACCACCTCGGCCGGGTACTCGTAGCGCAGTTCGTCGAGCGAGAAGCTGCAGCGCCCGGCGATGCGCAGCGTTTCGGCGAGCAGCGCCGGCGGGTGGATGCGGGCAAGCCGCGCCAGCGGGCGCAGGTGCCGCTCGGCGTTCGGCGCCAGCCGCGTACCGAGTTGCTGCACCGGTTCCCCGAGCCGGATCGCGCACAGGGTATCGGCGAGTGCCTTGCGTTGCGGCACATGCATAAGCACGCCGCCACAGGCGACCAGCGGCAGGCCGAGGCGCTGCGCGCTGTCGCACAGGCGCAGGTACTGCACCTGGTCGTCGGCGCCTAGCAGCAGTTCGACCCCGAGCCACAGCCGGGCAGGAAACAGCGCACGCAACGCCGCGGCGCGGGACTCGATCGCCTCGGCAGCGGCGGCGCTTTCCGGTACCCAGATCGCCAGGCAGCGGCGTACCCCGCACTCCAGATCGTCCGCTCGCAGTTCGTAGCCGCCCTTGGGGCTACGCCGGCGCGCCAGCGTGATCAGCCCCGACAGCTCCGCGTAGGCGGCGCGGTCGGGTGCCAGCAGCACCAGCACGCCCTCGGGATCGAAGCGGAACTCGGCGCCGACGATCAGCTGCAAGCCGTGCTCGCGCGCGGCCACGTGCGCCTTCACGACACCCGCCAGCGAGCACTCGTCGGTCAGCGCCAGCGCACGATAGCCCTCGCGTGCCGCCTGCGCGACGAGCTCGGCCGGATGCGAGGCGCCGCGCAGGAAGCTGAAATTGCTTAGGCAGTGCAGCTCGGCGTAGCCCATGGCCGGTGAATCCGTATACTGTTCATGTGTACAGTATACGGATCCCGCGCCCGTTGCCCAGTTAACATGCGCGCATTGCCACAGCCAGCGTGAGCGCGATGAGCCGATCCCCCGCACCGTTCTGGAAGACCACGCCGCTTGCACGCATGAACCGCGCCGAATGGGAATCGCTGTGCGACGGCTGCGGCCTGTGCTGCCTGCAGAAACTCGAGGACGAACACACCGGGCGCATCTACTACACGAACGTCGCCTGCCGCCTGCTCGACCGCCAGAGCGGCCGCTGCAGCGACTATGCCCACCGGCGCCTGCGCGTTCCGGATTGCATCGAGCTGACACCGCAGACGATCGTCGACTACCGCTGGCTGCCAGAGACCTGCAGCTACCGGTTGCTGGCCGAAGGCGAGGAGCTGCCCGCGTGGCATCACCTGGTCTGCGGCGACCGCGACGCCGTGCACCGTGCGGGCGTCTCGCGCGTCGGGCGCATGCTCGGCGAGGACGAGGTGCGCGACGAGCACCTGGAGGACTACATCATCTTCCGCATCGACTGAAGCACGTTCAGCTCCAGCGCGGCGGACGCTTCTCGGCAAAGGCGGCGAGTCCCTCGCGCGCGTCCTCGCCCTGGCTGAGGCGCGCGATCATCAACTGCGCGTACTCGAAGCACTCGTGCAGGCTCATGTCCTGCATCGCGTGGAACGCCTTCTTGCCGAGGCGGATCGCCTGCGGGGAGTTGTCGAGGATGCGCCCGAGCAGCGCAGCGAGCTCGTCGTCGAGGCGCTCGCGCGGGACCACGCGGTTCAGCAGCCCGTAATCGAGCGCCTCGGCGGCGCCGAAGGACTCCGCGGTGAGCGCCATCTCGAGCAGTCGCCGGCGCGGCACCAGGCGCAGCATGTAACCGAGGATCATCAGCGGGAACACGCCCACGCGCACCTCCGGCACACCGAAGCGCGCGTCGTCGGTCGCGATCGCCAGGTCGCACATGCACAGCAGCCCCACGCCACCGGCCAGCGCGGCGCCGTTGACGCGCGCGATCAGCGGCTTGTTGCAGGCTTCGGCGGCGCGGAACACCTCGACGAACGGGTGGGTGTCGCCACCGCTGAACACGCCGCCGCGCTGCGCCTCGCCGAGATCGGCGCCGGCACAGAACGCGCGTTCGCCCGCGCCGGTGAGCACCACCGCGCGCACGCCGTCGTCGGTGGCGGCCGCGAGCAGCGCCGCGCGGATTCCCCCGAGCACCCCGGCGTCGATCGCATTGCGTTTCTCCGGCCGGTTGATCGTGATCCACAGCACACGATCGCGTCGCTCGACAAGCACCGCCGTCATCGACTCATCTCCGCAGGTTGACTCCGGGACATTCGCATCACCCACCGGCGCGCGCAGCGCGCGTGGCCTTCACGCACCGGTTGCTGCAGCGCACGCTTGACCCTATCGTGGCGCATTCTTGCGCAGCACCCCCGGCAGGGACAAGCGACGGCAGCCGGCGAGGCTGCACGCCGCGCGCCGCCACAGGAGCAGTCGATGCGTTTCACCGCCGAACACGACGCGATCCGCGCCACCACCGCGCGACTGATCGACACCGAGATCAATCCGCACACCGCCGCATGGGAGAGGGCCGGAATCTTTCCGGCGCACCAGGTCTTCCGCAAGCTCGGGGGGCTCGGGCTGCTCGGCATCACGAAGCCGTCCGAGTACGGCGGTCTGGGGCTCGATTACAGCTACCAGATCGTGTTCGCGGAGGAACTCGGCCGCATCGCCTGCGGAGGCGTCGGCATGGCGATCGGCGTGCAGACCGACATGGCGACGCCGGCGCTGGCGCGCTTCGGCAGCGACGAGTTGCGTCGCGAATTCCTCGCGCCGGCGATCAGCGGCGACTACGTCGCCTCGATCGCGGTCAGCGAACCGGGCGCCGGCTCCGACGTGGCAGCGATCACCACCCGCGCGGTGCGCGACGGCGGCGACTACCTGATCGACGGCAGCAAGATGTGGATCACGAACTCCACCCAGGCCGACTTCCTCTGCCTGCTCGCAAACACCGGCGACGGCGCACCGCACGCGAACAAGTCGTTGATCGTGGTGCCGACGACTACCCCGGGCGTGAGTTTCTCGCCGCGGCTCGACAAGCTCGGCATGCGCTCGTCCGACACCGCGCAGGTGTTCCTCGACCGTGTGCGCGTGCCGCAGCGCTACCGCATAGGCGAGGAGGGCGCCGGCTTCCTGTACCAGATGCTGCAGTTCCAGGAAGAGCGGCTGTACGCCGCCGCCGGCGGACTGAAGACGCTGGAAGCCTGTATCCAGTCGACCATCGACTACACGCGTGAACGCAAGGCCTTCGGCCGGCCGATCCTCGACAACCAGGTCGTGCACTACCGGCTCGCGGAACTGCAGACCGAAGTCACTGCGTTGCGCGCGCTGGTCTACGACGCGGTGGAGGGCTACATCGCCGGCGAGGACGTCACGCTGAAGGCGTCGATGGCGAAGCTGAAGATCGGACGCCTGAGCCGTGAGGTGAGCGACGCCTGCCTGCAGTACTGGGGCGGCATGGGCTTCATGTGGGACAACCCGGTCGCACGCGCGTACCGCGACACACGCCTCACCTCGATCGGTGGCGGCGCCGACGAAGTGATGCTGTCGATCATCTGCAAGCAGATGGGCATCCTGCCCGGCCGGAACCGCCCGTAGATCCGGGCTGTGCCCGGACGTGCTCGGCCGCAGGTCCGGGCTGCGCCCGGACATTCACGGCACATTGTCCGGCGCAGGCCGAACCTACGTGAGGCCGGTGAATTTCACCACGCGCGCGCGGGGCGTGGCGACTTCGGCTGTGGCGAGCAGGAAACGCCAGTACATCAGGCCGCTCGCGCGCCCCTCGGTGTCCAGCCAGTTCGGCAGCCCCGGATCGCGGTGCGCGACGACGATGCGGTAACTGCCGCCGTCACCGAGCGTCATCTGCGCGCGATTCAGCGACACGCGCCGGCGCGTGTAGTCGAAGCTCTGCATGTAGCGGTTCCACAGCACCACGTTCGCGAAGCGGCATGGCGGCAACTCGCCCTCGATCAGCAACGCGTCGTCGGGCATCAGCACGAACGGCGCCGCGCAGTAATGCGCGTGCAGGTTGCCGTAACCGGTCTCGCTGGTCCAGCGTTGCGGGGGAGTGAAGCGGTTCGGCACCGTCGAGAACCACGCCGGACGCGCCTCGGCCGAGGCCGCGCTGCCCAGCGTCAGGTGCATCATCGCGCGCACGAAACGCGCCACGTCGCCGATCCGGCGCGCGATCTCCGCATCGTCCGGAGCCTTGGCCGGCGGCACGGGGTCCAGCGGCTCGATGGTCAGCGGGATCTCGAAACCGCGACGGTTCGCGACGTAGTCACGGCTCTCGAAATAATGCCGCGTGGTGATCTGCCCCGAATCGGCAGCGAGCGGCAACCAGTTTCCGCGGGCAGGGCGGGTGGCCGAGGCGATGATCTCGAAGCTGCCGTCGACCGCCACTTCCATCCCGGTGTCGTCGAGCGCGGCCGTCGACCGTCCGGCGGCCGCACCCGCCGCGCTGCCGCCCTCGACCGTGAACGAGGTGAAGGTCGCACCGGCAAGGTTGCCGCGGATCCGGTAGCCGCGATCGCCGCGCACCGGCGTGAAGTAGTAGAGCGCGTCCGGGTTGTCGCCGAGCAGCTTGCGCGTCGGCGCCTGGTACGCTGTCCACACCGGGCGCTCGGGGTCGGCCTCGAGCCAGAAGTCGAGCGCGGTGTTCAGCAGATGCAGCAACAGCCGCTGGCCCTCGGCAAGGTCCTCGACCCGCGTGATCCCGTAGCGTGGCGACAGGTACTCGGCCTGCACCGCCGCCAGTTCCTGCAGCAGTCCGGTGAATGCGTCGGCGGCAGCGCTGCCGCTGGCATTGGCCATCGCCAGCGGCGCCGCGCCGGCGCTCGCGGAAGCCAGCAACGCCGACGCCCCGCCGAGCGTCGCACTGCCCAACACGAATTCGCGTCGATCCATTGGTTGTTCTCCTGCGGATCCGGCGTGGCTGTCACTATAATGCGCCCGGACCGGTTCCGATACACGACGAGCACGCCACCCCATGTCCGCCACTCCCGCCGCCGTCGCACGCAGCCTGCGCGAAATGCTCGGCGCCGACGGCGTGCTCGACGATCCGCAGGCGGCTGCGCGTTACGGCACCGACCGCACCGCGCTGGCGCCCCCCGATCCGGTCTGCGTGGCGCTCCCGCGCACTCCCGGGGAGGTGCGCGCGATCGTCGGTCTCGCGCGCCGTGCACGCTGGTCTCTGGTGCCCTCGGGAGGGCGCACCGGATTGAGCGGCGGCGCGCTCGCCGCGCACGGCGAGATCGTGGTGTCGCTGGAACGCATGAACGGTCTGCTCGCGATCGATCCCGTGGAACGCAGCATCACCGTCGAGGCGGGCATGATCACCGCCGATGTGCAGCACCACGCCGCCGCAGCGGGCCTGTTCTACGGCGTGGATTTCGCGTCCGCGGGATCGAGCCAGATCGGAGGCAATGTCGCGACCAATGCCGGCGGCATCCGCGTGATCCGCTACGGCATGACGCGCGAGCAGGTACGCGGCCTGGGCGTGGTCGACGGTCGCGGCGAGGCCATGGAACTGAATCGTGGCCTGGTGAAGAACAACACCGGACTCGACCTGCGCCACCTGTTCGTCGGCTCCGAGGGAATCCTGGGCATCGTGACCACCGTGACGCTGGCGTTGCATCCTCCACCGGGTGCGCCGGCCGTGATGCTGCTCGCGGTACCCGACTTTGCCTCGATCCTGGAGGTGCTGCACACGATCCGCTCCGCGCTGGCGCCGAACGCCTTCGAGTTCTTCGGCCACAACGGCCTGCTGCGCGTGCAGCAGGCGCTGGGGGTGCGCCCGCCGCTCGCGGTGGCGGCCCCGTTCTACGTGCTGCTCGAGTTCGATGAGCAGGACCAGCGCGAATCCGCGCTCGCGGCGCTCGATCGCCTGGTCGACGCGGGTCGCGTGCTCGACGGCGTGCTCTCGCAGACACTGGCGCAGGCGCAGGAGTTGTGGCGGCTGCGCGAGGCGATGTCGGAGACGCTCGCACGCTGGCGCCCATGGAAGAACGATATCGCGCTGCGCGTGCCGCAGCTGCCCGCGTTCGTCGAACGTGCGCAGGCGCTGGTCGAGCGCGAGTACGCAGGGCTGGAAGTGGTGTGGTACGGACACATCGGCGACGGCAACCTGCACCTGAACGTGCTGCGGCCGGAGGATGCCGACAACGCCGGATTCGCAGCCCTGTGCTCCGCGGGTTCGCAGCGGATCGCGGAACTGGTGGCCGGCTGCGGCGGCAGCGTCTCGGCCGAACACGGCATCGGTCTGCTGAAGAAGGGCCTGCTCGCGTACTCGCGCAGCGCGGCGGAAATCGCGGCGATGCGCGCGATCAAGCGCGTGTTCGACCCGGCGGGAATCATGAACCCCGGCAAGGTCTTCGACTGACCGGCCACGACGGAGCGCGGGTGGATGGGGTTGTTGCGGTTTCTGAGGCCCGGGATAGGGCAACTCGCGACGCACGCGCCGCGTCCGCCGGCGCTGCCCGGGGGCGGGGGCGGGTTGCCAGCCGGCGCGGCGCCGATACCGCTGATCTCGGTCGTGATCCCTTCGTTCAACCAGGGCGCCTTCATCGAGGCGACGTTGCGTTCTCTGATCGAGCAGCGCTATCCACGCCTCGAACTGATCGTCGTCGATGGCGGCTCGACCGACGGCACGCTCGCGGTGATCCGCCGCTACGAACACCAGCTCGCCTGGTGGGTGAGCGAGCCCGACGGGGGGCAGACGGCCGCGCTCAACAAGGGCTTCGCGCGCGCGACGGGCGATATCATGGCGTGGCTCAATTCCGACGATCTGGCCGCGCCCGGCGCGCTGCACCGCGTCGCCTGCCATTTCCTCGAACACCCGTCCTGTCAGGTCGTGTACGGAAACCGCATCCTTATCGACGACACCGGCATGGAAGTCGGGCGCTGGACGATTCCGTACCACTCGCCACGCGTACTGCGCTGGGCCGATTACGTCCCGCAGGAAACGCTGTACTGGCGGCGCGCGGCGTGGGAGCGGGTCGGCGCCCGGCTCGACGAGCGCTTCCGCTTTGCGATGGACTGGGACCTGGTGCTGCGTTTCTCGGCCGCAGGGCTGGAGGTACGCCACATCCCGGCCTTCCTGGGCCTGTTCCGCGTGCACCGCGAGCAGAAAACCTCCAGCCAGCTGGCGGGTGTCGGGTTCGAGGAAATGCACGTGCTGCGCGAACGCTGCCTCGGTCATCGCCCGAGCCGCGCCGCCGTGCGCTGGCACACGGCCCCGTACCTGGTACTCGCGCGGGCGCGCGAACTCGTCGATCGCATCGGGAGGCGAGGTGGAACCTGACTCCGCGCAAGACGAGCAAGCACGCGCGACAGCAGCGAAGCGCGCCCCGTCGCGCTGGCCGGTGGTGGCCGGCGCGATGCTGGCGCAGATGTTCACCATCGGCTTCTACAGCTACGCATTCAGTTTCCTGGTCCTGCCGCTGCAGGCGGAATTCGGCGCCACGCGTGCCGAAGTGATGTACGCGATGACCGCTTCCACGCTGGCGGGCTTCCTGCTCGCACCGCTGCTCGGCGCGCTGGTCGATCGCCACCCGCCGCGCCGGCTGATGTGCGCCGCCACGCTGGTCTACGCCGGCGGCCTGTGGCTGCTGTCGGCGAGTCCGGACATCGGGGCGTTCATCGCGGTATTCGCGCTCACGATGGCGCTGCCGAACAATCTGCTCGGGGTGCTGCTCATCAATCCGCTGGTGTCGCGCTGTTTCGTCGCCACGCGCGGCCGCGCGCTCGGCATCGCCGCGCTCGGACCTTCGCTGGGCGGCTTCCTGGCGCCGCCGTCGTTCGTGTACCTGCTCGAGCATTTCGGCTGGCGCGGCGGATTGCAGATCTACGCCGCGGCGCTGCTGCTGGTGCTGCTGCCCGTGCTGTGGCTGGCGATCCGCGGCGTGCCGTGCCCGGATGCCCGGGCACGCTCGACGACGCCCGGGAAAAACGCCGGCAACGGATTCGCCGCGATCCTCGCCCGGCGCGAATACTGGCTGATCGGGATTCCGGTCGGACTGTCCTTCTGCACGATCGCGGGGGTACTCGCGAACTTCACGCCCTACCTGGTCAGCGTCGGGTTGCCGGTCGGCGACGCCGGCCGCCTGCTGATCGCCTCTCCGGTGGGCGGAGTGATCGGCAAGCTGCTGTTCGGCCACGCGGCCGATCGCCTCGACAAGAAGAGATTGCTGCTGACCGCACTGCTGCTGATGCTCGGCGGCGTCACGCTGCTCGCGCTGGTCCCCTCGCACGCAGGGGTACTCTGCGCGATGCTCGCGATCGGCATGGCGAGCGGCGCGACCTCGCCGACCTGGGGCGCCTTGCTGCCGCAGGTGTTCGGCCTGGCCGCTTACGGGCGCGTGATGGGCGCGATGTCGCCGCTGATCACGCTGCTGGTCACCGGCGGATTCGCGCTGGCCGGTATCAGTTTCGATGCGACGGGCAGCTACCTGACGATGCTGTGGTCCTTCGCCGCGGCGCTGGCCGTCGGTGCGCTGTTGCTGGCCGCGCTGGACTTGCGCCCGCGCGGCTGAGGATCCACGCTCGGCGAACCGCGCGGCGCGCCACTGGTGGACGGGAGGAATGCTCGCATGACACGTTTCCGTGACCGGCTCGCGGTGATCACCGGTGCTGCCTCCGGACTGGGACGCGCGACCGCCGTGCGCCTGGCCGGGGAGGGCGCCCGCCTCGCGCTGATCGATATCGATGCGCAGGCGGGGGAGGCGGCGGCGGCCGGGATCCGCGCCGGCGGTGCAACGGCGAGTTTCCACCGGGTCGATATCGGGCGCTGGGAGTCGGTCGAGCCGGCGATCGCGGCGGTGACAGCCACGATGGGTGCCCCCGACGTACTCGTGAACTGCGCCGGCATCGGTCATTTCGCGCGCAGCGAGTGCGAGACCCAGCAGCACTGGGAACGCATCCTGAACGTGAACCTGACCGGCACCTTCCTGATGTGCCGGGGCGTGCTGCCGGCAATGCTCGCGGCAGGGCGCGGCGTGATCGTCAACGTGGCGTCGAACTCCGGGCTGCTGGGCCAGCCGTACGCGGCGGCCTACTGCGCCTCCAAGGGTGGCGTGATCAACCTGACGCGCGCGCTGGCCGTCGAGTACCGTTCGCGCGGCATCCGCGTGAACGCCATCGCACCGGGCGGCATGCGCACGCCGATGCTTTCCTCCTGGGCCCTGCCCGAGGGAGCGCGCATCGAGGAGTTCGCGCAGGGAACCTCGCCGCTGGGTTACGCGGAACCCGACGAGATCGCCGGTCTGATCGCCTTCGTGGCGTCCGACGAAGGCCGCTACATGGTCGGGCAGATCGTCGCGATGGACGGCGGCATCACCTGCGGCTGATCACTGTCCGAAGCGATCGCCGTCGACGCCCCACCACGGCAGATGCTCGGGCACCGATCCGCTCCACCAGACGATGCCGCCCGACAGTCGCGCGACGCGCCAGCCCGCCGGGGTGCGCACGAAATCGGCGTGGTAGTAGCCGCCGTCGCTGACGATGCGTTCCTCGCCGCCGCCGGCCGTGATCATCTGCGTGAACACGTAGAATCGCGAACGCGCCCGGTCACCGTCGACATCGGTCGCGAAGTTCGACAGGTAGTGCTGGCACGCCGTGAAGCCGGACATCGCGGCCGAGAGCCACACGCCGATCGCGGGCCAGGTGTCGCGCACGCCGCCGTTGGCGAGGAAATCGACCACGGCGCCGTCCTCGAACACCTCGTCGAGCACTTCCCAGCGCTTGGCATCGACGGCGTACGCATAGCGCGCCATCAGGTCCTGGATCGCGACCCGATCGGCGGCGATCCGCAGTTCCGGCGGGTAATTCATCGTTGTCCTCCCGGGCGCGCGACGCGGCCGGTCAGGCTGGCCGGCACGATGCGCCCGACGGTGATAATGTACCAGCCCATGCCAGCGCGCCACCGGGAGGCATCGCGATGAGCACGAAACCGCGCAAGGTGCTGATCTTCGGGCTCGACGGTCCGGTCGCACCCCGCCTGCTGCACTACTGCCGCGAAGGACGTCTGCCGACGCTGGCGCGGCTGATCGCCAACGGCGTGCTGGCGCCGAACGCGATGGTGCCACTGCCCACCGCGACACCGGCCAACTGGACCTCCATCGCCACCGGTGCGTGGCCCGCCACCCACGGCATCGGCGACTACACCGTGCGCATCCCCGGCGACCCGCTGGACCGCGCCCACATGGCCTTCCACAGTCCCGACGTGAAGGCCGAATACCTGTGGAACGCGATCGCCCGCGCCGGCAAGCGATCGGCGGTGGTGAATTTCGTGACCACCTGGCCACCGGTGGTAACGAACGGCGTGCAGATCGGCGGCTCCGGCTGCGATATCAACCAGTGGTTCCATCCGAACCTGGTCGCCGCACGGCACGCCGCCGAGTCGCCGGGCACACCGCTGCGCCTCGACGAGGACGGACTCGGCACCGGTGCCGCGGGACCCGGCGTCTACACCGCGTGCGCCGGACCGGGACTGTTCTGCACCGAAGCGTTCCAGCCCGCAGCCGCCGAACCGATGCGCATCCGCCTGGGCGCTCCCGCGGGCTGGAGCAATCTGCCCGCCGCACGCACCGTGCTGGCCGCGGAACTGGTGTTGCGCCCGCGCGGCGGATGGGAACCGGTCGAGCCGCGTAACTGGCAACTGCTGGTGCTGGATACCCAGGGCAACGGGTTCGAGCGCGTGCTCGTGTGCACGGCGAAGGACGGTGCGACCGCGTTCGCCGAGCTGAGTGCCGGGCAGTGGAGTCCGGTGCTTCGCCAGGAGTTCGTGACCGCCTCCGGAGTACAGCCGTGTGCGTTCGCGCTGAAACTGCTGGCGCTTTCGCCCGACGCCGGCGATCTCAGGCTCTACCACAGCGCGCTGTGCGCGCTCGACGGCTGGTCGCATCCACCGGAACTCGCGCAGTCGATCGTCTCGGCGCACGGCTTGCCCACGCCGGACGGCGGATTCCACGGCTACAACCGCCGCTGGTTCGGCGCCGACACGCTGCTCGAGGAACTCGAGATGCAGCGGCGCTGGTACGCCGACGCCTGTACGCACGTGCTCGCGCGCGAGCCGTGGGAGCTGTTCGTGATGCGCTATCACCTGCCCGACACCGCATGGCATTCGATCTCGCACGTGCTGGATCCGCGCACCGCTGCCACGGACTGCGAACGGCGCGAGCACGAGGCGATGGAACTCGGCATCTACCAGGCCTGCGATCGCCTTGCGCACGACCTGCTCGCGGGCGTGGACGAGAGCGAGACCCTGATCGCACTGATCTCCGACCACGGATCCAAGCCCGCGGGTCACGCCGGTATCGACGCCAACACGATCCTCGCCGACGCCGGGCTGCTGGCGCGCAGCGCGGACGGCATCGACTGGTCACGCACGCGCGCGATCGCCCGCCCGGTGTGCTGGGTGCACATCAACCTGGCGGGTCGCGACCCCGACGGCATCGTGCAGCCCGGCGAGGAGTACGCGGCCGTGCAGCAGGCGATCGTGCGCGCGCTCACCGGGTACGTCGATCCGGCCAGCGGTCACAAACCGGTGCTGTTCGCGCTGCGCAGGGAGGACGCGCGCTTCCTCAACATCCACGGCGAGCAGGCCGGCGATGTGATTTACGCGCTGCGCCACGATCACGGCTACCAGCACGGACCGTTCCTGCCGACCGCCGACTGGCAGCACGGATCGCTGCGCGGGCTGTTCGCGCTCTGCGGCCCGGGCGTTCGCCGGGGCGTCGAGATCGAACGCAACGTGTGGTGCATCGACCTGGTGCCGACGATCTGCCACCTCACCGGGTGGCCGGTGCCGCGCGACACGGAAGGCGCCGTCGTCTACCAGGCACTGGAGCAGGGCGCGCACTGAACGCCGTCGCCAACCCAACGGAGGAGGCACGCATGGACTACCGCAACCTGGGACGTTCGGGGCTGAAAGTCTCGGCCATCGGGCTCGGCACGCATTACTTCGGCTGGCTGCACGACGAGGCCGCCTCGCGCGCGGTGATCGAGCGCGCGTTCGATCGCGGCATCACTTTCATCGACACGGCCGATGTCTACGACCTGGGACGGTCGGAGGAATTCGTGGGGCGCGCCATCAGGGGCCGGCGCGCCGACCTGGTCATCGCAACCAAGTTCGGCTGGCCGATGGGGGGCGGTCCGTCCGGCGCACCGGTCGACCCACGGCCCAACGCACGCGGCGGTTCGCGGCACTACGTGCTGAGCGCCGTCGAGGCGAGCCTGCGACGGCTGGGAACCGATTACATCGATCTGTACCAGATCCACTTCCCGGATCCCTCGACCCCGATCGAGGAAACGCTGCGCGCACTCGACGACCTCGTGCGTGCCGGCAAGGTCCGCTACATCGGTTGCAGCAATTTCTCCGCGTGGCAGGTATCCGAGGCGATGTGGACTTCGCGCCACCACGGCCTGCACGCCTTCGTGACCTCGCAACCGCAGTACAACCTGCTGCAGCGCGAGATCGAGCAGGAGCATCTGCCGTGCTGCGCCAGCCACGGGCTCGGCATCGTGCCGTGGGGACCGCTGGCGGGAGGATTCCTGACCGGCAAGTACCGCCGCGAACAGCAGTATCCGCCCGACTCGCTGCTGGCGACCCGCCCCATGGCCTACGAGCGCATTCCTTCCGAGGCGAACTGGGCGAAACTCGAGGCGCTGGAGGCGTTCGCGCAGGCGCGCGGACGCACCGTGGCCGAGCTCGCGATCGCGTGGCTGCTCGCGCAGCCGCGCGTGAGTTCGGTGATCGCCGGCGCCAGCCGCCCGTTGCAGGTCGATGAGAACGTCGCCGCCGTGGACTGGGTGCTCGACGCCGCCGCGCTGGCCGAGATCGATGCGATCTGCGCGCAGGGATCGCCGGCCGCGCAGCGCTTCGCGTTGCGCTAGCGCCAAAGGTCCCATCCGCATGCCCCCACGCACGGGTCCGCTGCTGCTCGCGGGCGGCGGCCACGCGCACCTCGCGGTACTCGCTGCGCTCGCGCGCGGCGAGCGGCCGCGCGCCGAGGTCAGCCTGGTGGTACCGGACCCGTTGCAGATCTACTCCGGCATGGTACCCGGCTGGATGACGGGGCATTACACGCTCGACGAGTGCACCATCGACCTGCGGGAGCTGGCGCGACGCGCGGGCGTGCGTCTCATGCTCGATGCAGTGACCGGCATCGACGCCAACCGGCGCCGTATCGAACTCGCGGGTGGCGACGCCCTCGATTACGCGCTGCTGTCGCTCGACCTCGGCAGCCAGACCGCCGGCCTGGGCGCGCTGGGGTCCAGTGACCGCCCGTTGCTGCCGATCCGGCCGTTGCGCGAATTCGTGGTGCACTGGCGACAACTGCTCGCGCGCGCCGTCGCCACGCCGCGCTTTCATCTGGTGGTCGTCGGGGCGGGCGCGGCCGGGGTGGAAGTCGCGTTCGCGGCGCACCACGCGTTCGCGGCCCGCGCGCACGGCGCCTCGGTGACGCTGGTCGGCTCGGCCGCCGGACTGCTGCCGGGACATGCGCCTGCGGTGGCACGCCGGGTGGAGACGCTGCTCGGTGAACACAGGATCCGCTGCGTGCGCGCGGCCGCCACCGGGGCCAGCGGCGGCCTGTTGCTGGAGACCGGCGAGCGGCTAGCCGCCGATGCAATCGTTGCGACGACCGGCGCCGCGCCGCCGGCATGGCTGCGCGGCTCGGGACTCGCGCTGGGCGCGGCCGGCTTCGTCGCCGTGGGTGCCGATCACGCGAGCGTGTCGCATCCGGAAGTGTTTGCGGCCGGCGACGTGTGCGAACGCGATGATGTGCTCCTGCCGCGCGCGGGCGTGCATGCGGTGCGTGCCGGGCCCGTGCTGGCGCACAATCTGCTGGCGCGGCTCGCGGGCAAGCCGACGCTCCGCTACACGCCACGCGCGCGCTCGCTGTACCTGCTGGCCACCGGACCGCGTCACGCGGTGCTGTCGTGGGGTTCGTTGTGCGTGGCGGGGCGCGCACCGTGGTACTGGAAGGACCGCATCGACCGCCGTTACGTGCGACGCCATGGATCGCGTGCGCCAGGCACGCTCGAACGGACGCCATGACGATCATGCGCGATATGCTGCCGCTGCTGCCGCTGCTGCCGCTGCTGCCGCTGCTGCCGCTGCTGCTGCAGGCGCTGCAGGTGCTGCAGGTACGCGCAATCGCCACGCTCGATCTCACCGGCGACGCACCCGAACTGCACGATTGCTTCCGCATGCTGGTAGGCGCTGCGCGCGAACTGGGCGTGCGGGTCATCGATCGCTGCAATCTCACCGTGTTGTCGGAACCCGGCCAGCAGGACCTCGCAGGCTTCCTCGCGGCGCAGCAGGTCGAGGTCGTGGCCTCGCTGCGGTGTTACGCACCGCCGAACGTCGACCACCAGCGCGGGGAAGGCGTATTCGAACGAAGCATCGCCGGTCTGCGGCAACTGAATGCGCTGGGTTATGGGGTACCGGATTCGGGGCTCGTGCTCGATCTGGTCTTCAACCCGCAGGGGCCTTCGCTGCCGCCTCTGCGGCCGCAACTGGAGGCGGATTACCGGCGAGAGCTCACTCTGCGCCACGGCGTGCGCTTCAACCGCCTGCTCGCGCTCGCGAACATGCCGATCCAGCGCTTCGGCAGCATGCTGGTCACGCAGGGCCGGTTCGCCGGCTACATGCGATTGCTGCGCGACAACCATGTGGAGGCGAACCTGGAACACGTGATGTGCCGCAGTCTGCTGAGCGTGGATTGGCAGGGGTACCTGCACGATTGCGACTTCAACCAGCAGCGCGGCATCGGCATCACCGGGCGAGCGCGGGCGCATCTGGTCGACCTGCTCGATGCCGACCCGGCCGGCTGGCCGATCGCCGTTGCCGAACACTGTTACGGCTGCACCGCCGGGCAGGGCAGCGGTTGCGGTGGCGCCCTGACATGAGACGCCACGCGAGCCCGGCGGCCAGACTGGCGCTGCTGATTGCGCTCGGCGGCGGCATCGCCACGTTCTTCGTGCTCGATCTGCACCACTGGCTGAGCTTCGCCACGCTGAAGGCGGGCCAACTCCGCCTGCTGGAGTTGCGGGCCGCCGAGCCGCTCGCGGTCGCCGGCAGTTTCTTCGCGCTGTACGTCGCCGTCACCGCACTCTCGCTACCGGGGGCCACGATCCTCGGGCTCGCGGCAGGTGCGCTGTTCGGCCTGGCGACCGGCACCGTGCTGGTGTCCTTCGCCTCGAGCATCGGTGCGACCCTGGCCTTCCTCAGCGCCCGTTTTCTCCTGCGCGATGTGCTGGAGCGACGCTTTGGCGACCGTCTGCGCGCGC
Source organism: Pseudomonadales bacterium (assembly GCA_022072145.1). Classification (GTDB taxonomy): domain Bacteria; phylum Pseudomonadota; class Gammaproteobacteria; order Pseudomonadales; family UBA5518; genus UBA5518. Next base: position 31,473 of record JAJVIG010000007.1, read on the forward strand.
TCGACGAGGGCATCGCGCGCGACGGGGCGTTCTACCTCTTCACGCTGCGGCTGGTGCCGCTGTTTCCGTTCTTCCTCGTCAACCTGCTGATGGGCCTGACCCGGCTGGGCACCGGCACGTTCTACCGGGTGAGCCAGGCCGGAATGCTTCCCGGCACGCTGGTTTACGTCAACGCCGGCACCCAGCTCGGCCGGCTCGAGGATCCTGCGGGAATCCTGTCGCCGGCGCTGCTCGTCTCGTTCGCGCTGCTCGGCGTGTTTCCGTTCGCGGCCCGCGCGGCCGTGCAGAGGCTGCGAACACGACGCGTCTACGCGCGCTGGCGCCGCCCGCGGCGCTTCGAGCGCAACCTGGTGGTGATCGGCGCGGGCGCGGCGGGACTGGTGGCGAGCTACGTCGCTGCAACGCTGAAGGCGAAGGTCACGCTGGTCGAGTCCGGGCGGATGGGCGGCGACTGCCTGAACCATGGCTGCGTGCCGAGCAAGGCATTGCTGCGCAGCGCACGGCTCGCGCACCAGATCCGCAATGCGCATCGCTATGGCCTGCCGGACGGGGATCCGGCGGTGGATTTCCGCGCGCTGATGCAGCGCATCCGGCACATCATCGAGGCGATCGCACCGCACGACAGCGTCGAGCGCTACCGCGCGCTCGGGGTCGACGTGGTGCAGGGCAGGGCGCGCCTGCTCGACCCGTGGACCGTGGAGATAGCCGGTCACGACGGCGTCACCCGGCAGCTCACGACGCGCAGCATCGTGATCGCCGCCGGTGCACGCCCCGTCGTGCCCGCGATCCCGGGACTGGAGGAATGCGGCTGCCTGACCAGCGATACCGTGTGGGAGGCCTTCTCCACGCTGGACGCGCCGCCGCCGCGGCTGGTCGTGCTCGGGGCAGGGCCGATCGGCTGCGAACTGGCGCAGGGCTTCGCACGCCTGGGCTCGCAGGTGGTGGTGGTCGAGGCCGGCACACGCATTCTCGGGCGCGAGGACGAGGACGTGGCCGCCCGCGCTCACGCGGCGCTCACGGCCGACGGCGTGGAGCTGTTGACCGGGCAGCGCGCGCTGCGCTGCGAGCGCGACGGCGAACGCCGGACGTTGGTGGTGCAGGGCGCGGGAGCCGAGCGGCGCATCGCCTTCGACGCGCTGCTCTGCGCGGTCGGCCGCAGCGCGCGACTGGACGGTTACGGTCTGGAACAACTCGGCATCCAGACCGGCCACACGATCGTGACCAACGACTACCTGCAGACCCTGTATCCGAACATCTACGCCGCCGGCGACGTCGCCGGACCGTACAAGTTCACGCACACGGCCGGGCACCAGGCGTGGCACGCGGCGGTCAACGCGCTGTTCGGCGACCTGAAACGTGTGCGCGTGGATGTTTCCGCACTCCCGCGCACCACGTTCACCGACCCCGAGATCGCGCAGGTCGGGATCAACGAGCAGGAGGCAAGGGAGCGGGGAATAGCGTACGAACTGACGCACTACGGCCTCGAGGAACTCGACCGCGCGATCACCGACAGCGTCGCGCGCGGCTTCGTGAAGGTGCTGACGCACCCGCACAGCGATCGCATCCTCGGCGTGACGATCGTCGGCGAGCACGCCGGGGAAATGCTCGCCGAGTTCGTGCTGGCGATGCGTCACGGACTGGGGCTGAACCGGATCCTGGGCAGTGTGCACGCCTACCCGACCCTCACCGAGGCCAACCGGCACGCGGCGGGGCAGTGGAAGCGGGCACATGCGCCAGCGGTGCTGCTGGCGTGGAGCGAACGCTACCACGCGCGGCGCAGGCACTGAGGGTAGCGCCCCCGATGCACGCGCACACGGCACCGGTATCGGTGATCGTGCCGGTACTCGACGAACTCTCGATCGTCGCCGCACTCGACCGCCAGCTGCGCTCGGCACCGGGGCGCGCACTGCAGATGAACGCCGGCGCGAAAATCGCGAATCGCGACATCCTGCTGTTCCTGCACGCGGACACGCGCATCGAACCCTCTGCGATCGATACGTTGTGCGCGAGCCTGGTACGTTCGCGCACGCGCTGGGGGTGTTTCGACGTCCGGATCGCGGGCCGCTCGCGCTGGCTGCCGCTGGTCGCGGCACTGATGAACCTGCGCTCGCGACTGAGCGGCATCGCCACCGGCGACCAGGCGATCTTCGCGCGCGCACCCGCGCCGGGGCAGGCCAAGACGCGGCTGATCCCGGCGCTGGGCGCCATCGGCGCCGCGGCGCTCGCGCGGCGCATGCTGCGGCACACGCTCGGGCAGGCGCTCGCGGTGCCGGGCGTGCAGGTGGAACTGTGCGTGACACCCGGACCGCACGCTCCGCAGTGGCGGTACGTGGCATTGCCCGAAGCGCTCAGTCTGCGCGCGCAGGATGACGGCGACCTCGGCGAACGCCTGGCGCGCGCCGCGCGGCGCTGCGTGCGCGAAGGCGCGCGTCCGCTGCTGGTGGGCACCGATTGCCCGGCGCTCCACACGCGCCGCTTGCATGCCGCCGCGAACACGCTGGACAGCACGGCATCGATTGGAGCACGCCGCACGTGTTCGAGCAGACCGTGGCGCGCATCCGCGCCCTGAGACTCAGTCTGCGGATCGCGGAAACACTCAACGACATCGACGAGCCCGCCGATTTGAAGCACCTACCAATTGACTGGGGGAGCGATACCGGCGCTCGTCCCGGGGATAGGCCGCCCCGGCTTTTTCGAGATTTAACATAATATACATTATGCGAACTATAGGCACGCCATCTAGAGCAAGCCATCGGCAGCCTGTCACAGCCCGTAGATCGCACGAATCACGTGACTGACCAGCGAGGACTGCTGCGACACGCCGACCTTGCGAAACGCGCTGTACAGATGCGTGCGCGCGGTGTTGCGGCTCACGCCCGTGCTTGCGACGAACTCGTCGAGCGTGCCCCCGTTGGAGAGCGCTATGACCAGGCGCGCCTCCCGGGGTGTCAGGCCGAAGGCATCGACGACCAGTTGGATCTGGTCAAGCTGGCGAATCTCGGGCGCCGTCATGTAGACCGCGATGTGCGGCCCGTCCTCGGGTTCTTCATGCACGGGCAACTTCTTCAGCGTCAGCAGCAACGGATGGCGGTGCGCGGCACGCGTGATCGGCACCACCACCGGCACGCGCCCGTCCTCGCTCGCCAGCACGCGCTGCAACGCCTGCTGCAGTTGCTGATTGCTGCCAGGCATCGTCGCACGCAGCCTTGCGCCGACACGGGAAATGCCGTTGCCGCTGTCGAGCAGTTGCCCGGCCACGCTGTTCGAATGCACGATGTTCAGGCCGGCGTCGAGCACGATGGTCGCCATCGCCAGGCTCGAGGAGGCCTGTTCGAACAGCTGGTGTTCGCGAAGATGCGTGCGGCTGCTGTCCATCCAGCCGACGAGTTCACGGAACTGGGGCTTCAGGAGTTCCAGGATGTCGCGGTCGCGCCGGTCGAAATCCGGTGCGCCGTGGCCCCGGATGAGGCGCAGGAAAACGGCCACCCGTCCGTTGCTGTGGATGTCGAAGCCCATGACCTGCGCCTGGTCGAACGGACGCATGAAGGTCTGGTAATACGCGGTTCGCTCCAGTTCCCTTCTGGGTATCACATCGTCGAGCGCGACCGTCTCGCCGTCCGGCAGGTCCACCAGAGGATCGAGTGCCTTGAACTTGTTCGCGTAGGACCGGTGATCCTCCGGCGAAAAGTTCGCGCCACCGACGTAGGCGATGCCGGGATCGCCCGGGCGCGGAAGGCGTAGCCCGATGACCGTGATGCACGGCTCGAAGACCGCGCGCAACTCCTCCAGAAAATCGCTCCACGGACTTTGCTGCCGCGGCCCACGATAGAGGGCAGCCACCAGCGATGCGTATTGGCGCAGCGGAATCGGGTCCGGATCGCAAACCATGTACTCCTGCCCCTCCCCCTATTGTCCTGCCCGCCGCCGTCCGCTATCTTCTTCGCCGCTTCACCAAGTGCTCAAATCATGGCGCGGCCGGAAGTCCGGTTCCAGCCCCGCACGGACAGGAATCGATGCCGATGGACAGTCACTTTATCGCAACGACGTACCGCGGACTCGCTCGCAGCTGCCTGGCCCTGTGTTTCGGCATCGCGAGCACTCTCGCCGCCCTGTCCGCGGCCGCCGACACCCCACCGTCCATCCCCCGGATCCAGGCTCCCGCAGGCGCCCCGAACGTGGTGCTGGTGCTGCTCGACGATGTCGGTTTCGGCGCCACGTCGACCTTCGGTGGTCCGGTGGCCACACCGGCACTCGATGCGCTTGCCAACGAGGGTCTGCGCTACAACCGGTTCCACACCACCGCCATCTGCTCCCCGACACGCGCATCGCTGCTCACCGGGCGCAGCCCCCACGCCGCCAACGTGGGCGCGGTCCTGAACTCTTCCAATGCCTACCCGGGCTACCAGGGCGTGCTGCGCAAGGAAACCGCCACCATCGCGGAGCTGCTGCGCCGCAACGGTTACAACACCGCGGCCTTCGGCAAGTGGCACCTCACTCCCGCCTGGGAAGCCTCGCCCTCGGGTCCGTTCGACCGCTGGCCGACCGGGCTCGGTTTCGAGAAATTCTACGGGTTCCTGGGGGGTGAGACCGACCAGTTCGAGCCCACGCTCTACGAGGGCACCACGCCGGTTCACCGCCCTCCGGGCGAGGGTTATCACCTGAGCGAGGACATGGCCGATCAGGCGATCGCGTGGCTGCACGCCCAGCACTCCACCACTCCCGACAAGCCCTTCCTGCTGTATTTCGCGCCCGGCGGAACCCACGCTCCGCTGCAGGTCCCCAAGGACTGGATCGAGCGCTACCGGGGTCAATTCTCCGGCGGCTGGGACGCGCTGCGCGAGCAGATCTTCCGCCGCCAGCAGCAACTCGGCGTGATCCCCTCCGACGCGGAACTGACGCCGCGCCCCGCGGAGTTGCCCGCCTGGGACAGCCTCGACCGGGATCAGCGGATCGTGGCGGAGCGTCTGATGGAAACGTACGCCGGCTTCCTCGCGCACACCGACGCCCAGGTCGGCCGTCTGGCGCAGGCGCTGAAGGACAGCGGCCAGTTCGACAACACCCTGTTCGTCTACATCGTCGGCGACAACGGCAGCAGCGCCGAGGGCGGACTCGAGGGCAGCATCAACTACAGCGGCGCACTGCAAGGGCTGCGCGAGCCGCTGGCCACGCAGCTCGCGCGCCTGGAAGACATCGGCGGACCCGACACCTTCCCGCAATACAACGCGGGCTGGGCGTGGGCCCTGACCACGCCGTTCCAGTGGGTCAAGCAGGTGGCCTCGCATCTGGGCGGCACCCGCAACCCGATGGTCGTGAGCTGGCCGGCGCGGATCGCTGACCGCGGTGGCCTGCGCAGCCAGTTCGCGCATGTGAACGACATCACGCCGACGATCCTCGACGCGGTCGGGCTCGCGATGCCCGAGCAAGTGGACGGTGTGGCGCAACGACCGCTGGACGGTGCCAGCCTGTTGCCGGGCTTCCTGCGCGCCGACGCCCCGGAGCACAAGTCCACCCAGCTGTTCGAGGTGCACGGCCACCGGGCGATCTACCACGACGGCTGGCTGGCATCGGCGCGTCACGACCGCCTGCCCTGGACCGTCGGCCTGCGCATGGGTCCGACGCCGTTCGAGGACGACGTGTGGGAGCTGTACCACCTCGACGAGGACTTCAGCCAGGCCCGCGACCTGGCCGCGCGGATGCCGGACAAGCTGCGCGCGATGCAGGCGCTGTTCGACCAGGAAGCGCGACGCCTGGGCATCCTGCCGCTGCGCAGCTCACTCGACTCGCGGACCCCGATGCCGGGCCTGAGCGAGGGGCGCACCCAATTCACCTACCACGCCGGCACGGTCGGGATCCCGGAGAGCCAGGCACCGCAGTTCGGCAATCGCTCGTGGGAGCTGCGTGCCACCCTCGACATTCCGGAGGGCACGGGTACCGCCCGCGGAGTGATCGCCACCGTCGGTGGAACGGTCGGCGGCTGGTCATTGCACCTCGACGGCGGCGGCAAGCCGGTGTTCGAGTACCGTGCCTTCGAACTGGGCAGACTGCGCCTCGCCGGTGGGCAGGCGCTCGCACCGGGACGGCATACGCTGCGGCTGGAGTTCGCCTACGACGGCGGCGGCTACGCGAAGGGCGGGACGTTCACGCTGAGCGATGGCGAGCGCGTGCTCGGTCGCGAACGCATCGCGCTCACCCCGCCCTCGCACTTCTCGATCGACGAGACCTTCGACGTCGGCAGCGACACCGGTTCGCCCGCCGGACGCTATCCGGCGGGAGTTCCGATCGGCAATCCGTTCACGGGAGCGACGCTCGAACGGGTGGATATCGAACTGCGCTGAGGCGTGCCCCGGCGTCCTGCGGCATCACCCTGGCGGCACATCGATCGCCGCCATGCGCGCCGATGCCGCCCCGTCGACCGGTAGCAGCGCACCGTTGACGAAACTCGCCTCGTCGGACGCCAGGAACAGCGCCGCCGCGGCGATCTCCTCCGGGCGTCCGAACCTGCCCGGCAGCAGCGTCTGCTCGTAGGCGGCCACGCCGCCCGGAAGTTCGGCCGCCCACTGCAGGATCCCCGGCGTGCGGATCGCCCCGGGGGATATTGCGTTGATGCGCACGCCGCTGCGTGCATTCTCGACCGCGGCGGACTGCGTGAGGTTGTTCACACCGGCCTTGGCGGCACCGTAGGTCGCCAGACCGGGGGCACCACAGAACCCCGCTCCCGACGAGATGTTGATGATGCTTCCCGAGCGCCGGGGCAACATCACGCGCAGCGCGGCCCGCACGCCGAAGAACGTCGAGGACAGCGTCAACGCGAGCACGCGCTCCCACTCGGCGTCGGTCGCATCCTTCAACCAGCCGGCGATGGACTGACCGACGTTGTTCACCATTACGTCGAGCCGTCCGCAGCGTCGCACGGTCTCGTCGACCAGCGCATCGATCCCGGTCGATACGGTCACATCGCAACCGCGCGCCGTGACTCCCCGGTGTTCGCCGGCAAGCGTCTCGACGGCCTCCGCGCGAATGTCGGCAGCGACGACCTGCGCCCCGGCAGCGGCGAAACGGCGTGCGATCGCCGCCCCGATGCCGGACCCGGCACCGGTCACGATTGCGATGCGTCCCTCCAGTCTGTCGTCGTTCATGTCTGGTCTCCGGGTGCGGCGTGTGGTGCGCAGTGCTGCTAGCGCAGCTCTATATTCACGTGTTCGATCATGCCATCGACGGCCGGATAGCCGATCGCCACGCCCGGCGGATAATTCCCCGCCGCGGATCCGGTATCGATTCCGACGTCGAAGGTTTCGTGGATCGAGAAGAACGCCGGTGGGCTGGCTGGCACGCGACCCTCTGCGACCACGACTCCGTCCACCTGCAGTTGCAGACGTCCACCCTTCGCATGGCCGCCACCGTCGTAGTCGAAGTCGACCTGCAGTGCATGCCGCCCCGGAGTCAAGGGATCATCGGTATTCAGGTCGACGGTCATGAGATCGAACACACGGTACGTGAACGCAGGTCGCCCCTGCCCGTCCAGGTAGAGTGACCAGCCGGCCGCTGTGCCGCCGATCGTCGCGATGACCCCCTGCGCCGCGCTCGCCGGCACTTCGAGCGTCGCCTGCAGGGTCCACGATTTGTTCAGTATCTTCGGCGCGCCCGACTCGGGAATACCGACGGCACCCGGATAGTAGGTGAACCTGCTGCGTCCGCCGCTCAGGCTCGGCAGCGCGGGATCGCCCATGGTCGGCCCCTGCAGCGGCAGTACCTGATTCGCTGCGGCCTCGCGCATGAAGAGGGCCTTCATCCGCTCCAGGCGCCGCGGTTCCCTGGCCGCCAGATCCCTGGCCTGCGAGAAGTCGTTGCGCAGATCGTAGAGTTCCCAACGGTCCTCTTCGAACGGTTTTTCATCGACGACGACACCCCTGGCCCACGGCAGCCGTCCGTGGAACGCCGACGCCATCCAACCGTCGTGGTATATCGCCCGATGGCCGAACACTTCGAAATACTGGGTCGTGTGCCGTTCGGGCGCGGTGGCATCGCCAAAGCTGTAGACCAGGCTGCTGCCGTCCATCGGCTTCTGCCGGATTCCGTCCAGGGTCCGCGGCGCGTCGATGCCGACCGCCTCGAGGATCGTCGGCGCGATATCGTTCACATGACCGAACTGGCTCCTGAGTCCGCCCTTGTCGCGAATATGGTCCGGCCAGGTCACGACCAGCGGGTTACGCGTCGCACCCAGGTGCGAGGCCACCGTCTTGGTCCACTGGAACGGAGCGTTCATCGCCCACGCCCAACCGACCGGATAATGCGGATAAGTATCCGGTCCACCGATACGCTCCAGTCGATCCGCGCTCGCTGCCGGCGTTTCGGGCAACCCCTGCAGCGCACCCATGTAGTTCAGGCTGCCCGCCAGGCCACCCTCGGGCGAGGCGCCGTTGTCACCGACGATGTAGATGAACAGCGTATGCTCGAACTCCCCGCTGTCCTTCAGGCTCTGGACCAGGCGGCCGACCTCATGGTCCGTATGCGCCAGGAAACCGGCATAGGTTTCCATCAGGCGCGCGGCGAGTTTCTTCTGCCCGTCGTCCAGGCTGTCCCAGGCCGGCAGGCCCTGCGGGCGCGGCGTAAGCACCGTAGCGGATGGCACGACCCCCAACGCCTTCTGGCGTTCCACGATCCGTTCGCGCATCACGTCCCAGCCGGCGTCGAAGCGCCCACGGTAAGCGTCGATCCACCGCTGCGGCACCTGCAGCGGCGCGTGGGTCGCACCCGGCGCCAGGTACAGGAAAAACGGCTTGTCCGGAGTCATCACGCGTTGTGCGTGGACCCACTGGATCGCCTGGTCGACCAGATCCTGCGTCAGGTGATAATCCGGCCGCGCGGGGCGCAGGACCGGCGTCGTTCCCTCCACCAGCGTCGGGGCGAACTGGTCGGTCTCCCCACCGATGAAACCGTAGAACTTCTCGAAACCCTGCCCCGTAGGCCAGCGATCGAAAGGTCCGCTCCGGGATGTTTCCCAGTCCGGCGTCTGGTGCCATTTGCCGAACGCGGCCGTGCTGTAGCCTGCCCGACGCAGGATCTCCGCCACCGGAGCGGCATCCCGCACGTGGACACCACGGTATCCGGGCCGGCTGTCGGCGGTATTCATCACCGCACCGATCCCGACCGCGTGTGCATTGCGACCCGACAGCAACGCCGCCCGCGTGGGCGAACAGATCGCGGTCGTATGAAAACGGTTGTAACGCAATCCCTCCCGCGCCAGTGCATCGAGCACCGGCGTATCGGCCGGACCACCGAAGGTCGACGTGGCGCCGAAACCGACATCGTCGAGCAGTACCAGCACCACATTGGGCGCACCCGCTGGCGGGCGCGCCTGCAGTGGCGGGACCGGTTGTACCACGACGCCGTCGCGCTCACCGGGATCAGCGATCCCGGTGAGCGCGAACAATGCCGCAACCACGGCGAAAAGGCAGCGGGTCGCACGGAGCGACCCGGGCATCGGCATCCTCATCACCCGCCTCCCACGCGTCAGTGGCCGAAGTTCCACGTCAGTGTGGCACCGATCAGGCGTGGCGGCACCAGCAAGGCGCGGGTGAAGTTCGTGGCCCCCCCGATCGCGTGCGCTGCCGGGATCGAAAACACGTTGTCGGTATCCTCATCGGTGAGGTTCTTGACCCAAAGCGACGCCTCCCAACGGTCATCTGCCGCCCGCAACCCCACGTACAGGTTAACCATCACGTAGTCGTCGAACTTCAGCAACGGTGTCAGTCGGTCCTCCCGCTCGCCCATGTAGGTCAGCAGCGGCCGCACGAAGAACTCCCCGGCCGACGTCGGCACCGTGTACTCCGCATTGATGTTCGCCGACCAGTTCGGGATCGAACTGACGTCCTCGCCACCGATGTCGCAGGTCGCGACCTCGACCGCCGGATCCGCCAGTTCGGCAGCGGTGAACGGCCGGTTGCACGGACCCAGCTCGCCGTCGTCGAACGTGGCTTCCGCATAACTCACGCCGCCGCCGAACTGGAAGTGCTCGCCCAGCACGGCCGACCACTCGGCTTCGAGGCCCTGGATCACGGCGTCGGCATTGAATATCACGCCCCCCTGGATCAACTGCGGCACCCGTGTCAGCCCCTGCTGCACCAGCGCGTTCACCGTCGTCGCTTTCGGTTGGTAGTCGGTGTACTGCTGGTAGAACGCGGCCACGCTGTAGCGCAGCGCGCCGTCGAACGCCATGGCCTTGTAGCCCATTTCGAACGAGTCACTGGTCTCGCCATCGAACAGCAGGGTCGCGGCCGACAGCGGCGCCGGCGTGATCGTGGCGCCGGCCGGCCGGAAGCTGCGGTCGATGGACACGTAGACCATGTCGTCGTCGTTCAGGTAGTGCGCAAGCTTGATACCGCCGGTGATCTCGCGCTCCTCGCGAACCTGCAGTTCCTTGGGCACGTAGTCACCGGTACGCACACCCGCCTTGAAGATCGCCGCGACACCCGCGCTGGTGAGCCGCGGGTTCAGCGCCGCGAACGCCGGGTTCGTGATCGGTCCGGCCTCGGGTGCCGGCGCATAGTTGTCGATCAGGGATCCCCTGACGATCTGCTTGTTCTCGATCTCCTGCCAGCGCACGCCGATCTGCAGATTCGTGCGCTCGGTCAGATCGAATCGGTTGTGCATGAAGGCCGCCAGCACGTCCCGGCCGTTCGGAATCACCAGGTGCTGCACCAGATCGCCGGTCTTCAGCCCCGTCATCGCCCCGTACACGGAGAACGGTCCGCCGAGGTCGGTATAGTTGTTGCTCTCGCCGCTGAAGTCCTCCCAGAACACCCCGACCGTGTAGTTCCAGAACGGGTTGTCGTTGCTGTTGAGGCGGATCTCCTGCGACCAGTCGACCGCCTGCGAGTGGGTGTTCTGCAGCGTCGGCAGCGGCGTCACGTTACCGTAGCCGATGTCCATCCAGTTGTTCTGATCCCAGTCCTTGCGACCGCTCACCGAGGTGAGCGTATGCTTTTCGAACTCCCACTCGAAACGCAGCAGCGTGTTGCGGTTGCTCATGTCGAGAGTGTTCTCACCACGCGTCAGCGCTTCACGGTCGGAACCGTCGAGCGATACGCCGGCGAGCCAGGTCGGCGCCACCGCCCGGCGGGCGATATTGGTCTGCACCAGTGTCGCGGCAGCCGCAGCGAACGCGGGGTCGTTGGAGGGATCCGCATCGTTGATGCGCGCCAGCATGGCGTTGAAGGCCGTGCTCGCATTGGCGGCGGCGGCGTTGACGTTGCCGATCACGTTGCCGGCATCTCCCCGCACCGGCTCCGGCACCTCGAAGTCCAGATCCGAATACTCGTGGATCAGGGTGATCCGCGCCTGTTCGAGCGGCTGCCAGTCGAGCGACAACCGCCAGGCCCCGGTTTCGTGCTCTTCCCGCTGACCATTGAAGACGTTTTCGTACTCGGCACCGTCGTTGCGGTCCCACAAACCGGAGACGCGCAGCGCCAGCTCGTTCTCGATGATCGGCAGGCTGACTCCGACTTCGGTCTGCAGCCCGTCGTTGTCCGACACGCTCTGGCGCAGCGTCCCCTCGAACACCTCCATGTCCGGACGCACCGTATGGATCAGGATGGCGCCGGCAGGATCGGTACGTCCCTGCAGCGTGCCCTGCGGGCCACGCAGCAGTTCGATGCGCTCGAGGTCGAAGAAGGTCATGAAGGCCACCTGCGTGCGGATCGGAATCTCGTTCCAGTAGAACGAGATCGGCGGTGCCGCGTTGTTGTCCGGATCCGCCGTGATGCCGCGCACGGTCACGCTCTGGCGGCGCGCGTCGTTGCGCATCGTCAGCAGGCCCGGCGTCATCGCCTGCACGTCGTCGAGCGCCAGCACGCGGAACTTGCCGATCTGCTCCGAGGTCACCGCATTCACCGTGGACGGAATGTCCATGATGTTCTCCTCGCGCTTCTGGGCGGTGACTATGACTTCCTCGAGGGCCGCCTGCGCAGCGACCAGGGGAGCGCCGAAAGCGAACGCGGTGGCTCCGGCTACCGCCAGCGCCAATGGCCGCCGTGCACGGCCGGGGTGTGATTGTCGAGCGATCATGGGTCGTGCCTCCTGGGCGTCTGTTGTGGTCGACGGAAACTCCCGTCTCGTTATCTCCCGGGCCGGCGGGGCCTGAACCGCGTACGTACCAGGCGGCCACCTGGCACCGATCGGTCCGCGTGCGGCACACCTCATTCGTCCATCCTGATCACGATCTTCGCGAACTTGCGCGAGAACAGATCGGTGAACGCTTGCTGGTAGTTGCTCAGCGGGTGCACGCGCTGGATGAGTGATGCGAGATCGAGACGCGGAGCCATGCGGATCGCCTTGGGAAACAATCCGGCGCCCATGATCATGCCGTGCAGGTGTTTCTGGTCCCAGTAGAGCTGACTGTGCAGGTCGAGCGGCAGCACGGGATCCTTGCCGTACATCGCGAAGTACACGCCGTCACCGTCACGCGCCAGCAGATCGAGGGTCATCGTGGCCGCCGACATCGCACCTGTGCCCTCCAGCACGCAGTCGTAGCGACCGTCGGCGGCGGCGATCGCCCGTTCGACCACACCCTGCTCGCGCGGGTCGAAGACGTGGTCGGCCCCCAGGCGCCGGGCGAGTTCGCGTTTCTCCTCCACGAGATCGAACACCGTGACCGCGGACGCGCCCGCGAGGCGAGCCAGTTGCACCAGCATCAGTCCGATGCCACCGGCGCCCATGATCGCGACCGACTTGCCGAAGGAAATCCGCGCCTGCCCGGCCACCGCCAGGGCGATCGTGAGCGGCTCGATCAGGCATGCCGTCGACAGCTCCTGTCGCTCGGGAAGCTTGAACACCTGCGTCACGTGGAAGCACGCGTATTGTGCGAAGCCGTTCATGCAGAACTGCAGGTTCGGGCACAGGTTCTCACGTCCGCTGCGGCAGGCATCGCAGGCGTAACAGTATCTGGCGTAGTTCGCCACGACACGGTCGCCGGTGCGGTAACCGATGGCCTCCGCCCGCCGCCCCGCCCGGTCGATGATGCCGGAGAATTCGTGGCCGAACGCCATCGGCAGCATCGATCGGGTCGTCTCCTCGAACGCACCGAGCTGACCACTCAGCGTGTGTGCGTCAGAACCGCAGATCGACGCGTGGATGATGCGGATGCGCACCTCCTCGTCGGCCGGTTCCGGCAGCGGGACCTCCCGCGCCTCCACGGTACCCATCGTGCCCTTGACGAAATCGCGAACCGCGGTGATGAACAACTGCTGCATGCGTCGCCTCCTGTGGAATCCGCCCCGTTGGCGCCCTCGTCGCTCAGCGACAGAAAGCCCGCACCGTCTTCGCGATGCCGGCGCCGTCGAATCCGTAATGCGGGTAGATCTCTTCCGGGTACCCGAAACTCACGAACTCGTCGGGAATGCCGATCTTCTTCAATTTGGCGGACACACCGGCCTCCATCAGCACGTCGGCGACGATGCTCCCCAGCCCGCCGAGGATGTTGTGGTCCTCGACGGTGACCAGGGTGCCGGTCCGGCGCGCCGCCCCCACGATGGCTTCCCGGTCGATCGGCTTGATGGTGTGCATATCGATCACCCCGACGCTCAGTCCTTCGTCCTGCAGCATCAGCGCCGCGCGCAGGCTGTTGTAGACGCCGGTGCCGGTGGCGATCAGCGTCACGTCGCTGCCGTCGCGGACCTCCACCGCCCTGCCGATCACGTACTCGTAGTCGGCGTTGTAGACGGCCGGCTCCTCGCCGCGCGGGATCCGGACGTAGATCGGTCCCGGCCACTGCAGCGAGGCTTCGAGCATCCGCACGCACTGGTCGGCATCGCTGGGAGCGATCATCGTCATGTTGGGAATCGCGTTCATGACGCCGAACTCGACGATCGTGTTGTGCGTGGGGCCATAGCCGGAGGACAGCCCGCCGTGGGTACCGATCAGGCGCACCGGCAAGTCGTTGTAGGCAAGATCGTTGTGGATCTGGTCCAGCGCACGCACGCACAGGAACGGGCCGAAGGTCTGCCCGTAGGGAATATAGCCCTTGCGTGCGAGTCCGGCGGCCACCGTGACCAGGTTCATTTCGGCGATGCCGACATCGAGTACGCGGTTCGGGTACCGTTCGTACAGATCACGAACCGGTCCCGATTTGCCGGTGCCGTCGGAGTTGATGTAACAGACCCCGGGATGATCCTCGACCAGCTGGACCATCTTCTTGGTCACCAGGTCCCTGGCGTTCATCATCGCCGCGATGTCGGAGATGTTGAAGGTGAAGCCGCCCATCTCAGATCCTCGCCTTGCGTTGCGCGGTGTAGCTGTCGATCAGCGCCTCGGTTTGCGCAAGCTTTTCGTCATCGAGTCCGCCGATGTGCCAGGCGTAGGGCCGCTCCATCATGTACGACACCCCCTGACCCTTGACGGTGTTGGCGATGATGCACACGGGTTTGCCACGACGCCCCGGATCCACCGGCGGCAGTCCGGCGAGGGTACGGTCGATCTCGTACATGTCGGTGCCGTCGATCTCGTGCACCTGCCAGCCGAACGCCCGCCAGCAGTCCGCCATCGAATTCCACCGGATGTTCTCGCCGGCGACGAACGAGGCCGAGCACTGGTTGTTGTCGACGATCGCCACGATGCTGTCGAGCCCGTGGGAGGCTGCGTACATGATCGCTTCCCAGTTCGAGCCCTCTTCCATCTCGCCGTCACCGAGCAGACAGAAGATGCGCGAGGCGATGCCTTCGTTGCGATTGGCGTGCGCGAAACCGATGCTCCAGCTCAGTCCGTGACCCAGCGACCCGGTGGAGACTTCGATCCCGCGTACCGCCTTGCGATTGGGATGCGCGCCGAAGACGTGGCCGATGCGGTTGTAGTTCTCGTACAGTTCCTCCCACGGGTACATGCCCAGATCGCAGAAAATACAGTAGAGCAGCACCCCGTTGTGCCCCTTGCTGAGCACGAACATGTTGCGTTGCGGGTTCCCGGTGTCGTCCGGATCGAAGCCGAGGTGCTTGTAGTACAGGGCGACCGCGACGTCCGTTGCCGACAGCGGCCCCGCGAGGTGGACGTTGCCGGCGTAGCGCGCACAGCGGCACAGGTACTTGCGGATCTGACCCGCCTTTTCGATCAATTCGGGGACGTCGGGCACACAGATCCTGCTCACGTCCTGATTCTCCCGGCACGTTGTGGTGACTCGCAGGCAACATACGCCGCGCGCGACACCTCGTGCATCGCACGAACGTATTAGCCGGGGATCATTGCGCGCGACGCAGCACCCGTCACGAGCCGCGGATCGATTGGGTCCGGGGGCGGGCCGTGATGTTCTCGCTGTGCTTCCGTGAGGGACTGGAGGGAGAATGCAACCTGTTAAGCGACATCAAATATGATCTTCATCTCCTTGATTCCATGAATGAAGTTAGACCGAAGCCACTTGATTTCTCCGTTCGTGCGCGGGTTGCGGATGTGCCTCACGATCTCCTCGAACACGATGATCAGTTCCAGCCGCGCGAGGTGGCTGCCCAGGCAGAAGTGCTCGCCGATGCCGAACGCACGGTGCTCGTTGCGAACGTCTTCGCGCCGCGGCCTCGTGATGTCGAAGCGGTCCGGGTCCTCGAACAGCGTCTCGTCGCGGCTGGCGGCCTGGTAGAACATCACGACCTTGTCGCCGGGCTGCAACGGCTGTCCGCCCACCTCGGTCGGCTCGGTCACGGTGCGCCGGAAATTGATCACGGCCGGATTGAAACGCAGGATCTCCTCCACCGCGTCCGGGATCAGCGTCGGATCCTCGACCAGCATCCGGTACTGTTCCGGGTGCTCCATCAGCAGTCGCATGCCGTGACTGGTCACGGTGCGGGTGGTTTCGTTGCCCGCCACGATCAGGAGCATCATGAAGTTGCGGAACTCTTCTTCGCTGAGGTGTTCGCCCGCCACGGTGCCGCGCAACAGCGCACCGACGATGTCGTCGCGCGGATTCGCGCGGTGCTGCTCCATGACCTTGTCGGAGTACATGTACAGCTCGGCGGCGGCCATCGCCGCCGCCTCGGGGCTGGTCGACAGGTCGGGATCGTCGCCGCCCAGCATGATGTTGGTCCACTCGAAAAACCTGCGGCGGTCCTCGATCGGCACGCCGAGGATCTCGCAGATCGCGATCAGCGGCAGCACGCAGGCGATGTCGGTCACGAACTCGCATTCCCCGCGCGGCAACACCGCGGCCACCGCCTCGCGAACGATCTCGCGAAAACGCGGCGCGTAGGACTCGACCTTGGCAGGCGTGAACGCGTTGCGGATGATGCGCCGGTACTTGATGTGCTCCGGCGGGTCCATGTTGATGATCATGGTGCGCAACAGATCGATCTGGTCCGGCGGCACGTCGTTCAGGAAGCAGGTCTTCAGCGCCGACGAGAACTGCAGCGGGTGCTTCGAGATGCGATCCACGTCCTCCTGCCGGAAGAACGCCCAGAAGCCCTCGCCTCCACTCATCGGCTGATCGACACGCACCGCGCGCGCCGCACGCAGCTCGCGGTACAGATCGGCTGGAACGCCACCGCGGTGAAGATCGGGACTGCTCAGATCGGCGAAAGGACACGAGGCCATGGGTACTCCTGCTGGCGTGTTCGCGATGAAGGCCCGGGCAGTCTCGACCTCGCCGGAACGGCTTGTCAACACTCCCCGTCTACCGCGGACATTACGATTCTGTGGGGATAACTGCGGGTTGTGGCCTAACATGTGTGCGCAGGTTCGGCCTGTGGCCGAACAATGCCCGCGCAGGTTCGGCCTGTGGCCGAACAATGCCCGCGTAGGTTCGGCCTGTGGCCGAACAATGCCCGCGTAGGTTCGGCCTGTGGCCGAACAAATGTCCGGGCACAGCCCGGACCTACGCGAACCGTGTCCGGGCACAGCCCGGATCTGCCCCACACACAGAGGAGCGTCGGATGCGCTATCTGCACACCATGGTCAGGGTCGCCGATCTGGACGCCGGGCTTGCGTTCTGGCGCGACGCGCTCGGGCTGGTCGAGACGCGTCGCCACGAGAATGCCGCCGGAAGGTTCACGCTGGTCTATCTCGCCGCACCGGCCGACCGCCCGAGCGCAATGCAGTTGCGTGCGCCTGAGCTCGAGCTTACCTGGAACTGGGACCCCGAGAGCTACACCGGGGGCAGGAATTTCGGCCACCTCGCCTACGAGGTCGATGACATCTACACCACCTGCGAGCGCCTGATGGCCGCCGGCGTGACGATCAACCGCCCGCCCCGCGACGGCCGCATGGCATTCGTGCGCTCGCCGGACGGCATCCCGGTGGAGTTCCTGCAGCGCGGGCCCGCGCTGGAGCCACGTGAACCGTGGACCTCGATGCCGAACACCGGCGCCTGGTGAAGCGCATCGAGGCCGTTCAGAACAGTGCGCGCAGCAGCAGGAAGAACACGATCGAGAGGATCGCCCCGGCCGGCAGCGTGACCAGCCAGCTCATCAGGATGCCGCCGATCACGCGCAGGTTGAGCGCACCGATCCCGCGCGCGAGGCCGACGCCGAGCACCGCGCCGACCAGGGTGTGCGTGGTCGAGACCGGCAACCCCATGCCGGATGCGATCACGACCGTCGAAGCCGCCCCCAGTTCGGCGGCGAACCCCCTGCTCGGTGTCAGTTCCGTGATCTTCTCGCCGATGGTCGCGATCACGCGATAACCGAAAGTCGCCAGTCCGGCGACGATGCCGACCGCCCCGAGCAGCAGGATCCACGAGGACAGCGGCGAGTTGGCCTCGATGGAACCGCCGCTGCGCACCACGGAGACTATCGCTGCCAGCGGACCGACCGCATTCGCGACGTCGTTGGATCCGTGCGCGAACGCCATCGAACAGGCCGTGAACACCATCAGCACCGCGAACACGCGCTCCACGTTCGCGAAGCGGAAACGGCTGCGCTTCTCCAGCTCGGCGTCCGGCTGCACACGCGCGAGCAGCACGATGCCGATGCCCATCACGACCAGTCCGATCACGCACGACAGCAACATCGACTCACCCAGAGTCATGTCGATGCCGACGTGGCTGAGCCCCTTGGTAAGCGTGACCATCGAGACCATCGCACCGACGTAGAACATGTAATAGGGTACGAAGCGCTTGGCCTGCCGGAAGGGATCGTCGCGCCCGAGGATCAGCTTCTGCACGCTGACGAAAAGCAGGTACGAGAAAATGCCCGCGAACAGTGGCGAGATGACCCAGCTGGTCATGATCGAGAACACCTTGCCCCACGCCACGGCCTCCACCGAGACGCCGACGGCCGCGAAGCCGACGATCGCCCCGACGATCGAATGCGTGGTCGATACCGGCCAGCCCCGGGCCGTCGCCATAAGCAGCCAGATGCCGGCCGCCAGCAGCGAGGAAATCATCCCGAGCACCAGCAGATCGGGATGGCGGGAGAACAGCTCGACGTCGATGATGCCGCTGCGGATCGTCGCCGTGACCTCGCCACCGGCGAGCCAGGCGCCGCCGAACTCGAACACCGCGGCGATCAGGATCGCCTGCCGGATCGTGATCGCGCGGCTGCCCACCGAGGTACCCATCGCGTTCGAGACGTCGTTGGCCCCCACCCCCCAGGCCATGAAGAAACCGAATACGCAGCCGAGTACGACCAGCAGCTGCCCGTGCTGTGCCAGCATGTCCATGTGCTCCGCGCTCCCTGTCAGCTGGCGATCAGTTGTTCGAGGCGGCCGCCCACGCGCTGCGCGACGTCGGCCAGGTCGCCGATCCAGGCGATGATGTCGTACAGGAAGATCACATTCACCGGCGGAAGCTCGCTCTCGAGCGCGAACAGCTCCGCGCGCACCAGCACCTCCAGGCGATCGGCCTCCTCTTCCAGAGCGTCGACCTCGCCGACCATCTCGTGGACGATATCGGCCTCGTGGCCGGCGAAACCGGTCTCGAGCAACTCGTCGAGCTCCTCGATCGCGTTCAACGCCTGCGCCGAGGTGGACACGGCCGCGATCACGAACTCGCGCATGCGCCCCGCCATCGGCGGCGGGACGGCCATGCGCCGTCCGAGCATCAGTCCGGCGATGTCGCGCACACGGTTGGCGATCTTGTCCTGCATCCGCAGCAGTTCCAGCACGTCGGAGCGATTGACCGGTATCAGCAGTCCGCCGCGCATGCTGCCGCGGATCTCCTTCTTGACCTGGTCCGCCTCTTCCTCGAGTGCCTGGATGCGCGCCTGGACCGCCTGCGCGCGCTCCCAGTCCCCGGCCAGCGTCGCATCGAAGAACGGCAGCAGTTCGCTGGCGCACTCCTGGGCCTTTTCCATGTGGCGCTGCAACGCGGACAACGGGGAACGACCGAACAGCCGGCCGAGGGGGTTCGAGATCATCTGCGGCTCCGGAGGCCCCGAAAAATGCGCGGAGGTTACACCGCGGGTTACACTGACCACAATGGCTCGCGCTCTTCGGAGACCCGCAACGATGCTTTACTGGCACTGGCTCGCTTTCGGCATGGCCCTGATGGCAATCGAGATCTTCCTGCCGAGCTTCACGGCGCTGTGGTTCGGCGCCGGCGCGATCTTGGTCGGCATCCTGCTGCTGCTGATCCCGTCATTGAGTCTGGCGTGGCAGGTCGGCATCTGGGCGGTTGCCTCGGCTGCGGCGACATGGGCGTGGTTCCGCTTCTTTCGCGACAAGTCACCCGACCGCACCAAGGCCGGCCTGGGACGCGAGGCACTACTCGGCGAGACCGCGATGGTGGTGCATGCACCGGTCGGCGACAAGCGCGGTACGCTGCGCTTCGCGACACCGAAGCTCGGCGCCGAGGAATGGCAGTTCCTGTGCAGCCAGGCGGTGAGCGCCGGCGACCGCGTCGTCGTAGAGGACGTCTCCGGCAACACGCTTGTCGTAAGCCGGCGCTGAGCTCGTATTTCACCACCCGATCGGAGGCCCCATGGAAAGTCTGTTCCCGGTAATCGCGTTCTTCGTGCTGGTGCTGGTCGTCATCTCCAAGGGGGCGAGAATCGTTCCGCAGGGCAGCAAATGGGTGGTGCAACGCCTCGGCAAGTACCACTGCACGCTCAACCCCGGACTCAGCATCATCGTGCCGTTCATCGACGTGGTCGCCTACCGCGTGACCACCAAGGACATCGTGCTCGACGTGCCATCGCAGGAAGTGATCACGCGCGACAACGTGGTGATCGTCGTGAACGCGGTGGCCTACATCAACATCGTGCAACCGGAGAAGGCCGTCTACGGCGTCGAGGATTTCCGCATCGCGATCCAGAACCTGGTGCAGACCTCGCTGCGTTCGATCATCGGCGAGATGGATCTCGACGATGCGCTGTCCTCGCGCGACCAGATCAAGGCGCGGCTCAAGGAGGCGATCTCCGACGACATCGCCGACTGGGGCATCACGCTCAAGACGGTCGAGATCCAGGACATCAACCCCTCGGAACGCATGCAAACGGCGATGGAGGAACAGGCCGCCGCGGAACGCCAGCGGCGCGCCACCGTCTCGCGCGCCGAGGGCAGCAAGACCGCCGCGATCCTCGAGGCCGAGGGACGCCTCGAGGCCTCGCGACGCGACGCCGATGCGCAGGTGCTGCTGGCGCAGGCCAGCCAGCGTGCGATCGAGATGATCACCGAGGCGGTGAAGGAAAACGAACTGCCCGCGATGTTCCTGCTCGGGGAACGCTACATCGAGTCGGTGCGCGAGATGGCCTCCTCGCAGAACGGCAAGCTGGTGATGCTGCCGGCCGACCTGCCGGCCGCCATCCGTGGCCTGCTGGGCGGCAAGCCCGGCGCCTGAGCGGGCCGGCGGCATGTTCCCGGACACGTTCGGCCGTAGGTCCGGGCTGCGCCCGGACAAATGTTCGGCCACAGGCCGAACCTACGCCACCGTGCCGGCAGCGCGCAGCGCCGCGATGCGCGCGGCATCGTAGCCGGCATCGGCGAGGATCGCTTCGGTGTCGGCGCCGATGCGCACCGCGGTCGCCGGCCGTGCGGGAACCGTGCGACTGAAACGCGGCGCCGGCGCCGGTTGCCACACCCCGTCGTTCTCGAGGAAGGTGCCGCGCGCGGCGATATGCGGGTGCGAGGTGATCTCGTCGAAGCCCAGCACCGGCGCGAAACAGATGTCGGTGCCTTCCATGATCGCGCACCAGTCGTCGCGCGTGCGCGTGCGGAAGATCGCCGCGAAGCGCTCCCTGAGCGCATCCCAGTGCCGCGCATCGTGCTGGTGCGGCAACTGCTCGCCGGCCAGCCCCATCTTCTCCAGCAGCAACGCATAGAACTGCGGCTCGATGGAACCGATCGACACGTAGCGGCCGTCCGCGGTCTCGTAGACGCCGTAGAAATGCGCGCCGCCGTCCAGCATGTTGCTGCCGCGCTCGTTGCGCCAGAAACCGGACTGGAAGGCGCCGTACATCATCGTCATCAGGCTCGATGCGCCGTCGACCATCGCCGCATCGACGACCTGCCCCCTGCCGGAGGACTGCGCCTCGAGGATCGCGCATACGATCCCGAAGGCGAGCAGCAGCCCGCCGCCGCCGAAATCCCCGATCAGGTTCAGCGGTACCACCGGCTTGCCGCCTTTTTCACCGATGGCATGCAGCGCGCCGGTAAGCGCGATGTAGTTCAGGTCGTGACCGGCGGCGTGCGCCAGCGGCCCCTGCTGCCCCCAGCCGGTCATGCGCCCGTACACGAGGCGCGGATTGCGCTGCAGGCAGACCTCCGGCCCCAGCCCGAGTTTCTCCATCACGCCGGGGCGGTTTCCTTCGAGAAGCGCGTCGGCATCCTCGATCAGCTTCAATACGACCTCCACCGCCTGCGGTTCCTTCAGGTTCACCGCGATGCAGCGCTTGCCGCGATTGCCGAAGTCGAGCTTCTCGTTCTCGGCCATGCTGAGCATGCCGTTCGACGGACGCGAGACGCGGATGACGTCGGCGCCCATGTCGGCCAGCACCATGGCCGCGTAAGGACCCGGGCCGATGCCCGCGATCTCGATGATTTTCCTGCCGTGCAATGGACCCACAGAACACCTCTGGCAACGCGTTGAAGGGCAGCGCGCGAGTCTACTTCAGGCCGGTCGCCGCTCGCCAGCGCCGGCGTCATGCCACATAACTGCGGCGCCCCGCTCAGTCGGTCTCGGCGCGCAGCCGCCGCTCGGCCAGTGCGAGTTCATCCGGTGTGTTGATGTTGAAGAACGGATCGGCGTCGGACGACCAGTCGACGCAGACGTGCGCCGACTCGCGCAGGAACGCACCCACGCCGCGCTGCCGGCGCTCGAGCAGCACCGCGCGCAGCCGCGGCGCGAGCGTGACCGACCACAGCGCGAATACCGGCTGCAGGTGTCCATCCGACGCTGCGACGGCGACCTCGGCGCCGCTGCGCTCGGCCGCTGCGAGCAGCCGTGGCACCAGATCGGCGGGAAACCACGGCGAGTCGCAGGCAAAACTCGCGAGCCAGCATCGCCCGGGATGGTGCTCGCGCAGGAACTCGAGCCCCGCGAGAATTCCGGCCAGCGGGCCCGGATAGTCGGGCAGCGGATCGGCGAGCACCGCCGCCGCGGGGACCGGCAATCCGTGCGGATCGTCGTTGTAGCTGAGTAGCAGCAGGCCGACCTGCGCTGCGGCACGCTGCCAGACCCGCTCGAGCAGCGTGCGGTCGCCCAGCCGCCGCAGGCTCTTGCCACCCTCGCCCATCCGGCTGCCGCGCCCCCCTGCGAGCACGATACCCGCGACCCGTCCGTCCTCGTCCATCACCGCCCCCGCCCCGAACCGGGCGCCATCATCGCGAGCCGGAGCCGCCGCGCGCAAGGGCTGGCGCAGCTTGACAAGCACCACCCGCGCGCGCTCAACTGGCGCCGATTTCCAGGGAGGGAAGTCCCATGCGCCACGTGCTCCTGCCGATCGTCATCGTCGTATCTCTCACGTTCGCACCCACGCCTGCCGCCGCTGGTACGGGCAGCGACTGCTCGCGCTGGGAGCAGCAGCGCCAACAGCTGCGCCAGCAGCTGCGCCGCCCGCACTCGGCTGCGCAGGCGAACCGTCTGCACCAGCGCCTGCGCGAGCTGGGCTCGCGCATCGCGCACGGTTGTCGTTGAGCGCCACGCCGGGAACCCTGGTCGCGGCGAGCGCCCGCGCGTGCCGGCGACGGGGCAAAAGCGGCTATGCTTAGCCGCATGCCGCGCCGCACCAGAACCCGCAACCGCCCAACGCCGCGCCGTGCGCTCGGCGCGCTGGTGCTCGCCTGCGCGATCGCCTGCGCCCACGCGCAGGACGTGCCGGACGCGCAGCTCACCTTGAACATGCGTGGCGCCGATATCGTCGCGGTACTGCAATGGGTGGCCGAGGCCACCGGCCGTCGGCTGGTCGTCGATCCACGCGTGCGCGGCACGCTGACGATCCTCGCCCGCGATCCGATGACGCCCGACGAGGCGCTGGCGGCGGTGATCGACGCCATCAACGTGTACGGCTACACCGCCATCGACCGCGACGGTGTGCTGCGCATCGTGCCGGCCGCGAACATCCGCACCGGCGCCGGCCAGCTCCTCGACGCGCTGCGGGACCCGCAGCTGGACGTTCCGGTCAGCGAGGTCGTGCGGCTGGACAACCTGCCTGCCGACGACGTGGCGACCGCTCTGCGCGAACTGGTGCCCCCGCACGGACATCTGGGTGCGCTGGCCGGCGGCAACAGCCTGCTGATCACCGACGTCGCGAGCAACGTGCGGCGCGTCGCCCGACTGGCGCGCGAGCTCGACCGCAGCGCGTCGCTGGAACTCGAAGCAATCAGGCTCCGGCATACGTCCGCCATCGCACTCGCCACCACCCTGCAGAAACTGCTCGGCGAGGACGCCGAGCACGCGCTGCAGATCGCCGCCGACGAAGCGAGCAACTCGCTGCTGCTGGCCGGCGGCACCGCGCAGCGTGCACGCACGCGCGAGCTGATCGCGCGTCTGGACCAACCGGAAGTCGCCGAGGGCAGACTCGAGGTGGTCTATCTGCACTATCTGCCGGCGGCCGAGATGGCGGGCATCCTGCGCGCGATGCACCCGGCGGCCGCCGACGATGCCGCACCCGCGGCGAAGATCGCCGTCGAGCCCAGCGAATCGACCAACGCGCTGGTCATCAGTGCACCGCCCGATCGCCTCGACGAGATGCTCGCGGTCGTCCGCAAGCTCGATATCCGCCGCGCGCAGGTGTTGATCGAGGCGATCATCGCCGAGGTCGACGACGCCACCGCGCGCAGCCTGGGCGTGGAGTGGCGCACCGCACTCGACGGCTCCGGCGTCGAGGCCGTTTCGCGCACCACCAGCGGCAGCGGCGAACTGGAACTCGCGCCCGCGGGGCTCAGCGTCGGCTATTTCCGCAACGGCTCGCTGCGTGCGGTGCTGCGCGCACTGGAGGTCGACCGCGACAACAGCATTTTGTCCACACCGTCCGTGGTCGCGCTCGACAACCAGGAAGCGGAGATCCTGGTCGGTTCGAACGTCCCGCTGAAGACCGGCGAGGCGACCGCGCAGGCCACCCCGGCCGACAATCCGTTCGTGACCATCGAGCGCCAGGACATCGGCGTCACCCTGCAGGTGACACCGAGGATCAACCAGGGGGACGCGATCACGCTCGATATACTGCAGAAGGTCGAATCCCTGAGCGATGCGGAAATCGCGACTGACGTGGTCACCGACAAGCGCAGCATCCGCACCAGCGTGATGCTGCAGGACCAGGACATCCTCGTGCTCGGCGGCCTGGCGGAGGACCGCAGGATCGACACCGTGCACAAGGTGCCGCTGCTCGGCGATGTGCCGCTGGTGGGTGCGCTGTTCCGCTCGCGCGGCACCGAAGTGGAGCGGCGCAACCTGATGGTATTCGTGAGCACGCGCATCCTGGCCGATGCCGCCGCGGCCGAAGCGCCGACCCGCGAACGCTACGAGCGCATCCGCGACCTGCAGATCCGCCACGATGCCGACGCTCCTGTCCTGCCACCGCTGCCATCCGCTCCGTGACCTGACATGCCCCTGTAACCGCTCCGGGCTGCGCCCCGCGCTCATGTAGGTCCGGGCTGTGCCCGGACATGCTCGTGTAGGTCCGGGCTGTGCCCGGACAGTGTTCGGCCACAGGCCGAACCTACGGGGGGGCCACCGTTGCGAGGTGCACGCGCTTGCGCTGGAAGCCGACGATGATGCCGTCGGGAACGATCTCGAGCAGTTCCAGATCCTGCCCCAGCGACTGCCCCTCGCGCACGCGGAAACCGTTGATGATTGCGGTGCGTTGCTCCGGCGCCGCGGAGTAGACGTGCATCGAGACGGTCAGCCCGTGCAGGAAGCGCTGTTCGCCTTCGCTCAGTTGCCATGGCTCCAGCAACTCACCGGCACTGTTCGCGGGCGTGCCCGGCACAACCGCAGGTGATGCAGGCAGCGCACTCGAAGCGGACACGTCGGTGGCCTCGACTGCGGCCGGCTGCGTATCCACGTCGGCAGCGACGCCTGGTGCTGCCTCGGCGGCCACCTCCGGCTGGCCGGTGGCACGCGTGCCGCCCACCTCGGCAACCAGCGCTGGCGGCTCGCTGCTCCGCTCGAGCAGTCGGGGGCCGAACCAGGTCCCGACCGCGAGTCCGCCGCACGCCAGTGCGATGCCGGGCAATGCCGTCAGGGCACGCCGCATTCCGTGCGGCCGCGGGGGCGCCTGGAACGCGTGGATCGACTGCAGCGGCGTACCCGCCTCGCGCCGTCGCTCCTGCTCGGAGCGGCGCAGTGCGTCGAGGATGTAGGACATCTCAACCGCCCCCGGGTGCAGCGAGTGCTGCCAGCAGGTCCCGGTCCACGCCGCCGCCCGGTGGCAGCCCGGCATGGGCGCGGAAATACTCGACACGCGCCAGCACCACATAGCCGTCTCCCACTTCGAGCAGCCGTTTCAACCCCGCCCCCAGCGGCAGCGCCGTCAGGGTATCCGCGGGCAGCATGCCTCCCACCAGCACGCGCGCCCCGTCCGGCACACCGCGCAGCGCCAGCGTGCCGGCGATGCTGCCCGACAGCACCGCCGCGCCGAGCGCGGCGAACCACGGCCACCGGCGCCGCACTGGAGCGGCCGCCTCGCCGCGCACCTCGCGGATCGCGGCGCGCACGTGCCGGCGCGCGATCGACCGCGCGCCCTCGCCGTAGACGCCGAGCAGCACGCGATCGCACAGCACGTTCAGCACCCGCGGAACCCCGGTGCTCGCCGCGTACAGGCGGCGCACGGCCCACGGCGGAAACAGTTCCTGGTACATCCCGGCAACCGCGAGCCGGTGGTTGATGTAGGCCCGCGTATCGCGCAGATCGAGCGCACGCAGGTGGTAACGCGCCGTGATCCGCTGCTCGAACTGCCGCATGTCGGGACGCGCGAGCAACGCGTTCATTTCCGGCTGGGCGAGCAGGATCAGCTGCAGCAGCTTGCGCTCGTTGGTCTCGAGGTTCGTCAGCAGCCGCAATTGTTCCAGCACCTCGGGCGCGAGGTTCTGCGCCTCGTCGATCACCACCACGACGCGATATCCACGCGCATGCGCCTCGAGCAGATGCCGCATCAGGCGCTCGGTGTGGTGCTTGACCGTGTCCTGCCCCCCGGCGCGCGCGACGCCGAGCTCATCGCAGATCGAGGCCAGCAGTTCCGCCGGCGACTGGCGGGGATTCACGATCAGCGCGAGCTCGGTCTTCTCGGGCAGTTGCTGGAGCAGGCAGCGGCAGACGGTGGTCTTGCCGGTGCCGACCTCGCCGGTCAGCAGCACGAAGCCGCCGCTCGCCCCGACGCCGTAGAGCAGGTGCGCGAGCGCCTCGCGATGCTGGTTGCTCAGATACAGGTAGTGCGGGTCCGGCGCGATCGAGAACGGCAGCGCGCGCAGGCCGAAGTAGTGCTGGTACATCGGCTAGCCGCGCAAGGTCACGTTGACGTCCACGCGGCCGAGCGCCCCCGGGCGCGTGTCGATCGTGAACGCATCGATGCGAACGCCCTCGCGGCGCAGCGCAGCGAACCAGCGCACGGTGTCGGCGAAAACGACGTCGCGCAGTTCCACCCGCACGCCATCGTTGCCGGCGGGACGCATCGAGGCAAAGGCCAGACCGAACTCGCTTGCCACCGCGTTCGCCGTGACCGCCAGCGGCCGCGCAGCGGCATCCGGCACCGCCGCATAAACCGTCTGCGCCACGCTCCGCTGCGCCTGCAGCCAGTGCAGCAACTGTTGCTCGCGCACCAGGTGCGCACGCGCCGCATCGATACGCCGCTCGAGCGGCGCGAAGACCAGTGCGTAAACGGCAAGCGCGCCGCACAGCACCGCAAGCACCGCCAGCGCCCGCCGTTCCCGCGCGCCGAGCCCCTCGTGCCACAGGATCAGGCGCTGCCCGGCATCGGACGCCAGCAGCCGGCTCGCGGCATCCTCGAACACGCGTCGCACGGGTCCGAACGCTCCCGAATCGATCATGGCAGCACCCGCAGTTGCAGGCTCGCGCTGGCAAGACCGCCTTCCTCGAGCGGCTCCCCCAGCGAGGCACCGATGCCCGCCCCGTCGGCCAGCGTCTCGAGCCGGTACAGCCGCTCCAGCGATGCTGCCGCCAGATCGGCCTCCAGCACGCCGTCCTGGGCACGGAACTCGAGTCCGCGCACGCTGACGCCTTCGGCGTCCCGCGAATCCAGCACGCGCGCGAGTGCGGCCAGCGCCTGCAACTCCCCGCCACCCGCTTCAGCGGCCAGCGCGAGCCGTGCCTGCGCCTGCCTGCGCAGGTTCACGATCCGCGGTTCATCGGGAAACAGCTCGCGAAAACGCGCCACCGCCGCCTCGTGCGTACTCTCGGCACGGTGTTCGATCCAGGCGCTGGCGGCGGTGCCGCCGAGCAGCAGCACCGCGAGGCATGCCGCCACCGCCAGTCCGGCGCGCCGCCACTGGTCCCGCAGCAGCCTGTCGCGCCGCGCGCCCGCGTAGCCACCCTGGCAGAGGTCGATCCACGGTCCCGCCCTATGCATGCCTGCCGCAAGGATTTCGACCAGCGGTTCGACGCAGGCCCTGCGCACGACCGGACGCCCGGTGTGCTCCTCGATCGCCGACGCCAGCGCCGGCAATCGAGCCACGTCCTCGGGCGACTCCACGCAGGCGCCGAGTTCGACGCGCGAGCACGGGAGACGCTCGCCGGCGAGCGCCAGTGCGAGCACGGCGACCAGGTTTACAGCATCGACGACCACGCCGCGATAATCGCCGAGGCGCAACAGCGCACGGCCAGCGTGCATGTGCACGTGCACCGCTCCGGTCTCGCGCGGCAGCAGCAACTGCTCGGGGATCAAGGTGGCCGGCGACAGGCCTGCTCCGTGCAGGGCATCCAGCCAGGCGATCATCTGTGCGTGCGCGATCACCGCGACCGGCACGCGGTTACCGTGCAGCGCGCGCGGGATCGCGAGGTGTGTTTCACGCAGGTCGCCCAGCACATGCTCCTCGACCATATACGGCAAGGCCTTGCGCAGGTGCGCGGCCTCGCGCGAGGGAATCGTGACCTCGGTCAGCATCACCGCGTCGCCGGCAGCGAAGACGTCGACGGGTGCATCGGCCGCCGCTGGCCCCGCAGCCTGGCGCACGTCCGCCAGCGCACAGCGCCCGCACCCGAGCACGCGCGCCTCGGCGTCGAGCAGCACCCAGGCCACGGTCGTCGCGGCATCCGGGCGCGGGGATTCGAGATGCAGTCCGATACGAGGTTTCATGACACCCTAGAGTCTAGCCGCATCGTTGCGCGCGAGCAGGACTATTGTGCCTTTGGCCGCGTCGCGGCGCAGCAGTGCCTCGACCCGGACGTGGCGCTCGCGGAACGCCGCATGCGAGTGCACGCGGAAGAACTCACTGCCCACGGCAAGGCGCCCGGGCGCGGCGCCGAACACCGCCCCGGCCTCCGCCACCGAGCGCAGCGGCGTCCGCTCGCGACGCGCGATCAGGCTCGCGAGTGCGGTCTCGCGCCCCGGCTCGGCCCACGCGACGAGCACCGCCGGTGGTGCGGTGTTGAGGTTCAGCGGCGTCGCGGGTGGCAGCGTACCCAGCAACCCGCCAAGCGCCTCCCACCAGGCCGGGTCGAAACCGGGCACCGCCCGCAGTTCGCTGGCGTCCGTGAACGGCCGGTCGAGCGCCGGCGGATCGGCCGGCTCGGGCGACCCGCTGGCCGTGAGGCGGTCGGCATCGATCCAGTCGGCAACCACCGACGCGAACGCCGGATCGGCCCCGCCCGCACGCAGCAGCCGCGCGAAACGCCTCACCCCGGCCGGATCCACCACGCCACGCGCATCGAGCAACCCGTTCAGGTTGAACAGCGCGCTTTCGTCGGTGATTTCGATCTCCAGCAGACCGTCGTCGATCTCGAAGCGTCGCGTGCCCCCGGCCCAGCTCTCGCGCAAATGATCGACGGCCGCACGATCGCCTCCGGTACGCACGTCCTCACGCAAGAGCACCCGCGCCAGCTCCTCGCCACCCAGCGCGTAATAGCGCGCCTGCACGGTGTCGGCGAGGTCCGCGCTGCGCTGCAGCGCCAGCTGACCGGCACGCAGCATCCGCCCCGCCATCAGAGTCGCGAGCGCGAACACCAGCAACACCAGCACCAGCGCGACCCCGCGCTGGTGTGTGCGCGGGCGGCGCTCAACGCAGCGCGACGACACGCACCACCTCCCCGATCCCCGCATGCAGCAACCGGAACTCCACCGCGACCGGAACGCGCTCGTAACCGGGCATACCCGGGCGCTCGCCGCCCGTGGCCGGTGGCGGCCATGTCGCGTGCCACACCCCGTGTTCATCGAGGTAACGCAGCGCGAACTCCCCGACTCCCTCGGCCAGCACACGGCGCACCGCGCCCTGCGCACCGGCGGCGCCGAACGCGGCGTGGCGCGTCAACACGCCACCGTCCTCGAGTTCCCACAGCACGCGCTGCAGCCGGCTGCGCGCTCGCCCCAGGGAGTTGCTCACCCCGACGCGGGTCAGCGCGACCGCGCCACGCGGCGGCGCACCGTCGAGCACGGGTTCCGCGAACGGATCGGCCCGCAGTTGCCAGCGTGCCGGCAGCGCCGCGAGGTCTTCCTCGAGCAACCGCACCGTGCGCTGCAACGCCGCCACGCTGCGCTGGCGTGCGAGCGCGCCGTCCTCGAAGCGCGCGGTGGCAGCGAGCAGTCCGTAGGCGCCGACGCCGAGCAGGGCGACGATCGCCAGCGCGAGCAGCGCCTCGAGCAGCGTGAATCCGCGCGCGTCGCCGATCCTGCTCATCGTTGCGCCACGAATCCGGCCAATTCGACCACGATGCGTTCCTCGCCTGCCACGGTCACCGCGACCTCGACGCGGTGCAGTCCGGTCTGCGCAGTCGGCAACACCCGCCGCGTGACCACCCAGTCGCGGCCGCCGAGGGACACCGTGGCTTGCCCGTCGATGTCCGGCCCGGACGCAGCGCCGGGGAAACCCACGCGCAGTTCGTCGAGCGCGTTCTGCGCTGCCCACAGGGCGAGCGTGCGTTCCTCGATGCGTCGCTGGCGCTCGGCGAAGTTCCCGCTCGCGAGCACGAGCGCCGCTGCGAGCACGGCGAAGATCGCCAGCGCCACCAGCACCTCGATCAGCGTGAATCCGCCGTGCCTACTCGAGTTCAAGCCCACCGCCTCCCTCGCCGCGCAGCGTGGCGGCCGCCGGCCCGGACTCTCCGGCGTGGAACAAGGCGCTGAACGGGGTGATCTCGCCGCTGGAGAGCAACAGCACCTCGACCGACTCGCCGTCCGTCGTTGCCGCCGTCGCGTCCGTCAGCGCCTCGGCGCTGCCCGCGAGCGCCTCGGTCTCGATCTCGATGCGCAACCCGTGCGGGAGCCTGCGCTCACCGAGCAACGGATGGCTGGCCTCACGCCATTGCCGTTCGCCGGCGTCGAAGCGCAGGAAGCGATACGATCCGGAGCCGACGGCCAGCAGGTATTCCTCCCCCTGCAACATCGCTTCCTCGCTCGCGAAGGCGATCCGGTCACGCAGCGCCGCGGCTTCCTCGCGCGCGCGCCGCTCTTCGATGCCACCGACGGCGAGTACCGCCATGCCGGACAGCAGCCCGAGCAGCGCCAACGCCACCAACAACTCGAGCAGCGTGAAGCCCCGTAGCTCAGAGATCCTTGTGGAAGATGTCGGCATCGTTGCCCTCACCGCCCTCTCGCCCGTCGGCGCCGTAGCTCATCAGGTCGAAGCCGCCATCGGGATAGCGCAGGAACTGGTACTCGTTGCCCCACGGATCGCGCGGCAACTGCTTCTTCTTCAGGTAGCCCGCCGGATTCCAGTGCCGCGGCTCTGGGGCGCCTGAAGGCTTCTCGACCAGCGCCTGCAGTCCCTGCGCGGTGGAGGGGTAGCTGCCGTTGTCGATGCGGTACAGATCCAGCGCTTGACCGAGCGTCGCGAGGTCGGCGCGCGCGGCGGTGACCCGCGCCTCGTCGACCCGCCCCATGATGTTCGGTGCGAGCAGCCCGATCAGCACACTGATGATGACCACCACCACCATGATCTCGATCAGCGTGAATCCACGATCGCGGCAAAACGGGATGTGCACGGCAGGCTCCTAGATCAACTGGTTGAGGGAAAACACCGGCTGCAGTATCGCCACCACGATGGCGAACACCACGACGCCCATGAACAGCAGCACCGCGGGCTCGAGCAGCCCCAGCAGCGTCGCGACCCGTTCGTCGAGCTCGGCGCGCTGGCTGTCGGCCACGCGCGCGAGCATGCGCTCGAGCTCGCCGCTGGTTTCGCCGCTGGCGATCATGTAGATCATCATCGGCGGAAAGCACCCGCTGCGCGCCAGCGCGGTGCGCAGGCTGGCGCCCTCGCGCACCTGCGCGGCCGCCTCGGCGACCACCCGTCCCAGGTGCAGGTTCGAAAGCACCGCCGCCGCGATACCGAGCGCTTCGACCAGCGGCACCCCGCTGCTGACCAGCGTACTCAGGGTACCGGCGAAACGCGCGCTCTCGGCGGTGGTGATCAGCCGTCCGGCCAGCGGAGCGCCGAGCAGCGTGCGGTGCATCCGCTCGCGCCGCGCCGGTTCACGCAGCGCGAGCCGTGCGGCGAGCACCGCGAGCACGAATCCCGCGAGCAGCCAAAGTCCGTAGCCGACCACGAAGTTGCTGAGCGCGAGCAGCGCGCGCGTGGCCGCCGGCAACTGTTGGCCCTCGTCGGCGAACACGGCCACCACGTCGGGCACCACCCAGGTGAGCAGGCCGGCGACCACCAGCAGCGCAACGGTGAGCAGCAGCGCCGGATAGATCAGCGCGAGGCGCACCTTCTGCTGCGAACGGTGGGTGGCCTCGGCATGGTCGGCGAGGCGAGCCAGCACCAGATCGAGCCGTCCGCTGTGCTCGCCGGCAGCGACCGTCGCGCGGTACATCGGCGCGAAGGCACGCGGATAGAACCCCATGGCGGCGGCGAGCCCACGTCCTTCCACGACCAGGCCGCGCAGCCCCGTGACCAGCGCGCCCACACCCGGGCGTGTTCCCTGCTGCGCGATGGCGGCCAGCGCATCGGCCAGCGGCAGCGCCGCCTGCAGCAGCGTCGCGAGCTGGCGCGTGAACGACGCGAGCTCCGCGGTCGCAAGCGCGGTGCGTGAACCGCGGCCGGAATCCCCGCGCACAGAGCTGTCGGTCCCGCTCTCGGTCACCTGCAGCGGCACCAGCCCGCGATCACGCAGCTGCTGGCGCGCCTGGCGCGCCGAGTCGGCCTCGAGCGTGCCCCTGTGCTGCCGCCCGCTCGCATCGAGCACCACGTAGCCGAAGGCGCCCACGGCCCCTCAGTCCTCCGCACTCACGCGCAGCACTTCCTCGACGGTGGTCAACCCGGCAAGGACCTTCGCGCGCCCGTCGGCGCGCAGCGCGGCATCGGTGCGGCGCGCGTGCGCAGCGATCGCCTCCTCGCTGGCGCGATCGTGGATCAGGCGACGCATCGCCTCGTCCACCGCCAGCAGTTCGTACAGCCCGACGCGGCCGCGGTACCCGCGCTGAGCACAGGCCGGGCAGCCCTCGGGGCGGAACAGCAGGTGCGCGCCGCCGCGCGGCAGTTGCAACATCTCGCGTTCGGCCGGGTCGGGATCATGCGGTTGCTTGCAATCCGGGCACAGCACTCGCACCAGGCGCTGCGCGATGACGCCGTTCAGGCTCGAGGCCAGCAGGAACGGCTCGATGCCCATGTCCTGCAGCCGCGTCACGGCGCCGGCGGCGGTATTCGTGTGCACCGTCGACAGCACCAGGTGCCCGGTGAGGCTGGCCTGCACCGCTATGGCGGCGGTCTCGGCGTCGCGGATCTCGCCAACCATCACCACGTCCGGATCCTGGCGCAGCATTGCCCGCAGTCCCGAGGCGAACGTCATGCCGGCCTTCACGTTGACCGGTGTCTGACCGATGCCTTCGATGTGGTATTCGATCGGGTCCTCGACCGTGAGTATGTTGCGCGTACCGTCGTTCAGGTAGTTCAGGCAGCCGTACAGCGTGGTGCTCTTGCCCGATCCGGTCGGTCCGGTAATGAGCAGGATGCCATGCGGTCGATCGAGCAGCGTGCGCAGCCGCGAGCGCGCCGCGGCGTCCATGCCGAGCGCATCGAGCTCGAGCCGCTGCGCGCCCTTGTCGAGGATGCGGATCACGACCCGTTCGCCGTTGGCCGCCGGCAAGGTCGAGACCCGCATATCGACCTCGCGTCCGCCCACGCGCAGCGAGATGCGGCCATCCTGCGGCACACGCTTCTCGGCGATGTCGAGCCGCGCCATGACCTTGATCCGCGACACCAGCGCCGCGGCCAGCTCGCGTTTGGGCTCCACGATCCCGCGCAGCACCCCGTCGACGCGAAAACGCACCAGCAGTCGCTTCTCGTACGGTTCGACGTGGATGTCCGAGGCGCGCTCGCGGATCGCCTGCGCGATGATGGCGTTGATCAGACGGATGATCGGCGCGTCCTGCCGCTGGTCGAGCAGGTCCTCGGTCTGCGGGATCGCCTCGGCCAGGCTGCCGATGTCGAGATCGTCTTCCAGCCCCGCCGCGAGCTCGCGGGCGACCGCGCCGCCCTTCTCGTAGTTCTCCGACAGCGCCTCGCCGAAACGCGCCTCGTCGACGGCCTCGCAATCGAAGCCGGACCCGATGCAGCGCGCCACCTCGGCGATCACGTGCACGGCAACATCCTGCCGGTGCAGCAGGCGCGGCCGCGCGGCGCTGCCGCCGGACGGCGCGATCAGCAGCGCGCCGTGGCGCTTTGCGAAGGCATAGGGCAACTGGTCCATGGATCGATGCGCGGGTCCGGAGCTGCGGCGGTTTGCCTGTGCAAATGTAGCATCGCCGGCGTGCCGCTGCCGCGTTCCGGCACTGCACGTCGATAGACCTTGTGCTTTGGCCCGCATTTTGCCTTGTCCTTCGGGTCTGGAACTGCACCCACCTGCGCCCGAACGCCGGTGGCCGCGGGGCCAACGGCTATACTTTGCGCACCCTGGCACGGAACCGCCCGATGATGCGGCAACTCGCCGACCGCTGGCCGCTCACCCCGCCGCAGACGCTGACTGCGTTCGCGGTCGCCCTGACCGTGCTCGGCATCGCGTGGCAGTTGCGTGCGCTGTCGACGCTGACCGTGCCGGCGCCGCCAACCGATCCGCTGGAGCCGGCCGCCCCGCTGGAGCGTGACGAACTGGCCGGGATCCTCGCCGCCGAACTCTTCGGCGCCGCCGCGGCACCCGGGAACGCGGCCCGATCCGGCGACGCACTGGTGCAAAGCAGCGCCGGACTCACACTGCGCGCGGCGCTCGCCCCCACCGGCGCGGTGCTCGAGGCCGCCGACGGCGAGGCCCGCTGGTATCCGGTGGGCAGCACGGTCGGCCCGGGTGCGCAGTTGCAGGAAGTGCGGCGCGACCACGTAGTACTGCTGGTCCAGGGCCGCCAGGAGCGGCTCGGTTTCCCTGCCATCGAGGACTCTGGTACGCCAGCGGCGCTGCCTGCCGCCGAAGCCGCCACCCTGCCGTCACTGCCCTCGGCGCCTGCGGCCACCGATGGCGCCGTGCCGATTCCCGCCCACCTGCCCGCCGAGGAAAAGGCGCGTCTCGTGCGCCAGCGCCTCGAGGAACTCCGCAACCGGTCCCGCCAATGAAGCAAACGCACGCGAACGCACGTTTTCCCGCGGCCGTCCGGCGACTGTCCGCCGTGCTGCTTGGAGCCCTGCTCGCGCTGGGGGCGCTCGCCGCCGACGGCAAGCTGGTCATGAACATGCGCGACGCGGATATCCGCGCGCTGATCCAGTGGGTGGCCGACGTGACCGGCAAGAACCTCGTGGTCCACAAGGACGTGCAGGGCAAGGTCACCGTGCTCTCCTCCGAGCCGCTGACCAGCGCCGAGGCCTACCAGGTATTCCTCGCCACGCTCGAGGTGCACGGCTTCGCCGCAATCGACGCAGACGGCACCGTGAAGATCGTCCCGCAGGCGATGGCCAACGCCAGCGGCCCGCCGCTCGGCGGCGCCGGCGGGGGCGAAGTCGTGGTACGGGTGATCAAACCGCGCAACGTTCCCGTCGAGCAACTCGCCGCGAACCTGCGCCCGCTGGTCCCCGAGACCGGCATGCTCGCCGCCTATCCCGGGAGCAACAGCCTGATCGTGACCGCGACGGCCAACAACGTGCGCCGCATCGACGAGATCGTGCGCACGCTGGACCGCGCGAGCGACCTGCAGTTCGAGGCCGTCGCGCTGCGCCACGCCAACGCCGAGGAGGTGGCCGCCACGCTCGGGAAGCTGGTCCCCGGCCTCGCCGGCGAGGAGGGTTTCCGTTTCGTCAGCCTGTCGGTCGACACGCGCACCAATTCGATCCTGCTCAGCGGGGAGCCGGAGAATCGCCGTCGCGTGCGTGCCATCATCGACAGCCTGGACCGCGAGGTGGCCGGCGGCAGCACCGACGTCGTCTACCTGCAGTACGTGCAGGCCGAGGAGATGCTCGCCATCCTCAAGGGCATTGCCGGCGCGCTGCAGGAAGGCACCGGCGAGGATGCGCGCAGCAGGGTATCCATCGAGGCCAGCAAGAGCACCAACGCGCTGGTGATCAACGCACCGCCCGATGTGCTCGCGAGGCTGCGCTCGATCGTCGAGCAGGTCGACATCCGCCGCGCGCAGGTACTGGTCGAGGCGCTGATCGTCGAGATCACCGACGACGACGCACGCGACCTCGGCGTGTCGTGGGTATGGAGTGCGGGCGAGGACTTCCCATCCTCGGGCGGCAATGCTGCGGTGGACCTCCCGGGCACGCTGGGCACCGGACTGGTCACCGACGACGACGGCAACGTGAGTTTCCAGCCAGGCGCCGGACTGTCGCTCGGCTACTTCGAGAACGGCGACCTGAAGGCCGTGATCCGCGCCCTGTCGTCGACCACCCGCGCCAACATCCTGTCCACCCCGACCATCGTCGCGCTCGACAACGAGGAAGCCGAACTGCTGGTCGGGCAGAACGTGCCGTTCAAGACCGGCGAGTCCACCGGGCCGGCCTCCTCGACCGAGAATCCGTTCACCACGATCCAGCGCCAGGACATCGGCCTGAACCTGCTCATCAAACCGCAGATCAACCGCGGCGACTCGATCACGCTCGACCTGAAGCAGAGCACCGAGAGCATCGCGCCGTCGGTGGACATCGCCTCCGACATCGTCACCAACAAGCGTCTCGTGCGCACCAAGGCACTGATCAAGGACGGTCAGACGCTGGTGATCGGGGGTCTGCTGCAGGACGACGCCAGCGTCAGCCGGTCCAAGGTACCTCTGCTCGGCGACATCCCGCTGCTCGGCAAGCTGTTCAGCAGCACCAACCGCTCGCGCGGCAAGACCAACCTGATGGTATTCATACACCCGACCATCCTGAAGGACGATGCGCAGGTCGAAGGCATCACGCGCCAGCGTTACGATTTCATGCGCGAGCGCCAGGCGAGTGCGCCGCGCTCGCGCCTGACGCCCGAGCCGGAACCGGTGCTACCCGAGTTCGAGACGATCAGGCCGCGCTGACGGCGGGCGGGCGAAACCTTTTGCGGTGCGGTCGTCCCTGCGTGCAGCGCCGGTGCGACAGTCTCCGAGCCCTTTTCCGCCCTCAGCGGGTCCTGCTCCCCGGCTCCGCCAGGCCGTCCAGCGCCTGCTCGACGCCGCGTCTGACGGCGCTCTCGACCGCGAGACCGAAGCGCTCCTGCAGGCCGCGACGTTCGACGTAGCGCACCTCGAGCACCTCGGAATCGCGCGCCGCGTCCTGCAGCAGCGCATCGCTGGTGCCGAGCGCGTCCACGAGCCCGCGCGCGAGCGCGCGCTCGCCGAACCAGACCTCGCCGGTCGCCACCGCCGCGACGTCGAGCGACGGACGGAAGCGTTGCACGAACTCGCGGAACAGCGCGTGCGTATCCTCGAGTTCCTCGGCGAACTTCTGGCGTGCGGCCTCGGTGTTGCGCCCGAACACCGTCAGCGTGCGCTTGTACTGCCCCGCGGTAAGCAGTTCGTAATCGATGTCGTGCTTGCGCAGCAGGCGGTGGAAATTCGGGATCTGCGCGACCACGCCGATGCTGCCGAGTATCGCGAACGGGGCCGCCACGATCCGCTCGGCGACGCAGGCCATCAGGTAACCGCCACTCGCCGCCACCTTGTCCACGCAGACGGTGAGCGGGATGCCACACTCGCGCACCCGCGCGAGCTGGGCCGCCGCGAGGCCGTAGGAATGCACCATGCCGCCGCTGCTCTCCAGCCGCAGCACCACGCGGTCCCCGGCATCGGCTAGCGTCAGCAGCGCGGTGATCTCCTCGCGCAGATTGCGCACCGCGTGCGCGCGCAGGTCACCGTGGAAGCCGAGCACGAACACCCGTCGCGGCGGTTTGGCCTGCTCCGGGGACGCGGCACCGTCGACCGCGGCAGCCACCTCCTTACCGCGCCTCGCTTTCGCCGCCTTGCGCTCGGCCTTGCGCCAGCGCTTGTACTCGCGTTCGTCGAGTGTCGCGGCGTGCAATGCATCGCGCATCGCATCCAGGCGGCTGTTCAGCTTGCGCACCTCGATGTGCCCGTCCTCGCCAGCGCCGCGTGCCCGCGCGACGAGGGCGGCCACCCCGATCGCGGCCACCAGCACCCCGAGCAGCACCGTCGCCGCCTTCGCCAGGAACAGTCCGTAGTCAGTCAGGAATTCCCACACACGCAGTGCCTCATCGCCATGGCGCGCGGGAGCCTAGCACATTCGACCTTGCGGCGGACTACGCGACGATGCGCGCCACCTCGAGCACCCGACGATCGGGTTCCTCGCCGACCTGCAGCGAGGCGATGCAGTACTCCAGCGCGATCAGCACGTCGGCCAGTCCTTCGCCGAGATCGGCACCGACCGCCTCATTGCCGACGGCGTCGAGCAGCGCCAGCGCGCGCGCGGCGACCGCGCCGGCGCGCCCGTGACCGAGCACGTGCAACGCGCCACGCACCGCATCGATCTGCGTGCGCGCACCGGCGCTCGCCGGCCCGGCGACGCCGGCATCGACCGCGGCGGCGAGTTCCCGCTTGGCGCTCTCGATGCATTCGCGCGCCAGTACCAGGGTCGCGCCGCGCGCCTGCGCGAGCGTATCTCCCGTCATGGCCCCTGCATGCAGCGCATTCTCGAGACCGTGCGAGCGCGCGAAGCCGCCGAGCACGACCTCGGCCTCGACCACCACATCGGCCAGGTGTTGCAGCGTCGGGACATCCGCCTCACCGCGCGAGCGCAGGCTGTCGTCGAGTTCGGCGGCGGCCGCCTCGAGCCGTGCCGCACCCTCCGCGAGGCCTTCGGCCACGAAGGTCTGCGCCACGCGACGGAGCGCGGCGGCGACCTCGCCTAGCTGATCCGGTCCGGCAGCGGCCCCGGGAGTCAAGGCATCGAGCGTCCGGCGCACCGCGCCGAACTCGGCCTGCGCCGCCGCGACCGTCATCGCGGCATCGTTGTCCGTCCCCCCGAGCAAGCGCCGGCGCTCCCGCGCCAGGGCATCGTCGTCGGGCAGCACCAGTTCCACGCCGGTGTGCCGGCGGATCTCGGTAATGCGTTCGCCCGTGCCGCCACGCATCACCAGTGTCAGCAGCGCGTGACGCTGCGCGGTGTCGAGCGCCTCGTCGCCGCTCGCCGCGTCGCGAACCCGCGTGCGCAGCCACCCGTCACCGGCACTCAGCGCACGAATGCGGGCGGGCGTGGCGTGCAGCGCGCCGTTCGCGAAGCCTTCGAGCACGCCACCGAGTAGCCACCAGCGTTCGCCGGCTGCACCACCACCGGTCAGCGCCAGCATGCGGTCGCAAGCCCGGCGCATCATCCGAACGTGTACCGGATCGAAACGACCACGCACCACCGCGAGCAGCCCGAGCTGGTAAAGATGACGGAGCCGCCGCGGCAGTTCCGGCGCGGCATCGGCCGCCGGTACACCGGGCGGACAGCAGCACTCCAGCTCGGCGGGATCGGAAAGAAAACAGTGCTCCGGCAGCGCCTCGAGTCCGCGCCGCGCGCGCAGCACATCGTGTTCAGAGCGCAACAATTCCGGTCGCATTGCTCGCCGTTCGCAGACGTACGCGGGGTAGCGCGCCAGCACCGTCAATGCGGCACGCATCGCCTCGGCAACGCCGCCGCGCTCGTCGGCGGAGGCCACTGCGAGGTCGCGCGCCAACTGCGCCGCGTCGTGCAACTCGAGCATGCGCAGCACACCATCGGCCTGGCGCAGTTGCTTCGCGCACAGGGCGCGTGCATCGGCGTCGCCGTTCACGCCCCGCGTGAAGCTCTCGTGCGCCATCTCGAGCAAACGCTCGAGTTCCGGACGCGCTGTTTCGATCGATGTGATGCTGGGCCTGGGAACGAGGGCCACCGGACGACCTCCCTGAACTGGACGCGACGCCTGGCGTCGCACTCCGGCGACGCCGCTGTTGCCGAGTGCAGTATAGACGCCCGCGCGGATTGCGCCCCGCGGCCGTTTCAGTCAACCCAGAGGCACTTGCCGCCGCTGGTCTTCGCGATCTCCTCCAGACGCTGGCGGTGCAACGCGAGCTCTTCGTCGCTGGCAGCGATCACGCGCAGCCGGGGCCGGCCCGGCGCCAGCCGTGCGATCCGCGCCTCCTGCTCGCCCCCCTGCGAGTGTGCCTGTGTCTCACCGCCGAGCTCGAGTGCCGTCTGACCGCCGGTCATGTTCAGGTAGACGTCGGCGAGGATCTCGGCATCGAGCAGTGCGCCGTGCAACTCACGCTGCGAATTGTCGACGAAATAGCGCTTGCACAGCGCGTCCAGGCTGTTGCGTTGCCCGGGATGACGCGCGCGCGCCAGCGCCAGCGTGTCGGTGTGCGTGCAGTAATCGGCCATGCGCCCGCGCTCCGGGCCGAGCAACGCGAGCTCGGCATCGAGGAACGCCAGATCGAACGGTGCGTTGTGGATGACCAGTTCGGAGTCGCGCACGAAACCCAGGAACTCGTCGGCCACCTGCGCGAACGCGGGCTTGTCGGCGAGGAACGCATCGGTGAGTCCGTGCACCTCGACCGCCCCCTCGTCGACCGGTCGTCCCGGGTTCAGGTAGCGATGAAAGCGCCTGCCGGTGAGCCGCCGGTCGATCATCTCGACACAGCCGATCTCGACCACGCGGTGGCCCTGCGCGGGATCGAGTCCGGTGGTCTCGGTGTCGAGCACGATCTGGCGCATCAGCGGGCCTCCACGTCGGTTGCCAGTTCATCGATGCCTCGATTGGCGAGCCGGTCGGCGCGCTCGTTGCCGTCGTGCCCGCTGTGACCACGCACCCAGTGCCAGCGTACCTGGTGGCGGGTTGCCTCGCGGTCGAGCGCCTGCCATAGATCGATGTTCTTGACCGGTTTGCGATCGGCAGTGCGCCAGCCGCGCCGCTTCCAGTTGGCCATCCACTTGGCGACCCCGTCGCGCACGTACTGCGAATCGGTGTACAGATCGACCTCGCAGCGCTCGCGCAGCGCCGCCAGCGCCTCGATCGCCGCGGTCAGCTCCATGCGGTTGTTCGTCGTGAGCGCCTCGCCACCGCAGAGTTCGCGCTCGCGATCGCCGTAGCGCAGCAGCGCGCCCCAGCCACCACGCCCCGGGTTTCCGCGGCAGGCGCCGTCCGTGAAAATCTCGATCCGTTTCATCGCCGTGCGGCTCAGTGCAGCGTGGTGTCACGCGCGCTCGGCGAGGCGAGCGGCAACGCCGCGATCCGCGGCCGCATCGTCCAGCGTGCATTGCGTACCGGCGTGAGCGGACTGATCTGCTTGCGCGCGTGGATCAGGTAGACGGCGCCGGCCGGCAGTTGCAGGCGCGCGGCCGCGCGATCCATCCCTGCGAGGCGTGCCAGCGAACGCGCGTGGTCCAGAGGCGGCAGGTGCACGCGGTACTGTACGTCCTCGACTGCGAAATCCAGCAAGGCGAGCCAGTCCTTGACACGTCGCGCACCCAGCGTGGCACCGCTCCACACCGGGCGCTGCCCTACGCGTCGTCCGAGCACGGCCCGCAGCCCGAACAGGCTCCACGGATTGAACCCGAGCACCAGCAGGTGCCCGTGCGGCACCACCACGCGCGCGGCCTCGCGCAACAACTGATGCGGCTGCGCGCTGTACTCGAGCACATGGTGCAGCAACACCACGTCCACGCTGTCGGCATCGATCGGCAGATGCTCCGGCTCGGCGCATCCGCTGACCTCGCGCGCCGCGGGCGAACGCGCGAGCACGAAGCGATGGCGGATCATGCTGCTGTCGCAGAGGCGCAGCCGGTCGGCGACACCGAGCTGCATCAGGTGGAATCCGTAGAGGTCCGGCAGCCGCCGGTCCAGCAGATCACGCTCGGCGGCGAGCACGTGGGTGCCGAGCGCACCGTCGAACCAGTCGGCAAGTGCGGCGAAATGGTCGTCGGGGCGTCGTTCGGGCATCGGTTCTGCAGTCCGGCGCGGCCGCGCGCGTTCGCGGGGCCCGGGTTGGTAATCTGGCGCCGGCACTATATCATGCGCGGCCCGGATCACGGATTAGGCCCACGATGCTCACAGCACGTCCGTTGCCGGCCTTTGCCGACAACTACATCTGGCTGATCGAAGACGGGCGCGGCCGCGCCGCGGTCGTCGATCCAGGCGATGCCGCTCCAGTGATCGCCGCCCTCGAGGAGCGCGGCCTCGAACTCGGCGCGATCCTCGTCACGCACCATCACCCCGATCACGTGGGCGGAGTGGCCGATCTGTGCGCCTGCCACCCGCAGGTGCCGGTCTACGGGCCACACGATTCCCCGGCGGCGTGCGTGACGATTGCGCTCGGCGACGGCGCCATCGTCGACGTGCTCGGCACACCGGCGCGCGTGATCACCGTCCCCGGGCACACGCTGGATCACATCGCCTATTTCATCGCCGGCGACGCGGACGGCGCACCGCTGCTGTTCTGCGGTGACACGCTGTTCGGCTGCGGCTGCGGGCGCATCTTCGAAGGCGACGCGCGCATGATGCACACCTCGCTGCAGCGCCTGGCTGCGCTGCCCGGGCATACGCAGGTCTGCTGCGCGCACGAATACACGCTCGGCAACATCGAATTCGCACTGACGGTGGAGCCCGCGAACGACGATCTTCGACGCCGCAGCGAAACCGACCGCGCGCGCCGCGCACGCGCCGAGCCCACTCTTCCGTCCACGCTCGCGCTCGAACTGGCGACCAACCCGTTCCTGCGCGACGGCGCCGCCGCGGTGCGCGCCGCAGCCATGGCGCGCGCGGGCCGGGAACTCGCGCACGATCACGAGGTCTTTGCGACCATCCGGTCGTGGAAGGACGTTTTTCGCTGATGCCCATTACCCGCTCCGTGGCACTGCGGCGGCTGCTGCCGCTCGCGGTCACCTCGCTGCTGCTCGCCGGCTGCGCGCCACGCACCGCGCTGCACCTGCCGGGAACCCCGGAAGGCATGCGTGAGCGCGCGAGCGTCTACGACCAACTGGCCTACTGGCCGGTGCAGGAAGCCGCCGCCGACGATGGCACGCTGTGCGTGCCGGAGTCGCTGCTGGGCGCCGCCGGCATCGCCGGCGACGGCCACGACGACCTGTGGTCACGCCTGCGCGCGGGCTATGCGCTGGAAGGCGACGTCGACGAGCACCGTGTCGAGCGCTACGTCGATTCCTTCGCATACAAGCAGCGCCTGTTCGACAGCCTCGAGTCACGCGCCTCACCGTACCTGCACTACGTCGTGAGCGAGCTCGAGAAGCGCAACATGCCGCTCGAGATCGCGCTGCTGCCGATCATCGAGAGCAGCTACAACCCGAGCGCCGTCAGCCCCGGGCGCGCGGCCGGGCTGTGGCAGATCGTGCCGGGAACCGGGGCGCGGCTCGGCCTGCAGCAGAGCCGCGGCTACGACGGCCGCAAGGACGTCGTGGCGTCCACCGAAGCCGCACTCGACTACCTCGAGGAACTGCACCGGCGCTTCGACGGCGACTGGTACCTCGCGCTGGCGGCCTACAACACCGGCGAAGGCAACGTGCAGCGCGCCATCGAACGCAATCGCCGCCTCGGCAAGCCGACCGACTACTGGTCGCTGCCGCTGTCGGAGCAGGCATGCAACTACGTCCCCAGATTGCTCGCATTGTCACGCGTGCTGGAAGCACCCGAGCAGCACGGCGTCGAGCTGTCCCCGCTGCCGAACCAGGCGTCGTGGGTGCCGGTCGAGGTCGGATCGCGCGTGGACCTGCAGCGCGCCGCCTCGCGCGCGGGCATCGACGCGCGCGAACTGCTCGGCGTGAACCCGGCCTTCGCGGGCGGCGTGACGCCCGCGCAACGCGGCAACACCGTGCTGGTCCCGGCCGACGAACGCGACAGCTTCGTCGCCGCGCTGTCGCGCGCGGGAGCACCAGCCGCGGCGTCTGCGCCCCGCCCCGGCGAGCGCTACCGGGTGCGCAAGGGCGACACGCTGCTCGCGATCGCCCGCCTGCACGAGACCAGCGTCGAGGCGCTGCAGGAGCTCAACGCACTGCAGGGTGACGGCATCGCCGAGGGCCAGACACTGCTGTTGCCCGAAGAAGCCGTGCTGCCGCGGCGGCAGTACCCGACCCGCGAGACGCTCGCGCTGAAGGAGCAGGGAATCTACACGGTCCGTGCCGGCGACACGCTGTCGACGATCGCGGTCCGCTTCGGGCTGCGCACCGCGGAGCTCGCATCGATCAACGGCATCGGCACCCGCGGCACGCTGCGCATCGGACAGAAATTGCGCGTGCGCGGCTCCGGCTCCGCCGTCGGCACTGCTGTCGTACCCGAGCAGCGCTACACGGTCCGCCAGGGTGATTCGATCGCACGCATCGCCGCGCGCTTCGGCGTGCGGGCCCGCGACCTGATGGCGTGGAACCGCATCGACCCGGCACGCCCGACGATCCGCCCCGG
Source organism: Pseudomonadales bacterium (assembly GCA_022072145.1). GTDB lineage: Bacteria > Pseudomonadota > Gammaproteobacteria > Pseudomonadales > UBA5518 > UBA5518. The sequence continues at coordinate 75,757 of JAJVIG010000007.1, forward strand.
GCAGGTGCTGCTGTTACGCTCGGCGCGCGAACTCGCACGCGCCGACTGACCGACCGGGGGCCGTTCCACCCGGTTTCCGTGGCACGCATCGACACCCGCGCCAACCGCGGTGCAGAATGGTCGCGCTCGCATCGGTCAGGACGGTGGAGACAGCAGCATGAACGGAAGCACCGGCAATCGCGGACGCAGCAAGACCCCGGCGCGTGGCGCGCGCAAGACCACCCCGCGCACCCAACCTCCCCCGCCACCCGAACCCGCACGCAGCGAATCGCCCCTCGGAACGCTGTTCGACAGCCTCAGCGGGCTGACCACCGACCTGACCAGCTCGGCGCTGCGCCTCGCGTCGCTGACCCGCGACAGTGCCGCACGCGCCATCGCGCGCACGCCCGAACAGTTGCGCATGATGGCGAGCGCCGGCGAGTCGCTGCGCGACATGCGCGAGGTCGCGGGCATGACGGTGCTCGAGGTCACCGATGCGCTGAACCTGCGCGACAAGAGCGTCTGGGAAGCGATCGAGGAAGGACGCGAAGTGATGTCCTTCGAACTGATCCTGCGCCTGGCCTCGCTGGTCGCGCGCAACGATCCGCTGCCCTTCGTGCTGAAATTCACGCGCACCTATCACCCCCGGCTGTGGGACATCCTGCACGAGTTGAAAATCGACCAGTTGCCGCTGCAGTTCGAGCGCGAACGCAACTTCATCAACATCTATCGCCGCCACGACATCGCGCGCACGCTCTCCGACGCCGATTTCGAACGCGTGCTTCACTTCACGCAGCAGGCCTTCGACCTGGCGATGCACTTCGTCGCCGAGGCCGAAGAGCCCGAGGCCGACGATGCGGACGAGAGCGAGGCGGACGGCGAGCCGCGTCGCCGCCCGGCCCGCAAGCCCGCCCCCCGGCGGCGCGCCGGTGCCAGCGCGCGCACCCGTCGCTGAGACGAGCGCGCGGGGGCGCTAGTGCAGCGTCGCCAGGCGCTGCCAGCTGTCGACGATGACGTCGGGGTTGAGCGACATGCTCTGGATGCCCTGCTCGACCAGCCACGCGGCCAGATCCGGGTGGTCCGACGGGCCCTGGCCGCAGATCCCGATGTAGCGCCCGTTGCGGTTGCAAGCCTCGATCGCGAGCTTCAGCAGCGTCTTCACCGCGTCGTCGCGCTCGTCGAAGATGCCGGCCACCAGCCCCGAATCGCGATCCAGTCCCAGTGTCAGCTGCGTCAGGTCGTTCGAGCCGATCGAGAAGCCGTCGAAGTGTTCCAGGAAGCGGTCCGCGAGCAGCGCGTTGCTCGGGATCTCGCACATCATGATCACGCGCAGCCCGTCCTCGCCGCGGCGCAGACCGTTGGCCGCGAGCAGTTCGACCACCCCGCGGCCCTCGGCGACCGTGCGCACGAAGGGCACCATGACCTCGACATTGTCCAGCCCCATGCGCTCGCGCACGTAGCGCAGCGCGCGGCATTCGAGTTCGAAGCAGTCGCGGAAACCCTGGTCGATGTAGCGCGAGGCGCCGCGGAAACCGAGCATCGGGTTCTCTTCCACCGGCTCGTAGCGCTGCCCTCCGACCAGGTGCGCATACTCGTTGGACTTGAAATCCGACAGCCGCACGATCACCGGTTTCGGATAGAAGGCGGCCGCGATCGTCGCCACGCCCTCGGCGAGCTTGGCGACGAAATAGTCGGTCGGGGACGGATAACCGTACACGCGCCGTGCGACCGCATCGCGCAGCTCTCCGTCGAGCCGGTCGAACTCGAGCAGCGCCTTCGGATGCACGCCGATCATCCGGTTGATGATGAACTCCAGGCGCGCGAGCCCGACGCCGTCGTTCGGCAGCTGGCAGAAATCGAAGGCCCGGTCCGGGTTGCCGACGTTCATCATCAGCTTGAACGGCAGCGGCGGCATCGCGCTGAGGTCGTCGCTGGCGACCTCGTAGTCCAGGCGGCCCGCGTAGACGTGCCCCTGCTCGCCCTCGGCGCAGGAAACCGTCACCAGTTGTCCGTCGGGAATCGTCGCCGTCGCGTTGCCGCAACCGACCACCGCCGGGATGCCGAGTTCGCGTGCGATGATCGCCGCGTGGCAGGTGCGCCCGCCACGGTTGGTGACCACCGCCGCGGCGCGTTTCATGATCGGTTCCCAGTCGGGGTCGGTCATGTCGGTCACCAGCACGTCGCCCTCGCGCACCTGCTCCATCGCCGAGACGCTGCGGATCACCCGCACGGTCCCCGCGCCTATCCGGTGCCCGATCGCACGCCCCTCGCACAGCACGTCGCCCTTCTCGCGCAGCAGGTAGCGCTCCACGCGCCCCGGCCGCTGCTGGCTGCGCACCGTCTCGGGGCGCGCCTGCAGCACGTACAGGCGTCCGTCGTCGCCGTCACGCGCCCACTCGATGTCCATCGCACGGCCGTAGTGCTCCTCTATCCGAACCGCGATGCGCCCGAGCTCGAGCACTTCCTCGTCGCTGATGCAGAAGCGCCGCTGCAGGTCCTCGGGCACCGGCTCGGTGACCGTGGTCGAGCCCACCGCTGCGTCCTGCGTATAGACCATTCGCAGCTTCTTCTCGCCGAGATTGCGCCGCACGATCGCGTCGCGCCCCTGGCGCAGCGTCGGCTTGAACACGTAGAACTCGTCGGGGTTGACCGCCCCCTGCACCACCGTCTCCCCGAGCCCGTAGGCGGCGGTGATGAAGACCACGCCGTCGAAGCCGGATTCGGTGTCGAGCGTGAACATCACGCCGCTCGCGCCCGTCTCGCTGCGCACCATGCGCTGCACGCCGGCCGACAGCGCCACGTGCGCGTGATCGAATCCCTTGTGCACGCGGTAGGCGATCGCGCGGTCGTTGAACAGGGAGGCGAACACCTCGTGCACCGCCTCGATCACGTGCTCGAGTCCGCTGATGTTGAGGAAGGTCTCCTGCTGGCCCGCGAACGAGGCGTCGGGCAGGTCCTCGGCGGTGGCCGAGGAGCGCACGGCAACCGCCACGTCACGTCCCTCACCGAGTCGCGCGTAGGCGGTGGCGATCTCCTCCCGCAACCCGGCCGGCAACGGCGCGGCGCGGATCCAGCCACGGATCTCGGCGCCCGCGCGCGCCAGTTCGGCCACGTCGTCGACGTCGAGCGCACCGAGTCGCGCGGCGATGCGCCGGTCGAGTCCGTCCTGCGCCAGGAACTCCCGGTACGCGTCCGCGGTGGTCGCGAAACCGTCGGGAACCCGCACGTCGGCATGCGCCAGGGCGCCGATCATCTCGCCGAGCGAGGCGTTCTTGCCTCCCACCCGCGCCACGTCGCCCATTCCCAGTTCTTCGAACCAGACCAGATTCCGTGCCATGTCCTGCAATCTCCCCCAAACGACGTCGCGACCACTGTAGCCCGTTAACATGGCAGAATCCGCCTCGCCCGTCATCCGGACTGGATCATGAAAAGAACGGCTTTCTTCGTTTCCGACGGCACCGGGATCACCGCCGAGACGCTCGGCGAGGCGCTGCTCGCCCAGTTCGAGGGCGTCGAGTTCGACTTCGTGCGCCTGCCCTACGTCGACACCGAGGAGCGCGCCCGCGACGCCGTGGCCCGCATCGACGCGATCGCCGCGCGCGACGGCGAGCGCCCGATCGTCTTCGACACCGTGATCGACCAGCGCCTGCGCCAGATCCTCGCCTCCTCGCACGGCGCGATGTTCGACATCTTCTCGACCTTCCTCGCGCCTCTGGAGCAGGCGATCGGGGCGCCGTCGACCTTCTCCGTCGGGCGTGTGCACGACCCCCACAGTGGTCTCTACCACGCGCGCATCGAGGCCGTGCACTACGCGATGTCCAACGACGACGGTGCCAGCGGCAGCGACTACTCCAAAGCCGACGTGATCCTGGTCGGCGTCTCGCGCAGCGGCAAGACCCCGTCGTGCATCTACCTCGCGATGCAGTTCGGCGTGCACGCCGCGAACTACCCGATCACCGACGACGACCTGCAGTCCACCCGCCTGCCACCGGCGCTCGCGCGGTACCAGGACCGGCTGTTCGGGCTCACCATCGACCCGTCCCGGCTGGCCGAGATCCGCGAGCAGCGCCGCCCGGGCAGCCGCTACGCATCGCTTCGCCAATGCGAGGACGAGGTGCGCCAGGTCGAGGCAATGCTGCGCCGCCACCACGTTCCGCACCTGAACTCCACGCGCATGTCGGTCGAGGAGATCGCGACGCGGATCCTGATGGAAAAGCGCCTGCGCGGGCGCAAGGGCTGAGGGTTGCGGTGCGATGCGGGAATGCGTGATCCATTTCGGGATGCCGAAGACCGGCAGCAGCGCGATCCAGGGCTGGCTGCTGCGCGCGCTGGACGATCCGGCATTCCACTGCATAGGCACCGGCGAGCGCGGTTCCGGCAACCTCATCGCACAAACGTTCATGGACGACGCCACGCAGCATCATCGCAACCGCAAGCGCGCGGTGGGCAACGATCAGTTGCGCGACGAACACCGCCGGTTGCGCGCCGCCTTCGAACGGTCGCTGGCAGCCTGTCCCGCCGATGCGACGGCGATCTTCTCGGCCGAGCTGCTGAGCAACCTCGCCGACGGCGAGTTCGCCCGCGTGACCGCCGCGCTGGGCTGCCGCGGCGCGCCACTGCGTGCGGTCGGCTATGTGCGCCCGCCGGTGAGCTACATGCAGAGCGTGTTCCAGCAACGGGTGAAAAGCGGCGCCGTCGAATTCGATCCGGCGCGCAACTACCCGCGCTATCGCGATCGCCTCGCCAAGTTCGAGTCCCTCCCCGGTGCGTCGGCCGCCGGCTGGTGGCTCTACGACCCGCGGGCATTTCCGGCCGGCTGCGTGGTACGCGACTTCTGCGCGCGGCTCGGCATCCGCCTCGGCGTCGAGCCACCGCCGCGCGCCAACGAAAGCCTGTCGCTGCCCGCGATCCGGTTGCTGTGGGCCTACCGCCGCTTCGGTCCGGGATTCGGGAGCGGCGCCGGCGCGATCCGCGACAATGCGCTGCTGCGCCGCCAGCTGAATTTGCTGATCGGGCCGCGGCTGCGCTTCCACGCCGAACTGACCGTGCCGGTGTTGCACGCACAGCGCGAGGACATTTGCTGGATGGAGGAGCGTCTGGAGGCCTCGCTTGCCGAGCCGCCCTGCGAGGCCCCAGATGCGCTGCGCCGTGAAGAGGACCTGCTGCGCTTCGACGAGGAATCGCTGGCCTGGCTGGCGGCGCAGCCGGGTACCGGCGGCGCACGTCTGGGCGCGGGCGCCACGCCGCAGGACATCGCGGCCGCGATGCACGGCCTGCGTCGCGCGCTCGCCGCGGCCGACGAGGCTGCCACCCGTGGCGCCCGCCTGGGTGCGCGCATCCGCGCCCTGTTCACCCGCCCGTAGGTTCGGCCTGCGGCCGAACACGATCGGCACGGCTGTCCGGGCACAGCCCGGACCTACGCGAACACGGCACGGCGCGGACCGGTCAGGTTTCGCCGAGCAGCCGCACGGCCGCCGCGTACGGGGTCATCTCGCCACGCACCACCCGCTCCTCGAGCCTGGGGAGTTCCTCACGCACACGCGGATCGGCGCGGAAGCGCTGCTCGAGCAACTCGCTGATCAGCCGGCGCAACCACTGCGCGTTCTGCAGCGCGCGCTTGCGTTCGAGCTCACCGCTCGCGCTCGCACCGCCGCGATACTCCCCGATCATCTCCCACACCTCGGCGATGCCGCGCTGCTCGGCCGCCGAGCAGACCAGCACGCGCGGCACCCAGAAGCCGCTGTGCGACAGCAGGTTCATCGCGTTCTGGTAGTGGCGCCGGGTGCGCTGCGCGAGCCCGACGCTCTCGCCGTCGGCCTTGTTCACGACCAGTGCATCGGCCAGTTCCATGATGCCGCGCTTGATGCCCTGCAACTCGTCACCGGCGTTCGGCAGCATCAGCACGAGGAAGAAATCGACCATCGCCGCGACTTCGTACTCCGACTGCCCCACGCCCACCGTCTCGACCAGGATCACGTCGTAGCCGGCCGCCTCGCACAGCAGCATCGTCTCGCGGGTCTTGAGCGCCACGCCGCCGAGCGCGCCCTGCGACGGCGAGGGGCGGATGAACGCGGCCTCCTCGCGCGACAGCGTCTCCATGCGCGTCTTGTCGCCGAGTATGCTGCCGCCGGCGACCGGCGAACTGGGATCGACCGCAAGCACCGCGACGCGATGCCCGCGCCGTATCAGCTCCATCCCGAAGGATTCGATGAAGGTGGACTTGCCGACGCCGGGAATGCCGCTGATGCCGACCCGGATGCTCTGTCCGGTGTGCGCCAGCACGCGTTCGAGCAACGTCTGGGCGGCCGCGCGGTCCTCGCTGCGCGAGCTCTCGATCAGCGTGATGGCCTTGGCGAGCGCGCGCCGCTGCCCGGCCAGCAGTGCGTCGACGTCGATGTCGCCCACGCCGGCGATCAGCCCGCGGCCTCGATGGCGCCCAGCACCTGTCGCGCGGCGTGCGGGATCCGCGTGCCGGGACCGAAGATGCACTTGACCCCGGCCTCGTAGAGATACTCGTAGTCCTGGCGCGGGATCACACCGCCGGCGATCACCACGATGTCGCCGGCGCCCTGGCGGCGCAGTTCCTCGATCAGGTCCGGCACCAGCGTCTTGTGGCCCGCGGCCAGCGACGAGGCGCCGACCACGTGCACGTCGTTCTCGATCGCCTGGCGGGCGACCTCGGCCGGGGTCGAGAACATCGGCGACAGATCGATGTCGAAGCCGACGTCGGCGAAGGCGGTCGCCACGACCTTCGCTCCGCGATCGTGCCCATCCTGGCCCATCTTGCAGACCAGCATGCGCGGGCGCCGCCCGTGGCGCGCGACGAAGGCCTCGATGTCGGCGCGCAGCGCCGTCCAGTCCTCGTCCTTGCCGAAGGCGCTGCCGTAGACCCCCGAGATCGTGTGCGCGCTGGCGCTGTAGCGGCCCCACTCGCGCTCCAGCGCGCTGGAGATCTCGCCGACCGTGGCGCGCGCGCGGGTGGCGCGGATCGCCAGGTCGAGCAGGTTGCCCTCGCCGGTCCTCGCCGCCCGCGTCAGCGCATCGAGCGCCTGCTGCACGGCCTGCGCGTCGCGTTTCGCGCGGATGTCGGCCAGACGTTTCAACTGCGCCTCGCGCACCGCACGGTTGTCGATCTCGAGGATCTCGACCGCCTCCTCGCTGGCAACGCGGTACTTGTTGACGCCGACGATCACGTCCTCGCCGCGGTCGATGCGCGCCTGCTTGCGTGCGGCGGACTCCTCGATGCGCATCTTCGGCATCCCGGTCTCGATCGCGCGGGCCATCCCGCCCTGCTCCTCGATCTCCTCGATCAGCTCCCAGGCGCGGTCGGCGACCTGCTGTGTCAGCGACTCCATCAGGTACGAGCCGCCCCACGGATCGATGGTGTTCGTGATGCCGGTCTCTTCCTGGATGATCAGCTGCGTGTTGCGCGCGATGCGGGCCGAGAACTCTGTCGGCAGCGCGATCGCCTCGTCGAGCGCGTTGGTGTGCAGCGACTGCGTGCCGCCGAACACCGCCGCCATCGCCTCGATCGTGGTGCGCACCACGTTGTTGTACGGATCCTGCTCGGTGAGCGACCAGCCCGAGGTCTGGCAGTGCGTGCGCAGCATCTTCGACTTGGCGCTCTTCGGGCCGAAACCGTCGATGATGCGCGCCCACAGCAGGCGCGCGGCGCGCAGCTTCGCGACCTCCATGTAGAAGTTCATGCCGATGCCGAAGAAGAACGACAGCCGCGGCGCGAAATCGTCGATGGCAAGCCCGGCGGCGATCGCCGTGCGCACGTATTCCTTGCCGTCGGCCAGCGTGTAGGCGAGTTCGAGCGCGGCGTCGGCGCCCGCTTCCTGGATGTGGTAGCCGGAAATCGAGATCGAGTTGAAGCGCGGCATGCTGCGCGAGGTGTAGGCGATGATGTCGCCGATGATCCGCATCGAGGGCGACGGCGGGTAGATGTACGTATTGCGGACCATGAACTCCTTGAGGATGTCGTTCTGGATGGTCCCCGAGAGCTGCTCCTGCGCCACGCCCTGCTCCTCGGCCGCGACGATGTAGCCCGCGAGCACCGGCAGCACCGCGCCGTTCATCGTCATCGACACCGAGACGCGGTCGAGCGGGATGCCATCGAACAGGATCTTCATGTCCTCCACGCTGTCGACGGCCACGCCGGCCTTGCCGACGTCGCCGACCACGCGTGGATGGTCCGAATCGTAGCCGCGATGGGTCGCGAGATCGAAGGCGACCGAGACGCCCTGGCCACCGGCGGCGAGCGCCTTGCGGTAGAACGCGTTCGATTCCTCGGCGGTCGAGAAGCCCGCGTACTGGCGGATCGTCCACGGACGCCCCACGTACATCGTCGCCTGCGGGCCGCGCACGAACGGTTCGATGCCGGGCCAGGTGTTGGTGAACGGCAGCTCGGCCGTGTCCTCGGCGGTGTAGAGCGCCTTCAGCGTGATGCCTTCGGGTGTCGGTGTGTCCAGCGTGCCGGCTGCGGCGCCACCGAGCTGCTTGCCGACGATCCTTTCCCATTCCGCGCGCGACCCGCCCGCCGGACGATACGGCCAATCCGCCATTGCTTCGTGCTCCTGCCAGCCGGCGCCGGGAGCGGCGCCGCGATGGTGCGGAGTTTAAAGGGGCGCCAACAGCGCCTCAACGGTCGATATGCGGCAGCATGCACGCGGTGCGGGCATCAGGCGGTGCGGGCATCAGGCGGCGCCCGCCTGGCGGCGCAGATCGCCGGCGATGCGTTCCAGCGTGCGATCGAGCAGCGGCTCGTCCTCGATGAGGCGCCACTCGCCGGTCTGCAACGCATAGGCAAAGCCCTTGCGCGAGGATTCGCGCACCAGCCGGCCGCCGCGGTCGCAGAACAGCAGCATGCGCGTCTCGTCGATCCTCGCCGAGAGCTTGCAGCGGCGCGCGCTGCCGTTGCGGTCGGTGAATTCGAACCAGGCGCCGAGCGGGATCGCGTCGGCGCGCTGCAGTGACTCCAGGCTGAGCACCGCGCGCGGCGGCTCCTGCACCAGCGGCGCCCGCACCTCGGCCGCATCGCTCGCGCGCGACGGAATCGGCGGCGGCGGCTGGATACGCGCGCGCTCGATCGGCACCACCTGCGCCACGGCGGGCGCCGGCGGTTCGAGCAGCGTGCCGTGCAGTTCGCGGATCGCCTCCACACGCTCGCGCGCCTCGAGGGTGTCACCCTGGGTGTGCCCGAGCGCCTCGTCGAGCCGCCGGTACAGCGCCGGCAGCGCACGCGCCAGCGCGCCTCGCCCCGGCGCGTCCGCCGGCGGCGCCAGCGAACGCGGCAGGTCGTCGAGCATCGCCACCGCGTCCAGCCACTCGGGGCTGTCGGCGCCGTTGCGCAGGAAGAACAGCTGCAGTACCCGCTGCCAGTCGTTCTCGAAGAAACCGAGCAGCGCGGCCGGAAGCTCGCGCCCATCGAGCTTCTGGCGCATCACCGCGTGCACGGCCTCGCGCGCCGCCGTGAGCCGCGCCTCGGCCACCGCCTTCTCGCTGGTGCGGCGTTCGAGCTTGATGGCGCGCTGCTCGGCGCGTTCCACGCACTCCTGCAGTTGTTGCAGCGCGCGCGCGAAGACCTCGCGATCGGCGCGCGGATCGGCGCTCAGCGCCTCGACCAGCGCCCGGATCTGCCCGAGCAGCGCATCCTGCGACTCCTGGTCGTGGCCGTCCCAGCCGCGCCCGGCACGCGCGATCGCGTTGATCAGCTGGCGCGCCGGATGCGCGCGGTCACCGAAGAAGCCGCGATCGAGCAGCGCGAGCCGCAGCACCGGCAGCTGCAGGCGTGAAACCAGCACCTGGATCGCGAGCGGCAGGTTCGGGTCGTCGGCCACGGTGTCGAATATCAGCGTGACGATGTCGACCACATCGCCGTCGCCGGCGCCGAGCGGCAGCGTGCCACGGCGCGCCGCGATCTCGCCCAGCGCCGCCCGGATGTCGACCGGTGCGCCGGCAGCCGTGCCCGGCCAGCCAGCCTCGGCCTGCACCTCGCCGAGCAGTGCGGCGAGTTCGCCGCCGCGCACGGACAGCGCAGCGGCGAACGACGCCGCGCCGGCGGCCGGAATCCGCGCGACCGCCAGCGGCGCGCCGGCACCACGCACCCGCGCGAGCAGCGCGGACAATTCCCCGAAGCCGTCACCATCAGTGGCGCCGCCAACGAACCCGGCGTCGCTGCGGTCCGTCGCGCGGATCCCGTCCTGCGTCCGCTGCGTCGCCGCAGCGACCGCCTCGGGCACGCAGCGTGCGGCCGTGGCGCCACGCCCCGCGGTGGCGGTGGCCAACGGCAGCACGCGCGCATCGATCAGCACCTGGTTGGAGCGCCGGTAGAAACCGTCCAGCCGGCCCAGCACGTGGGCGTCGAACTGCTGGCACAGCAGCCGCACGCACTTCATGTCGCTCTCGAGATCATCGCAGGCGTCGAGGAAGGCCTGCGCGATCCGGCCCGGATCGAGCGGATTGCCGGTCTCGTCGAGGCCGCTCGCCGCGGGACTCAGGCTGCGCATGCGCTCGTGCAGTTCGGCGAGCAGCAGTTGCGCCTCGCTGCGCGCACGCGCCACGCCGCCGGCCACGAACAGCTGGCGCTCGATCTGCTCGGGCGGCACCAGCGTGAGCTGCTCGCTGCCGATCGCACCGGTGGCCGCCGGCGGACGCTGGAAATGCCCGAATTCCGCCGTCAACTGACCGACGAAACGCGCCGCGATTGCCTCGCGCTTGCGCTGCAGCTCGCACCGGAAATCGAGCAGACGCTGTTCATCGAGCGTGCCGGCCGCCGTGCGGGCAAGATCGAACAGCACGCCGTCGCAGGCGGCGAACATGCCCTCGAGCAGCGGAAGCACCGCCTCGCGGGCCAGCGCGGCGAGCGCCTGCAGCAACGTCGCCGGCGAGGCAGCCGCACCCGCTGCCGAAGCGTCTGCCTGAGCGATCATGGTTCCCCGACTCCCTGCCGTCTGCCGCATATGCCCTGTATAGCAGACGGCGGCAAGGCGTCGCTGTGCACTCGGTCACAGAGCGCCGGCGCAGGGGCCCGGCGGGTGGCTCAGTGATCGGTCGGGGGGCTGGCTCAACTCGATCAGCACCCCGTCGCAGCTCTTCGGGTGGATGAAGATCACGCGGCAACCGTGCGCACCCGGTCCGGGCGCGTCGCTCAGGAACTGGTAGCCCTTCTCCTTCAGACGAGCGACGTCGGCGTCGATGTCGTCGCTGCGAAAGCACAGGTGGTGGATCCCACCGGGCTTCTTCTCGAGGTACTTCGCGATCGGCCCCTCGCCGCGCAGCGGATGCACCAGCTCGATGCTGGTGGGCGGCAGCGGGAAGAACGCCGTGCTCGTGCGCGCCGACTCGACGTCTTCAGTGCCGTCGTAGGGCAGTCCGAAGTCGTCCATGAAGCGGCGGATCGCGCGCTCGAGGTCGGGGACCGCAATCGCGATATGGTCGAGTCCGGTGATCATGCCCTGGCCTCCAGTGCAGCAAGGAACTTCGCGGTCGCCGCGAGCCGACGCCGCTGGCGCTCCTCCGGCGACTCCTCGACGATGCGCTCGTCGGGAACCACCTTGAACAGCGGCTGGCCCTTCTTGATGATCACGCCCTCGCCGGCGACCAGCACCTTCTCGATGGTGCCGGCGAACGGGGCGTAGACCTTGTTGAACATCTTCATGACCTCGACGATGTAGAGCGGATCGCCCTGCTCGAAGTGCTGCCCCTCGCGCGCGAACTCGGGCGCACCGGGCGCCTCGCGCGGATAGAACATGCCACCGCTGGCGGCGAGGATCTCGTCGGACTTCGCCACCGGCGGCGGCACCAGCACCTTCGCCATCTCGGCCTGGTGCTCCGGCACCAGCAGCTCTTCGGGGATGTGGATCGAGAGGTCCGGGTTCACGCGCAGATCGAAGAAATCGGTGGCGCGCGCGATGTACGGCAGCACCAGCAACAGCTCGAGCCCTGCCTGATAACCCGCGTGCGCGGCACGTACCGTTCCCCAGGTCGGCGCGTCGAAGCCCGCCGCCGGCACAGACCCGGAGGCGAGCACGGCGCGCGTCGCGTCCCAGTCGCTGCCGCCGAGGCGCTCGGCGAGCGAGCGATAGAAAGCCAACGCGTCCTGCAGCAACGCGTTGTCGTGGTCCCAGATCATGTAGGCCGGCGGGCACGACTCGCGCCAGTTCATGTTGAGGTAGTGGTAGGTGTCGGCCAGCAGTTCGACCGGATTGCGGCGGAACTGCAGCGCACCGTCGGCGATAGCGAAACTGTCGCGGAACCTGCTCAGCCAGCCCGACAGCATGTGCGGCTCGGCGAACAGCTGCTGGATCGGACGCAGAAGCAGCGTCTGCTTGCGGTCGAAGCAGTCCGCAAGCGCCTTGTGTGCAGCCCCGTCGGTGACCACAGCCAACGCCTCGCGCCGCAACTGCGCGAACGCGTACTCCGGATCGATGCTGTGCGCGCACTCGCGCAGCCGCCCCACCGCGGTCAGGTACGGCAGGATGAAGCGCGTGGTCGGGCGCGCGTTGATCCCCGCGCCGATGAACCAGTTGACCAGTCCGTAGTGGAACTCGAGGTTGGTCGCCAGGTCCTTGCCCGAAATCTGCGTGACGCGCAGGATCCCGGCCAGTCGCAGGTAGACGTCCAGACGGTCGGTGCCGACCGTCAGCAGCAGTGCGATGTTCGAATCGTAGGCGCCGGCCAGCGTGTAGGACATGAACACGTCGGTGTCGGGGTTGTGCAGGCTGATTCCCTGGTCGTCGCGGATCTCGCCCTCGATCGCGTTCGACCAGTTGCGGATCACACCGCCGGCGTGCGGCTGCAGCGCCTGGTTGGTCGCGTTCATGCGCGCCTCGACCGAGGCATTGTGGCGGTGCACGCGGCCCGGTTTGGGCAAGCGCTGCTTGTGGCGCGCGAGCAGCACCATCGCCTCGACCAGCGACTCGACCACGAAGTCGTCCTGCGGATCGTCGGGATTGGCGAAGCGCAACCCGTAGCAGAGCTCGGTCACGCGGTGCTCGACCTGGATCCGCGTGTTCATCTCCATGAAGAAGTGATGATCACGCTCGACGATGCACTCGAAGGTCGAGACCGAATCGAGCCCCACGGCCGCGCCGAAGCGCGCGGCCTCGTCCTCCATGCGGCGCAGGATCGCGAGGTCGCTCTTCAGTACCTTCGCCTCCTCGGCGCGCCCGCCGGCCTCGGCCGAGGCGATCGCCAGCGCGAGTTCCTCCTCCGTCACCGACACCTCGAGCAGCTTCTGCTCGTGCATCTGCAGCGAGCAGTCACGGCCACCGAGCGTGGTCGCCCACACGCCGTTGCCGATCACCTGGATCTCCTGGTGCCGCGTGGTCTCGATGTTGAGTTCGATCAGGATGTTCTTGTTGTCGCCGACGCCGAGCGCCTTGACCTCGGCGAGGATTTCACGCGCGCGCTCCGGGGCGCGCGCCGCCGCCTTCGCGATGCGCTCCTCGAGCGTCCTGCCCTCGAACGACTCCGGTGAGGACAGGATGCGCTGCCCCTTGCCCCCACCGCCGCCGATCGCTTTCAGGCGGATGCGGTTCTGCGGGTACTTGCGGTACATCTCGGCGACACGCTTCTCGAGTTCCGCGCACAGTTCCTCGATGCTGAACAGGTCGACCCCGTGGCGGTACGCGGCGTCGAGCACCGCGTCGGCCTGGGTCTCGAGCGCCACGCCGTCGGCGAACACCGCCGCGTCCACCGCGAGCTTCTCGGCCTCGGCGAGCGCACGCAGCGAGTGGCTGTCGGGAAACTTCGACAGCAGCGTCAGCGCGGTCGCGTTGTCGATTCCCGGCGTCACGCTGACGCCCACCGCCAGCGCGGTGCGCTTGGCCTCGTCCTTGAATCCCGCGCCGCGCACGGTGCGGCTGCACGGGCCGATGAACGTGAGCCCGGCCTGCTCGATCGCCTTGACCAGTTCCTCGTCCTCGGACATGAAGCCGTAGCCGGCGAAGATCGAGTCGTAGCCGTTGTCCTTCGCGATCGCGATGATCTGGCGGATACGCTGCGTGCGCTCCTCCTTCGAGGCGCCGGTGTAATCAGGGACGCGGTGCACGCGGCCGGGATCGGTCAGCGTGCGCAGTTCGGGCGCCAGCGCGTTGCTGTAGACGATCGAGTCCTTCTCGGAGAGCAGGATGCCGTAGCCGCGGATGCCCATCTCCTCGAAGACGTCCATCGCCTCGCGCCGGATCGGCCCGCGGCAGATGATCAGCGGGCGCATGTCCTCGCAGGCGAAACCGCGCACCCACGGCGACGGGCTCTGTGCGAGCCGGCGGTCGCGATGCACCAGGGGATTGTTCAGATAGTATTGGTTGCTGCTGCGCACTGGTTGGTTTCCGCGGTGGGTGCCGGTGGTGGTACGGGTATCAGTGGAACTCGCGCTGCACGCCGGAGAACGGCTCCGGACGGTAGTGCTCGAGGTGGAACAGGAGGTTCTCCGCGATCACGCGCCGCAGATCCGATGGCATCACGATCTGCGAGATCGAGCCCAGGCTGAGCGCCTCGTTCGGATTCATCAGCTCGCGCTCGTAGCGCTGGGCGAGCGCGGCCTCGCCTTCCTTGACCCACACGTCGACGTGGTGCTGCGCGGCGACGATCGCCTCCTCCTCGGCCATGCCCTCCTCGCGCAGGCGCTTCAGCTCGGCGGCAAGGCGCTGCTGGCGCCGGCCGCGGATCGCGCGCAGTTCGTCCTTGTAGACGAATTCCACGCCGGCCGGGCCCATGACCGCCGCACGCGTTGTCGGCAGCGCGATCACGAAGTCGGCGCCGGTCGGGTAGTTGTTGTACGAGGCGTAGGCGCCACCGAAGGCGTTGCGCAGGATCACCAGGAAGCGCGGCGTGCGCAGGTCGATGATAGAGTCGAGCATCGCGCGCCCTGCCTGCACGATGCCGCCTGCCTCCTGCTCGCGCCCGGGCAGGAAGCCCGTGGTGTCCTCCATGAACACGATCGGGATGTTGTACAGGTTGCAGAAGCGGATGAAGCGCGCGTTCTTGTACGCTGCCGCGATGTCGATCTGGCCCGAGGCGACCGCTGAGTTGTTCGCCACGAATCCGACCACATGCCCGCCCATGCGCCCGAAAGCGGTAATCGTGTTGCGCGCCCGGTCGGCCTGCACCTCCATGAAGTCACCGTGGTCGCAGATCTGCTGGATGATGATGCTGACGTCGAACGGCGTGTTGAATCCGGTCGGCGAGTTGAACGCCTTCTTCAGCAGGATGTCGATGTCCCAGGTCTTGCGATCGACCGGGTCCGAGGTCGGCTGGTAGCGCGCGAGCTCGCCGTTGTTGTCGGGGATGTAGTTGAGAATCTCGCGCACCTTGCGCAGCGCCGCAACCTCGTCCTCGACCACGAAATCCGTCACGCCGGACTGCGAGTGCACGGCCGGACCGCCGAGCTCGTCGGGAGTCACGTCCTCGCCGAGCACCGACTTCACCACTCCGGGGCCGGTGAGACCGAAGAAGGTGTCGCGCGGCTGGATCACGAAGCTGCCCTGACGCGGCAGGTACGAGCCGCCGCCGGCGTTGAAGCCGAACATGCACATGATGCTCGGCACCACGCCGCTCACCTTGCGCAGCGCCGTGAACGCCTCGGCGTACCCATCGAGTCCGCCCACGCCGGCCGGCACGTAGGCACCGGCGCTGTCGTTCAACCCCACCAGCGGGATGCGCCGCTTGCCCGCGAGTTCGAACAACCGCGCCAGCTTGCGCCCGTTGGTCGCGTCCATCGAGCCGGCGCGCACCGTGAAGTCGTGCCCGTACAACGCCACCTCGCGCCCCTTCACCTTGATCACCGCGGTGACCAGCGAGGCACCATCGAGGTTCTCTCCCCAGTTCTGGAACAGCACGGTCGGCTCGCCGTCGGCCAGCACGGCGATGCGTTCCCAGATCGTCATCCGGTTCTTCTGGTGCTGGCGTTCGATGTTCACCACACCGGCGGCGCGCCGCGGACGCTGCTGCAGCGCGTGCCCGGCCGCCAGCGTTTGCTCGTACAGGCCCGGCTGATAGCCGATCTGCCCGGGGACAGTGAACTCCACGTCCTGTTCCTTGCCGAACGGGTTCTTCAGCGAAAAACCCACGCCGTCGTTCTCACTCATCTGGACTTGCCTCTGCGGGTGTCTGGGCGCCGCGCCGGCCGTGCCTTGCACGTCGCTGGCGCATGACAAAAAACCGCGACATATTAATGACTTACGCTTATGATATCAATATGTTTGCAACCGGCCTGAGCAGAATCCGCGCGATGGGCGAACTCTCGATCCTGCCGCTGCCGTACCGACCCGACGGTTGCGACCACTTCGCGCGCCTGCGGGCGCTGCCCGGCGCGGTGCTGCTCGACAGCGTGCGCGCGCACGGCGCGAGCGGACGCTTCGACGTGATGAGCGCGCTGCCGCTGTGCGAGCTGCGCAGCCACGGGGCGCTGACGACGATCCGCCACGCCACAGGCCTCACGCACAGCGATGCCGACCCGTTCCGGCTGCTCGCGCAGGCACTCGACGCGCATCTGCCGACCGCGCGCGATGCCGGTTGCCCGTGGCCGTTCCAGGGCGGCGCGATCGGCTGGTTCGGTTATGAACTCGGGCGCCGCTGTGCCGGACTCACGCCACGTGCACACCCCAACCGGGTTCCCGACCTGCACGTCGGCGTTTACGGCTGGGCGCTGCTGCAGGATCACGAGCGCCGCGAGGCCGCGGCGGTGTTCACCACTGCCATCGACGACGCGACCCGACGGCGCGTGCTCGCAGCGCTGGAATCCCCCGCGCCCGCCCCCCCCGCGCCGTTCGTTCTCGACGGCGAATTCCACTCGAACCTCGACGCGTGTGCGTATGCGCGTGCGTTCGACCGCGTGCAGCGCTACCTGCGCGACGGCGACTGCTACCAGGTCAACCTCGCGCAACGCCTCAGCGCGCCCGCCCACGGGGATCCGTGGGACGCTTACCTGCGCCTGCGCGCGCGCACCGCCTCGCCGTTCTCGGCGTTCCTGCCCGGCGACGACGGCAGCGCGGTGCTCAGCTTTTCGCCGGAACGCTTCGTGCGCGTGCACGGCACGCGGGTCGAGACCCGCCCGATCAAGGGCACCGCGCGCCGCGGCGCGACCCCCGAGGCCGACCGTGACCAGGCCAGCGCGCTGCTCGCCTCGGCCAAGGACCGCGCCGAAAACGTGATGATCGTGGACCTGATGCGCAACGACCTCGCCCGCTCGTGCCGCACCGGCAGCGTGCGCGTGGACAAGCTGTGTGCGCTCGAGAGCTACGCGAACGTCCACCACCTGGTCAGCGTGATCAGCGGCACGCTGGCGCCGCACACCTCCGCGCTCGAGGTGCTCGCGCGCTGCTTCCCCGGCGGCTCGATCACCGGCGCGCCGAAGATCCGCGCGATGCAGATCATCGACGAACTCGAGCCCGATTCGCGCAGCGCCTACTGCGGCGCGATCGGCTACGTATCACGCCACGGCACGCTCGATACGAACATCGCGATCCGCACGCTGGTGCACGACGGCGCCGAGGTACACGTCTGGGGCGGCGGCGGCATCGTGGCCGATTCCGACCGCGACGCCGAATACCGCGAGACGCTGCTGAAGATCGAGCCGCTGCTCGACGGGCTACGCGCCGGCGCCGGCGCGCCGCGGCTCAGATATCCCTGAGGCTCGCGGCGCGGAACGCATCCTTCAGCGCCCCGTAGCCTTCCACGGCGGGGAACTGCGGGAACTCGGCGATCACGTTCGCCGGCGCATTGAACAGGATGCCGGCGTCGGCTTCGGCGAGCATGGTGGTGTCGTTGTACGAATCACCGGCCGCGATCACGCGGAAGTTCAAGGAGCGGATCGCACGCACCGATTGACGCTTAGGATCCTTCTGGCGGAGCACGTAGTCGGTGACGCGCCCCTCGCCGTCGACCTCGAGGCGGTGGCAGAAAAGCGCCGGCCACCCGAGCTGGCGCATCAGCGGCGCCGAGAACTGGTAGTAGGTGTCGGAGAGGATCAGCACCTGGAAACGCTCGCGCAACCAGTCCAGGAACTCGCGCGCGCCGGGCAGCGGCTCCATCGTGTCGATCACGGCCTGGATGTCGGGCAGGCGCAGCCCGTGCTGGTCGAGCAGTCGCAGCCGCTGCTTCATCAGCACGTCGTAGTCCGGGATGTCGCGCGTGGTCGCGCGCAGCTCCGCGATCCCGGTGCGATCGGCGAACTCGATCCAGATTTCCGGTATCAGCACGCCTTCGAGGTCGAGACAGGCTATTTCCACGAAAGTCTCCAGCAGCAATGGAAGTAATGCCCGGCGCGTCGTGCGCGCAGGGTGGCGGTGAAGCGTTCCGGGTGCGGCATCAGTAGGTCGGCAGTTCGATGTGCTCGAACATCGCCTCGACCTCGGCGCGTCCCTCGCTGTGCCACGCCTCGTCCACGACCTTGCGCGTGAGGTGCGGCGCGAACAGCTCGATGAAATCGTACATGTAGCCGCGCAGGAAGGTGCCACGGCGAAATCCGATCCGGGTGACGCTCGACTTGAAGAGGTGGCTCGCATCGAGCACGACCAGCCCGCGGTCCTGCTCGGCATCGACCGCCATGCGCGCGATGATGCCGATGCCGAGCCCCAGCCGGACGTAGGTCTTGATCACGTCGGCGTCGGTGGCCGTGAACACCACGCGCGGCGTCAGCCGCTTGGCGTGGAAAGCCTCGTCGAGGCGCGAGCGCCCGGTGAAGCCGAACACGTAGGTCACGATCGGGTACGCGGCCACGTCCTCGATCCTGAGCCGCCGCACGCTCGCCAGCGGGTGCCCCTCGGGGACGATCACGCAGCGGTTCCAGCGATAGCACGGCATCATCACGAGGTCGTTGAACAGTTCCATCGCCTCGGTGGCGATCGCGAAGTCGACGGTGCCGTCGGCCGCCATCTCGGAGATCTGCACCGGGGTGCCCTGATGCATGTGCAGCGAGACCTCGGGGTAGCGCTGCATGAACTGCTTGATCGTGGGCGGCAGCGCGTAGCGGGCCTGGGTGTGCGTGGTGGCGATCGCGAGCGTGCCCTTGCGGTCACTGCGGAACTCCTGCGCGACCTGGCGGATCGATTCGACGCGGCGCAGGATCTCGCCGGCGCGCTCGAGGATCGCCTCGCCGGCCGGTGTCACGCGCGTGAGGTGCTTGCCGCTGCGCTCGAAGATCTCCACCCCGAGTTCGTCCTCGAGCAGGCGGATCTGCTTGCTGATGCCTGGCTGCGAGGTGAACAGGCCCTGCGCGGTCGCCGAGACGTTGAGGTCGTGGCGGACGACCTCCCAGATATAGCGCAACTGCTGAAGCTTCATGGGTCGGGGTTCGGCGCGGGGGCGCGTGCGGGACGCGCGCAGGATAGCGACATTCGGCGGTGGCGGCTACCGGCGGAATCACGGGATCGAGAGGTCGACGAATCGGCCTTGCCTTGTTCCGTATCGGCAGGCTCTAATCCAACGGCGGGCGCGATTGCACGGCGACCGGAGGCGCGGATGGTGGATGCCTGTTGCGATGATGACCGTACACTGGCGGTGTTGCGCCAGCGCGGCACGCTGACCAAAGTGCTGTGGATCAATGCGGCGATGTTCCTGGTCATCGCAGGCGCCGCGCTGTACGGTCGCTCCACGGCCTTGCTGTCCGACAGCCTGGACAATCTCGGAGATGCTCTCACCTACGGCCTGAGCCTCTACGCAGTCACGGGAAATCAGCGGATCAAGGCACGGGTTGCGCTGGTCAAGGGCGCGCTGATCTTCCTGGGAGCGGCCGTCGTTAGCGGGCAGATCGCGTGGAAACTGGTCCACGCGGTCACCCCTTCGCACGAGGTGATGAGCCTGTTCGCGCTGATCGGTCTCGTGGCGAACGGCGCGTGCCTGTGGCTGCTGTGGCGACATCGCTCCGAGGACATCAACATGAGCTCGGTCTTCGAATGCTCGCGCAACGACATCGCCTCGAACCTGTCGGTGCTGGTCGCCGCTGCCGGTGTGCGCTTCTTCCAGGCGGGCTGGCCGGACCTGCTCGTCGCCACGCTGCTGGCCGCACTGCTGCTGCGATCGTCCTGGCGCGTGATCCGCGGCGCCGCCGCCGAACTCCGTGCCGCCCCCAGAGCGTCGTAGCCGATGGCGCCGGGCCGCCCGGGCGTCTCGATATCCCGCACCGCGACCGGCGTCGCCACCAGCATCCACGCAGTCGCCGGCACACCGGGCAGCACCGTCGTCCTGACCTGCCTGATGACCGGGCGGTCCACAGCCCTGCCCGCTCAGCTGTTCGCCACGCCGTGCGGCACGTGCCCGGTCGCCACATGACGGCTCGCCGAATCGCAATGCCCCAGCTGATCGTCGAAGAACACATCGGCGCCGTAGGCGCGCAGGAACTCGCCCTTGTCGAGCCCGCCGAGGAACAGGGATTCGTCGATGCGGATCCCCCACGCGCGCAGCGTGCGCACCACGCGCTCGTGCGCCGGCGCCGAACGCGCGGTGACCAGCGCGGTGCGGATCGGGCAGTCGTCGTGCGGAAACTCGTGCTGCAGGCGCTGCAGTGCGGCGAGGAAGGCCTTGAACGGGCCGCCGCTCAGCGGTTCGCGCGCGGCCGCCGACTCGCTGCGCGCGAAGGCGTCCAGTCCCTCGCTCTTGTAGACTCGCTCGGCCTCGTCGGAGAACAGCACGGCGTCGCCGTCGAACGCGAAGCGGATCTCTTCCCCGCCAGCGCCAGCACGCTGCGACGGCAGGAAGGTCGCCGCCGCCACACCCTGCTCGAGCGCCTGACGCACGTCCTCTGCCTCGGTCGACAGGAACAGGTGGCAGCCGAAGGCGCCGACGTAACGCCACGGGCTCTCGCCGCCACAGAACGCCGCGCGCGAGATCGCGAGTCCATAGTGCTGGATGCTGTTGAACACGCGCAGCCCGGTATCGGCGCTGTTGCGCGACAGCAGGATCACCTCGACGCGCGTGTCCTCCGGAAGGCGCTCGTTCAGCGCGAGCAGTTTGTGCACCAGCGGGAACGCGTCCCCCGGGGCGAGCACCTCGTCCTCGTGTTCGATCTGGTAGCGGTGGTACGCCTCGAGTCCCTCGCGCTCGAAGACCTCGTGGCTCGCGTCGAGATCGAACAACGCACGCGAGGAGATCGCGATCACGAGCCGGTTTCCGAGCACTGCTGGCATGGGGCCATCCGCGGGTGGGCAGTCGGGCCCGATTGTACCCGCCGCGATGCCAGGCCGCATCCGTCGGGTGCCGTGGGGCGGTGCCAACGTGCAGCGGGTTCGCGTAGGTCCGGGCTGCGCCCGGACATGGGTGCCAAACCTGTTCGGCCGCAGGCCGAACCTGCGGGTTCGCGTAGGTCCGGGCTGCGCCCGGACATGGGTGCCAAACCTGTTCGGCCGCAGGCCGAACCTACAGGAACGTGACCAGGGCGTCGGGGGAATCGGTGAAATCGCGCACCGAATCGACGCGCGGCAGCGCGAGGTCGAAGCGTTCGTCCTCGTAAGCGAAGCACACGCTGGCGCGCTCGCGCGAGCTCAGCGGTTCGTGCGGGGCGCGCCGGCGCATCGCCGCGAGGTCCCAGCGTTGCGAGGTGCCGATGATGAGTCCCATCTGCAGCACGGCCGCCGCTTCCAGTTCGTCACCGCTCCAGCGTTCGCCGGACCACGCCGCGAAGCCGCGCAGCACCTCGCGCCCCGCGAGTTCCGCCGGTTCGAGGATGCGCGGGTGATCGATACGCCAGCGGTGCAGCACGTGCCCGTCGAGCGCGACCTCCGCCACCGTCGAGCCGTCGTGCGGATCGGGGATGGTCACGTCGTACTGGCGCTCCGCCGTGCCGCGCAGGGCCTGCGCGATCGCCAGCCCGAGCAGGTCGTGCAGGTGCGTGCAGTGGCTGCGCGGATTCTCCCAGCCACGGAACCCGGCGCGGTCCGCGGTGAGCGGCCGCCCGGCCAGCCGCATCAGACGGGCGACCGAATCCGGACACACCAAGGTCGGGTAGCGCAACCACTCGGCATCGATCGCCGTGATCTCGTGCCCGTCGTGGCGCAGCGCGAGCCGGCACGCGTGCAGGTTGTCCTCGAGCCCGCCGCGCACGGTGTCGCCGTCGGCGAGCAGGCGGATGCGCCGGCGGAAGATGCGCTGCCCGTAACGCGGGTGCGGAATCGGCGGCCTAGTGAACATCGCCTGCCCCTGCTGCCCCGAGCACACCGGCCGCCAGCGCTTCGGCGCGTTGCGCGAACAGTCCGAACAGTCCGCCGGTGTGCACGAACACCACGTCGCCGGTGCGCGCGAAGCGCCCGGCACGGATCTCCTCGAGCATGCCGTGGAACGCCTTGCCGGTGTAGACGGGATCGAGCAGCAGGCCCTCCTCGCGCGCGAGCAGTCCGATGGTGTCGAACACGGCGGCATCGGCCTGCGCGTAGCCGGCGCCGATGTACGCATCGAGCACGCGCACCGCGAGCCTGTCGACGTCGAGCGCGATGCCGTAGCGCGCGCGCCAGGCGCCGAGGTCCGCGTGCACCTTGCGCTCGAACCACGCCGCATCGTCGCAGACCGCGATTCCCCACACCTCGGTGGCCAGCCCCGCCAGCGCCAGCCCCGCCGTGAGCCCGGCCTGCGTACCACCGGAACCGGTGGCGCACACCACCTGCGCGGGCCCGATCCCCGCCCGCGCGCAGTCCTCGGCGAGCTCGGCGGCACCGGCCACGTAACCCCAGACGCCGATCGCGTCGCTGGCGCCGGTCGGGATCACGAACGGACGCCGTCCGGCGGCGCGCAGCCGCGCCGCGTGCGCTGCCAGCAGTTCATCGAGTGCCTGCTGGTAACGGCGCGCCGGATAGGCGTGCACCACGGCGCCGGTGAGGCGGTCGAGGAACAGGTTGCCGTCCGGCACGCCGTGGGGTTCGCCACGCAGCACGAGTTCCACGCCCAGCCCGAGCCGCGCGCCGAGCAGCGCGGTCGCGCGGCAGTGATTGGATTGCAGCCCGCCGCAGGTGAGCAGCGTGTCGGCGCCTTCGGCGAGCGCCTGCGCGATGGTGAACTCGAGTTTGCGGATCTTGTTGCCGCTGGCGGCGCACTCGCTGAGGTCGTCGCGCTTGACCCAGATCCGCGGGCCACCCAGACGCCGGCTCAACCCATCGAGCGGTTCCAGCGGCGTCGGCAGCCGCGCGAGCCGCAGCCGCGGCGGCGACGGCAATCCGCAGATCGTCGCGTTCATCGGCTCAACCCGCACGCGCGTCGCCACGCTCGACGAGCTTCAGGATCACGCCGTCCTCGGCCGCGAACTCGAGCTCGGTCACGGCAGGACCGATACGCATGCCGCGCTCCAGCCGCCAGCCGCGTGCCGCGGCCGTGGCCGCGTCGACCGCCAGATCCAGGCTGCGGAAAGCGATCGCGTGGATGCCGGCTCCGCGCTCGCGCAACACGCGCGCGACATGGCCGTCGGCCGCCGCCGGCGCCGGCGCCGTGATCTGGATACCGAAGCGCGCATGCCGGCGCGAGCGTCCCCCGCGCACGTCGCAGTCGATGGCCGGCCCGAACGCCGACCCGAACAGCCGCTCGAAGAACGCCACCGGACCGTCGAGCACGGGAACCAGGTACTCGAGGTGATCGACCCCGGTCTCGGTCATCGGACGGTGCGGGTCGTCGGGCAGCTGGTGCTCGACGACCTCGATCGCGATGCCGAACTCGGCGTCCGGCCAGAACTGCCCCTGCACCACGTTCTTGCCCAGCCCCACGTCCTCGCTGCCGACCCGGCTGCGCAGCCGCAGACCGGCCGCCAGCCCCTGCGCGATGCCGATATCGACGTCGGCCACCCGGAACGAGGGCGACAGGATGCCGTGACGCTCGATCACCGCACCGCCGAAACACGGCTTGCCGAGTTCGATCGGCTGGATGAAATCGCCCCCGCAGCTGTGCCAGGCGCCCCAGGCGTTGTATTCGGGTGCGCCGTAACGCGGCGTGAAGTGCCCGTGCAGGAACGGCCCGAACAGGCGTTCTGCCCGCTCGAGGTCCGGCACCGAGAAATGCACGTGGTCCAGCGACTGCAGATCCATGGCCCCTCCCGCCCGTCCGGTCACGGCCGTTCGCGTCGGTCGACCGGCAGCGCGCGCAGCCTCACTTCTTCTCGCCCGCCGCGCCCACGCCCTTCAGCGTGCCCTTCGGCAGCACGTTCTGCACGGCCCACTTCTGGATCTTGATCTCGACGGTGTCGGCCACCTTCAGCACCACGAAGTCCTGCTCGATCGCGGTGATGCGCCCCAGGATCCCGCTGGCCGTCGCCACCTCGTCACGCACCGCCAGCTTGCCGAGCATGTCCTGGTGCTCCTTCTGGCGCTTGCGCTGCGGGCGGATCGCGATGAAGTAGAACAACGCGAAGATGCCGATCATGAACGCGAAGGACATCATCGGATCGCCGGCAGACGTCGGAGCGGCCTGGGCATGCGCGGCAGGAATGAAGAACATAATAACTCCTGAAACCAATACGTTACGAAGGTTGTTTAAAGTACTGCCTTGAGAGACATCGGACCGCTTGCGACTGTAAAGGCTTTGAGCTCCGCCCACAACCGCAGTCCATGCCGCCGCTACAGCGTCCAGTCGAAGTCCATGGCGAGCGGCGCGTGGTCCGAAAAGCGCTCATCGCGGTAGACCGACTCGCCGCGGATGCGCTCGCGCAGCCCCGGCGTCACCGCCATATAGTCCAGCCGCCACCCCACGTTGTTCTGGCGCGCGCGCCCGCGGTTCGACCACCAGGTGTACTGGCGCGGGTGCGGGTTCACCACGCGGAACGCATCCACGTAGCCGGCCTCGCCGAACAGCTCGTCGAGCCAGGCGCGCTCCTCGGGCAGGAAGCCCGAGTTCTTGCGGTTTCCGCGCCAGTTCTCGAGGTCGATCTCCTTGTGGCAGATGTTCCAGTCGCCGCAGACGATGTACTCGCGTCCGTCGGCACGCAGTTGCCGCAGGTGCGGCATCAACCGCTCCATGACCGCGAACTTGACTGCCTGGCGCTCCTCGCCGGAACTGCCCGAGGGCAGGTAGAGCGACACCACGCTGAGACCCTGGTAGTCGGCCTGCAGCCAGCGCCCCTCGCTGTCGATCGGGTCCCAGCCCAGCCCGCGTTGCACCGCGAGCGGCGGCTTGCGCAGGTACAGTGCGGTGCCGGCGTAGCCCGGACGCTGCGCGTCGAAATAATGGCACTCGTAGCCGGGCGGAAAGAAATGTCCGTCGTTCAGCTGGTCGATGCGCGCGCGCGTCTCCTGCACGCAGACGATGTCGGCCTGCTGCCCCTGCAGCCAGCGGAAGAAGCCCTTGTCGGCGGCCGAGCGGATGCCGTTCGCGTTGAAGGTCAGGACCCTCATGCCGCGCCCCAGTCCAGGATCACCTTGCCCGAGCGGCCCGAGCTCATGATCTCGAAGCCCTCGCGAAACTCCGCAACCGGCAAGCGGTGCGTGATCACCGGCTCCAGGTCCAGTCCGGAGTGGATCAGCCCGGCCATGCGGTACCAGGTCTCGAACATCTCGCGCCCGTAGATGCCCTTGACGGTGAGGCCCTTGAACACGATACGCCGCCAGTCGAGGCTCATCTCGGGCGGCGGAATGCCGAGCACCGCCACCCGACCGCCGTGGTTCATCGTCTCCAGCATCGAGGCGAACGCACTCGGCACGCCCGACATCTCCAGACCGACGTCGAAACCCTCGCTCATGCCGAGTTCGCGCATCACGTCCGGCAGGCCGCGTTCGGCGACGTTCAGCGCGACCGTCGCCCCCATGCGGCGCGCGAGTTCCAGCCGGTACTCGTTCACGTCGGTGATCACGACGTGGCGCGCGCCGCAATGACGTGCCACCGCCACCGCCATGATGCCGATCGGCCCGGCGCCGGTGATCAGCACGTCCTCCGCCACCAGGTCGAACGACAGCGCGGTGTGCACGGCGTTGCCGAAGGGGTCGAAGATCGCCGCCAGGTCGTCGCCGATCTCCTCGCTCAGCCGGAACGCGTTGAACGCCGGGATCACCAGGTACTCGGCGAAAGCACCGGCACGGTTCACGCCCACGCCGATCGTGTTGCGGCACAGGTGGCGCCGTCCGGCGCGGCAGTTGCGGCAGTGCCCGCAGGTGATGTGCCCCTCGCCGGTCACGCGGTCGCCGAGCGCGAAACCGCTGACTTCCTGCCCGATCGCGACCACCTCGCCCACATACTCGTGCCCGATCACCATCGGCACGCGGATCGTCTCCTGCGACCAGCGGTCCCAGCGGTAGATGTGCGTGTCGGTACCGCAGATCGAGGTCTTGCGGATGCGGATCTTGAGGTCGTTGTGACCGACCTCGGGTTCGGGCACCTCGGTCATCCAGATCCCCGGTTCGGCCTTGAGCTTGGCGAGCGCCTTCATGCGGGACGATTGCCTCCAGAGATCACGGATACGCACGGGTAGCTTCGCTGACCACGCGTTGGCGCACCTTAGCACGCGAACCCGCGCCATCCCCAGCAGGGATAACGTTCGCGCTCACCTCCTGCAATCTCGTCGCGGGAAACTCGCCAGGAGGGCTCAGGGATAGACCATCACCTTGATCGCGCGGCCATTGCCCTGGGTCTGGAATGCGTCGTGCACGTTTTCGATCTGGAATCGGTCTGATATCAAACGCTTGCGGTCGATTTTTCGACTTCTCATCAACTCGAGCGCCTGCTCGAGATCCTCCGGCAGATAGCCCAGCGAGCCCATGATCAGCGGCTGCTTGTGGATCAGGTCGGTCAGGTTCAGCGTGACCTCGTCCTCGAAGGCGCCGAAACACACGATGCGCCCGCCATGCGGGCGCAGCAGATCGAGCGCGGTCTGCAGTGGCGGCGGCCCCTTCATGTGCCTGATGTAGCCCGCACAGTCGATCACGACCCCGACGTCCGGCGGCTGCATGGGAGGAAACGGCTGCGCCACCGTGCCGCAGATCCGCCCCGCCGCCCCGACCACGTCCTGCGTGGTGGCGTCGATCACGTCGCTCGCGCCGACGTCGAGCGCCATCGCGAGGCGCGCCGCCGATACGTCCACGGCCACGATGCGCCCGATCTGCGGCACCAGCGCGCGCAACGCCTGCACCACGCCGAGCCCGATCGCACCGACGCCGAACACCACCACGTTCTCCCCCGGCGCCACGGCCGCCTTGCGCACCAGCTGCAGGCTGTCGGCCAGCGGTTCGGTGGTCGCGGCCTCCTCGAACGAGACCTCCTCGGGCATGCGCACCAGCTGGAAGGGATTCACGGGTACCGGCACATACTCGGCCATCGCGCCGCCGCCGGTCACGCCGACCACGCGATCACCGATCGCATAGCCCTCGACCCCCGGCCCGGTGTCGGCGATCACGCCGGCGAACTCGTGGCCGATGATGCGCACGCCGTCGGCGTCCACGCGCAACGTGCCCGCGTACATCTCACGCGCCGACGGTGAATCGACGCGATAGATGTGCAGATCGCTGCCGCAGATGCCGCAGGCCTGGACCCGGATCAGCACCTCGCCGGGGCCGGCGAGCGGACGCGCCACGTCCGCGCGCATCGCGACGTCCCCGACACCGTTGAAAACCGCCGCCTTCATCGTCGTCATGGGTCGCCTCCCGGTCAGGGCCAGTTCGTCAGCAGAGCTGGCCACCGTCGATATTGAACGCCATTCCGGTCACGAAGCGCGACTCATCGGAAGCGAGGTACGCCACCGCCCCCGCGATCTCCTCCGGTTCCGCCGCCGGTTGCGTCATCGGGAACAAGCGCTGCATCGCATTCGTGTCGACGTCCGTGGGGACGCTGTAGGTGCCGGGAAGCGTGGTGTTCACGCTGCCGGGACACACCGAGTTCACCCGCACGCCACGCGCGTTGAACTCGACCGCGAGACTCGCGCTCAACGAAACTACCGCGGCCTTCGACGCCGCGTACGCGCTCCAGTACGGGGCGCCGCACAGACCGGATGCCGACGCCATGTTCACGATATTGCCGCGGCTCGCGATCAGGTGCGGCAACGCCGACTGGCTGATCGCGACCAGGCTGCGCACGTTGATCGCGAACATGCGGTCCCAGTCGGCGAGCCGCAGCTCGAGGAAGTGGTCGGCGCGGCACGCACCGGCGATGTTGCACAGCACGTCGAGCCGGCCGAAGCGCGCGACGGTGCGCTCGGCGAGCGCGCGGCACGAGGCCTCGTCGAGCGCATCGAAGCCGAGCACCACACAGGCGGTGCCGGAGGCGGCGAACTCCGCCTCGAGGCTGCGCAGCCCCTCCTCGTTGATGTCGGCGATGGCGACGTTCGCGCCCTCGCTCGCCAGCCGGCGGGCGGTCGCGCGCCCGATTCCCGACGCCGCGCCCGTCACCAGGCATACCTTGTCCACGAAACGTTTCATGCGTATCGACTCCATCGTCTACTTGCTTACGGAATAGCCCCCGTCGACGACCAGCGTGTGGCCGCTGATGAACGAGGCCGCAGGGCTGGCCAGGAACAATACCGCAGCGGCGATCTCCTCGGGTGCACCCCAGCGCTGCAACGGCGTTGCGGCGCTGACCATCGCGTGCACCGCGGGATCGTCGGCGAAGGCGCTGGTCATCGGCGTCGGGACCGAGCCCGGCAGCACCGCGTTGACCCGCACGCCGCGCGGCGCCAGCAGCGCGCAGAAAGTGCGTGTCAGCTGCACGATTCCCGCCTTCGCAGCCCCGTAGCCCGGAAAATACGGGCTCGCGAACAGCGACATCTCGGAGGCGGTGTTCACCACCGCCGCGCCGCCCTCGAGCCGCGACCCCGCCAGCGCATCGGCGAGCGCGCTGCTCAGGTGGTAGACGGATCCCAGGTTCACCGCGAGCGCCGTGTCGAAATCGTACGGGGTTGCCGCGCCCCCTGTGCCACCGGCGTTGTTGACCAGCACGTCGAGCCGGTCGAAAGACGCCGCGAGCCGCGCGATATCGTCGCGCTCGGTGAGTCGCAGCTGGTGATACGTGACTCCCGCGGACAGGTCCTCGTACGCCGACGCCGCGGCCGCACTGCCGGTGATCAGCACCTCGGCGCCCGCGGCGGTGAACGCCTGCGCGATCGCCCTGCCGATGCCTCGGGTGCCCCCGGTGACCAGTACCCGGGTATCACGGAAATCGAAGCCCACGCGCGCAAAGCGACCAGCCGGCTGGGTCATGGTGCTTTCCCCCCGTCCGTTGCATTCAGGTCGCCAGCGGGCACCCGCTGCACGGTGTCCGGCCCGAACTCCCTGAGCATGTGCCGGGAGAGATCGCCGAAGTGCTCGGAGAGGATCTCGCGCTCGACATAGCGCCAGCGGCCGTCGACCTTCTCGAAGCGATCGAGGTTGCGACCGGCGACCACCGGCTGCAGCGGAAAATCCTCGATGCCCTGGAACACCACGATGTACGAACGGCAGGTGGCGCTCAGCCCGTCGTCGGCGATGTCGATGATCGGATTCGCCACCACGTGGCGGGTGCCGGGCGTCCCGGTCTGCGGGTAGATGCGCGTGTAGCTGCGATACATCGCGACGATCGCCGCCGGATTCGCCACCACCGGCGGCGCGTCGCCCGGCGTCACGAAGCGCGCGTGGCGGAACAGCTCGGCCATCGCAGCGAAGTCCCCCTGGTCGAGCGCCTCGCAGTACAGGTACAGGAGTCTGTGTATTTCGTAGAGATCGTCCCGCATGGGCGTTGCTCCCGTGTTCAGGGCCGAAGTCGCGCGGCCAGTATCCGGCGCTCAGGCGCTCAGCCCGAAGTTCTGCCGCACCCGGCACCAGTCCTCGCGCGCGGGCAGCACCAGATTGCCGGCGCGCGCCGGGATCGGCAATCCGGTGCCACGACGGATCTCGACCGCCATTTCCGCGGTCTTGATCGCGACCGTGACCGGGTCGACGATCGGCACGCGCTGACCGTTCGTGGCCAGGGCCGTGAAGCCGGCCAGCGTGCACAGCGGACCAAGCCCCGCGCAGCCCACGACGATGCAGTCGGCCCCATCGCGCACGCACGCCGCAGCCACCTGCGCCACATCGTCGGCAGCCGTCTGCGGGTCGGCGGCCCAGCGCTCCCAGTTGGCGACGAAATCGCTGCCCACGCGCACGCCGTTCGGGATCAGCCGGCTCTCCAGCCCCGCCGCGCGCACCTGCTCCAGGATCTGCGCCTGCTGGCCCGGCATGTTCGCGCCTATCACGGCGAAGCGCCGCCCGATCTGGCAGGCGAAGTGCATCGCGGACTCGCCCGGACCGAAGACCGGGATATCCACCACCGCCCTCGCCTCGCGCACGCCCGGATCGCCGAAGCAGCCGACGATCGCGGCATCACAGCCGGCGCGCTCGGCGTCGAGGAAACCCTCGACCATCGCCTGGCGGTTCAGCAACGAGAAATACAGGTTGTCGGGATCCGCGACGTTGCCGCTGAGCGCCCGTGCCGGGTTCAGGAACACCACCTCGGTGCCCTCGCGCAGCACGCGCTCGAAGCTAGGCCGGAACATCGCGAAGGATGCATCGACGTACTCGTGCGGAATCGACATCAGGCTCAGCAGGCCGATCTTCATGTGTTGGTCTCCCCGATCAGGCGGTATTCAGCCGCGATTTGCCCCCGAACACGACGCGGGTGACGAGCTCGGTATCCGAATATTCCTTGAACTCGACGATCTTCCCGTCGCGAAAGCGGAACAGGAAGTGGTACTGATTGCGGTACGGCGTCCCGGAGACGTGGGTGGCCTGCGATTCCGCCTCGACCGCGACGCGCTCCCCCTCGCCGGTCATGCCGAGCACCGTGAAACGCATGCCGGACGGAAACACCGCGAACGCGCCGGCCGCCGCCTGGCGGATCTGCGCCACGTCGAACACGCCGGATCCCAGCGTGTTGCCGGTGGTGCACATCACGCCGTCCGGCGCGTAAAAGCCGGCGATGGCGTCCACGTCGCCGCTCTGCACCGCCTCCAGATACGCCTGCGCCAGACGCTTGTTGTCCTGCACGTTCCGTTCCACTCGTCCTCTCTCCTGGTTTGCGACTCGTTCAACCGTCGACGTACGCGACCTTGTCCGCATGCCAGCGGGTCCAGATCCCGGTGTGCGGCATTTCGAAGGCGTTCGCCGCGCGATCGATCACTACCTGCACCAGCGGCCACCGCCAGCGCAGCGCCGTTCGCGTACGGCAGTCCGGTGCCGAGCATGCCCTGTTTCATCGCCATCAGGTGCTCGCTGATCGGGCGGTGCAGCAGGTGCATCTGCCGGATGCCGATCGCGCCGCCGTCGCGCACCCAGACCACGTCCTGCGGCAGCGCCTTCTGGATCTCGAGCATCATGCGTCCGGGGTGCACCGGCACGTCGTCTGTAGACCGGCCCCACCGAGCCGCCGACCACGCCGATGGTGCCGGTGAGCTGTGCGTACGCCTCGGCCATGTAGCCGGCGACCGCCTCGTGATGCGGTGCGATCAGCTTCACGCCGGCACGGTCCAGCGCATCGTGCACCTTGGCGAAGGTCACCTCGGGCAGCGAGAAAAAGCGCTGCACCCCCTCGGCGATCAGCAGATCGGCGACACGTTCACCCAGCGACTGCGGCATGCCTGGCCCCTCGTCCTGTTGGCGGTTGCTCGACGTCCTAGATGGCGCGTGCCACGGCGTTGCCGCCGCGAATCGCACCCTCTATGTACTCCACCGAGGCGCAATCGCCCACCGCGTGGAGTTCCACCCCGGTGCCACGCAGCGCGGCGGCCAGCGTGCCGTCCTCACGCACGCCGGCGGCGATGATCACCTGGTCGGCGGCGATCGCGCGTTCCTGTCCGCCCGGCGTGCGGTAGCGCACGCAGTCCTTCTCGATGCGCGGCCCGGCGACGTTGGCGATCAGGTCCACCCCGAGCCGGCGGCATTCGTGCAGCGCGCGCCAGCGGCGCAGCAGCCGCATCTGCGGGGCGAGCAGCGGGCCTTCCTCGAGCACCGTGACCTTGCGGCCGCGCTCGGCGAGGAACTCGGCGAGCTCCACACCGACCAGTCCGCCACCGTAGATCACCACGTGGTGCCCCAGCGGCAGCCAGTAACGGCTGGCGCGCGCGAGCAGCTCGGGGTTGCGCGTGATGCCGAGGCGCGCGGCCACGCCGAGCAGCGCGCGCACGCCCGCCGACATCCCCTGCGGCAGCGCGCCGTCACCGACGCCGAGCATCGCGCGCAGCGACTCGCCGTTCAGCACATGCGGCAGATCGATGCCCGGGATCGGCAATGCGTCCCAGCGCGCGCCGCTGGCCACCACCACCACGTCCGGCGCGAACTCGCGCACGAAGCGTTCGTCGACCGCTGTGCCGAGGCGGATCTCGACCGGCAGCGCCGCCAGCGTCTGCTCGAAATAACGCACCAGCCGCCCGTTCGACGGGTAGCTGACCGCCGACAGCCGCACACTGCCGCCGAGCACGGCGTTCTTCTCGCACAGCGTCACCCGATGCCCGCGCAGCGCCGCCACGCGCGCCACCTCCATGCCGCCCGGCCCGCCACCGACGACCAGCACGCGCCGCGCACGCGGCGCCGGCGTGATCACCACCTCGTGTTCGAAGCCGGTCGCCGCATTGACCGCGCAGCGCACGTGTCCGTTCACGAAGATCTGGCTGATGCAGGTGTAGCAGTAGATGCAGGGGCGGATCTCGCGCGCGTTGCCGGCCTGCAGCTTGCGCGGCAGGTCGGGGTCGGCCAGGAGCTTCCGCCCCATGCACACGAAGTCGATCGCGCGGTTGCGGATCAGGCGGTCGGCGACTTCCGGCTCGATGCGCCCGGCCGTGATGACCGGTATGTCCACGGCGCGCCGGATCGCCTGTGCGAACGGCACGAACTGCCCCGGGAAATGCGTGGCATGCGCCTCGGTGTAGCCGATGCCGCGATCCGGATCGGCGTAGGCGCTGACGTTGATCGCATCGGCGCCGGCGCGCGCGGCCAGTCGTGCGGTGGCGACCGCATCGACGGTGGTGATGCCTTCGGCCTTCAGGAACTCGACCCCGTCGAGCCGCAGCCACACCGGGTAGTCCCGGCCCACCCGCTCGCGCACCGCCTGCAGCACCTCGACCATCAGGCGGGCGCGGTTCTCCAGCGAGCCACCGTAAGAGTCGCTGCGCCGGTTGGTCGATGGCGACAGGAAGTTCGAGATCAGATAGCCGTGCGCGGCGTGGATCTCCACGCCGTCGATGCCGGCCTTGCGCGCACGCTCGGCCGCGTCGGCGAACTGCGAGCAGACCCAGGCCAGATCCTCCGCGGTCGCCTCGCGATGGTGCAGTTTCGAGGTCGGCTGCACGAACGGGCGCGCCATCGCGCCGGCCTCCTCCCCGGTCAGCGTGGGGCCGATGTCGCTCTCGCCGCCCTCCTTGGGCAGCGAGGGCACCAGCAGGGGGCGTCCGTCGGCGATGTCGTTCATCGCCGTGACGCCGGCGTGCTGGATCTGCAGCGCGATCTTCGCACCGTGACGGTGGATGCGTTCGGCGAGCGCGGTGAATCCCGGGAGGTAGCGGTCGTCGGAGATCGCCACCTGGCAGGCATTGGCCGAACCCACCGGCCACGAGATCGACACCGAGCCCATCACGACCATCGCCGCCCCGCCGCGGGCGCGCGCCTCGTAGTAGGACATGATCCGCTCGTTCAGCATGCCGTCGGGCTCGCACAGGTTCGACCCCATGGGTGTCATGAAAATGCGGTTGCGGAGCTCGAGGCTCCCGATGCGGCCCGGCGACAGCAGCGCCTCGTAACTGTTCGTCATGCTCGTCATGCCCGTTCTGTTCCCTGATCACCGAGCGCCCGCGCGCTCACAGCGAGAAATGCTCGCCGCCGTTGACGTCGTAGGCCGCGCCGGTCACCTGGCTGGTGTAGTCCGACAGCAGCATCAGCACGGTCCTGGCGCATTCCTCGTCGGGAGGAATCCGTCCCACCGGAATGGTCGCGGCGCGCTCGGCGATCAGTTCCTCGCGCGCTCGCCCGGTCTGCCCGGCCAGCCCGTTGAAATACTGCTCGAGCGTGCTGCCCCACATCCACCCGATCACGGCGCTGTTGACGCGGATCCGGTACGGCGCCAGCTCCAGCGCCAGCAAGCGCGTCGCGCCGAGCAGCGCGGCCTTCGGCACACTGTAGGCACCGTTGCCCACCAGCGGCCGGCGCGTCTCGGCCGAGTTGACGTTGACGATGGCGCCGCCCCCGGCCTTCATCGCGGGAACCACCGCCTTGACCATGTTCAGCGCACCAAACAGGGTCACGTCGAAGCAGCGGCGCCAGTCGTCGAGGTCGGCCGTCTCGACCGGTGCCCACTGGTACTGGCCGCTGTAGGCGCTGTTGACCAGCCCGTCCACCGCACCGAATTCGGCCACAGCGGCGGCCACCACGCGCTCACAGTCCGCCGCCACCGAGACGTCGGCGCGCACGCACAGCGCCCTTCCACCATCGGCGCGGATCCCCGCGGCCAGTTCTTCCATCAGCGCGGGGGAGCGCGCGGCCATCACGACGCGCGCACCCTCGCGGGCCGCGAGCGTGGCCAGTTTGCCGTTCATTCCGGGACCGATACCGGTCACCACGATCGTACGGCCCTGCAGGATCATGCCTGTGCTCCTTCGGCGTTCTGTTCCATCGCGAGGCGGATGGTCTCCGGATTCACGTACTCGCGCCAGTACGTGATCAATCCGTCCCTGAAGCGAAAGATGCCGAGATAACGGTTCGCATAGTCCCGGCCGGTGGGCAGGTAACGCGTCGATGAGCCGTATTCGGCGATCAGGATGTCGGGATCGGCCAGCTCGTACACCCGGTCGATGTGATAGTTGAACGGTTCGAAATCCGCGGTGCCGGCGGCGATGTAGTCCATCAGCGCCCGCGCGCCGTGCAGCTCCGTCGGCGTGTCCGGCGCCGGGCGGTACGGCCAGTCCGAGTACAGATCCGGCGCGAGGAAACGCTCGCAGTCGGCGAACTCCTTGCGTCCCAGGTGCGCGAGCATGGTGCGGAAGATGCGTTCGTTGTCGTTCATGGGCATCGGCTTCTCCGTCGGTTACGGCATGCACCTTAGTTGCGGACGCCAGCGCGTACATCACCTGTTCGGATGAGTATCCGCTGCGCACGGTGCACCGGCCACTACGCCGCATTCCCTCACCCGATCGAATGAACACGCTACGCCACGACTCCCGCTAATGTCCACGCGGCGTTCCGACCCATAACGATCAGACCGGAGGGGATACACCACATGTCATACTGCAACACGCTACCGTTCCGCGCTTCGCTGCTCGGCGTCGCGCTGCTCCAGTGCGCGTTCGGCGCTTCCGCCCAGGACACTGCCGACGGGGCGCAGCGCGCCACCCGCATCGAGGAGATGCTGGTCACCGCACGGCGCGTCTCCGAGGACATCCAGTCGGTGCCGACCGCGATCTCGGCGATCGGCACCGAGGACGTGGCCGGGCTGCGCATCGAGGGCTTCCAGACCGTCGGCCAGACGATCCCGAACCTCTACGTCAACAAGCAGGGCGGCAGCCCGGCGGCTCCGCAGATGAACCTGCGCGGCGTATCGAACGGTTCGCTGAACCTGCAGGTCGACTCCGGCATCGGGCTCTACGTCGACGGCGTCTATCTCAGCCGCTCCGGTGCCGCGGCCTTCGAGATGGCGGACCTCGAGCGCATCGAAGTGATGCGCGGTCCGCAGGGAACGCTGTTCGGACGCAACTCGACCGGCGGCGCGATCAACCTCATCACTGCCCGCCCCAGCGGCGAGGCCGGTGTGCGCGTCGATGGCGGGCTCGGCAATTTCGACGAGCGCCGCTACAAGGTCGTCGTCGATACACCCGAATGGAACGGCCTCAGCGCCCGTCTCGTGGCCGGACACTCCGAGTACGAGGGCGACGTGGACAACATCGCGAGCCGGCGGACCTATCACCTGCCGGCACCGTTCGGCACCCACACCACCAAGGCGCGCGGCGGCGACAGCGACACCGACAACGTGTTCCTCGCGGTTCACTACGCCGGCAACGAACGGTTGACGCTCGACTACAAGTTCGATTCCACGGACTGGAAGGGAACGATGCCGACGCGCCAGATGAACGGCAGCCTCGGTGCGTGCGTGGACTTCGACAACACGCCGGCGCAATGCATCATCGGCTACGGACTGGTCACGCCGGTACATCCGTATCCCGGCAAGTTCGGCTACCGTGACGAACTTGCCGCCTCGGTCGAGTCCACGGCGAGCAACGACGTCGAGGGACACTCGTTCACGGCCGAGTATGCCTTCTCCGACACGATCCGCGCGAAATACCTGTTCGGTCACCGCAAGTACGACCTCGACGCCGGGGCCAACGAGGTCTACGGCGGCGCCGAGTACATCGACACCGGCGCGCTCGGCAACCCCGGCGGTGCCTACGCACCGCTGATCGCGTTCCGTGTCGAGGAGCAGGAACAGGATTCGCACGAACTGCAGCTGATCGGCAGCCACCCGTCGCTCGACTGGATCGTCGGCGCGTTCCTGTACGACGAACAGGGCAGCGTGAACAACCCGATCCTGCTCAGCCGTTCGATCGCCGATGGTGACCAGGTCCCGGTGAATGTCGCCGCGTTCGACTACTTCATCGGCCAGGACGTCGACGTCGACAACGAATCGCGCGCGGTCTACGCGCACGCGACCTGGCATCTCGGCCGTTTCGACCTGAGCGGCGGCGTGCGCTACACCGAGGACGATCGCGAGGAGTTCATTCGCGCCGCCGGTTTCTACGGTCTGTTCGTGCCGGGCAACCACCGTTCGCGCTACGAAGGCGACCACACCGACTACGACATCGCGCTGACCTACCAGCTGAACGATTCGGCCAACGTCTACGCCAAGTACGCCACCGGTTACGTCTCCGGCGGCACGTTGCTCGGCAACCCGTTCCGCGAGGACGAGATGGAACTCTACGAGGCTGGCCTCAAGTCCGACCTGCTCGATGACACGCTGCGCCTCAACGTCGCGGTGTTTCGCCAGGAGCGCACCGACGTGCAGCAGGAGGACTTCGACGCCTCCGCCGGCGGCTACATCATGGGCCGCGGCGACGAGATCGTCTCCGACGGCCTCGAGGTCGAGGTGACCTGGATCCCGCTCACCGGCCTGACGCTCGACGGCGCGTGGGGTTACACCGATGTCGACGCCTCCGGCGATCTGCGCACCTGGCAGCCCGAAAACACGCTGTACCTCGGCGCCCAGTACGATTTCGTCCCGCTCGCCGGCGGCGTCGCCCCCACGCTGCGGGTCGACGTGTCGTGGCGCGACGACGCCTACCGGCTGATCTGCCCGGCCGGAACCAGCACGGTACCGGGAACCGATACCTGTGTCGGCACGCCCGACAAGGCACTCGACGACCTGTCGGTGATGGAGGCGGTGGCACGCGTCGGCGCACGGCTCGATTTCGCGAACATCCGGCTCGGCGACAACGCGACCGGCCGCTTCGGGATCTGGGGACAGAACCTGCTCGACGAGGACGAAATGGAGTTCATCTTCTCGCTGGGCGGACCGACCGTGACCGCGACCTACATGCGCCCGCGCACCTACGGCGTGGACTTCAGCGTACAGTTCTGAACCGGGGCGCGGATCGATGACTCCACAACCACGAGGACACCCGGATGACCACCGACGACGCGCTGCAGCGCCTGCTGGACATCGAGGCGATCAAGACGCTGAAACACCGCTACATCCGCTGCATGACGCACTCGTTGTGGGACGAACTCGAGGACCTGCTGACCCCGGACATCGAGGCCAGCTATTCGGACGGCAAATACACCTTCAGCGGACGCGATTCGCTGATGGCCTTCCTGCGCGGCGCGCACGACGCGGCGACAACACAGGTGCTCGGCTTCTGGCACGTGACGATGCCGGAGATCGAACTGTTCGGCGCCGACGAGGCACAGGGAATCTGGGCGATGTACCACTTCTACCTGGACAAGCGCGACATGCAGCAGCTCGAGATGTTCGCGTACTACCGTGACACCTACCGTCGCAACGACGGTCGCTGGCGCATCGCGCGCACCGGCTACGCGCGGCTGATGGAGCAGACGCTGGACCGCAACAGCGTTCCGGGCCTGCAGCTGCACATCGGCTGAGTACGGCGCGGTCGCGCCTGCGTCACAGCAGGCGCGCGGTGGAGTGGTTCAGGCGGGCGACGATCTGCGACTGGCGGTTCGTTCCCATCTTGTCGTAGATGCCGCGCAGATGGGTCTTCACGGTGTTGATGCTGACGTCCAGTGCGTCGGCCACTTCGTCGAGGCTGAGGCCGCGCGCCAGCAACGAGGCGACCTGTCCCTCGCAGCGCGTCAGCCCGTACATCCCGGACAGGACGGCCGGATCGAGACAGATCGCCGACTGGCGCGAGTCGTTGATGTAGACGATCACCGCCGGCTGTTCGCCCGACTCGAGCATCTGGTCCGCGACCAGCGGCCGGACCACGATGTCGAACACGCCGGCGCCCTTGCCGGTGCCGAGTTGCAATCCGACACCGCGCTGCGAGCTGCAGCGGTTGCGATGCGCGGCGAGCGCCAGATCGATCGCGCGTGTCAGCGCGCGGCCGTCGATCGCATCGCCCGTGCGCAAGCGGCCTGTGCGCACACTCAGCAGGTGCGGATCGGTCAGCAGTTCGCGTGCGCGCTCGTTCATCGAGGCCACCTGCCCACGTGCATCGAGCACCACGCAGGCGATCGAGAGCTTCGCCATCGCCTCCTCGAAAAAGCGCAGCATGTAGCCGCCGCGCGCGTGCTGCTCGCGCAGGCGGATCGCGCGGGCCATGTGCGGCGCGATCAGCGCCAGCAGGTCCTTCTCCCGCGTCGTGAACGGCGGCTGGTCGGCATTGCGCTCGAGCGCGAGCACCGCGCACACCAGCTCGCTGCGCAGCACGTCGCAGGACAGCAGGTAGCGGATGTTCAGAGGTTGCAGGAAACGGCGATAGAGCGTGCTGCGCAGGAACCCGCCATCGGGCATCAGCTCGTCCACGCTGATCGGTTGCGGCTGCGGCAGTTCGAGCAGCGGATTGACCGACATCACCCCGTCGACGTGCACCCGTCCGGTGGCGACCGGGTCCTCGTTGTCGGTCACGAGATAGTACATCCCCGGCATCGACGGCGAAGCGATCAGCAGCGCCGCGTCACGCGATCCCGTTTCCCGGCTGAGGCTCGCCATCAGCGATTTCCAGCGACGCTGGTCCTCGATTCCCTCGTAGGCGAGGGAGACGAGGTCACCGAATTCGCGCAGTCGGCTTGCCGCCGCCATCTGGCCCACTCCGCAGCACCTCCGGTTTCGGGCGTCGTTCGTTATGATGCGTACGCTAGTCGCCGTGGCCGACCACGTCAATTACCCGACTCCGGCCGGCGCGCGTGCCGGCAGCCCGGCCTGCGCCGGCGACACGACCGGCCACGATCTGCGATCATGCGCCGACCGGCCCGAGCCAGCGTACGGAGGAACTCCGATGAGCGACCCGACTTCACGCAGTGAGAGCACCACGCCCGACCTGGCGGCGCTGGCGCTGCGCCACATCGAGGCCGAAGGCCGCGGCGACCTCGAAGGCACGCTCGCCACCTTCGAGGACGACGCGTTCTTCGAGCTGTTTCCGTGCGCGCTGCGGATCACCGGCCGCGAGCGCGTGCGCCGGTACTACGATCACTTCTTCAGCGTCGCGCGCCATTGCGTCGCCGGCTACGTCGATCACGGCACCACGCGCGGCGCGCACGCGCTGACCACCGAGATGACCGTCACCATCGCCTACCCGGACGGCAGCCGGCGCGACTTCCGCACGCTGACCGTGTTTCCGTACGGCACGCACGCGCTGCGCGGCGAGCGCATCTACGCCGACACTGAGTTCTTCCGCGTCATTTTCGGTCCCCTGCTCGCCGAAGCCGAACCGATCCCGCCCGCGTAGGTTCGGGCTGCGCCCGAACAATTGATGTCCGGGCACGGCCCGGACCTACGGCCGGGGTTTACGCGCGACCCGGCAGGTAGGTATCGAAGATGCGCCCGATCTCGGTGTCCTCGGGTTCCGGCACGTCGTACCAGGTGCGGATGACTACCGAGCCATCGGCTTCGAATCTGAATGACTCGATGCTGCGCAACACCTTGACCTCGCCGTCGGTCGAGAAGTGGTTCTCCATCACCCAGCAGATCTCGTTGCCACAGATGAAGCGCGTCTCCGCCGGCACGTGGAAGCGGATGTTCGGCTGGAACAGGTCGAAGGAATTCTCGCAGCAATTCGCGAAGCCGAGCTTCTCCGGCGTGCCCACCGGGTCGAGCATCCGGAACTCGCCCGGCGCCATGGCGCGCCAGTTGCGCACCCAGGCCGCCTTGTCACCGTCGTTCCAGTAGCGCACGTAATTCTGGCCCCAGGTGTCGATCTGCTCACGTGTGGGTAAGGTCATCGTCGTTCCTCCTTTTTCAGTCGATCGTATTGCATCCGCCGGCGCCCGGCCGCAGCACCGCGCCAGCCCGTCTGTCACCGCCTCGCGGTCACTTCATCGGCCTGCCGCTCACAGTTTCGCAATGACCTCGTCGGCGAAGCGGCGCATCCCGTCGATCTTCGCGGCGACCGGCGCCTGCAGATCGACGCCGTAGAATACCCACGGCATCGTCGACACCACGTCGACGCCGATGTCACGCATCGCACGGAATCCGTTCGCGTCCCAGGCGTCCATGCAGCCGAAGCTGAGGATCCGGAACGGTTCCTGCGCTCGCCCGACCTCCTCGCGGTACGCGCGCATGCGCCCGATGAGAGCCTCCAGTTCGGCGAGGGTATGCAGGTCCGCGATCCAGCCGTCATGGCGCGCCGCGCGGCGCATCGCCGGCTCCGAGAACCCGCCGATGTAGAC
Source organism: Pseudomonadales bacterium (assembly GCA_022072145.1). GTDB lineage: Bacteria > Pseudomonadota > Gammaproteobacteria > Pseudomonadales > UBA5518 > UBA5518. Next base: position 116,460 of record JAJVIG010000007.1, read on the forward strand.
CGGAATCGGTTCACGTGGTGCGGGGCGCATCTGCAGCGGCGCGAAATCGTAAAACTCACCGTGGTGCTCCACCCACTGTCCCGTCCACAGTTTGCGCATCACCTCGAGCATCTCGTCGGTGCGCCGTCCGCGTCCGGTGAACGCCTGCCCGGCCGCAGCGAACTCCTCCGGCATCCAGCCCACCCCCACGCCGAGCGCCATGCGTCCCCCGCTGAGGCGCGCCGCGCTCGCGAGTTGCTTGGCCACGTGGAAGGGGTTGCGCGCCGGCAGCACGTAGACGCTGGTGTAGAACCACAGCCGCCCGGTCACGGCCGCCATCGCCACCGCACCCAGCCACGGGTCAGGAAACGGATCCTCCGGCGTGAAGCGCGGCACGCCATCCGGCGTGTACGGATACGGCACCGACAGTTCGCGCGGATAGATCAGGTGATCGGGCAAGGTGATCGCGGCAAAGCCGTTGTCCTCTGCTGCGCGCGCCAGCGCGGCATAATCGTCGGGATCGGTGAATGCGATGGATACTCCGAACTGCATACGCGTGGACTCCCCGGGGCTGATCGAACCTGGCCATCGTACCCGCCTCGCTCGTCGTGCGCACTGCGCAGGGAGGGGAATCTGCTCTACAATTCGGGCCACAACACGAATGGCACGGAATCCACCTGTTTGGAAACGGAAGTGACCAGCCCATGCGCGCAACCCGCGGGAAGGCCCACGAGACCCTCGCGCATCGCGCATGGCGCCGCGGCCACCACGCTCGGCTGGCTGCTGCCCGGCCTGCAGTTTCCGGTGCCGGCCGCGGCAGCTGAAATCGCAGGCGAAGCCGCGCCCCTGCCGTGGGGGTTTGCGGCGCTGGCGGCACTGTTCGCAGCGCTCGCCGGCTGGCTGTGGTTACGCCTCGAGCGTGAACGCGGTCACTTGCGTGCCAGTGCCGCCGAACAGCACCGGCTGCGCACCGAGCTCGAGATCTTCCGCACGGCGGTCGAGCACAGCCCGGTTTCGACACTGATCACCGGCCCCGACACCGCCATCCGCTACGTGAACCCCTGCCTCGCGCGAATCACCGGTTTCGACTCGCAGGAACTCGTCGGCAGCACCCCTTCCATCTTCCGCTCGGGCAAGACCCCTGAGAGTACCTACGCCAGCCTGTGGTCGGCGCTGCGGGAGGGGCGTGCGTGGGACGGGGAACTGCAGAACCGTCGCAAGAGCGGCGAGCTGTACTGGGAAGAAGCGCACATCGTGCCGGTGCGGGACGCGGCAGGCACCGTGCAGGCCTATGTCGGATTGAAACTGGACCTCAGCGCACGCAAGGCCGCCGAAGATCGCCTGGTCCAGAGCGAACGCAAGTTCGCCACGATCCTCGAGAACCTGCCCTGCGTGGTCTATCAGGTGCAGATGAACGCTGCCACGCAGAAGCTGCGCTTCCATTACATCAATGGCCGCGTGGACCTCTACGGCCTGACCGCCGAACAGGTATTGCAGAACCCGGCGATCATGCTCGAGCACACGCATCCGGAAGACCTCGAGCGCGTGATCGCCAACACCCTCGAGGCCGGACAGCGCATGGAGCCGTGCAGTTCGGAGTTCCGCGTGCGCCGCACCGACGGCCAGCAGATCTGGGTCGAATGCCGCGACGTTCCCTCACCGTTGCCAGACGGTTCGATCCTGTGGACCGGGTACACGATGGACGTCACCGCGCGCCACGAAGCCGAGCAGCAAATGCGCGCCAGCGAGGAGAAGTTCCGCACGCTGGTCGAGAGCGCCAACGACATCATCTACACCCTCGATCCCACCGGGCGTGTCGAGTACGTCTCGCCGAACTGGAGCGAGATACTCGGCCATCCCGTCGAGGAGATCGTCGGGCGCAATTACCACGAACTGCTGCATCCGGACGACCTCGCCCCGGCACGCGAGTTCCTGCAGCGCATCCTCTCGAGCGGACGCAAACAGGGCAGCGTGGAATACCGCGTGCGACGCCTCGACGGCGCGTGGATCTGGCATACGGCCAACGGGGCCCCGATCGCGGGAGCCGACGGCCGGCCGGTGGGCATGCTCGGCATCGCGCGCGACATCAGCGAGCGAAAGGAGAGCGAGTCACGCATCCTCCACATGGCGCACTACGACGCGCTGACCGACCTGCCCAACCGCAGCCTGTTCCTGGACCGCCTGCAGCAGGCACTGCAACTCGCTGCCCGCTACCAGCGCAGCCTGGCGCTGATGTTCATCGATCTCGACCACTTCAAGCCGGTCAACGACACGCACGGCCACGCCGTGGGCGACCGCGTCTTGCAGGAAGCGGCGCGGCGCATGAGCGATGTGCTGCGCGGATCGGATGCGGTAGGGCGCATCGGCGGCGACGAGTTCGTGGTGCTGCTCACCGAGACAGAGAGCGCGTGTACGGCGCTCGAGGTCGCCGCGAAGATCCGCGATGCGATCGATGCGCCGATGCAGATCGGGGACCTGGAACTGCGCATCTCGTGCAGCATCGGCGTGGCGGTCTATCCCGAGCACGGTGCCGGCGCGCCGGAGCTGTTCCGCAACGCCGACCTCGCGATGTACCGTGCAAAGGAATCGGGCCGCGACGCGATCCGCCTGCACAGCGCCGAGGACGCCGAACCGCGAGCCAGGGCTGCCGCTACGGGCTGAGACGACGCAGATAGCCGCGCGCGCGGCGTTGCAGTTGTTCACGTCGCTCACCGGCGTCGACCGTGCGCGTCCCCGCGGCGAGCACGGAGCCGAGCTCGGCCACCTTCACCCGCCGCGACTGCAGCTCCAGCCGCCCCGACGGCCTCCCGCCCGGGAACCCGGACCAGCGCACGGTCACTACGCCCTCGTGCAGGCCGCCGGGGTCGAGCCAGTTGTGCACCCCTGGATCCGTCACCGACAGCACCAGCGTGTAGCTTCCATCCGGGTTCGGCAGCGTCTGCGCGCGGTTCAGGCTGCCGGTGCGGTGCACGATCTCGCTGGTGGTGCCCCAGACGTTGGTGATCGCGACACCGAAGCACCGCGCCTCGGCGATGTGCAGCGTCAGCACCAGCGCCTCGTCGTCGTCGAGACGGAAGTTGCCAAGCCGGTAGACCTGGTTCGGCACCGCGCCGTCGGTGACCCGATCGACCGAATACTCGAACACGTTCGCCGGCCCCAGGTAGGCCTGCGCGTTCCAGCGCTGCGTGTTCAGCGGATACTCGCGCATGAAGTGCCTGGCCAGCGCGATCTTCTCGGCACGCGAGCGCGGCGCGCGCGTTGCCTCGCCGAGCCGCTCGACCGTGAGCGTGTTCGGCGTCTCCTGCCCCCAGTCCATCAGTACGTCGCGAACGTAGAGCTCGCGCGCCTCGAGGCTGCTGCGAATATGGTTGACGCGCCCGTCGGCGGGGTCCGCGTCGATGCTGATCGTGAAACTGCCGTCGGGCGCGGTCACCAGCTCGCTGCCGTCGAACACCGCGATCGTGTCGAAGCGATGGTCCCACAGCGCAAAGGTGTTGGCGCTCGGCCGGCACGCCCCCACGCGCCCGTGGAGCAGGTAGCGCGCGGCTCCGTCGATCGGGATCATGCGGCACACCGCGTCGGGATTGTCCAGTCCGTAGCGCGAGCCGGGAATCCGCGTCTCGCCGAGCGAGTGCCCAAGTCGGGTGACCGTCAGTACCCTGGGATGTTGCCCGTCCTGGTTCAGCGCCCAGGTGAGCGCGCAGTGCATGACTTCCTCGAAGGCGCGGTCGAAACAGCCCAGCATTTCCTGCCCGGGGCACACTGCGTCCAGCCACTCCTGACGCACGCGATCACGCACACCCTGCAGCAGCGGATCACGCGCCAGCTCGACTGCTTCGAGTTCGAGCTCGCCCTGCTCTGCGGTAGCCAGAGGGTTGTAGGTCACACTCATCCATGGGTTCCCGGCGTTTCACCCCGCACGACGTTTATACGTCGGCGTCTCGTGCGCGGATGCTACTGCTCCCGAATTGGTTTCCACGATACAAGGTATCGGGAAAGGCTTGCCAGCCGGTCTTTCAAGGTCGATATTTCGGGCTCTTCTGCGCCACCTGCCATGGAGCCTGCCCCATGCCCAACCGCCGACGCCAGTTGCCCGCGCTGCTGCGCATCCTGAAGGCGCAGCTGCGCGCCGCCGGCCTGCGCCAGCAAGACGTTGCCGACCGTCTGGGGGTCGGGGTGTCCACGGTCAAGCGCTGGCTGGGTGGCGGCGGTCTGGACGCCTCCCGGCTCGAGGACCTGTGCGAACTGGCAGGGCTGTCGCTCGCCGAACTGGTCGAACTTGCCACCACCGAGCAGCCCGGCAAGCTCGTCCACTTCACGCCGCACCAGGAGGAAATGCTGGCCAGGGACCAGCGGCTGTTCATCCTGTTCTTCGCGCTGCTGAACGGTCGTACACGTGCCCAGTGCACGCTGGAACTGCGCGTGGCCGGCAGCGAGCTGGACCGCCTGCTCGAGACGCTGGCCCACCTCGGGCTGATCCGTCTGCTGCCTGGAGGCCAGATGCGCGTGCTCGCCGAGCGCTGGATCGCATGGCGTCCGACGGGGCCGCTTGCGCGCCAGTTCAAGCTGCGTCGCAGCTTTCTCGATCAGCGGGTTCCCGACGAAGACGCACTCTACATGCCGGACTTCTTCCCGCTGTCCGCGCGCGGCGTAGGCAATGTGCGGCTGCTGTGCGAGCAGTTCCGCCGCGACCTGCACCGCATTGCCGAGGTGGACCAGAACAGCGCCGGCGAACGCACGCGCTGGCACGGCACGGTGTTCCTGCTGCGCCCACTGGACATGACGCCGATCCGTGCAGCGTTCGAAACGCCGTCTGCGGATTCCTGATCGCCCTGATCGCCGCTCCGTATAAACTACCCGCGCCCCGATCACTACCGAGCACGCCCCGATGAAGCACTGGCAATCCCTCTCCTGGATGGAACCCGAACAGATCCTCGACGTCGCGCGCTTCGCGGAGGAACTCGGCTTCGAGGGCGTTTTCCTCAGCGACCACGGCATCTACCCGCTGGAACTGCAGGCACCGTACCCCTACTCGCCCGACGGCAAACCGCCGATGAACCCGTCGTGGTGGTATCCGGACGCGTGGACCACGCTGGGTGCGATCGCCGCGGTGACCACGCGGCTGCGCTTCTCGCTGTCGGTGTACGTGCTGCCGCTGCGCAACCCGTTCGAGGTCGCGCGCGCCAGCGGCACGCTCGACATCCTCAGCAACGGGCGCCTGGCGCTCGGCATCGGCACCGGCTGGATGAAGGACGAGTTCGATCTGTACGGCGTTGACTTCGCCACGCGCGGCGCGCGCATGGACGAGATGCTCGCGATCCTTGGCGCCTTCTGGCGCGACGGCATAGTGGAGTTCCACGGCGAGCACTTCGACTTCCCGCCGGTGCAGATCTCGCCGGCACCGGGGCGTGAGGTACCGGTGTACATCGGCGGCGGCGCACCGGTGGCGCTGCGCCGCGCCGCGCGCCACGACGGCTGGATCGGCGCCGGTAACACGCTCGAGGAAGTGCCGCGGGTGCTCGCCGAACTCGCCGGCTACCGCGTGGCGCTCGGCCGCACCATGGCCGGTTTCGAAACCGTTATCGCGATCACCACCCCGTTCGAGGACGGACACCTCGACGAACTCGAGTCACTCGGCATGACCGCAACCATCAACGCCCCGTTCGCGTTCACGCTCGGCGAGCGCTCCACGCTCGACGCCAAGAAACGCAACATGGAGCAATACGCCCGCCGCTACCTGTAGGTCCGGGCTGTGCCCGGACATTTGTTCGGCCGTAGGTCCGGGCTGAGCCCGGACATTTGTTCGGCCGCAGGCTGAACCTGCGGGGGAATGTTCGGCCGCAGGCCGAACGAATGCAGAACACGCCTATCGGACGCCGAGAAACACGCCGGCCGGAATCCCGAACCGTTCGGCGAGAGCGCGGGCATGACGCGCATTGAGCCTGCGCTTGCCTGACAGCACTTCAGAAACCACACCCTGACTGCCGATTTCAGGCAGATCGGATTGCATCAGCGCATGCTGTCCCATAAGGAAACGCAGGATATCCACGGAACTACCGGACACCGCGACCTCGCGCGTCGCCTCGTAGTCACCGATCAGTTCACCGAGTGTTGCCGTCAGACCGGCAAGCGGATGCTGCTCACCCCCGGCACCCGCATCGAGGAGTCCATCCAGAGCCGCAACCGCCGCATCGTAGTCCGCCTCCGTGCGGATGGGGCGCAAGGGAACCAGCGCGCATAGCGCCTCGTAGTGGCGCACCAGTGTCTTTACCGCAAGCATCGTCATGCCCTCCATCGATCGTACTGTGCGTGGGTGAGTACATGCCGCACAAAAAGCATCCCGCGGTTGAAATGAATCGCCGCGATCACCCGGTACTTGTTCCCGCCGATATCGAACACATGGAAATCCCCCACGCGATCTACGCTGCCGAAGGTTTGCCGGAGATCCGCGAAGTTCTCGAACCGCCCCGCCTCGACCAATCTGCGCCATGTCTGCAACGGCGCGACTGCATCCGGATGTTCGTCGCCGAATGCAATCAGTTTCCGGTTGCTGATGACCCGCATGCAGCAGTTCCCCCAGCTTGCATTCGGTTTATCTCATTTTGCGATAATGCAGCATCGATTGTCCACGTGAACCCTACCGACACTGTGCAAGATTCGACCAATGGCCCGCATACCGTGCCCATTTTGTAGGTCCGGATCGTGCCCGGACAAACGTTCGGCCGCAGGCCGGACCGGGGGAATGCTCGGCCGCAGGCCGAACCTACGATCCGGGTGCGGACTCTGGCAGAATACCGCCACGACAGCAAAGGAGCCTGACCATGTACAAATCGATCGCGCTGCTGAAATGCAAGCCGGGCCTCACGCGCGAGCAATTCGTCGACTATTACGAAAACCGCCACGTGCCGCTGGTGCGCAGCCTGTTGCCCGAGATCTGCGGCTACCGGCGCAACTTCATCGACCCCGACGGCGCCTTCGTCGGGCCGGCCTGCGCGGAGCGCGATTACGACGTAATCACCGAGATCTGGTACGCGGACCGCGCCGCCTACGATTCCGCGATGGCACGCCACGCGCGCCCCGAGATCGGCGGGCGCATCAGTGCCGACGAGGAGAACTTCCTCGACCGCTCGCGGATCCGCATGTTCGTGGTCGAGGAGCACGTCTCGGACTTCGGCACTGCCGCCGGCTGAGCGCATGCGCGACGACGACCGCCGCCGCTGGGACATCGTTCTCTGGGGTGCCACCGGTCACACGGGGCGCCCGGCCGCGCGTTACCTGCACGAGCACTACGGTGCGCACGGCGCGGTGCGCTGGGCGATCGCCGGGCGTGACCGCGCGGCGCTCGAGGCGGTACGCGAGCGCATCGGCGCGCCGGGCCTGGAAATCCTGATCGTTCCGGGTGGCGATGCGGCGGCAGCCGATGCGCTCGCACGCGCCACCCGCGTGGTCTGCGCCACCGTTGCGCCATCGGCGCGGCACGCGAACGAGATGGTCGCCGCCTGCGTGCGCCACGGCACCGATTACTGCGATCTCAGCGGCGAGTTGCACTGGCTGCGCGACATGATCGACCGCCACGACGACGCGGCGCGTGCCAGCGGTGCGCGCGTGCTCAACGCCTGCGGCTTCGATTCGATTCCCTCGGACCTCGGCGTGCAGTTCCTGCAGGAGCAGGCGCTGGCGCGCTACGGCGAATACTGCCAGCGCATCCGCAACTGCTTCGACCGCGGCCACATCGCGGTTTCAGGCGGCAGCTTCGCGAGCGGACTCGGCGTGATGGAGGCGATCGCGCGCGAACCGCGCTACGCGGATCTGATCAGCAACCCGAACAGCCTGAACCCGCGTGATCGCATGCACGGCGCCGCCGCCCCCGATCTGGATCGCGTGGTGTTCGACGCCGATTTCGACGCCTGGGTGGCACCCTTCCCGCTCGGCGGCATCAACACGCGCATGGTGCGCCGCGCGCACGCGTTGCAGGATTTCCCGTACGGGCAGGACTTCGTCTACGAGGAATGGAAGCTCGCCGGCAAGGGAGCGCTGGCGAAACTGCGCGCGCAGGCCGAAGGCTTGTTCGGGCGCATGTTCATGGCCGGCGACCCGCGCTCGCCGCTGAGCCGCCTGCTGCACCGCCTTGGACCCAAACCCGGCGACGGCCCCACCGAGGAGCAGATGGCGGGCTACGGGCCGTTCAGCTTCCGCATGATCGGCACCACCCGCTCGGGACAGCTGCTGCGCGGGCATGTCTTCTGCCCCCGCGATCCCGGGCATGGCGGCACAGCGGCGATGCTGTGCGACACCGCGTGGTGCCTGGCGATGGAGCGCGAGCGCACCGGCCGCACCGGCGGGTTCACCACCCCGAGCGTGGCACTGGGCGCGGTGTTGCGCGAGCAGTTGCGCACCCACGCCGGCGTGCAGTTCGGCCTTGCCGATCCGCCGGGTTGAGGGGCGCACCATCGTTCGACTGTAGGTCCGGGCTGTACCCGGACATGTTCGCGTAGGTCCGGGCTGTGCCCGGACAGTTGTGCCAGCCATGTTCGGCCGCAGGCCGAACCTGCGTGCGACCGGCACGCTCAGGCGAAGAACGCGCCGACGCCCAGCGGTTTGGCGTCGGGCCAGGTGCCGTAGGTGTGCAGGATCTCGGGCGGCGGCGACAGCCGTTCCCACTCGGCCAGGAACTCCGCGTACGGTTTGCCGCGCGCGCGGCGCGCTTCGCGCTCGGCGGCGCGTAGCCGTTCGGTCTGCGCGCGATCGACCATCAGCGTGCGCTCGTCCCAGGCCACGCGGAACACGTTCTGCGCGGTCCACGGCGAGTAGATCCCCGCACGCAGGTCCTGCATCACCGCCTCCGGGTCGCGCTCCAGCGCATCGCCCCAGCCGCCTCCGCCCGGGCCACGCGCGCCGAAGCCGTCGCCCTCGCTCATCGGCTGGAACGGGGCGGTGCGCGCGAGTTCGTAGTCCTTGCCGCCGTGGCCGGCGCTGGCCATCTGCTGCAGGTTGATCGGCAACTCGACGTCCGGATCGGCCAGCGGCTGCACGCCGCCGTTGCTGACCTTGATTCCCGGACCGCAGCCCGCCGCATAGCCTCCGTAGATGCCGGTGTTGACCGGAAAACTGTGCGGCAGCGAGATGATCTGTCCGTACAGCAGCGCCGAGTCGTGCACGTAGGCACCGCACGACCCGCCGGCGCCGCCACGATACTTGCCGGCACCGGCCTGGTCGTGCGCCAGCCGGCGGAACGCATGGATGAACGGGTGCTGCACCTCGTCGTGTTCCACATCGAGGCTGTCGGCGGTCGAACTGACCACCACGCCCATCGAGTCGATGCCGTCGCTGTCGGGGCGCGCGCCGCCACCGGCGGAGTTGTACATCGCGATCGAGAAACCGGTGCACATGCGCTGGTACTGGTCGAGTCCGGCGTAGCTGTAGAGCACCCCGATCCACCCCAGCGGCAGCGCCATGTACTCGCGACGCGTGAGGTAGCCGGCGCGCACCACGCACTGCACGAAGGCCAGCGAGGCGATCGCCAGCAGGTGCGCACCCGCCATCACCGCGGACTCAGGCGTCGGGTTCAGCACGGTCCCCACCGGCGGCGCGACCAGCCGCACCGGCTCGAACAGGCCCGAGCTGCACGGCACCCCGGGCGCCACGTAGGCAGGCATCTGCCCGTTGATCGCCGCGCGCGCCGCGTGGGTGGGACAGTTGCCGGCCGCCGCCACCTGCGGCGAGCAGCCGTTGAGATCGATGGTGATGCTGTCGCCGTGCACCTGCAGCGTCACCATCACGCGCACCAGTCCGCGCTGGTTCCCGCCGGGCGTGTCCAGGAACAGCACCTGGCGGTAGGTGCCGTCGAGCAGTTGCGCGAGCGCGGCGCGCGTGGCCTGTTCGGCGGCGTCGATCGCGTGACGCATCACGCCGGCGATGCGATCGGCGCCGGCCTCGGCCAGCAGGGGCAGCAGCCGCTCCTCGGCACGCACGCAGGCCGCGCAGCGCGCCTGCAGATCGCTCTCGAGCATGCGGTGGTTGCGCACCATGTTGCAGAACATCGCGACCACGTCGCTCTTGAGGCGATGGTTCTCCGCGATCTTCAGCGGCGGCACCTTGAGTCCTTCGTCGTAGCGGCTGCGGATGTGCTCCTGCCCGCCGGGGTCGGTCTCGCCGATCTCCTGGTTGTGCCCCGCGGCCACCACCCAGCACACCAGCTCCTGCCCGTGGAACACGGGCAGCAGCACCAGCAGGTCCGGTGAGTGGATGCCGCCCAGCTGCGCCTCGTTGGCGAAGAACATGTCGCCGGGACGCACGCCGACGGTGGGATCGTCGACGTAGTACTTCAGGATGTACTTGATCGGGATCTGGCCGGTGATCGAGTGCACATAGGTGCCCGGTGCCGCCACTGCCAGATCGCCCTGCGCGGTGTAGATACCGAAGGCGCAGTCGCCGGACTGGATCGGTTCTGAGATCGCGGTGGTCGTCATCACCGCCTTCGCTTCCTGCGCGATCAGCTCGAGGCGCGCGGAATAGACCGCGAAATCCGCCGCAGCGAGCGTCTCCAGTCCACGCCGTTCGCGCGCATCGGGCGCTTCCACCGCGTAGCGTTGCAGCAGTTGCGGATCGAGTTTCATCTGCGTGCCCTCCTCGCGCGGCCCGGTGGGGCCGCGCCCATTCAGCGGTAGTTGCGTTCGAAGAAGTCGGTCTTCCTGCCGGTGCGCGGCAGCGTCTCGGGCGCCAGCCAGGTGATCGCCGGCGTCACGCGCAGCTCGCTGCGCATGCGCTCGATCAACTCGCCCTCGAGCTGCGCCAGCGCCTCGCCGGCAATGCCTGGCGCGTGCTCGATCTTCAGCTTCAGCGGCGGTGTGACGCGCGGCGGTGGCTCGTCGAGCACGATGCGGAACTCGCCGGTGACGCGCGGATGGAAGGCGGCGATCAGGTTGTCGAGCGCGGCCGGATACACGATGGCGCCCTTGACCTTCAACATGTCGTCCACGCGGCCCACGATGCGGTACCGGAAGCCCGTCCGCCCGCACGGACACGGGCTCATCGCGACTTCCATGACGTCACCCAGGCTGGTGCGCAGCCCGCCCACCGAGCCGTCGCCGATGATGGTCGACAGGCAGGACTCACCGCGCGCACCGTCCTCGAGTGCGATCGGCGCGTCGGTCTCGGGGTCGACCAGCTCGAAGATCGAGCCGTCGACGGCCACGTTGTGCATGCCCTGGTAGTCGTGCCAGTCGCAGGAGCCGCCGCCGGCGCCGCCCATGTCGAACAGCCGCGCGCCCCAGGCGCTCTCGATGCGCCGGCGCACCTCGGGCAGTCCCGCGCCCGGCTCGCCGCCGGAGAGGATGATCCGGATGCCGAGGCTGGACACCGGCGCCCCGATCGCCTTCGGTGCCGCCTCGATCAGGTACTCGGCGAACGACGGCGTGCAGAACAGCACGCGCGGCTTGAAGATCTGGCCGATCTTCAGCAGCCGCTCGGCGCCCACCTCGGCTCCCACCGGGATGGGACACGCGCCCATCGCCGAGGCGCTCATCAGCAAGGGCACGCCGCCGATGAACATGCTGAGCCCGAAGCCGTGCAGGATGCGGTCGCCGGGACGGATGCCGCAGCGCCAGAACACGCGCGCCCAGGTCTCGTTCATCACCGCCATGCCGGCCGGCGTGAACGGGTACGGCGTCGGTTCGCCGGTGGTGCCGCTGGTCGCGGCCAGCAGTTTCAGCTCGTCCATCGGCGCGGCGATCATGCGCTCCATCGAACCGATGGTGCCGTGCTTCTCGACGTCCTCGCGCAGGTCGTGCTTGCGGCACGGCGGCAGCATGCGCCCGAGGTCCTCGAGACGGTGCACGTCCCGGGGCTGCATGCCATGGCGCTGCATGCGCTCGCGCCAGAACGGGGCGCCCTCGTAGAGCCGCGCGAGGTGCGTGCGCAGCCGGTGCAGCTGCAGGTCGCGCAGTTGCGGCGTATCGAGGAAGGGCTCGATCTGCATGTTCCAGTACGGACGGTCACGGTCGTGCGAGGCGCTCATCGGGGTTCCTCCGGCAGGTGGCTCAACGGTCGGTGTCGCGGCGACGGAACTTCGCCCAGTCGGGCTTGCGCTTCTCGATGAACGCGTCGAGTCCTTCCTGCAGCTCGGCCGACGATCCGCCGGAGAGGAAGAAGTCCGGGCACACCTCGCCGAAGGTGTTGGTGTCGCGGATCAGGTCGATCTCGCGCTCGAAGGTCGCCTTGGCCAGCCGCAGGCTGTTCGGGCTCTTGTCGAGCAGCGTGTCGCACCAGCGATCGACCTCGGCGTCGAGTTCGTCGTACGGCACCACCGCATTCACCAGTCCCCAGTCGAGCATCTGCGCGGCGCTGTAGCGTTTGCACGCGTACCACATCTCGCGCGCGCGCTTGTGGCCGATGATGCGCGCGAGGTAATTGACCGGGAAGCCACCGATCGGGCTGCCGACGTTGGCGCCGTTCTGCCCGAACAGCGCGTGTTCGGCCGCCACCGTGAGGTCGCAGTGGTACGCGATGTGGTGCCCCATGCCGATGCAGTTGCCGTTCACGCGCGCGATGATCGGCTTCAGGCAGGTGCGGATCGCCTGGTGCGCTTCCTGGTAGATCGCGAGTTTCTCGGGGCTCTCGTTGCGGCCCTGTTTGATGTCGCCCCCGGCGCAGAACGAGCGCTGGCCGGCGCCGGTCAGCACCACCACGCCGATGCTGCGGTCGAGGTGCGCATCCAGCAGCGCGCGCACCACCGAGCGCACCGTCTCGTGGCGCCACGCGTTCAGCGCCTCGGGTCGTTCCACCGTGATGCGTGCCACGCCGGGCTTCACGTTCTTGTCGTAACGCACGTCGGTGAGATCGTTCGGCCCGTCGGGAAGCAGCTCGACGCCGAATAGCGGGCGGTCCGGGTTGCCGTTGCTCATGTGCTCGTTCTCCTGTGGTGAGTCGTGTGGTTATGAATGGATTCCGTCGCTCAGTGCGGGCGGATCACGCCGTTGCCGAAACGATCGACGGCCAGTTCGCGATCCCCCGGCACGAGGATGGTGGTATCCGGTGCCTGCACGATCGCGGGCCCGTCGATCACGTTGCCGGCGCGCAGCCCGACGGCGTCGTAGATCGCGGTCGGCGCGTGACGCCCCACCTCGGTCCAGTACACCTCGCGGCTGCCGATGCGCGCCGCGGAGGCATCGCGCGTGCCGGCGGCGATCTCGGGCAACCGCGGTTTCGGCAGCGGCACGCGCGCGAGCAGGTGGATCGTCTCGACCTCCACCGTGCCCTCCGGGAACAGGCTCATCTTCGAGTAGCGCCGCGCGTGTTCCTCCTCGAAGGCGCGCAGCACGTCCTCGATGTCGGTGTCCGCCACCAGCCGCAGATGCGGCGAGCGCGTGCGCGTCTGGTGGAACTGGCCGCCGAAGCGCATGTCGAGTTCCAGCGTGAACACGATGCGCTCGGTGCCGAAACCCTCGGAGAGCACGTCGCGCCCGGCCTCGCGAACCATCGCCTCGACCACACGGTTGAACGCCTCGCGGCCGGTGGCGTCGATCAGCGTGCCGGAGCTCAGGTCCTTCAGCGTGCAGTGCGCCGAGCGCTGGTAGATGTGCGAGAGGTCCATGGTGGTGCCCGACATCGCGCAGAAGACGCTCGAATACGGGAACGTGTAGCAGACCATGTCGGGCCGGATGGTGCGCGCGAAATCCACGCAGTGCAGCGGTCCGGCACCGCCGTTGGCGAACACGCTGAAGCGGCGTATGTCGAGGCCTTTCAGCAGCACCTCCTTTGCGATCACGCCCCCCATGGTCGCGTCGATGGTGCGCCGGATCGCCGCCGCCGCGTCGATCACGTCGATGCCGAGCGGCTCGGCGATGCGCCGGCGGATCGCGCGCTCGGCGAGCGCGCGGTCGAGCTTCATGCGCCCTCCGAGGAAGGCCTGCGGGTCGAGGTAACCGAGCACCACGTCGGCGTCGGTCACCGTCGGCTCGCGCCCGCCCATGCCGTAGGCGGCCGGCCCCGGATTCGATCCGGCGCTGCGCGGGCCGACCTCGAGGCGGTTGCCCATGGCGGGATTGAGCCACGCGATCGAGCCGCCACCGGCGCCGATCGACTTGACCTCGATGATCGGCTGCTCGGTGAGCCAGCGGTCGATCACCGCGTTATCGGCGAAGTAACGCACCTCGCCGCCGCTGACCGGTGCGAAGTCGAAACTGGTGCCGCCCATATCGGTCACGATGATGTCCCCGACGCCGGCCTGCGCACCGATGTACGCGGCGCCGAACAGCCCCGCGACCGGACCGGCGCCGAAGGTATCGAGCGCGCGCGTGCGCGAGGCCTTCGCCATGCCGCCGACGTTGCTCACGATCTGCAGCGGACGGCGGTGCCCGCTCTGGCGCAGGTCGAGTCCGATCTGTGCGAACTGGTCCTGCAGTTCCCACTGCAGGAAGGCGTTCAGCGTGGTGGCGTTGAGGCGCGGGTACTCGTGCCACACCGGCGCCACCTCGGACGACAGGTAGACCGGCATCGCGCCCAGGTTCACGTCCGGGTACATCTCCTCGATCAGTTCGCGCACCGAGCGCTCGTGCACCGGGTTCACGTGCGCCCACAGCAGGCAGACCACGAAGCCCTCCACCCCGCGGTCCACCAGCGCGTGTACCTTGCGGCGCACGTCGTCGGCGTCGATCGGCATCAGCACCTTGCCGGCGTAATCCACCCGCTCGCGCACGCCGACGGTCATCGTGAACGGGATCAGCGGCTCGGGACGGCGCACCTTCGCCAGCCCGTCGAACGCCGCCGGGTTCAGCCCGTGTTGCCACTGGATCGAGCGACCGATCAGGTTCACGTGCTCGTTGCCGGCGGTGGTGATCAGGCCGAGCCGCGGCCCGCGCCGCTCGAGCAGCGCGTTCAGCGCCTTGGTGGTCGAGTAGCGCACCACGTCGCAGCGCGTGACCAGCGCGCCGAAGTCGAGCCCCAGCCCGGCGGCCGCCAGTCCGATCGCCTCGCGGAAGCACACCGAGAGGTCGTAGTGCGTGGTCGGCGCCTTGGCGCTGAGGTGGCGGCCCTCGAACTGCACGAAGCAGTCCGTGAAGGTGCCGCCGACGTCGATGTCGATGCTGTTGCCGCCGGTGGCCGCCGGCGCCGCTGCGTGCGCGCTCATGCCTGCTCCTCCCTGCCGGTCCCGAAGCGCCGCTCGAGGCTGTCGAGGTCGATCGCGATGTCGTGCGTGACCGGATGTCCCGGCGGCAGGTATTCCACTTCCATCAGCGTGGCGCAGCCCGGGCAGTAGAACTCGACGATGCGGCACCACGCCGGATCCGGCGCGAAGCCGATGAAGCCGTTCTTCGCCTCGACTCCGGGGTGGTGGACCTCGCACGGATCGCGCGCGGCGACCAGGCACGATTCCTTGTAATTGCGCCCGGCGCTCCCGAGGTCGTGGTTGCACACGGCACAGTGCCAGTGCCGCGTCGCCAGATCGATGTTCAGGTATTCGGCTACCCGCTGCACACTCATTCCTCCGCCTCCAGATGGAAATCCCCGTCGTGGCGGCGCCGCAGCGTCCAGCCCGCCGGCACCGCGATGGTCTGGTCGGCGCCGATCAGCAGCGCCGGACCCGGCACCGCCGTGGCCGGCGCGAGTGCCCCGCAGTCGAGTATCGCGGTCGGCCGCGCACCGTCGCCCCAGTCCACCGCGCGCTCCCCGCGTGCCGCGTCGCCGCCGCCCGTCACCAGCGGATCCGCATCCTCGTGGGCGTGCACCGCGGGCAGTCGCGCGCTCAGCACCAGCAGCGTGTCCGCGCTTCCACGCGCGGCGGCCAGCGCCTGCGGCAGCACCTCGTGCAGGGCGCGCTCGCCCTCGCCGAAGGCCGCACCGTGGTGCCGCCACAACAGCTCGCCGGTGTCGCGCTGTACCACGTCGAGGTCGAGCAGCGCCGCCGACGGCTCGAAGCCTTCGGCCCGCACGTCGCGTGCCGCGGTCTCCAGCAGGCGCGCGAGCGCCGCCGCCGCCGCCTCGACGCCGTCGTGCGCGAAGGGATGCACGTGGTGCACGTCGAGACGGCTCACGCCGAGCGCGCTGAACACCGAGGACATCGCCGGCACCACCACGTGACGGATGCCGGCCAGCGCCGCCACCTCGGCCGCGTGCAGCGGCCCGCCGCCGCCATAGGCCACCAGCGTCGCACCGACAGCCGTGGCGCCACGTGCGCGCAGCAGTTCCCCGATGCCGTCGGCGATCCCGCGCGCGGTCCCGGCGCGGATGCGCCGCGCGAGTGCGACCGGCTCGCTGCCGAGTTCGGCCGCCAGCGCTCCCAGCGCCGCCTCGGCACGCTCGCGCACCAGCCGCAGCTGTCCGCCGTGGAAGCCGTCGGCCGCGAGGAAGCCGAGCAGCAGGTTCGCGTCGCTGACCGTCGCGTGCTCGCCGCCGCGATCGAAGCACGCCGGGCCCGGGTAGGCGCCGGCGCTCTGCGGCCCCAG
>JAJVIG010000043.1 GCA_022072145.1 Pseudomonadales bacterium
GGCAAGAGCACCCTGGTCGAGAAGCTCGTGCCGGGCGAACGGCGCTACCGCTCGCTCGACGACTTCGACGTGCGCGATGCGGCGCGCCGCGACCCCGAGGCCCTGCTGGGCGGCGCCGATCCGCTGACGCTCGACGAGGTCCAGCGCGAGCCGGGGCTGCTGCCTGCAGTCAAGAGGGCCATCGACCGCGACCGCCGGCCCGGACGCTTCCTGCTCACCGGCTCGGCCAACCTGCTGCTGATGCGGCAGGTGTCGGAGTCGCTGGCCGGTCGCGCGAGCTACCTCACGCTCTGGCCCATGACCCGGCGCGAGCAGCTCGGGCTCGCACGCGCGGGGCGTTGGGACGAGCTGCTGGCGACGCCCGACGCGCAGTGGCGCGACCTCCTGGCGGCTGGGGATGACGCCGAGGAAGACTGGCAGGCGCTCGCGCTGCGCGGGGGGTTTCCCACGCCGGCGCTGGAACTCACGACGCCGGCGGACCGCGCCATCTGGTTCGACGGCTACGTGCGCACCTATCTCGAACGCGACCTGCAGGACCTCGCCTCGATCAGCGCGCTGCCCGACTTCCGCCGCCTGATGCAGGCTGCCTGCCTGCGGTTGGGGCAGCTCCTCAACCAGACCGAGCTGGGGCGCGATGTCGGCCTGCCCCAGCCGACGGTGCACCGCTGGCTCAACCTGCTGGAGACCTCCTATCTACTGGTGCGCCTGCCGGCCTACGCGGTGAACCGCAGCAAGCGGCTCGTCAAGTCGCCCAGAGTCTTCTGGGGCGATACCGGCGTCGCGCTGCACCTCGGCGCCGCAGCGCCCTGCGGCGCACACCTCGAGAACCTGGTGCTGCACGACCTGATCGCCTGGCGCGATGCGCGCGTGGACCGCGCGGAACTCGCCTACTGGCGCACCACGATCGGCGAGGAAGTGGACTTCGTGATCGAGGTCGGCGGCAAGCTGCTGCCCATCAAGGTGAAGGCCACCTCGAAGCCGCGCCTCGCCGACTGCGCGCACCTGCGCACCTTCCGGCAGGAGTACGGGCGCAAGGCGCGCGCCGGGCTGCTGCTGCACACTGGTCGCACGGTCGAGTGGCTCACCCCCGACGTCCTGGCCGTACCTTGGTGGAGAGTGCTGTAGCCCATGGAACCGAGCCAACTCAACTGGATCGCCAACTTCATCTGGGGCATCGCCGACGACGTCCTGCGGGACTTGTACGTCCGCGGCAAATATCGCGACGTCATTCTGCCGATGACGGTGCTCCGACGCCTCGATGCCGTGCTCGAGCCCACCAAGCAGGCCGTGCTCGACATGAAGGCCTCGCTCGACAAGGCCGGAATCACCAATCAGGACCAGGCGCTGCGCCAGGCCGCCGGCCAGGCCTTCTACAACACGTCCCGGTTCACGCTGCGCGACCTCAAGGCCCGCGCCAGCCAGCAGCAGCTCAAGGCGGACTTCGAGGCCTACCTCGACGGCTTCTCGCCGAACGTGCAGGACATCCTCGAGAACTTCGAGTTCCGCAACCAGATCCCGCGGATCTCGAAGGCCGATGCGCTGGGCACGCTGATCGAGAAGTTCCTCTCGCCGGACATCAACCTCAGCCCCAACCCGGTGCTCAACGGCGACGGTTCGGTCAAGCACGCTGGCCTCGACAACCACGGCATGGGCACGGTGTTCGAGGAACTGGTCCGGCGTTTCAACGAAGAGAACAACGAAGAAGCCGGCGAACACTGGACGCCGCGCGACGCCGTGAAGCTCATGGCGAAGCTTCTCTTCCTGCCGATCGCCGACGAGATCGAGTCCGGCACCTACCTGCTCTACGACGCCGCCTGCGGCACCGGCGGCATGCTCACCGTGGCCGAAGAGACCCTGCAGGAACTCGCCACGCAACACGGCAAGCAGGTGGCCACGCACCTCTACGGCCAGGAGATCAACGCCGAGACCTACGCCATCTGCAAGGCCGACCTGCTGCTCAAGGGCGAAGGCGACGCGGCGGACAACATCGTCGGCGGGCCGGAACACTCCACGCTTGCCAACGACGCGTTCCCGTCGCGCGAGTTCGACTTCATGCTCAGCAACCCGCCCTACGGCAAGAGCTGGAAGAGCGACCTCGAGCGCATGGGCGGCAAGGACGGCCTCAAGGATCCGCGCTTCGTCATCGAGCACGCCGACGACCCCGAGTACTCGCTGATCACCCGCTCGAGCGACGGCCAGATGCTGTTCCTGGCCAACATGCTCAGCAAGATGAAGCGGGGCACCAAGTTCGGCAGCCGCATCGCCGAGGTGCACAACGGCTCGTCGCTCTTCACCGGCGATGCCGGGCAGGGCGAAAGCAACATCCGCCGCTGGATCATCGAGAACGACTGGCTGGAGGCCATCGTCGCGCTGCCGCTCAACATGTTCTACAACACCGGCATCGCCACCTACATCTGGGTGCTCACCAACCGCAAGCCGGCGCACCGCCAAGGCATGGTGCAGCTCATCGACGCCACGCAGTGGTTCAAGCCGCTGCGCAAGAACCTGGGCAAGAAGAACTGCGAGCTGTCGGACGACGACATCGCGCGCATCTGCCACGCGTTCCTGAAGTTCGAGGAGACCGAGCAGTCGAAGCGCTTCCCGAACGCCGCCTTCGGCTACTGGAAGGTGACCGTCGAGCGGCCGCTGCGCCTGAAGGGCATCGACCCGGAGCGCGCCTACACGCCCAAGGAGATCAAGGCGCTGAAGGAGACCGCCGAGCGGGCTGACGACGCGCCGCCGGTCATCCGCAAGATCCACAAGAAGGGCACCGCCGCCGACCCGCTGCGCGGCCTGTTCGAGGCCACCATCGCTGGCAAGCCGGCCGTGGTCGAGTACGAGCCTGATAGCGACCTGCGCGACACCGAGCAGGTGCCGCTGCTGGAGGAAGGCGGCATCGAGGCCTTCATTCGGCGGGAAGTTCTGCCCCACGCGAATGACGCCTGGTTCGTGCCCGACGGCGTCAAGACCGGCTACGAGATCAGCTTCACCCGCTACTTCTACCAGCCGCAGCCGCTGCGCACGCTTGAGGAGATCCGCGCGGACATCTTGGCGCTCGAGAAGGAAACCGAGGGACTGCTCGGCGAGATCATCGGAGGGGGGCGGGCGTGACAGCCGCTTCGCTCGCCTCAAGCGTTCACTATTCCGGCGCGCAAGGGAACGCGTTGTGGTGCGGCCGCGTTGTCGTGGACGAGGATCGCTTCAAGTCTTATGTGGCCAGTCGAGTGAGGGCCCGGGTAGAGGACGACGACACCCACGATCCGTTTGAGGCAGAGCTGAGGGGTATGGCTACGACGGGCATGCAGACCAATTTCGTCGAACGTCTCCTTAGAGCGGTTCCCGATGAGAAGTCATGGGCGGTCGGAGAAGCCCTCGCCGAATGTGTTCTCGCCGATGACGACACCCGTGAGATTTGCTGGCCGTGGAATCTCCTGCGCGACCGACGCACGCCTAGAGCCAGCTTGCCAGGCGCCGATCTGGTCGGCTTCTGCAAGGAAGGCGAGTCCGTGCTGCTGCTCTTTGGCGAGGTGAAGACATCCTCAGATGCAGGTACGCCGCCGAACGTGATGAACGGCAGCGGTGGGATGGTCTGGCAGCTTGAGGAGGAAGCGACGCGACTGGACATACAGCACGCGCTCCTCAAGTGGCTGCGATCAAGGTGTGATGCACCGGAGCATCGGGAACTCTACCGAGCTGCCGTCCGGAGATATGTTCAGTCTGTCGGTAAAGAGATCCTTCTGGTCGGGATTCTGCTTCGCGACACCAAGCCCAATGAGCTGGACCTCACGGCCCGCGCGAAGGCACTGGCGGCGAAGCTCAGCACCCCTACACGCATTGAGATTACGGCCTGGTACTTGCCTGTTCCGATCAAGGACTGGCCAGCTCTGCTTCATGGGGGGACACCATGACGGCAGGCAGCTGGCTTCGAACTGCGATCGGCGAGGATCGCCTCCGCGAGACCTCGACCGAGGCGAGTCGGCGCCGGCTTTCAGCCGCGCTGAACCCCGTATCCCAAGAGCCGGATGATCGGGAGCTTCAGCTCGTCACGAACACACTCGAACTGGAGCTGTTCGATGCCCTCGATGACGAGCAGCGGGCGTTGGAGCTTCGAGCCATCGCCGCGGAGACGTTCCAGATCGCTAGAACGCTCGCATGGCCAGAGCAACCTGTAGCAGCTGCGCAGTGGCTCCTGCGTTTGGGTTGTCTTGCGGTCATCGGAGATCGCTCTGCGGACTTCCGTCGCATCATTACGGAGCTGCAGCTTCCGGCACTACCTCTCGACTCACCGGACTGGGGCGTTCGGGTCTGGTCGTCGATCTTGGACATCTGGTTGCGCCTTCTGCGGAAGCAGGGATGGGACGATCTCGACGCCGTCCAAGAGCGGGTCGTCGCCCTCCGCCAAGCTCAGCGGTCCGTCGAACCGGCGTTCCTGCGAGCAGCCGAGGATCGCCAGGACGTTCGACCAGCTTGGGAACTCATGGCCCAATACCATCTGGCGAAGGCCGCAGAGGTCTTGGGCGTCTACCTTGGACAGGGCTCTGTCGATGGGCACTATGACATCCGCGAGCAGCTCGAAGCTCAGTTCGACCGGGCAATAGGCGCCTCGGCTCGCGGCCAGCTCATCGAGCTAGAGACGATGTCTCGTCTGCTCGCTCGAGCCTCCCGCGCGATGGTCGACAACAGTATCTGGACGGTTACCCGCGCAGTGAACAGCAGGGTGACTCGATTCGTCGAGTCGTTGACGGCTCGGGATCGAGCCCGCCCAATCTTCGAAATGCTGCCGCCGCAGAGGCGGACCTTACGCGAAGAGGGCCTTCTGGGCTCTGGTCATCGCTCTGTGGTTGTGAGCTTGCCGACATCGAGCGGTAAGACGTTCATCGCGGAGTTTCGCATTCTTCAAGCGCTGAACCAGTTCGACCAGGAGAACGGCTGGGTCGCCTACTTGGCGCCCACTCGCGCGCTGGTGAACCAGCTAGCGACGCGACTGCGCCGCGATTTCTACAGCCTTGGCACGGTTGTGGAGAAGGTAAGCCCATCGCTCGAAGTGGATGGCCTCGAAGCCGGAATGCTGACCGAGGCAGAAAGAGCTCAGCAGTTCCGGATCCTGGTAACTACCCCGGAGAAGCTCGACCTCATGCTGCGTGGTGGGTGGGAAGAGAAGATTGGCCGCCCCCTCACGCTCGTCGTCGTGGACGAGGCGCATGGCTTGGCTTCCGCGGCTCGGGGGATCAAGCTTGAACTCCTTCTTGCGACCATAAACCGCGAGTGCCGCTACGCTCAGTTCCTCTTGCTTACACCCTTCATCCGCAACGGAGCAGAAATTGCCCGCTGGCTGGCGCCCGACAGCAACAAGAGCATCGACCTCGGCGTCGATTGGACGCCGAACGATCGCGTTGTGGCAATCGCGCGTGTCGAACGTGGCGACAGCAAAGGCGAGTTCAGCGTATCGCTTCTCTCACGGCACACGTCTCGCAACACCCTCGATATTCCCGAGCAGATCGGTCTTCGGGAAAGCCGTCCTCTGGGCTTGACCTGGTCCAAAGTGGCCAAGTCGCCGGGGAAGATCGCAGCCGCAACTGCGCAGGTCCTCCAGAAGCGCGGCACCGTCATCGTGCTTGCTGACACGCCGGCGTCGACATGGGGCATCGCTGACACTTTCAGGGTTGACGAAAATAGGCGAACGCTCGACGGTGACGACCTAAGACATGTGCAGCGGTTTCTCATCGATGAGATGGGAAACGACTTCCCCCTCGCCGGCCTGCTCGAGTACGGCGTCGGCGTTCATCACGCGGGCATGTCCGAGGACACGCGCGCGCTCGTGGAGTGGCTCACGGAGAACGGGCGGCTTGATGTTCTCGTTGCCACGACCACTATCGCGCAAGGCGTGAACTTCCCCGTCTCCGGCATCGTGTTTGCGAGCCACCAGTACCGGACGCGGAAGTTCCCCTATCGCATCGATATGCCGCCCCAAGACTTCTGGAACATTGCTGGTCGGGCGGGCCGTGTCGACCAAGGGGATCTTGGAGTCGTCGCTCTTGCCGCCCAGGATGACGCCAAGCAACAGGCACTGGAGCAGTTCATCGACTCGTCCGTCGCGGAGCTCAACTCGACGCTCATCGAGATGGTGCAAACCGCGGCCAACGCAGGATCGCTGCTTCGCCTCGAGTCGCTGTCGCATCAGCCAGGTTGGTCCGCGTTCGTCCAATATTTGGCGCACACCTACCGGCAGATCGGGAACCACGAGCAGTTCGCAGCGCAGGTCGAGCAGGTTCTACGCGGCACGCTTGGCTTCCAGGCGCTTCGCAAGAGCCACAAGGGATGGGCAGACACCCTCGTTCAGGGCGTGTATGCCTACGCCGAGAGAATCAAGGGCAAGCCGCTTGGCCTGGTAGATGCCACTGGGTTTTCCTGGGAGTCGGTCAGCAATACCTTGGTGAGGATCGGGCAAGAACAGCTACCTGACGATGTTTGGTCGCCCGAGCTATTCGCGGGGCGAAGAGATGACCTCCGGCGCATGATGGGATTGCTGCTGCAGGTGCCGGAGCTTCGAGAGCCGCTGGCGGAGGTCACCGGAGGCACGAGTGCAAACGGAGACAAGCTCGCCCGAATCATCTGTGATTGGGTCCAGGGGCGTCCACTGACTGACATGGCGACCGCCTACTTCAGTCAGCCAGCCGAAGAAGAGGGCACCGACGCCGAAGCGGATCCCGTGGCAGCAATGACCAAGTGCTGCCAAAGCGTATTCGGGAGGCTTACGCAAACCGCGTCTTGGGGGCTGTCTGCATTGCAGTCACTCACGGTCGGAAACGCCTTCGATGAGATGTCGGCCGTGGAGCAGCGCAGCCTGCGCAATCTCCCTGCTCGCGTGTACTACGGTGTCAACACCGACGAGGCCGTCGCCCTAAGGCTTCTCGGAGTGCCACGAACTGCTGCTCCAGCGCTCGCTGAGGTTCTTGGAGTCAGGGCGGACGAGCCGCTTCACCGGGTACGCGGACGGCTGCGAGCGGCCAACGTTAGTGAGTGGACCAAGGCGATGGGCGAGCGTGGCGCCAGCTACCATCGAGTATGGGCGATCATGGAAGGCGCAACATGATCGCCGGCCTTGAGGCCTATCTCGCGATGAAGGACTCCGGCGTGCCGTGGCTGGGACGGGTACCGGAGCACTGGCAGGTCTCGCCTGCGTTCGCCGTGTACAGGCCAAGACAGGTCAAGAACACGGGCTTGGTCGAGCCGACCGTACTCTCGTTGAGCTACGGCCGAATCATCGTCAAAGCGCACGAGAAGTTGCGCGGCTTGGTGCCCGAGTCATTCGAGACCTACCAGATCGTCGAACCGGGCAACATCATCGTTCGCACCACGGACCTGCAGAACGACCAAACGAGTCTACGGATTGGGCATGCACGCCATCGCGGCATAATCACCGCTGCGTATATGTGCTTGGAGACGAAGCCGATCGTGCTGAACGAATTCGGCTATCAGTATCTCAACGCCTATGACCTGCTGAAGATCATCTACGGGTTCGGCTCCGGGCTGAGGCAGAGCCTCGATTTCAGCGACATCAAGCGCATGCCCGTGCTGGTGCCGCCGAGAGACGAACAAGCCGCCATCGTCCGCTTCCTCGACCACACGGACCGGCGGATTCGGCGGTACATCCGCGCCAAGCAGACGCTGGTCAAGCTGCTGGAGGAGCAGAAGCAGGCCATCATCCACCGCGCCGTCACCCGCGGCCTCGACCCCAACGTCCGCCTCAAGCCCTCCGGCGTGGAGTGGCTGGGGGATGTGCCGGCGCATTGGGAGGTTCTCCCGATGCGGCGTCGCTGGTCGGTAACGGACTGTAAGCACCTAACAGTTCCGTTCGTCGATGACGCGGACGGAATTCCGCTCGCGAGCGTGCGCGAAGTTCAGTCGTTCGAGTTATCTCTTGCGAAGGCAAAGCGCACTACCGAGGACTCGTTCAAGAGCTTGGTCGAGGGGGGGCGCCAACCTCGCAGGGGAGACCTGATCTACTGCAGGAACGTCAGCGTTGGGGCCGCGGCGATCGTGAACACTGACGAGCCGTTGGCAATGGGTCAGGACGTGTGCCTGATCCGATCGAACGCAGAGAGTCAGCGATACCTCAACTACTTTCTGCGCAGCCCGGCCATGCAGCACCAGTTGGCCCTGCTGCAAGTTGGCTCGACGTTCAATCGGATCAACGTCGCAGACATCAAGGCTTTGGTGGTCGTTGCGCCTCCGCGCAATGAGCAGGACTCAATCGTCGACTTCCTGGATTCCGAGCTTGCCGAGGCGAACCGCGCGCAGACGGTGGCGACGAATGAGATGACTCTACTGCGCGAATACCGCATCCGCCTGATCGCCGACGTGGTCACCGGCAAGCTCGACGTGCGCGAGGCGGCAGCGCGGTTGCCGCAGGAAGCCGAAGATCTCGAGCCGCTCGACGAAGCCGAGGTCGAGGGCGAGGCGGAGGAGAACGAAGCCGGCGACGGCGACGGAGTGGCTGAGGAGGCCGAAGCGTGACCGAGCGCGAGCGGATCGCGCTCATCGATCGGCTGCGCGCGCTGCCGACCGAGACGGAATGGTTCGAGTTCAAACGCAACCGGTACGAACCCCAACTGCTCGGCGAGTACCTGTCCGCGCTCGCCAACGCGGCCTGCCTGTCCGGTCAGCCGCGCGGCTATCTGGTGTTCGGCATCGACGATGCCACCCACGAGGTGGTCGGCACGGACTTCAACCCCTATTCGACGAAGGCCAAGGGCAACCAGGACCTGTTGCCATGGCTGGCCGCGGGGCTGCGGCCAAACACCGGCTTCGAGCCTCACGTCGTCGCGCACCCGGATGGCCGCGTCGTGCTGTTCGAGATCGGGCCCGCCAACGGCGAGCCGGTCGGTTTCTATGGCACGCCCTACATTCGCGTCGGCACGAGCAAGACCGAACTCGGCAAGCACCCGGAGAAGGCCCGCGCGATCTGGACGCGGGGCAGCGATTGGTCCGCCGAGGTGTGCGCGGCGGCTTCGCTGGCAGACGTGGACCCGGACGCCATCGCCAAGGCGCGCGAGCAGTTCGTGGTCAAGCATCCGGGCCAGGCTGCGGCCGTCGCCGGCTGGGACGACACGACCTTCCTGAACAAGGCCCGCGTCCTGAAGCAGGGGGCGGTGACGAACACAGCGCTGCTGCTGCTCGGGCGCTCCGAGTCGGCGACCCTGCTGTCGCCGGCAGTCGCCAAGATCTCGTGGATTCTCAAGGACGCGAGCAACCGCGAGCTCGATTACGAGCACTTCGGGCCGCCGTTCCTGCTCGTCGGCGATCGGCTGCTCAAGCGCATCCGCAATCTCATCGTGCGCGCGTTGCCGAGCGGTACGCTGTTTCCGCAGGAGATCGCGCAGTACGACCCTTGGGTGATCCGCGAGGCGCTGCACAACGCCGTTGCCCATCAGGATTACCGCCGCCACGGGCGCATCACCGTGGTCGAGTTCCCCGACCGGGTGCTGGTCACGAATGTCGGCGACTTTCTGCCCGGCGACGTCGAGACGGTGATTCGCCAGGATGCGCCGCAGGCTCTCTACCGCAACCCGTTCCTCGCCGATGCAATGGTGGAGTTGAACCTGATCGACACTCAGGGCGGCGGCATCAAGCGCATGTTCGAGACGCAGCGACGGCGCTGGTTCCCTCTGCCAGACTACGACCTGAGCAAGGCGGGTCAGGTGGCGGTGAGTCTGAGCGGCCGGATCCTGGACGAGCGCTACACGCGCCTGTTGATGGAGCGCACCGACCTCGACCTAGGGCAGGTGATGCTGCTCGATCGGGTGCAGAAGGGGCAGCGAATCGATCGTGACGAGCACCGTCGGCTGAAGTCTTCGGGCCTCGTCGAAGGCCGCTATCCGAACGTGATCGTGGCGAGTGCGGTGGCGCGGGCGGCCGGCGAGGCGGGCCGCCACATCCGCGAGCGCGGCTTCGACAAGCGGTACTACCTCGATCTCATTCTGGCTTTGGTGCGCGAGCACCAGCCGGTAGATCGGAAGGACGTGGATCAGCTCCTGCTCACCAAGCTTCCGGACCGCCTCTCGCAGGAGCAGAAGCTCCGCAAAGTCCACAACCTGCTGCAGGAGCTGCGCCGATCCGGCCTGATCGACAACCGCGGCAGTCGGTCGAAGCCCCAGTGGGTGGCCGTCGAGCCGACGCCGACCGAGGACGCGCGATGATTTGGCAAAGGCATTCGGGTGGGAACGCAGGCCACGGCCGCCTTGGTGGTAAGAAAGTCATTTGCAACCAGGCGCTTACGGCTTTGCTAGGAGTTGGCCATATTCCTTCGTCTAGCAAAGGTTTTAGCAAAGGATCGAGCAAAGACCCGATCCGGGGGCGGATCCGATGACCACCGACACCTCCGAGCGCGGCCTCGAACGCCTGATCTGCACCGCGCTGACCGGCGCGCCCTGCGACCCGGGCGTGCCGGCGAACCGGGTGCAGCAGCGGCCGGCGACCTACGCCGCCGGCTGGATCTGCGGCGCGGCGGAGGATTACGACCGCGAGTACTGCGTGGACCTCGCGCAGCTTGCGGCCTTCCTGCGTGAGACGCAGCCGGAGATGTGCGACGCGCTCGACCTCGCCCAGGACGGCCCCACGCGGCGCAAGTTTCTGGCACGGCTACAGGGCGAGATCACCAAGCGCGGCACCATCGACGTGCTGCGCCACGGGCTCAAGCACGGGCCGCATCACATCGATCTCTTCTACGGCACGCCCTCGCCGGGCAACGCCAAGGCGGCCGAGCGCTATGCCGCCAACCGTTTCAGCGTGACACGGCAGCTCCGCTACAGCCGCGACGAGACGCAGCGCGCGCTCGATCTGGGGCTGTTCATCAACGGCCTGCCGGTCGCGACGTTCGAGCTGAAGAACAGCCTGACCAAGCAGACGGTGGAAGACGCCGTCCAGCAGTACCAGCGCGACCGCGACCCGCGCGAGAAGCTCTTCGAGTTCGGGCGCTGCGTGATGCACTTCGCCGTGGACGACCACGAGGTGCGCTTCTGCACGCACCTCAAGGGCAAGGGCTCGTGGTTCCTGCCGTTCAACCTGGGCTGGAACGACGGCGCCGGCAATCCGCCCAACCCGAACGGGCTGAAGACCGACTACCTGTGGAAGCGCGTCCTGACCCGCGCAGGCCTCACCGACATTCTCGAAAACTACGCGCAGGTCGTCGAGACCAGGGACGAGAAGACCGGCAGGAAGAAGGCGCTGCAGATCTGGCCGCGCTATCACCAGCTCGACGTGGTGCGCCGGCTGCTCGCCGACGCGCAGGCGAACGGTGCGGGGCGGCGGTATCTGATCCAGCACTCGGCGGGCAGTGGCAAGTCGAACTCGATTGCCTGGCTTGCGCACCAGCTCATCGGCCTCGCGAAGCAAGGGGTGGACGGGGCGACGGTGTTCGACTCGATCATCGTCGTCACCGACCGGCGCATCCTCGACCAACAGATCCGCGACACGATCAAGCAGTTCGCGCAGGTGGGCGCCACGGTCGGCCACGCCGAGAATTCGGGCGACCTGAGGAGGTTCATCGCCGAGGGGAAGAAGATCATCATCTCCACGGTGCAGAAGTTTCCGTTCATCCTCGACGAGATCGGCGCCGAGCACCGCGGGCGCAGGTTCGCCATCGTCATCGACGAGGCGCATTCGAGCCAGGGCGGGCGAACCTCGGCCGCAGTGTCGATGGCACTCTCCGCGGCGGGCACCGAGGACGACGACGAGACGCTGGAGGACAGGATCAACCGGCTGATGGAGGCCAAGAAGCTGCTGCCCAACGCCAGCTACTTCGCCTTCACTGCCACGCCCAAGAACAAGACGCTGGAGATCTTCGGGGAGCCCTGCCCGCAGCCCGACGGCACGGTGAAGCACCGGCCGTTCCACAGCTACACCATGAAGCAGGCGATCCAGGAGGGATTCATCCTGGACGTGCTCGAGCACTACACGCCGGTCGACAGCTACTACAAGCTCGTCAAGAAGGTCGAGGGCGATCCGGAGTTCGACACCAAGCGGGCAAAGAAGAAGCTGCGCCGCTACGTCGAAAGCCACGACCATGCGATCCGGCTCAAGGCCGAGATCATGGTGGACCACTTCCATGAACAGGTGCTGGCGCTGAACAAGATCGGCGGCGAGGCGCGCGCCATGGTGGTGACCAGCGGTATTGAGCGTGCGATCCAGTACTTCCACGCCATCCGCGACTACCTGCTCGAACGCAAGAGTCCCCACCGGCCGATCGTCGCCTTCTCGGGCGAGCACGAGTACGGCGGCGTGAAGGTGACGGAGGCGTCGCTCAACGGCTTTCCGTCCAGCCAGATCGCCGACAAGATCCAGCAGGACCCGTACCGCTTCCTGATCTGCGCCGACAAGTTCCAGACCGGCTACGACGAGCCACTGCTGCACACGATGTACGTGGACAAGCAGCTGTCGGGCATCAAGGCGGTGCAGACGCTGTCACGCCTGAACCGCGCGCACCCGAAGAAGCACGACGTGTTCGTGCTCGATTTCATGAATGACGCCGACACGATCCAGCAGGCGTTCGCCGACTACTACCGCACGACGATCCTTGCGGAGGAGACCGACCCGAACAAGCTGCACGACCTGAAGGCGGCGCTCGATGGCTACCAGGTCTATGCTGCCGCGCAGGTGGATGAGTTCGCGGCGCTGTACCTCGGTGGCGCGGACCGTGATCGACTCGACCCCATCCTGGACACCTGCGTCGCCGACTACCGGGAACGGCTGGACGAAGACGGGCAGGTGGACTTTAAGGGCAAGGCCAAGGCGTTCCTGCGAACCTATGGGTTTCTCTCGTCGATCCTGCCGTACACGAATGCCGAGTGGGAGAAGCTCTCGATCTTCCTGACCTTTCTCGTGCCCAAGCTGCCGGCGCCGGTGGAGGAAGACCTGGCCAAAGGCATCCTCGAGGCCATCGACATGGACAGCTACCGCGTCGAGAAGCAGGCGGCGGCCAAGATCCAGCTTCCAGATGCCGATGCCGAGATCGAGCCGGTGCCCACCACGGGCGGCGGCCGCAAACCCGAGCCGGAGCTGGATCGGCTCTCGAACATCCTTAAGGCGTTCAACGACCAGTTCGGCAACATCCCGTGGTCCGACGCCGACCGCGTGCACAAGCTGATCACCGAAGACATCCCGCAGCGTGTCGCGGCCGACAAGGCCTACCAGAACGCGCGCCAGAACTCCGACAAACAGAACGCCCGCATCGAGCACGACAAGGCGTTGGCGCGAGTGATGACCGCCGTGCTGAAGGACGACACGGAGTTGTTCAAGCAGTTCATGGACAACGAATCGTTCCGGCGGTGGATGACGGATACGGTGTTCGGGATCACGTATGAGGAGAGGCGCGCGGGCTGAACCTTCGCCGAGATGTGCGCGCAGGCGATCGCGCCGGTGCTTGCACGGGGTCGTTCATGTACCGGGGCGCTTGCTTGTCGGTCTTCTCCGTTCGTTTGGTCTTCGGGGCGTTTCCGTCGTCGCGCGGTGTCGTCGTTTCAGGTCAGTGTTTCTGTCCGTCCCGATCGCCGAGGCGAGCCGGGAGCTGCGAGGGACGCGGGACACCACTCCCGCTTCGTGCCGTTGGTTGCATCGCTGGCCGCCGCGGCACGCGGTATGGCCGCCGAGGTCGCTTCCGGTGGGAAGCGCGCTCCTCGGGTTGAACCCCTGATGTGATCACCCGGGGCTGAGGGCCGGCGCCGTGCAGGTTGCATGCTTCGGCGCGCGGCGGACGCATCCCGCTTGTGGCGGGGTGGCTCGCACCGGTCGGCTGGTCGTGCCGGCCTGATCGGCGACCCCGTCACTTGGGGTCGTCACTTGCGCCAGCCTGGGTCAACCCATTGATGGCTTACGCCGCCGATCGTGTGATTCAGCGCCTTCTCGACCACGTCCGACGGCCAGCCGTTCTCGTGCAGCAGCGTGGAGGCCGTGCGGCGCAGGTCGTGGATCGTGAAGGCGGGGATGTCCTGCCCCTGCAGCGCGGTCTTCAGCGCGGTGTTGATCGCGTTGTGCGCGAAGGGCTTGGTCAGGCTGCCGCGCCCCGGCATCACCAGCTCGCTGCCGCCGGCCAGTGCGCGCAGCTCCCTGAACAGCGCGACGGCCTGGCGCGACAGGAACACGATGTGCGGCTTGCCCGTCTTGGAGTGCTCGGCCGGGATGTGCCACTCGGCCTGCTCGAGGTCCACGTGCTCCCAGCGGGCGAGCAGCAACTCGGACTTGCGCACCATCGTCAGCAGGATCAGGTGCAGGCCGATCTTGAATTGCCGGCGGATGTTGGACTCGAACGCCGCCTTCAAGAACGCGCGGATTTCGTCGGGGGACAGCGCGCGATCGCGCGCTCTTGCCTTGTGGACGTGGCGCATCGGCAGCGCGAGCACCGGGTTCGTGGCGACGAGCCCGGCGGTCTGCGCGTAGTCGAAGAGCCGCTTCAGCACGCTGCGAATGTTGCCGGCCGCCGCGTCGAACCCCTCGTCCTTCTTCTTCCAGATGATGGCGCGCACGTCTTCGGCGGTCACGTCGCGGACCGCCTTGGTGCCGATGGCCGGAACGATCGACTTGTCGAAGTAGCGGCGCGGGATTGTGAGGTCCCACCGGTCCTTGGCCACCACTTCGCGGAAGAAGCGCTCGCCGAACTCGGCTACGGTGGTGTCGGGCGCCGCCCCTTGTTTCGCGAGCTGCTTCTGGACGGCGGGCGACTGGCCCTGCGCGACCATCGTCTCGCGCTTGTCGCGCTCGGCACGCGCGAGCTTGAGCGACAGCGCCGGGTAGCGGCCCAGCGTCACCCGCTCCTGCTTGCCGTTCAGCCGGTACCGGTAGTGCCAGAGCATGCCGCCGGTCGGGAACACCTCGAGCACGAGGCCGCGCTCGTCGGTCCTGGAGTAGCGCTTCGCCTTCGGCTTCAGCGCCCGGATGGCGGTGTCGGTGAGCGGCATGGGCGGGCCTCTGAGTACACACGAGGAATTTCACCCATCATGCCCGCCATGTGTACTCATATGTGTACTCAAGCGAGATCGGCTTCCGTCGGTACCTTTCGGCCGCCTCAGGAACAGAAATTGTTTATCGACAATGACTTACAGCACACCATCGGCCGGCGCCGGACTCCCCCGGAACCGGCTACTTGCCGATGCAGAAACTCGCAAAGATCCGTCCGAGCAGGTCGTCGCTGCTGAACTGGCCGGTGATTTCGCCGAGCTGCTGCTGGGCGTCGCGCAGGTGTTCGGCGAGGAGTTCGGCGGCGGCGTGCGCATCGAGGGCATCGATACCGGCATCGAGGGCGTCGGCACAGCGGTCGAGGGCGTCCAGGTGGCGGCGACGTGCGGAGAAATCACCGGCCGAGACGTCGTGGTAACCGGCCAGGCGCTTAAGGTGTGCGCGCAACGCGGCGATCCCGGCGCCGGTCAACGCGGACACCGCGATCGCCGGCGGCGTGCTGCCTGTGTGCAGGCCCGGCGTGAGGCCGGAAAGGTCGCATTTGTTCTGCACCACGGTCAGTGGCGGCAGACGCGGGTGTTCGGTGCTGAACAGTTCCTCGAGTACCTGTACGGGCTGCTCGCCGGCGCTGCTGTCGATGATCAGCAGCAGGTGGTCGGCGCGTTCGATCTCGCGGCGTGCGCGGCGAATGCCTTCCTGTTCGATGGCATCGGGGCTGTGGTGCAGGCCGGCGGTATCGATGATGTGCAGCGGCAGGCCGTCGATCGCGATTTCCTCGCGCAGCACGTCGCGCGTGGTTCCGGGGATCGCGGTCACGATCGCGGTGTCGCGGCCGGCCAGCGTGTTCATGATGCTGGACTTGCCGGCGTTCGGGCGTCCCGCGAGTACCAGCGTGATACCGTCGCGAACGAGTACCCCGTTGCGTGCGGTATCGCGCACGGCCCGTAGCTGCCGTCGCAGGGCGTGCAGGCGCTGCGAGACCTCGCCGTCGGCCAGGAAATCGATTTGCTCCTCGCTGAAGTCGATGCTGGCCTCGACGTAGACGCGCAGGGCGATGAGTTGCTGCAGCAGTTCGTCGATCCGGGCGGAAAAGGCGCCTTGCAGCGAACGCATCGCATTGCGGGCCGCCTGCTCGGTGGCGCTGTCGATGAGATCGGCGATGGCCTCGGCCTGCGCCAGATCCAGCCGGCCGTTCAGGAAAGCGCGTTCGCTGAATTCGCCGGGACGCGCCGGGCGCGCGCCGAGGCGCAGCACGCAACGCAGCACCAGGTCGGTGACGACCGGGCCACCATGGCCCTGCAGTTCGACCACGTCTTCGCCGGTGAAACTGTGCGGCGCCTCGAAGTACAGCGCGATGCCGTGGTCGATCACCGCATCGGTGGCGTTGGCCGAGGGATCGCGGAATTCGGCGAAATGGGCGTGACGCGGTGCGGGGATCGATCCGCAGATGCTCGCGAGAATGGTGGCGGCGCGCGGGCCGGAAACGCGCACGATCCCGATCCCGCCGCGCCCCGACGCGGTCGCGATGGCGGCGATCGTGTCGGGGTCTGCGGACGGGTTCATGGGCGGTGCCGGCGGATCAGGCGGCCTTTTCGATCTGGCGCGTGATGACCCATTGCTGGGCAATCGACAGCAGGTTGTTCACCAGCCAGTACAGCACCAGTCCGGCCGGGAAGAACAGGAAGAACACGGTGAAGATGATCGGCATGAACTGGAAAATCCTGGCCTGCATCGGGTCCGGCGGCGGCGGATTGAGTTTCTGCTGGAAGTACATCGACGCACCCATCAGCAGTGGCAGCACGAAATACGGATCCATCGCCGACAGGTCGCGGATCCACAACGCGAACGGCGCATGGCGCAGTTCCACGCTTTCCAGCAGCACCCAGTACAGCGCCAGGAACACCGGCATCTGGATCAGCATGGGCAGGCAGCCGCCGAGCGGGTTCACCTTCTCCTTGCGGTAGAGTTCCATCGTTTCCTGCGACAGCTTCTGACGATCGTCGCCATAGCGGTCGCGCAGTTCGAGCATGCGCGGCTGCAGCTTGCGCATCTTGGCCATCGACTTGTAGCTGGTGGCCGACAGATGGAAGAACACGGCCTTCACGAGCACCGTCAGCAGCACGATTGCCCAGCCCCAGTTGCCGATCCCGCTGCCGAGCTCGACGGACCAGCCCGCGATGTGCAGCTGTCCGGTGGCGAAGAAATACAACAGCGCGAACAGCGGCTGCGCGATCCACCACAACCAGCCGTAGTCGACCGTGAGGTCCAGCCCGGGCGAGATCTCGTACAGGCGGTACTGGTCCTTCGGTCCGGCGTAGAAACGCGCGGCGATACGTCCCGTGGTGCCGGGCGCGACGTCGATCTCCGGCGTGGTGAAGCGCCCGATATGGTCGCCGGCAGCAGTTCGGAGCATTCCGAAAGTGTGCGTGTGCTCGGGTGATGGGATCCAGGCGCCGATGAAATAGTGCTGGACCAGTGCGATCCAGCCGCCCTGGTTGTTTGCTTGCCACGGCGTCTCGGCGACGTCGTCGAAGGTGAATTTCTGGTACGGCTCGTCGGCGGTGCGCGTGGCGAAACCGATGAACGGTTTTACACCGAGCGCGCCGCCGCTGGCACCCGGATCGGGACGTCCGTCACGCTTGAGCTGTCCGAACAACGCAGCGCGCCACGGCTGGGCGCTGGTGTTGTCGATGAGGTACGCGACATCGACGACGTAGGCGCCACGGTGGAATACGAAGCGCTTGGTGATGTCGACGCCGTCGGCGCCGCGGTAGTGCAGATCGACGGTCAGTTCGTCCTGGCCGGGAGCGAGTTCGTAGGCCGGGGCCGCCGCCGTGAAGTACGGGCGTCCCTGTGCGGTATCGGTGCCGTTGGCGCCGATCAGACCGCTCATAGCGATGTAGACGGCGGTGGGGTCCTGCTGCATCAACACGAAGGGCTGGTCGGGATCTGCGATTTTCGCGTGGTGTTCGGGCAAGGCGACGCGCGTGATGTCGCCACCGAGCAGGGCGATATCGAGCAACAAGGTGTCGGTCGCGACACGGACCGCGGTGTTTGCATCGCGCGTCGCCACTGGCAGAGGCTCGGCGGCGGGAGCCGCCGCCGGCAGGTCGGTCGCCGAGGTCGGTGGTTGCGCGGGGGCGGTCGGAATGGTCACCGGGTCGGCATCGGCGGCCGTCGCTGCGGGGGCAGCTGCGCTGGCGGCGACCGCAGCGGGTGCGTGTTCGGCACGGTACTGCACCCAGTCGATCAGGATGAAGCCCGAGACGAGGATGAGCGCGACGATCAGCAGATTGCGTTGAATGTCCATTTAGCTGCGGGATTCCGGGCTCGGGTTGACAGGGCTCGCGCGCGTCGGGCGCGGTTCAGGGACGGGGTCATGGCCACCGGCGCACCACGGGTGACAGCGCGACAGCCGACGCAGCGCTAGCCAGGCGCCGGCCAGCGGACCGTGCGTCAGTATCGCTTCGCGGGCGTAGCGGGAACAGGTCGGATCGAAGCGGCAGTGCTGGCCGATCCAGGGACTGAGCAGATAACGGTAGGCGTCGATGACGCCGATCATCACGGCGACGCAGGCGTGTCGCACGATGCGGCCGGGGTTGTTCGCGATACCTTGCCGAGCCGGGTCCATGACTTCGCCAGACTCCCGCTGATGGAGGCGTTGTCGAGTTCAGCGATGCCGCGCCGCGCCAGCACGATGATATCGAGGCCCGCCAGCACGTCGAGGTGGTGCCGGTAGGATTCCCGGATCAGGCGCTTGATCCGGTTGCGCGACGATGCGAGCCGGCAGTTCTTCTTGCCGACGACGATACCGAGTCGCGGATGCTCCAGTCCGTTCGCCCGGGACAGCACCAGCAGTTCGCGCAACGAGACACGGGCCTCGGCGCCGTCGAAAACGGCCTTGAACTGCGTGCTGTCCAGCAGGCGCACCTGCCGGGGAAAGCGCGCGCCCGTCATGCATCGCCGATGCTGTTCGCTCAGGCGGACAGCCGCTTGCGGCCCTTGGCACGACGGCGGCTGAGCACCAACCGGCCGTTGCGGGTCGCCATGCGTGCGCGAAAACCGTGGGTACGCTTGCGCTTCAGATTGCTCGGCTGGAAAGTTCTCTTCATGGTCGTTCGCCTCATTCCCGGGGCTGGTTGGCCCGGATCGTCGAAAAAGACGCGGGATTCTAGTGAAATCCGCTCAGTTGGGCAAATGAAAGCTGTTCCCGGCAGTGGAATTATTGCCTGCCCCCGATGGCCCGATGGAGCGGGCAGCAAGGGGCGCAACCGATGGCCCCTCCTTCGTCCAACTTCGGGACGATCTTGCCATCATCTGTGGACAAGTTGCAAAAACATTTGCCCATCAATGGGTTGGAATACGAACAAGCGGCGGGAATGCGGTGCGCCGTGTGGTATGTCCGGTTGAAGGTGCCGATGCGAGCGGACCGTGGTGGCACAGGAAGCAAACAGGAGACTCAGAATATATACACATGTTATCAACAGAAATGATTTCCTCACGCCAGTTTCGCGTTCGTCATCCAGCCTGATTGTTTATTTGTAACGTTATGATAAAGAACAGAAAAGCAACAAATGAAAATTTTTCTGCGGTCGTGTGTATAAGTTCTGTGGAAAACGATACACTGCGCGCGCCAAGTTATTCAGGGTCACCGGCACCGTTGCGGAGATCGTAGGTGGGACAATAACAACGTGCGTCGATCGGCGGTTTCGTACGATGCCTTCGGGATGAGTCAGAGGATGGATGTGACCTGGCAGCGCTGCAGCAGCTTTCTGCGTGACGAGATGCCTCCGCAGCAGTTCAACACCTGGATACGGCCGCTGCGGGCGCAGGAAGACGCCGCCGAATTGCACCTGATCGCGCCCAACCGGTTCGTGAAGGACTGGGTCCGGGAGAAGTATTTCGACCGCATCCGGCAGTTGGTGATCGAGGTTTCGGGCGGACGCATCGCGTCGGTGCAACTCGAGACGCAGACGCAGGACCCGCTCGCACGCGCGCCGCTCGTGGAGCGCAGCGCCACGCCGGCGGCCGAACCGCGCCAGCTGGCGTCGATCGCAGCGGTGGCGGCCGAGTCCGCGCCGATGGTGCCGGTTGCGATGAGTCGCAAATCGGACGCCGAGATCACGCCGCGGCACAACAACTTCCTGGTCGAGAACTACACCTTCCAGAGTTTCGTCGAGGGCAAGAGCAACCAGCTTGCGCGGGCGGCCGCGCAGCAGGTGGCTGCCAATCCGGGCGGCTCGTACAACCCGTTGTTCATCTACGGCGGCGTCGGGCTCGGCAAGACGCACCTGATGCACGCGGTCGGCAACGCGCTGCTCGAGCGTAACCCGAAGGCGCGCATCGTCTACCTGCACTCGGAGCGTTTCGTCGCCGATATGGTCAAGGCGTTGCAGCTCAACGCGATCAACGACTTCAAGCGTTATTACCGTTCAGTGGACGCGCTGCTGATCGACGACATCCAGTTTTTCGCCAACAAGGAACGCTCGCAGGAAGAATTCTTCCATACTTTCAATGCCTTGCTCGAGGGCGGGCAACAGATGATCCTGACCTGCGACCGCTACCCGAAGGAGATCGACGGGCTCGAGGAGCGCTTGAAGTCGCGTTTTGGCTGGGGGTTGACGGTGGCCGTGGAGCCACCGGAGCTGGAGACACGCGTTGCCATATTAATGAAGAAGGCCGAGCAGGGCGGCATCGATCTGCCGGCGGACGCGGCGTTCTTCGTGGCGCAGCGCATCAAGTCGAACGTGCGCGAACTCGAGGGGGCGCTGAAGCGCGTGATCGCCAGCGCCCAGTTCATGAACCGGCGCATCGACATCGAGCTGGTCAAGGAATCACTGAAGGACCTGCTGGCACTGCAGGATCGCCAGGTCAGTCTGGACAACATCCAGCGCACGGCGGCGGAATACTACAAGATCAAGCTCTCCGATCTGTTGTCGAAGCGACGCAGCCGTTCGGTGGCGCGGCCGCGCCAGCTCGCGATGGCGCTGGCGAAGGAATTGACGAATCACAGTCTGCCGGAGATCGGTGAGGCGTTCGGGGGCAGGGATCACACGACAGTTCTGCATGCTTGCAAGAAAATCAAGGAGTTGCGCGAATCCGACGCGGATATTCGCGAAGATTACAAGAACCTCTACCGGCTGTTGTCGACCTGAGGATCCGGGCGCGATGCATGGAAGCGGGGCCGGGGTCAGATACTCACTGCGGAGACTCGATGCATGAAATTTGCGATTTCCCGGGATACCTTGCTGAAACCGCTGAGCCTGGTTGCCGGTGTTGTGGAAAGACGCCAGACGCTGGCGATCCTGTCGAACGTGTTGATCACGCTCGACGGTGACCGACTCACGCTGACCGGCACGGACACAGAGGTCGAGTTCGCCGCCCGGATCACGCTGCCGGATCCCGGCGAGAGCGGCGAGATCACGGTACCGGCGCGCAAGCTGGCCGATATCTGCAAATCGCTGCCGGAAGCCGGGCGGCTCGAGTTCACACTCGACGGCGAGCGGCTGCAACTGCGTTGTGGTCGCAGCCGCTTCACGCTGTCGACGTTGCCGGCCAGTGAGTTTCCGAATACGGAGCAAGCGGATGGCTCGGTAGAGTTCACGATGAGCCAGGTACGGCTCAGACAGCTGATCGACCGCACGGCGTTCTCGATGGCACAGCAGGACGTGCGCTACTACCTGAACGGCATGCTGTTCGAGCTGACGCCGAGTCGGCTGCGCACCGTGGCCACCGACGGACACCGTCTTGCGATGGCGACCTTCTGCGGCGAGATGGGCGGTGTGCGGGCCGATGCGCAGGTGATCCTGCCGCGCAAGGGGGTGCTCGAGCTGCTGCGCCTGCTGCAGGATCCGGCCGAGGACGTGCGCGTCGTGCTCGGCGGCAACCACTTCCACGCGATCACGCCGGAATTCACCTTCACGTCGAAGCTGGTCGATGGCAAGTTTCCCGATTATGAGCGTGTGCTGCCACGCGAGGCCGACAAACGGATGATCGGCTCCAGGGTCGAGCTGAGGGATGCACTGGCACGCACCGCGATCCTGTCGAACGAGAAGTATCGCGGCGTGCGGCTGATATTCGACGACGGCAACGTACAGATCCTGGCGAACAACCCCGAGCAGGAAGAGGCCGAGGAGCAAGTGGGCGTGAGCTACAACGGTGCACGCGTCGAGATCGGTTTCAACGTCGGCTACCTGATCGACGTGCTGAGCGCGCTTGGCAGCGAGGAAGTGCAGTTCCAGTTGTCGGACGGCAGCCGCAGCGTGCTGATCGACGATCCCGCGGCGGGCGGGGAAGCGTTGTACGTCGTGATGCCGATGCGACTCTGAACTACTCCAACACTGCACGCAGGATGTTGATACAGCGGCTGCGCATCGCGCAGCTCAGAAATATCGAGCAGGCGGAGCTGAACCTGCGCCGCATCAACCTGCTGTGTGGGCCGAACGGGTCCGGCAAGACCAGTGTGCTCGAGGCCGTCTATGTGCTCGGATCGGGGCGCTCGTTCCGATCGGCGCGGCTCGATCCGGTGATCCGGTACGATGCGGATTCCTGTACCGTTTTCGCCAGCGTGACACCCGGTGGTCCGGATCCGGTACCGGTGGCGATCGGAGTGTCGCGCGAGCGGGATGGCAGCTTCAGCGGACGGATCCAGGGTCAGGCGGTTCGCAACTCGGCTGAGCTGGCCTTGCGCCTGCCCCTGCAGCTGATCAATTCCTCGACCTTCGATTTGATCGAAGGTGGACCGAAGGTCAGGCGGCAGTTCCTCGACTGGGGCGTGTTCCACGTGGAACATGAGTTTCACCGGTTCTGGATGGACGTGCATCGGTGTCTACGCCAGCGAAATGCCCTGCTGCGCCGTGATAGAATTCGGGCCGTTGAACTGGCCGCGTGGGATAACCGGCTTACGGCCGGTGCGCAGCGCCTGCATGAACTCAGAGAGCGCTATTTCGAGCGTTTTCGTCCCGTTTTTCAGCAAACCTTGCGTGAATTGCTGCAAGTGGACGATCTCGAGCTTGGCTATTCGCGAGGCTGGGACACCTCACGCGAGCTGGGTGAAGTGCTGCAAGAGCAGTTGGAACGCGACCGGGAGCGCGGGTTCACGCATAGCGGGCCGCACCGTGCGGATATACGCGTGCGGCTGCGCGGCAAGAACGCGGCCGAGGTGTTGTCGCGTGGACAGCAGAAGCTGGTGGTCGCGGCGATGAAGCTGGCGCAGGGGCGGGTATTCATGGCGGAATCGGGGCGCGGTTGCGTGTTTCTGATCGATGATCTGCCGGCTGAACTGGATCGGAAGCATCGACAGCAACTGTGCGGGCTTCTGGATGCAATGCAGTGTCAGATACTGCTGAGTTGTGTGGACGCGGAAGAATTGCGCGACTGCTGGGATGGAGTGGCTCGGCAGCAAATTCAATTGTTCCACGTGGAACATGGCGTGATACGCCCAATAGAGGAAGGCAATGGTGGAACCCACGGATAGCATGGTCGATGCCGAGTATGGCGCCGAGAGCATCAAGGTACTGAAGGGACTCGACGCGGTACGCAAGCGCCCAGGAATGTATATCGGTGACACCGACGATGGCACGGGTCTGCACCACATGGTATTCGAACTGGTCGACAACTCGATCGACGAGGCGCTGGCAGGGCATTGCAACCAGATCCAGGTGATCCTGCACCCCGACGAATCGGTCAGCGTCATCGACAACGGGCGTGGCATCCCCACCGATATGCACGAAGAGGGGGTATCGGCGGCCGAACTGATCATGACTACGCTGCACGCAGGCGGCAAGTTCGGCGAAGAAACCGGCGGCTACAAGGTTTCAGGCGGTTTGCACGGGGTGGGCGCCTCGGTGGTCAACGCGCTGTCATCGGAGTTGACGCTGCGCATCCGCCGCAACGGCAAGGTTCACGAGATGGTGTTCCGGCACGGCGTGCCGGTGGCGCCGCTTGCCGTGGTTGGCGACACCGCCACCAAGGGAACAGAAATCCGCTTCCATCCCTCACCCGAGACCTTCCGCAACATCGAGTTCCACTTCGATATCCTCGCCAAGCGGCTGCGCGAACTGGCGTTCCTCAACTCGGGGCTGCAGATCCTGCTCAAGGATGAGCGCTCCGGCGAGGAGGTGCGTTACGGTTACGAGGGTGGCGTGCGCGCTTTCGTCGAGTTCCTGAACACGAACAAGACCTCGATCAATCGCGTGCTGCATTTCCGCAGCGATCAGGGTGGCATCGGCGTCGAAGTCGCGATGCAGTGGAACGACTCCTACCAGGAGAACGTGTTCTGCTACACCAACAACATCCCGCAGCGTGATGGCGGCACCCACCTGGCCGGCTTCCGCGCCGCGCTGACCCGCAATCTGAACAGCTACATCGAGAAGGAAGGGCTGGCTGCGAAAGCAAAGGTCGCGACTACCGGCGACGACGCGCGCGAGGGACTGACTGCGGTGATCTCGGTCAAGGTGCCGGACCCGAAGTTCTCGTCGCAGACCAAGGACAAGCTGGTGTCCTCCGAGGTCAAGAACGCCGTCGAACAGGCGATGAACGAGAAGTTCGGTGACTATCTCCTCGAATACCCGGGGGAAGCCAAGGCGGTGGTCGGCAAGATGATCGACGCCGCGCGGGCACGCGAGGCGGCCCGCAAGGCGCGCGAGATGACGCGGCGCAAGGGTGCACTCGATATCGCCGGCCTGCCGGGCAAACTCGCCGACTGCCAGGAAAAGGACCCGTCGCAGTCCGAACTGTTCCTGGTCGAGGGCGATTCCGCCGGTGGATCGGCCAAGCAGGGGCGCGATCGTCGCTACCAGGCCATCCTGCCGCTGAAGGGCAAGATCCTGAACGTCGAGAAAGCGCGTTTCGACAAGATGCTGTCCTCGCAGGAGATCGGCACGCTGGTCACTGCACTCGGCTGCGGGATCGGCAGTGACGAGTTCAATGCGGACAAGCTGCGCTACCACCGCATCATCATCATGACCGACGCCGACGTGGATGGCTCGCACATCCGTACGCTGCTGCTGACATTCTTCTTCCGCCAGATGCGCGACCTGATCGAGCGCGGTCACATCTATATCGCGCAGCCGCCGCTGTACAAGCTCGCCAAGGGCAAGCAGCAGCAGTACCTGAAGGACGACGACGCGCTGGGCCAATACCTTACGCAGTCCGCGCTGGAGAACGCCACGCTGCACGTGAACCGCGAAGCGCCCGGCATCGGGGGCGAGGCGCTGGAATCGCTGGTCGCGCAGTACCGCCGTGTGCTGCGGATCATCGAGCGCATGTCGCGGATCTACCCGCAGCGTGTGCTCGAGGAAATGATGATGGTTCCGGCGCTCGACGGCGCCCGGCTGGCGGACCGCGACTCGCTGCAGCACTGGCTGCAGACGCTCGCGCAGCGCTTCGCCGGCGATCGACGTTCCGGCGACGACGTGTTCCGCTTCTACGCCCATGAAGACGAGGAGCGCCACCAGGCGCTACCCGCGGTCGAGGTCACCAGCCATGGTGTAGCGACCCGCTACGTGCTGTCGCGGGATTTCCTGGCCTCCGGCGAATACCGCGAGATCGTCGGCTTGGGCCGCACCCTGTCGGACCTGATCGAGGCCGACGGCTTCGTTCGTCGCGGCGAGCGTGAGCAAGTGGTCACTACCTTTGCAGATGCTTTGGAATGGTTGATGGCTGAGGCACGCAAGGGGTATACGATCCAGCGCTACAAGGGTCTCGGCGAGATGAACCCGGAACAGCTGTGGGAAACCACGATGGACCCGGAAGCCCGTCGCCTGCTGCGCGTGACGGTCGAGGACGCGATCACCGCCGATCAGCTGTTCACCACCCTGATGGGCGACGACGTCGAGCCGCGCCGGCTGTTCATCGAGCAGAACGCGCTGGCGGTCGCGAATCTGGACATCTGAATTCCGGCTCGCCGATCGACGTCGCGCCATCGGGCGCGGCCAAGCCAGCGATGCAGACTATGCGCGCGGGTTCCTGGCTGACATAATGGTCAGGTCGACTGACGAAAAGAGCAATCGCAAGGCCATGCCGGGCCTTGGACGCGCGGCCATCGGAAACACGCCATGCAAGAACAAGAACAGCTGCGCTTCGCGCAGCGCTACGGCCCCTGGGCGTTCGTGGCCGGTGGCTCGGAAGGAATCGGGCGCAGCTTCGCCGAACAGCTCGCGGCGCGCGGTCTCGACCTGATCCTCACGGCACGCCGGCAGGCTCCGCTCGATGAGGTGGCGGCGGCGGTCTCGCGCACCTACGGTGTGCGGGTGAGCACGCACGCGCTCGATCTGACGGCACCCGATCTCGGCGCGCGTGCCGCGGCAA
Organism: Pseudomonadales bacterium; assembly: GCA_022072145.1. Classification (GTDB taxonomy): domain Bacteria; phylum Pseudomonadota; class Gammaproteobacteria; order Pseudomonadales; family UBA5518; genus UBA5518. The sequence goes on from JAJVIG010000043.1 coordinate 26,260, forward strand.
TCGTCGGTGAGCGTGAGGTCGGCATGCTGGTCTACAACGCCGGTGCCACCCATGGGGCAGGCTTCCTGGTCGACGACGAGCTCGACAAGGCGCTCGGCCTGGTGCGCCTGAACTGCATCGGTCCGTTGACACTGGTGCATCTGCTCGGCTCGCGCATGAAGGAGCGCGGACGTGGCGGCATCATCCTGATGTCGTCGTTGTCGGCGCTCGCCGGCGGCGGGTACGTCGCCACCTACGCAGCAACCAAGTCCTTCGACAAGGTGCTGGCCGAAGGACTGTGGTGGGAGCTGGGTGCCAGCGGCGTCGACGTGCTCGGTCTGCTGGCGGGCGCCACCACCACACCGGCGATGGAGCGCTCCAGCGTGCGCTTCGATCGCAGCGACGTACCCGAGGCGAACGCGGCCGTGCAGACACTCGGAATCGTCCCGATGAGTTCCGGCGACGTGGCGCGCGAGGCGCTGGAGCAGCTCGGGCAGGGACCGGTCTGGATCGCGGGCGAGCGCAATCGCGCGACGGCCGAGCGCATCGCTGCCACGCCGCGTGCCGAAGCGGTTCGCCTGATGAGCGAGGCCAGCGCCAGGCTGCACGGCCTCGCGATCCCCGAGCGCCGGCGGCGCTGAGTTCGGGCACCTTCGACGTGAAAGTCTGGCTCACCCTGGACATGAACCTGGAGCTCGCCGACGTGCCCGCGCAGGCGCGGCGCGCCGAAGCGCTGGGCTGCGATGTGGTCACGGTGGCGGATGTGGCGCACGACGCGCTGCTCGGCGCGCATGCGGCGATTGCCGCGACCTCGCGCGTCGGGGTGGCGACCAGTGGCCTGGTGTGTTTCGCGCGCAGCCCGATGGTGACCGCGGTGGGCACGTGGAACCTCGCGGCACTCTCGGGTGGACGCTTTCGTCTCGGGCTCAGCTCGCTGGTGCCGCAGATGCTGGTCGGCAAGTATGCGGTGCCGTGGCATCCGCCGGCCGCGCGCATGCGCGAGTACCTCGGTGCGCTCGGCGCGATCTGGAATTCCTGGCAGCACGACGTGCCTTTGCATTTCGAGGGCGCGTACTATCGGCTGAACCGCCAGAACTGGTGGACGCGCCCGAAGCCGCTGCCGGATGCGCGCATCCCGGTGCATCTCGGCGCGATCGGTCCCCTGATGAGCACTCTCGCCGGCGCCAGCGCGGACGGCCTGCTCACGCATCCTGCCGCCACCACCGTGCGCTACCTCGAGGAGGTCACGCGTGCGCGCATCCACCAGGGCGAGCGCAGCGCCGGCCGGCCGCCTGGCAGCGTGGCGTTGATAGCGGCTCCGGTCTGTGCCACCGGCAACTCCGACGCCGAGGTACGCGCACAGCGCGAACAACGGCGCGAGATGCTCGCGATCAACCTCTCGACACCGCACTACTGGGGGGCGCTGGAGCTGCACGGCAACAAGGCGACCGGCGAGAAACTGCGCGCGCTGGTGCGCGCGAATCGCTGGGATCTGCTGGCCGCCGAGATCGATGACGAACTGCTCGACACGCTGGTGCCCGCCGCCACGTGGGACCGGTTGGCGTCCGAGTTGCGACGCCGCTTCGACGGACTCGTCGACGGCCTGTGCCTGCCGCTGCCGGTCGAGGACCGCGACGACGCCCGCCTCGCGCAGCTGATCGAGGCGCTGCGGGAGTGAGCACCACGCGCGTCGTTGCCACCGGACTGGCCGTCCCCGAAGGACCCATTGCGCTCCACGACGGCTCGCTGATCGTGGTCGAAATACTCGGCGGCCGCCTCAGCCGGATCGAGCCCGACGGCAGCGCACACCTCGTCGCCCACACCGGTGGCGGCCCGAACGGCGCGGCGCCGGGGCCAAACAAGACCATTTATGTGTGCAACAACGGCGGCTCGGCGTGGATCGAACGCGATGGGCTGCGCGTCCCGATTGCCGAGGCGCCACCCGACGCCCGGCCCGGTTCGATCCAGCGGGTGGATCCGCGCACGGGCGCCGTGACGACCCTGTACACCGAGGTCGACGGCAACCCGCTGCGGGCGCCGAACGATCTGGTGTTCGATGCGCACGGTGGCTTCTGGTTCACCGACTACGGCAAGGTGCATGCACGGACCCGCGACCGCGGAGCGGTGTGCTACGCACGCGCCGACGGCAGCGCGATCACCGAGGTGATCGCGCCGCTGGACAGTCCCAACGGCATCGGACTGTCGCCGGACGAACGCTTCCTGTATGTGGCGGAAACCTATACCGGCAATATCCTGCGCTTCGGGATCGACACGCCCGGTTGCGTGCTGCCCGCAACCGAAACGCTGCTTGCACGAGCCGCTGCCGGTCGCTACCCCGACAGTCTTGCCGTCGACGGCGCCGGCAACGTCTGCGTGGCGACCGCGGGAAGCGGCGGCATCATGGTGATCGCCGCCGACGGATCGACGGTGGAGTACATCGAGGTTCCGGATCCGCTCACCTCGAATATCTGCTTCGGCGGCGCGGATCTGTGCACGGCGTACGTGACGTGTGGCCTGGCGGGAAGTGTGCTCGCGTTGCGCTGGCCGCGCCCCGGCAAGGCGCTGCACCACGCGTATTAGGGCTCAGCCGCGCGTCGCGAAGTCGTCCAGTTGCTGCTGGATCCAGCCCTGCGCCTGGCGCGTCAGACTGCCGGCGTCGCTGCCCGTGCTCGCCATCGGGGTGCTGATCGCGACGTTGATCTCGCCCGGAATTTTCAGGAACCGCCGTGCGGGCCAGCACTTGCCGGCGTCGTGCGCCACGCAGACGATCCCGACGCCGGCGCGCACCGCGAGCTGCGCGGCGCTGCGCGAGAAGCGCAGCGGCTCGCCGGCATCGACCCGCGTGCCCTCGGGAAAGATCAGTACGCTGCAGTCGCTCGCGAGACGTTCGGCGCCTTCCTCCACCACCTGTTTCAGCGCCGCGCGCGGGTTGCTGCGATCGATCGCGATCGGGCGCAGCAACCCCAGCGCCCAGCCGAAGAACGGGATCCGCAGCAGTTCGCGTTTCAGCAGGATGCACAGTTGCGGGAACAGCGTCGCGAGGAAGATCGTCTCCCAGCTGCTCTGGTGGTTCGCGACCACGACGCAACCGTGCGACGGCAGGTTCGCCATTCCCTCGATGCGATAACGTACGCCGCAGGTGATCGCGACCCAGCGGATCGCGAAGCGGTTCCACACCATCAGCAGCCGGTAGCGCGCCGGGTAGTCGAGCATCGGTGCGGCCAGCAGCATGAACGCGCCCCAGGCGACCACCGAAACCCCGTACACCGCGTAGAACAGCAGCGAGCGCAGGAACAGCAGCATGGCTCGCATGGATGCTTCAGCCTTCGTGCAGGATGGCGACCGCCGCGGCGGCCAGGTCGTTGAATACCCGCACGTCGGCATCGTGCGCCCCCAGCCGGGCGCTGGTCTTGATGCCGTTGCCGGTCAGCACCAGCACCGGCGCGCAGTCCTTCGCGCGCGCCAGTTCGATGTCCCTCATCGAGTCGCCCACCAGCACGCTGCCGGCGAGCGAACAGCCGTATTGCCGCTCGGCGGCGTCGAGCAGCCCGGTCGCCGGCTTGCGGCACGCGCAGCCGTCGTCCGGCCGGTGCGGGCAGTAGAAGATGCTGCCGATGCGGCCACCGCGTTCCTCGACCGCCGCGCACAGCTTGCGGTGCATCGCCTCGAGTTCGCCCAGCCCGAACAGCCCGCGCCCCAGCCCGGACTGGTTGGTCGCGACGATGATCTCGAAACCCGCGCGCGACAGCGCCGCGATCGCCTCGATGCTGCCCGGGATCGGCTGCCACTGCCCGGGCGTCCTGATATAATCGGGCGAGTCGACGTTGATCACGCCGTCGCGATCGAGGATCACGAATCTCATGCCGTGACCGCCAGCGCCGAAATGTCGGCGACGCCGAGGAAGGCCGCGCGCAGGCGTGCCAGCAGAGCGTAGCGGTTCGCGCGCAGGCGTGCGTCCTCGCAGTTGACCAGCACCTGCTCGAAGAACGCATCGACGGGAGCGCGCAGCGCCGCGAGCTCGCCGAGCACGCCGGCGTAATCGCCGCTCGCCAGCGGGGCGGCGCTCGCCGCGATGCACCGATCGAGTTCCGCGGCCAGCGTCGCCTCGGCGGCTTCGACCAGCAGCGCCGCATCGACCTGCGCGGGAATCTCGCCGGGCGCCTGCTTCGCGAGGATGTTCGCGACCCGCTTGTTGGCGGCCGCGAGCGCGCCGGCTTCCGGCCGCGCCGCGAATGCCGCCACCGCGCGCACGCGGCGGTCGAAGTCCAGTGGGCGCGTCACGCCACGTGCCTGCACGGCGAGGAAACATTCGCTGGCGATACCGGCATCGGCGTACCAGGCGCGCAGGCGTTCGAACACGTAGTCGCGCACCGACTCGACCACGGTGGCGCGGCTCGCAAGCACCGGATGGCCGGCGGCGGCCTGCGCGATCAGCGGCAGCAGGTCGAGCTCGAGACCGTTCCCGATCACCGTGCGCAGTACGCCGAGCGCGGCCCGGCGCAGCGCGAACGGATCGCGCGAGCCGGTCGGTGGCTGGCCGATGCCGAAGATGCCGGTCAGGGTGTCGAGCCGGTCGGCCAGCGCGAGCGCGATGCCGACCTTGCCGCGTGCGAGTTCATCACCCGCGTGACGCGGCAGGTACTGTTCGGCGAGCGCAGCCGCGACTTCGGGATCCTCGCCGTCGTGCAGTGCGTAGTAGCGCCCCATGACGCCCTGCAGTTCGTCGAACTCGAGCACCATCTCGCTCACCAGGTCGGACTTCGCGAGCTCGGCGGCGCGCGCGCACAGCGCGGGATCGGCGTCGATCGCCGCGCCGATCGTGCGTGCGAGCCGCGCCAAGCGTTCGGTCTTGTCCCACAGCGTGCCCAGATCGGTCTGGAACACGATCTGGCGCAGCCGTTCTCGGCGCGCCGCGAGTGTGGTCTGCCGGTCCTGCTCGTAGAAGAAGGCCGCATCGCTGAGGCGCGGACGGATCACGCGCTCGTTGCCGTCGATGACTTTCTGTGGATCGCTGCTGTCGATGTTCGCTACCGTCACGAAGCACGGCAGCAGGGCCCCGCTGCCGTCGATCACGTGGAAATACTTCTGGTGCTGCTTCATCGAGGAAACCAGCGCTTCGGCCGGCACCTGCAGGAAGCGCTGCTCGAAGCGCCCGGCCAGCGCACGCGGCCATTCGACCAGGCTGCAGACTTCCTCGAGCAGTTCGTCGTCGATCACTGCGCTGCCGCCGAGCCTGGCGGCCTCGGCACGCACCTGTTCGGCGATCGCGGCGCGGCGTTGCTCGTGGTCGGCGATCACCGAGCCCTGTTCGTGCAACGCCTGCGCGTAGCCTTCGGCACCGGCGAGCGTGATGCGCGCCGCGCCGTGCACGCGGTGTCCGCGCGTCTCGCGTCCGGCCGCGACGCCGAGCACGCTTCCCGGGACCACGGCATCGCCGTGCAGCAGCACCACCCAGTGCACCGGGCGCACGAATTCGGCGCGGCGTGCGCCCCAGCGCATGCGTTTGGCGATCGGCAGCGCGGCGAGTGCCGCCTCCACCAGCGCCGGCAGCAGTGCCGCCGTCGCCCGTCCGGGCACCTGCTGGCGAAACGCCAGCCGTTCGCCCTTGTCGCCCGGGACGCGCTGCAATTCATCGACCGCCACCCCGCAGCCGCGCGCGAAACCGAGCGCCGCGCCGGTGGGCTTGCCGTCGGCGCCGAAGGCGGCGGCAATGGCCGGTCCCAGCTTCTCGGCCACGGTGTCGGGTTGCGTGGTCGCCACCGCATCGATCTGCACCGCGAGCCGCCGCGGCGTCGCGTACCAGCGCACTTCGCCATGCGCGATGCGCTGTTCGTCCAGCCGCTCGGCCAGCGCGGCGGCGAACGAGGTCGCGAGCGTGCGCAGGCTGCGCGGTGGCAGTTCCTCGGTGCCGATCTCCACCAGCAGCGTGGCGTCGTTCATCGTGCGATCTCCCCGGCCGCCAGCAGTTCCGCGCGCAGTTCCGGCGCGGCGAGCGGGAAGCCGAGCGCCTTGCGCATATCGTGGTAGCTCTGCGCGACGGCACGCGCGAGCGTGCGCACGCGCAGGATGAATCGCTGGCGCTCGGTGACCGAGATCGCGTGCCGTGCATCGAGCAGGTTGAAGGTGTGCGAGGCCTTCAGCACCTGCTCGTAGGCGGGCAGCGGCAGCTGCTTCCCGATCAGGCGCCGGCACTCGCTCTCGTGCTGGTCGAAGCAGGCGAACAGGAACGCCACGTCGGCCTCCTCGAAGTTGTAGCACGACATCTCCACCTCGTTCTGGTGGAACACGTCACCGTAGCTCACCGGTCCCTGTGGCCCGTTGGCCCACAGCAGATCGTAGAGGCTGTCCACGCCCTGCAGGTACATCGCGATGCGCTCGATTCCGTAGGTGATCTCGCCGGTGACCGGGAAACACTCGAGCCCGCCGACCTGCTGGAAATAGGTGAACTGCGTGACTTCCATGCCGTTCAGCCACACTTCCCAGCCGAGGCCCCAGGCGCCGAGGGTAGGTGACTCCCAGTTGTCCTCGACGAAGCGGATGTCGTGCACGGCCGGGTCGATGCCGAGGAAGCGCAGCGATTCGATGTAGATCTGCTGGAAATCGTCCGGCGACGGCTTCATCACCACCTGGAACTGGTAGTAGTGCTGCAGGCGGTTCGGGTTCTCGCCGTAGCGCCCGTCCTTCGGACGGCGCGAGGGTTGCACGTAGGCGGCATTCCAGGTCTCCGGTCCGATCGAGCGCAGGAAGGTGGCCGGGTGGAAGGTGCCGGCCCCGACTTCCATGTCCAGCGGCTGCAGGATCACGCAGCCTTGCTGCGACCAGAACTGCTGCAGCGCGAGGATCAGGTCCTGGAAGGTGCGGGGCGCCGTCGGGGAAATTGCCGATACCATGGGTCGCTCGCTGCCGGTCGGGCAAAAAAAGGGGCTTATTATAGAAACAACCCCGCATCCGGACGACTGCAACTAGTGCGTGATCCCCGAAGTCTGCTGCTCACTGCCTGGCTGGCCACGACCGGCCTGCTGCCGTGGCGCCTGCGCCGCGCGCTTGCGTGGCTGCTCGCCGCCACGCTGTGGGTGTTCGCCACGCGCAGCGCGCGCACCACGCGGCGCAACATCGAGCTGTGTTTCCCCGCACTCGATCACGGCGCGCAGCGCGAGCTCGCGCGCCACAGCCTCTGGCACACGGCGCTGCTCGCCTGCGAGCTGGGGCTGGCGTGGCGCGGGCCGGCCGTGCGCTGGCAGCGCCGGCTGCGCGCGGTCGAGGGCATCGAACACCTCGAGCGCGCTGCGCACGCAGGCAAGGGTGTGCTGGTGCTGGTGCCGCATTTCGGCAACTGGGAAGTGCTGGGGCAGTTCCTGGCCGCGCGCGGGCCGTTGACCGCGCTGTACCGCGAGGCCCGTCAGGGAGCACTGGCGGAGGCGGCGCTGGCCGGGCGCGCGCGCAGCGGCGCGCGGATGGCGCCGGCCACGCGCGCAGGCGTCGCGCGACTGTTGCGCTCGCTGCACGCCGGCGAGACGCTGTTCGTGCTGCCCGACCAGCAACCCGACGAGTCGGGCGGCGTGTTCGCCGATTTCTTCGGTATCCCGGCGTTCACGCCGACCATCGTCGCCGGCCTGCTGCGGCGCACCGGCAGTGGCTGTGTGATGGGCGCCTGCGAGCGTCGTCGCGACGGCTTCGTGATCCGCTTCGAGCCGACCGACGCGGCGCTTGCCGACGCGGACCCGGTGACTGCCGCCAGCGCGCTCAACGCTGCCATCGAACGCCTGGTACGCCGTGCGCCCGCACAATACCAGTGGGAATACCGCCGCTTCGCGCGCCGGCCGCCCGGTGCCCCGCGGCTCTATGCCAGTTCGCGCACGCCGTCCTTGACCAGCAGCGCGTAGTAGAAACCGTCGTGCCGGTCGGGTGTGGGCAGCAGCTGGCGCCCGTGCGCCCGCGCCCGGCCCCACGCGACACCTGGATCGATCTCGTGCGCATCCGGTGTGGCGGACAGGAAGTCCGCGATGGTCCCCTCGTTTTCGCACGCGAGCACCGAGCAGGTCGCGTAGAGCAGCTGGCCGCCGGGTGCGAGGCACGGCCACAGGCCGCGCAGGATGCGGCGTTGCAGGGCCGCGGCCGCCGCGACCTGCTCCGCGTCGCGCAGGATGCGGATATCGGGATGGCGGCGGATCACGCCGGTTCCCGAGCACGGCGCATCGACCAGGATGTGGGCGAAGGGCTCACCGTTCCACCACGTCGCCGGGTCGGCGGCATCGCCGTGCAGCAGCGTCGCCTCGAGCGCGAGGCGCGCCAGATTCTGCCGCACACGCTCGAGGCGGGCGGCACTCGCGTCGAGCGCGCCGAGCCTGAGCGCGGGGTGGCGCTCGAGCAGGTGGCAGGCCTTGCCGCCCGGTGCGGCGCAGGCATCGAGCACACGCTGGTCGCCGCCGCATCCGAGCAGCGTGGCCGCGAGCTGCGCGCCTTCGTCCTGCACGCTGACGAGGCCGTCGGCGAAGCCGGGAATGCGCACGACCTCGCTCGCCTCGGCCAGCGTGACGCCGTCCTCGGCCAGCGCGCAGGGATGTGCCTCGATGCCCGCCGCGTCGGCCGTGGCGAGCCACTGCGCGCGGCTGGTGCGCGCGGTGTTCACACGCAGGGTGAGCGGTGGCGCCGCGTTGTTCGCCGCGACGATCGCTTCCCAGTCCGCGGGCCAGTCCGCGCGCAGCGCGTCGATCAGCCAGCGCGGATGCGCCAGGCGCTCGGCCTCGTCGAGCCGTGCCTCGAGTTCCGCGCGCCGCGCCTGGTGCGCACGCAGCACCGCGTTCACCAGTCCGCGCGCCCAGCCCTTGCCGAGCGCCGCGCAGGCGGCAACGCTCTCGCTGACCGCGGCGTGATCGGGCACGCGCAGGTGGCGCAACTGGTACAGTCCTGCCAGCAGCACCGCGCGCAGGTCCGCGTCGCGCGCCTTGAGCGGGCGTTGCAGCAATTGCGCGAGCAACGCGTCGAGTTCGAAATAGCGACGGCAGACACCGAAGGCGATTTCCCGCGCCAACGCGCGGTCACGGCCTGCGAGTCGCGCGGTGTGGCGCTCGAGCGCCTCGTCGAGCGTGCTGTCCCCGGTGATCACCGCGGCGATCGCACGCGCCGCCCGTACGCGTGGCATCTCAGCTGCCCGCCGCGCAGCCGAGCACGGTTCCGGGCCGGAACCGTGCGGCATGACCGTTGAGCAGCGCGGCCGCATCCATCGGCCTGCCGCCGGCCAGCTGCAGGCGCGTGAGCCGCAGCGCCCCCTCGCTGCAGGCGACCACGATGCCGTCGCGCGCGGCGGTCACGATTTCTCCGGGTCGGGCCGTGGTGGCGGTCGCCACAGCGTCGGCCAGCCAGATGCGCAGTACCTCGCCGCCTGCCATGGTCTGGCAGACGTTCGCGGGGTTGAAGGCGCGCACGCGCCGTGCCAGCACCGCGGCCGGTTGCGACCAGTCGAGCACGGCCTCCTCGCGGCGCAGCTTCGGCGCGTGGGTCGCGAGGGAATCGTCCTGTGCCTCGGCGCGCAGGCAGCCGTCCGTCAGCAGCGCGAGCGCCTCCAGCAACGCGGCGGTGCCCAGCGTCGCGAGGCGTTCGCGCAGCGAGCCGCCGGTGTCGTCATCGGCGATCGCGCAGTCGCGCTTCAGCAGCATCGCGCCGGTGTCGAGTCCGGCATCCATCTGCATGATCGTGACCCCGGTGCGCGCGTCACCGGCCTCGAGCGCGCGTTCGATCGGCGCTGCGCCGCGCCAGCGCGGAAGCAGCGAGGCGTGCACGTTGATGCAGCCGAGGCGCGGAATCGTGAGCACGGTAGGCGGCAGCAGCAGCCCGTAGGCCGCGACGATCATCAGCTCCGGCTGCAGCGCGGCGAGCGCGGCCTGTTCGTCCGCGCCTTTGAGCGACATGGGTCGGCGCACCTCGATCGCCTGCGCTGCCGCGAGCTGGGCGACCGGCGAGGCCAGCAACTGGCGACCGCGGCCGGCGGGACGATCGGGCTGAGTGTAGACGGCCTCGATGCGGCACAGCGGCGAGGCCAGCAAGGCCTGCAGGATCGTCGCGGCGAAGCCCGGGGTGCCGGCGAACACGCAGCGCAATGGCGAGGTGCTCATGGTGCGCACTCAGGCCGGCTGACGGTGCAGCTTTTCCAGCTTGCTGCGGATGCGCTGGCGCTTCAGGTTCGACAGGTAATCGACGAACAGCTTGCCGTCCAGGTGATCGAGCTCGTGCTGGATGCAGACCGCCAGCAGCCCGTCGGGCCGCAGCTCGAACGGCTTGCCGTCGCGATCGAAGGCGCGCACCACGATGTTCTCGGGACGCTGCACCGGCTCGTGAAAGCCGGGCACCGACAGGCAGCCCTCGGTGTACTCGCGCTTGCCGCCGGCGAGCACCTCCACCTCCGGATTGATCAGCACCAGCGGCTGGTCACAATTCTCCGAGACGTCCATCACCACGACGCGCTTGTGCACGTTGACCTGGGTCGCGGCCAATCCGATGCCGGGCGCGGCGTACATGGTTTCGAACATGTCGTCGATCAACTGCTGCAGCGAGGCGTCGAAACGTTCCACCGGGCGTGCGATGGTGCGCAGGCGGCGGTCGGGAAACTCGAGGATGTCGAGGATTGCCATGGTCCGATCGTGTCCGGGTTGCCGGGATGAGAAGCGTCGTGTCGTGATCCCCATCACGGCAGCGCACGAATTCCGGCCACTAGTCTACCCGAAGCGGCGGCCGGCACCCGCGCAGCCGGTGGTTCTATACGCAATTTGGCCAGCTTTGGCTACACTTCAGCGGACCCCGGCGCGGCCATGTCCGGGGGCCGCTGATCGGCGCAGGGACAACGCGATGAAAAAGTTTTTTGTTGGTGTGCTTGCCGGCACTCTGCTCGCCACGCGGCTCCTCGCGGCCGACGCCGGACTGCTGCGCGACGATCACCCGGACGAATACATCGTGCAGCGTGGCGACACGCTGTGGGACATCTCGGGCCGGTTCCTGGCCAAGCCGTGGCTGTGGCCGGAGATCTGGCACGCGAACCCGCAGATCGAGAATCCCCACCTGATCTACCCCGGTGACCGCCTTACGCTGGTCTACATCGACGGCCAGCCGCGCCTGGTGCTGAACCGCGGCACCGGTGGCGTGGTGAAGCTCGGTCCGCAGGTGCGCTCCAGCGCGCGCGAAGACGCGATTCCCGCGATCCCGCTCGAGGAAATCGCCGCGTTCCTGACGCGCAGTCGCATCGTCGAGCCCGACGAGCTGCAATCCGCCCCGTACGTGATCGCGGGCGCCCACGGACACGTGATCACCGGCGCCGGCGACCAGTTGCATGCGCGCGGCGAGTTCCCGGACGGTGAGGTCAACTTCGGCGTGTTCCGCGCCGGCCAGCTGTTCACCGATCCGGCGACCGGCGAGGTGCTGGGTCGCGAGGCGCTGGATATCGGAGGCGGCCGCCTGCTGGCCGTCGAGGAAGGCATCGGCACGCTCTCGATCGAACGCAGCGGCGAGGAGATGCGCGTGATGGACCGCCTGCTGCCGGCGGTCGAGCAGAAGATCACCGCAACCTTCTATCCGAGCGCCCCCGACGAACAGATCGACGGGACGATCATCGCGGTCGAGCGTGGCGTCAGCAACGTTGGCCGTCTGGACGTCGTGATGCTGAACCGCGGCGCACGCGACGGTCTGGAAGAAGGCAATGTGCTGGCGATCCACCGGACCGGCGAGCTGGTGCGCGATCCGGTTACCAGGGAACTGCTGCGCCTGCCGTCCGCGCACGCGGGCGTGCTGATGGTGTTCCGCGTGTTCGAGAAGATGAGCTACGGGCTGGTGCTGAACGCGACCCAGCCGTTGCGCGTCAGCGACCAGGTTTCCAACCCCTGATACCAGGCGGGCCCGCGGCCCGTACCCCGCGCCGGCAGGACGCCGGCGCCTGCGCGACACGGAGGTCGCCCGCATGTCCGAACAGCACGAGATCCGCTGCCTGTTGTCCCTGCTGGCGCTGCCCGGAGTCGGGCCGGCCACCGTGATGAAGATGCAGGCGCTGGCCGGTTCGGCCGCCGCCGCGCTGGAGCTCGGCCCGGAACGCCTGCGTTCGATCGGACTGCGTGAGGAAGGCATCTCGGAGCTGCTGGCGTTGCACGGCAAGCCTGCCGCGCGCAGCGCCGCGGTCTGTGACTGGCTGGCACGCGAGCAGGTCGGGGTGCTGACGCTGGCCAGTGCTCACTATCCCGCAATGCTCCGCCACATTGTGTGCCCGCCCCCGTTGTTGTTCGTCAGAGGCGCAGTCGACGTGCTGGGGACACCACAGCTCGCGATCGTCGGCAGTCGCGGCGCCACGTTCGCCGGGCGTGAACTGGCGCACGAGATTGCAGGCGCCGTCGCGAAGTATGGGCTCACCATCACCAGCGGGCTTGCGATCGGCATCGACGCAGCGGCGCATCAGGGCGCGGTCGATGCCGGCGAGCGCAGCATCGCGGTGCTCGGTTGCGGACCGGACCAGGTGTACCCGGCGCGCCACCGGCGACTCGCGTCCGCTCTGATCGACGGCGGCGGGGCGCTGGTCAGCGAGTTCCCGCCCGGCACCCGACCCGAGCCGGCCAACTTTCCGCGCCGCAACCGGATCATCAGCGGCTCGAGTCTGGGCGTGCTGGTGGTCGAGGCGGCGTTGCCGAGCGGCTCGCTGCTCACCGCGCGCTGTGCACTCGAACAGGACCGCGAGGTGATGGCCGTGCCGGGTCCGGTGCGCAGCCGCCAGAGCCGTGGCTGCCACGAACTGCTGCGCAATGGCGCGGCCCTGGTCGAGACCGCCGAGGACGTGCTGCGCGCGCTGGGCGACCGCTTCCGGCCATCGGCACCGCCGCCCGCATCGGTGGTGCCACCTGCCGGGGAGTCGCCGGGCGGGCTGGACACCGATGAACTGCGTGCGCTCGAGGCAACCGCCTTCGTGGCGACGCCGGCCGATGCGATCGTGCGCCGCAGCGGACTCGCGGCCGCCGCGTGCACCGCCGCGCTGGCCCGGCTCGAACTGCGCGGGGTGATCGCCAGCAGTGGCGAAGGTTACGTACGCACACGTTGAGCTCGGCTGCCTGCGCCGGCGGCGCGGTGGCGCGCGGTGGCTTGTGAGGCCGGTGCGCTTGGGCTAAGTTGCCCTGCCACACCCCGGAGCGATACGGTGCCACCGTTGAACCGCCTGCACCTCGAGCGCGCCGTGCGCGCGCTGCGCGCCGGCGGCGTGATTGCGCACGCCACCGAAGGCGTCTGGGGGCTGGCCTGCGATCCCGCTGATCCGCTCGCCGTCGCGCGGGTGGTGCGGCTCAAGGGCAGGCGCGCGGACAAGGGCTTCATCCTCGTCGCTGGCAGTGTGCCGCAGGCGCTGCCGCTGCTGCAGCGGCTCGCCGACGCACAGCGTGCGGGCGTCGTCCGCAGCTGGCCAGGGCCCGTGACGTGGATCGTTCCGGCGCCGGACGAAGTGCCGCACTGGATCACCGGCAGGCACCGCAGCGTCGCTGTGCGTGTAAGCGATCACTACCAGTTCGCTGCCCTTTGTGAGGCATTTGGTGGACCATTGTTGTCCACTTCGGCGAACCTGCAGGGACGCGCGGCGGCGCGCACTGCGCTGGCGGTGCGACGCTATTTCCGCGCCGGCATCGATTATCTGCTGCCTGGACAACTGGGGGGGCGGCGCGGGCCCAGTGCGATCCGTGACGCCGTGAGCGGCCGCGAGCTGCGCGCCGGCTGAAGCGGCGGTAATCTGCACTGACAGCACCGACGGGAGACGAACGGGACGATGGTCAACGTGGAGGCGGTGGAGCGTTACCTGTGCGAACTGCAGGACCGGCTGTGCGCCGGACTGGAGGCGCTCGATGGCGAGGCGCGGTTTGGCGAGGACGTGTGGGAGCGCGCCGCCGGTGGCGGAGGCATCACGCGCGTGCTCGCAAACGGGCGCGTGTTCGAGAAGGCCGGAGTGAACTTCTCGCGCATCGAAGGCTCTGCCCTGCCGGCCTCGGCCACCGCGCGCCGGCCCGAACTCGCCGGCCGGGCATTCACGGCCACCGGCGTCTCGCTGGTCGTGCATCCCTTGAACCCCTACGTGCCGACCTCGCACGCGAACGTGCGCTGTTTCGTGGCCACGCGACCCGGCGAGGAGCCGGTCTGGTGGTTCGGCGGCGGCTACGACCTGACGCCGTACTATGGTTTCGTGGACGACTGCGAGCACTGGCACCGGGTCGCGCGGCGTGCCTGCGAACCGTTCGGCGCCGGGGTGCATCCGCGCTTCAAGCGCTGGTGCGACGAATACTTCTTCCTGAAGCACCGCGGCGAGCCGCGTGGCATCGGCGGGCTGTTCTTCGACGACCTCGACGACTGGGGTTTTGCGCGCTGCTTCGAATTCCTGCGCACCGTCGGTGACTCGTACCTCGAAGCCTACGCGCCGATCGTGCAGCGGCGCGCCCAGCTGCCCTGGGGGCAGCGCGAGCGCGATTTCCAGCTGTACCGGAGGGGACGTTATGTCGAGTTCAACCTGGTGCACGATCGCGGCACCCTGTTCGGCCTGCAGTCGGGCGGGCGCACCGAGTCGATCCTGATGTCGCTGCCGCCGCTGGTGCGCTGGGATTACGACTGGCACGCCGAACCGGGCAGCCCGGAGGCCGGGCTGCTCGCGGACTTCCTGCACCCCAGGGACTGGGCATGAGCCGTCGCCGGGGGAGCACTCTCCGATGAGTGACCGCTACGTCGTCGCCGGCAACCCGGTCGCGCATTCGCGCTCGCCCTTGATCCACATGCGCTTTGCGCTCACGACCGGCCAGGACATGGAGTACCGGCGGTTGCTGGTGCCGCTCGGCGGTTTCGCCCGGGCCGCGACCCTGTTCTTCGCCGACGGCGGCAAGGGCATGAACGTGACCGTACCGTTCAAGCTCGACGCCTGCCGCTTCGCCGGGCACACCAGCCCCCGCGCCGCGCAGGCCGGCGCCGTGAACACGTTGTGGTTCGTCGACGGCGCGATCCACGGTGACAACACCGACGGCCCGGGACTGGTGCGGGATCTGGTCCACAACCTCGGTTGGACGCTCGCCGGTGCGCGGGTGCTGCTGCTCGGTGCCGGGGGCGCCGTGCGTGGTGTGCTGGGGCCGCTGCTGGAGCAGGCACCGGCGGCGATCACCGTCGTGAACCGCACGGCCGCGCGCGCGCAGGAGCTCGCCGCCGCGTTCGGCCACGCGCGTGCGGTCAGCGGCTGCGGCTACGAGGCGCTGGCCGATACCGCGCCCTTCGACCTCGTGATCAACGGCACCAGCGCCAGCCTGCACCATGAGGTGCCACCGTTGCCCGAGACCCTGCTCGCCGGCGCGGCGTGTTACGACATGGCCTACGCCGACGGTCCCACGCCGTTTCTCGCGCGCGCTGCTGCGGCCGGCGCGCGTGCCTGCGCCGACGGCCTGGGCATGCTGGTCGAACAGGCGGCCGAGGCCTTCCTGCTGTGGCGCGGCGTGCGCCCTGCGACCGGCGAACTGATCCGCGACCTGCGCCGCGGCGTGCGTATCCGCGCCGCGGCCGGCGCCGCCGACCACGCGATCGCGGCGACGCTGTTCCGTGAATATCGGCAGTGGCTCGGCGTGGACCTGTGTTTCCAGGACTTCGAGGCCGAACTGGCGACCCTCCCCGGCGATTACGTACCGCCGGCCGGAGCGCTGCTGCTCGCCTGCTGTGGCGAGGAGCCTGCGGGTTGCGTGGCCGTGCGTGCGCTGGGCGACGGCGCCTGCGAGATGAAGCGGCTGTGGGTGCGTCCGGCGTATCGCGGTGGCGGCACCGGGCGGGCACTGGCGTGCGCCGCGATCGCGGCCGCGCGTGCCGCCGGTTACCGCGCGGTGCGGCTCGACACGCTGGGAAGGCTGCGCGAGGCGGTGGCGCTGTATACCAGCCTCGGTTTCCGTCGTTGCGCGGCGTATTACGACAACCCGCTCGACGATGTGCTCTACTGGGAACTCGATCTGCACGCAACCGACACAGGGGAACGGGCGCCATGAGTGCGACGCGCAGATTCATTGCCGGGGCGATATGTCCGTCGTGTGGCGGCGTAGACAAGCTGTTCGTCGCTGCCGACGACGCGCAGATGATCTGCGAATGCGTGGCCTGCGGATTCCGTGACAGTCGTGCGCGTGACGCCGTGCCGGGCAGCGCCGAATACGCGCGCGGACTCGGCCAGACCGCAGACGAAACGCAGGCGGTACGGTTCGTCGATCCGTAACCGTGGAATGTACACAAGAACGCATTGATCTGGATCAATGTAATCGTCTATAACTGCCGGTGCCGGCCCGCACCGGTGGCGATGAACTGGCCACCCATTGCAGTGCTCTCCCGGGTCGGATTAGGGGATTCGGCGTCGTCTACGCGGCGCGGACTCGATCCAACAAGAAAGGAGAATCCGGAGCATGCTGTCCGAATCCAGACGTCGAGGCACGCGGGTGCTCGCAGGCATCATGCTGGCGTGTGCCGTTCACGCGCAGGCCAGCGAGCCGGCCCATTCCTCGATCAACCTGAGCCCGGGGGTGACCACGGTAAGCCAGGCCATCTACGACTTGCACATGTACACGCTGTGGGTGTGCGTCGCGATCGGGGTGGTGGTGTTCGGCGTGATGTTCTGGTCGATCTTCGCGCACCGCAAGTCGAAGGGCGCAGTGGCATCGAGCTTCCACGAGAGCACCTCCCTCGAGATCGCGTGGACCATCGCCCCGTTCCTGATCCTGCTGACTTTCGCGGCGCCCGCCACCAACACGCTGCTGTCGATCTACGACGCCGACGAGGCCGAGCTCGACGTGATGATCACCGGCTACCAGTGGAAGTGGAAATACGAGTACCTCGACCAGGGGGTGGCGTTCTTCTCGTCGCTGTCCACCCCGCGCGAGTCCTGGGACACCATCGGCGTGCAGCAAGTCCCACCCAGGGGCGAGAACTACCTGCTCGAGGTCGACGAACCGCTGGTCCTCCCGGCCGGCAAGAAGGTCCGCTTCCTGGTCACCGCCGCCGACGTGATCCACTCGTGGTGGGTGCCGCAACTCGGCGTCAAGAAGGATGCGATTCCCGGTTTCATCAACGAAACCTGGACACGGGTCGAGCGCACCGGCACCTACCGTGGGCAGTGCGCCGAACTGTGCGGCAAGGACCACGGTTTCATGCCGATCGTGGTCGAGGTCGTCGACGAGCAGCAGTTCGCCAGCTGGCTGGGCGAACGCCGTGCGCGTGCCGAGCAGGAACGTGTGCTCGCTGCGCAGACGCTGACGATGGACGAGTTGATGCAGCGCGGCGAGGCGGTCTACACGCGCAGCTGCGCGGCCTGCCACCAGCCGAACGGCGAGGGCGTGCCGCCGGCGTTCCCGGCGCTGAAGGGCAGCGCAATCGCCACCGGTCCGCTCGAGCAGCACCTCGACATCGTGTTGAACGGCAAGGCAGGCACCGCGATGGCGGCCTTCGCGGCCCAGCTCGGGCATGCGGACCTGGCCGCGGTGATCACCTACGAGCGCAATGCCTGGGGCAACGACACCGGCGACATGGTGCAGCCGAGCGACGTCGCCCGCTTCGAACAATCCGAATAATTCGAGGAACAGCGACATGGCAGCAGATCACCACGGCCCGGCGAAAGGAATCGGGCGCTGGTTGTTCACGACCAACCACAAGGACATCGGCACGATGTACCTGTGGTTCAGCTTCACGATGTTCATCGTCGGCGGCTTGTTCGCGCTCGTGATCCGCACCGAGCTGTTCCAGCCCGGGCTGCAGTTCGTGAAGCCGGAATTCTTCAACCAGATGACGACCATGCACGGCCTGGTGATGGTCTTCGGCGCGATCATGCCGGCGTGGGTGGGGCTTGCGAACTGGATGATCCCGTTGATGATCGGCGCGCCCGACATGGCGCTGCCGCGGATGAACAACTGGAGCTTCTGGATCCTGCCGTTCGCGTTCGCGATGCTGGTCGCGACGCTGTTCAGCGAGGCCGGCGCGCCGAATTTCGGCTGGACGTTCTACGCGCCGCTGTCGACCGCGTACGCGCCGTCCTCGGTCACGTTCTTCATCTTCGGCGTGCACCTGATGGGCATGTCCTCGATCATGGGCGCGATCAACGTGATCGCCACCATCATCAACATGCGCGCGCCCGGCATGACGTACATGAAGATGCCGATGTTCGTGTGGACCTGGCTGATCACCGCCTTCCTGCTGATCGCCGTGATGCCGGTGCTCGCCGGCGTGGTCACGATGATGCTGTTCGACATCCACTTCGGCACCAGCTTCTTCAGCGCCGCCGGCGGCGGCGACCCGGTGCTGTTCCAGCACGTGTTCTGGTTCTTCGGTCATCCCGAGGTCTACATCATGATCCTGCCGGCCTTCGGCGTGATCAGCGAGGTGCTGCCCACCTTCGCGCGCAAGCCGCTGTTCGGCTACACCTCGATGGTCTACGCGACGGCCTCGATCGCGTTCCTGAGCTTCATCGTCTGGGCGCACCACATGTTCACGGTCGGCATGCCGATCGCCGGCGAGCTGTTCTTCATGTACGCGACCATGCTGATCGCGGTGCCCACCGGCGTGAAGGTGTTCAACTGGGTCACGACGATGTTCCGCGGTTCGCTGAGCTTCGAGACGCCGATGCTGTTCGCGATCGCGTTCATCGTGCTGTTCACGATCGGCGGCTTCTCGGGAATCATGCTCGCGATGGCGCCGCTCGACTTCCAGTACCACGACACCTACTTCGTCGTCGCGCATTTCCATTACGTGCTGGTCCAGGGCGCGCTGTTCTCGATCTACTGCGGCGTCTACTACTGGTTGCCGAAGTGGACTGGCCACATGTACGACGAGACGCTCAGCAAGGCGCACTTCTGGCTGACCTTCATCGGCGTGAACCTCGCGTTCTTCCCGATGCACTTCGTCGGCCTCGCCGGCATGCCGCGCCGCATTCCCGATTACGCGCTGCAGTTCGCCGACTTCAACATGCTGTCGAGCATCGGCGCGTACGTCACAGGCTTCTCGCAGCTGATCTTCCTGTACGTGGTGATCCGCTGCATACGCGGCGGGCGCCCCGCGACGGACCGCGTCTGGGAAGCCTCGCACGGGCTGGAATGGTCGGTGCCCTCGCCGGCGCCGTACCACACCTTCGCGATCCCGCCGCAGGTCCGCTGAGGCGTACCCCGATGCGCGCACCGGACCCGAATCGCCCGACCGTGCTGTGGACGTGCGCTGCGGCGGTGGCGATGTTCGGTTTCGGCTTCGCACTGGTCCCGCTCTACGACGTGCTGTGCGACGTGATGGGGATCGGGCGCGACACGATCACGGCGCCGGTCGACCGCAGCGGCGGCGAGATCGACGCCGCGCGCACCGTGCGCGTGCAGTTCGTCGCAACCAACGACGGCACCATGCCCTGGGAGTTCCGCCCCGAACGCTTCGAGCTGCGTGTGCACCCGGGCGCGTCGAACGGCACCCGTTTCCACGTGCGCAACCCCGCGCCGCGCACGATGACCGCGCAGGCGATCCCCAGCGTCTCGCCGGCGGAAGCGGCGCCATATTTCCACAAGACCGAGTGTTTCTGTTTCGGTCAGCAGACGCTGGGTTCCGGCGAGTCGCTGGACATGCCGCTGCAGTTCATCGTCGATGCGGCGCTGCCGGAGAAGATCTCGACCATCACCCTGTCGTACACCCTGTTCGACGTCACCGCGCGGGTCGCAGCCCGATGACGCGTCGATCCCCACCGATTCGCAGCCGGAGTCCCGCACCATGAGCAGCCGCAGCGACGCAGAGCAGACCTATTACGTACCGGAGCAGAGCAAGCTGCCGTTCCTGGCGACCATCGGCCTGGCAACGTTCATCTACGGCGCCGGAGCGACGCTGAACGCCGCGCGCGCCGGCGATCCGGACCCGATGTCGTGGCTGTTGCCCGGCGGCTTCGCGTTCTTCGTCGCGGTGCTGTGGCAGTGGTTCGGCACCTCGATCCGTGAACACCGTCTCGGACTCGCCAACGCGCAGCTCCGGCGCTCGTACGTGCTCGGCATGCAGTGGTTCATCTTCTCCGAGGTGATGTTCTTCTTCGCGTTCTTCCTCGCGCTCGCCTACGTGAGGCTGTTCGTGGTGCCGTGGCTGGGCGGCGAGGGCGACCACGGGCTGGCCAACCGGTTGTGGAGCGGTTTCGCCGCCGAGTGGCCGCCGAGCCAGACGCCGCAGCAGGCGCTGGACGCCGCCGGCGGCACCCAGCTCACCGCGCGCCAGTCCGAGTTCCTCGCACCGCCGTCCACCGTCTCGTGGAGCGGCATTCCGCTGCTGAACACCATCCTGCTGCTGAGTTCCAGCGTGACGCTGCATTTCGCTCACGTGGCGCTGCGCGGCGGACGCCGCGGCGCGATGAATGTCCTGCTCGCGCTCACGCTCGCGCTCGGCATGACCTTCGTCGCGCTGCAGGCCTGGGAGTACCACCACGCCTACACCGATCTGGGACTCACGCTGAAGTCGGGAATTTACGGTTCGACCTTCTACCTGCTGACCGGCTTCCACGGGCTGCACGTCTGCATCGGCGCGCTGATGCTCAGCGTCACGCTGGCGCGCGCGCGCTTCGCCGGCGACTTCACGCCCGAGGACCACTTCGGCTTCCAGGCCGCGTCCTGGTACTGGCACTTCGTCGACGTGGTGTGGGTGTGCCTGTTCCTGTCCGTCTACCTGCTGTGAGCCGCGCACGATGGGTGCTCCGCTCCAGGCAGCTCACCCGCCGCGGCCCGCGTTTGCCTGCGACCGGCGCTTTGCCTTGCTCGCCGCGCTCGGGGTTGCGCTGCTGATCGCGCTCGGCTGCTGGCAGCTCGAACGCGCCGAGCGCAAGGAGGAACTGCTGCTGCTCGCCGAACAGCGCAGCGCACAGGCGCCGCTCGCGCTCGCGAGCCTGCGCGTCGCGCAGCCCGCGGCGGTCGATCGCATGCCGCTCGCGCTTTCCGGGCACTGGATCGAGGGGCGCGACTTCCTGCTCGACAACCGCGTGTCCGAGGGGCGCGCCGGCTACGAACTGCTGAGCCCGTTCCGCGACGACAGCGGGCTGGTCGTGTTCGTGAACCGCGGCTGGATCGCCGCGCCACCCACGCGTGACCGGTTGCCGGCGGTCGCGACACCGCCGGGGCGCCACGAACTGCGCGCGGTGGTGCAGGCCGTCGTGCAGGGCACCGAGCCGCTGCCCGACACCGCTGGCTGGCCGCGCCGCGTGCAGGCGGTCGAGCCACGCGCGCTCGCCGCGCTCGCCGGGCTCGAGGCCGTGCCTTACCTGGCCAGGCTCCCCACGCCGGGCGCTGCGGCCGGCTTGCCGGCACGGCTCGCGCCCGAGCACCATCGCGCCTACGCGCTGCAGTGGTTCCTGATGGCCTTCGCGCTGGGCGTGGTGTTCGTCTGCGGGGGCACCAACGTCGCGTCGTGGCTGTGGCCGCGCGGCCGGGAGAGGATGCATCCATGACTACGCTCGCCATCGCGCCTGCGCGCCGCACGCAGGTCGCCCTGATGTTCGTGATCCCGCTGGTCGTGATCGGGCTCGCGACGCTGGTGTACTACACCGGCATCGGCGTGCCGCGTGCGACCAGCAACCGCGGCGAACTCCTGCAGCCGCCACCCAATATCGACGCGGTGGCGCTGCGTGAAACCGGCGGTGCGCCGTGGCGCCACGCCGGCGCCGAGCGAGACTGGTCGATGCTGGTGGTGGCCAGCGGCGAGTGCGCCCAGGACTGCCGCGAACGCGTGCATCTGACGCGCCAGGTGCGCACTGCGCTCGGCCGTGATGCGCCGCGCGTGGCGCGGCTGCTGGTCGGCACCGGTGGCGCGGTGGATGCCGCGCTCGTTGCCGAGCTGCGCGGCGAGCACCATGACCTGCTCGCGCTGCGCGCCGACGACGAGGACGCCTTCGAACGCCTGCTCGATCGTGCGCCCGGGGCGCCCGTCGGCGTGTACCTGGTCGATCCGCGCGGTTTCGTGATGATGCGCTACGATGCCATCCATGGCGGTCGCGAGATGCTCGGCGACCTGCGCTTCCTGCTGCGCCATTCCGCGCCGCCGGCCCGCTGAAGGAGCAACCCTCGATGGAAGGCACACAGGTGCGCGCAGCGTACGCCGGCTGGCGCGATTACCTCGAACTGTGCAAGCCGCGCGTGGTGCTGCTGATGCTGCTGACCGCGCTGGTCGGCATGTTCCTCGCCACGCCGGCCATGGTGCCGTGGCGGGTGCTGCTGCTCGGCAACCTCGGTATCGCATTGTGCGCGGCGGCGGCGGCGGCGGTGAACCACATCGCGGACCGCCATGCCGACGCGCGCATGGCGCGCACGCGCAACCGGCCGCTGGTACGCGGGCGCGTCGCTACATCGCACGCGATCGCGTTCGCCGCGCTGACCGGCGTGGCGGGCACCGCGATCCTCGCGCTAGGCGTCAACCCGCTGACTGCCTGGCTGACGGTGGCATCCGTGATCGGCTATGCGTTCGTCTATACGTTCTGGCTCAAACGCGCCACGCCGCAGAACATCGTGATCGGCGGTCTCGCGGGCGCGGCGCCGCCGCTGCTCGGCTGGACCGCGGTCACCGGCGAGATCCATCCGTACGCACTGCTGCCGGTGCTGATCATCTTCGCGTGGACGCCGCCGCATTTCTGGGCGCTGGCGATCCAGCGCAAGGACGAGTACGCCGCGGCAGGGGTGCCGATGCTTCCGGTCACGCACGGCGAGCGCCACACGGCACTGCATGTGCTGCTGTACACGCTGCTGCTGCTGGCGGTGTCGCTGCTGCCGTTCGCCACCGGCATGAACGGTCCGCTGTATCTGGTGGCGGCGCTGGTGCTCGGGCTGCTGTTCGTGGTCCACGCGCTGCGCCTGCTGCGCGGGACCGACCGGCGCCAGCCGATGGCCACGTTCCGTTACTCGATCGTCTATCTGATGACGTTGTTCCCGCTGATGCTGCTCGACCACTTCCTGTTCCCGCGCCCGCTGCTGGCGCTGCTCGCGCCGTGAGCGGCGCGGGGGTGGACGCCGCCGGCCGTGCCCGGCGCGTGCGCCTCACGGTGGGCGTGCTGCTCGGCGGCATCTCCTTGCTGCTCGGGCTGTTCGTGCGTCAGTTCGTGGGGCCCGAGCGCCTCGATCCGCGCTGGCTGCACGATCACGGCGCCGTGCTGTTCGACACGCCGCGCCCGCTGGCCAGGCAGCAACTGCAGGACCAGGACGGCGACGCCTTCGACGGCAGCGGTTTCGCCGGTCGCTGGAACGTGCTGTTCTTCGGTTTCACTCACTGCCCGGACGTCTGCCCGACCACGCTGGCGCTGCTCGCCGAGGTCGCGGCGCGGCTGCCCGCCGACGCGGCGCTGGCGCCTCGCTTCTGGCTGGTCACGGTCGATCCGGAGCGCGACACGCCGGCGCTGCTCGCACCGTACGTGCGGCACTTCGACCCGCGCTTCGGCACGCTCGGCGGCGATCCGCAGGCGGTGCAGCGTTTCGCCGCGGCGTTGTCGGTGCCGTTCGCGCGCCGCGATCTGCCCGCCGGTGGCTACACGATGGATCACTCGGCGAATTTGCTACTGATCGACCCGCTGGGGCGCTTCGCCGGCTTCGTCACGCCGCCGCTCGAGCGCGAGCGGCTGGTGCGTCTGCTCGCGGTGCTCGGGCGGCACGCGCCGCGCTGAAGCGGTTTCAGCGGCGGCGCGCCAGCGCGTGCGCCAGCACGAACAGCAGGCAGGCCGCCGCCGCCACCGAGGGGCCGGCCGGGGTGTCGAAGGCGTACGAGGAGCCGATCCCGGCCGCGACCGCCACGCAGCCGAACAGCGCACCGCCGAGCGCCATCTGCTCCGGCGAGCGCGCGCAGGCACGCGCGGCCGCCGGCGGGACGATCATCAGCGCGGTGACCAGCAGCGCGCCGATCACCTGCATCCCCACTCCGATCAGCGCGCCGAACGCCAGCATCTGCAGCAGCCGCATGCGCTCTATGTCTACTCCCTCGATGCGCGCGAGCTCTTCGTCCACCGCCATCGACAGCCACGCGCGCCAGCACACGGCGGCCACCAGCGCCGCGCCGGCGCCCACCGTACCGATCACGACGATGTCGGCGTTCGCTACCGCGAGCAGGTCGCCGAACAGATAACTCTCCAGGCTCGCGCGCCGTGGCGACAGCATCGCGACCGCGATGATGCCGAACGCCAGCGTGCCGTGCGCGATCACCGCCAGCAGCGTGTCCGAGGCGAGGTGCCGGCTGCCCTGCAGCCGCGCGAAGCCGAACGCGACCAGCAGGCACAGCAGCAACGCCCCCAGCGTGAGGTCGATGTCGAGGAACAAGCCGAGCGCGATGCCGAGCAGCGCACCGTGCGCCAGCGTGTCGCCGAAGAAGGCCATGCGCCGCCACACCAGGAAACTGCCGAGCGCACCGCCGACCAGCGCGATCGCCACCCCGGCGGCCAGCGCGCGCAGCAGGAACTCATCCATGCTCGCGCCCCACCACGTGGCCGTGGACGTCGTGTTCGTGGTCGTGGTGATGCGCGTACAGCGCCAGCCCCTCGACCGGACGCCGCCCGAACAGGTGCAGGAACTCCGGGTGCGCGCCCACCACCTCGGGCTTGCCGGCGCAACAGACGTGGCGGTTCAGGCACAGCACGGTGTCGGTGGCTGCCATCACCAGGTGCAGGTCGTGCGAGATCATCAGCACCGCGCAGCGGTGCCGCCGGCGCACGGTGTCGATCAGCCGGTACAGTGCGGCCTGACCGTTGACGTCCACGCCCTGTGCCGGTTCGTCGAGCACCAGCAGCCGCGGGTTGCGCAGCAGTGCGCGCGCGAGCAGCACGCGCTGGAATTCGCCGCCGGACACCGCCGCCAGCGGCGTCTTCAGCAGCGACTCGATGCCGACCTCGGCGGCGGTTGCCGCGATCGCCTGCGGGTCGCGCTCGGCGAGTCGCAGGAAGCGGCCCACGTCGAGCGGCAGGCCGGGATCGATCGCCAGCCGCTGCGGCATGTAGCCGATGCGCAGCCCCGGCTGGCGCCAGATGCTGCCGGTGCCGGGTTCGACCAGTCCCATCAGGATGCGCAGCAACGAGGTCTTGCCGGCGCCGTTCGGTCCGATCACGGTCAGGATCTCGCTCGCGAACAGCGTCAGCGAGACGCCGCTGAGGATCGTCTCGCCGCCGACCTTCCAGCCGACGTCGCGTGCCTCGAGGATGCGTTCGCCGCCGCTCATCGCGGCGTGCCCGCGCAGGCCGGACAGCGTCCCAGCACTTCCAGTGTCATCGACTCGACCGTGAAGCCCGCGCTGGCCGCGCAGGCGGCCACCGCATCGCGGATCGCCGGTTGCGCGGTCTCGAGCGTGTGCCCGCAGCCGCGGCATATATACAGCGCGTGATCGTGCGGGCCGTCGCCGATCTGGCAGCCGATGTACGCGTTCAGCGACTCGACGCGGTGCACCAGGCCGTGTTCGCGCAGGAACTCGAGTGCGCGATAGACCGTGGGCGGACCGGGACGGCGGCTGCCGGAGGCGGTGCCGAGCATGTCGAGCAGCGCGTAGGCTCCCACCGGGCGGTGGCTCTGCCAGACCAGTCGCAGTACCTGTTCGCGCAAACCGGTCAGGCGCGCACCGCGTTCGCGACACGCGCTGCGCGCGCGCGCCAGCGCGTCCTCGACGCAGCGCGCGTGGTCATGCGCCGCGAAGGCGGTGCCCACGGGGGCGGCGGTGGTGGTCGCCAAGCGTTTGCTCATATGGTTATAGTGTAACTTCAATTCCCCCGGAGCCGTGCATGCCGCACTGCATCGTCACGCGCGTCGCCGGCGCGCTGCTGTTCTCGCTGCTGCTCGCGCCGGTCGCCGTGCCGGCGGTGGCTGCCGAGGCCACGCCGCCAATGGTCGTCGCGAGCATACGCCCGCTGCACCTGATCGTGCTCGCGCTGGCCGGCGGGGAGGTCGATGCGCGCCAGCTGCTCGACGCCGGCGGCTCCGCGCACGATTTCGCGCTGCGCCCCTCGCAACTGCGGCTGCTGCGCGACGCGCGGCAACTGTTCTGGATCGACCCGGCGCTCGAGCACCCGCTCGGGCCGCTGCTCGCGCGGCTGCCGGGGCCGCGCCACGACACCGCGCTGCTGGCGCGGCTCGGGTTGCCCGCGCGCGCCGACGGCGTGGCCGATCCGCACGTCTGGCTGGATCCGCGGCTGGCGCTGGCGCTCGCCACCGAGGTCGATCGCGTGCTGGTCGATCGCGGCCTGCTGCCGGCCGACCGCTTGCGCCTCGCGGCGTTCGCCGCGAGCATGCGTGCGGCCGAGCAACGCATGGGCGCCGAACTCGCCGGCCTGCAGGATCGGCCGTTCGCGGCGATGCACGACGGCTACACGTGGTTCGTGCAGCGCTTCGGCCTGCGCCCGCCGGCCGTGCTCGCGCTCGACGCCGAGCAGCAGGTCGGGGCGCGCACGCTGGTGCGCATGCGCCGCGAGGTGCGCGAACACGGCGCGCGCTGCCTGCTGGCCGAGCGCTCGGGCGGCAACCTGCGGCTGGCGCGCTCGATCGCCGACGGTGGCGGCGTGCCGGTGGTCGAGCTCGACGCGCTGGCCGCCGGCGTCACGGACGATCGCGAGGCCTTCGCGCGTTTCCTCGTCGAATTCGCGCGCGGCGTCGCCGGATGCCTGCGCGCGCAGGACCCAGCCGGCAGCGCGGAGTAACGCACCATGGCCGCAGACAGCAGCGCGACACACCCGGCCCTGATCCTGGTCGATGGTTCCTCCTACCTGTATCGCGCGTTTCACGCGCTGCCGCCACTGTCGACCGCCGACGGACGCCCGACCGGCGCCGTGCGCGGCGTGGTCGCGATGCTGCGCAAGCTCTGCCGCGCGTACCCCGGCGTGCCGGTCGTGGTGGTGTTCGATGCCAAGGGTCCGACCTTCCGCGAACGCCTCTATCCCGGCTACAAGGCCAGCCGTCCCTCGATGCCCGACGAACTGCGCGCGCAGGTCGAGCCGTTGCACGCGATCGTGCGCGCGATGGGGCTGCCGTTGCTGTGCGTGCCCGACGTCGAGGCCGACGACGTGATCGGCACCCTGGCGGCGTCGGCGAGCGCCAGCGGGGCGCAGGTGCTCGTTTCCACCGGGGACAAGGATTTCGCGCAGCTGGTCGATGCGCAGGTCACGCTGGTCAACACGATGAACGACACGCGGCTCGACGTCGATGGCGTGAAACAGCGCTTCGGCATCGCGCCCGGGCAGATCATCGACCTGCTCGCGCTGATGGGCGACAAGATCGACGATATTCCGGGCGTTCCCGGCGTCGGCGAGAAGGGTGCGCTCGCGCTGCTGCAGAGCCTCGGCAGCCTCGATGCGATCTACGCCGACCTCGACGCGGTGGCCGCGCTGCCGGTGCGCGGCGCGAAATCGCTGCGCGAGAAGCTGGCCGCCGGGCACGACTTGGCGCTGTTGTCGCGCGCTCTGGCGACGATCCGCACCGACGTGGCACTCGATCTGGACTGGCGCACGCTGCGCGACGCGGCGCCGGACCGCGAGACGTTGCTGGCGCTGTTCGGCGAACTCGAGTTCCAGACCTGGCGTGAGGAGTTGCTGCGCGAGGGCGGCGGTGCGGACGCCGCACCGGGGGCCGGCACCCCCGAGGCCGCCGCGCCCGAGTACGAGACCGTGCTCGATCGCGACGCACTGGCGCGCTGGGTGGAACGCGTGGCCGCGAGCGAGTGTTTCGCGGTCGACACCGAGACCACCAGCCTGGACTACATGGCCGCGCGCGTGGTCGGCATCTCGCTGGCGGTGCAACCGGGGCAGGCCGCGTACATACCGTTCGGGCACGAGTACCTCGGCGCACCCGCGCAGCTCGAGGCCGCGGAGGTGTTCGCCGCGCTGCGCCCGCTGCTCGAGGCCGAGCGCCCGCGCAAGATCGGGCAGAACCTCAAGTACGACATCAACGTGCTGGCGAACCACGGAATCGTGCTCGGCGGGATCGGCTGGGACACGATGCTCGAGTCCTACGTGCTCGACTCGGTGGCCTCGCGCCACGACATGGATACCCTCGCGCTGCGCCACCTCGGACGCCAGACGATCCGCTACGAGGACGTCGCCGGCAAGGGCGCGAAGCAGATCGGCTTCGAGCAGGTGAAGATCGAGGACGCGGCGCGCTACGCCGCGGAGGATGCCGAGGTCACGCTGTGCCTGCACCAGTCGCTGTGGCCGCGGCTCGCGGAGCAGGCGCGCCTGCGTGCGGTGTTCGAGGACATCGAGATGCCGCTGGTGCCGGTGCTGTCGCGCCTCGAGCGCCAGGGCGCGCTGGTCGATGGGTCGCTGCTCGCGCGTCAGAGCCGCGAGCTCGGTGAGAAGCTGCTCGCGATCGAGGCACGCGCGCACGCGCTGGCCGGCCAGCCGTTCAACCTGGGTTCGCCGAAGCAGCTGCAGGAAATCCTGTTCGACAAGCTCGGGCTGCCGCGCGTCGGCAAGACGCCGACCGGACAGGCATCGACCGCCGAGCCGGTGCTGCAGGAGCTGGCCGAACGCTTCGAGCTGCCGCGCGTGCTGCTCGAGTACCGCTCGCTCGCGAAACTGAAGTCCACCTATACCGACCGCCTGCCGCAACAGGTGTCGTCGCTCACCGGGCGCGTGCACACCTCGTACCAGCAGGCCGTCACGGCGACCGGGCGGCTGTCGTCCACCGATCCGAACCTGCAGAACATCCCGGTGCGCACCGCCGAGGGCCGGCGCATCCGCCAGGCGTTCGTCGCCCCGCCCGGCTACCGCCTGCTCGCTGCCGATTATTCGCAGATCGAGCTGCGCATCATGGCGCACCTCTCGGGCGACCGTGGTCTGATCGATGCGTTCGAGCGCGGCCACGACGTCCACCGCGCGACGGCGGCCGAGGTCTTCGGCGTCGCGCTCGCCGAGGTCGGTGACGAGCAGCGCCGCAGCGCCAAGGCGATCAACTTCGGCCTGATCTACGGCATGTCGGCCTTCGGCCTGGCCAGGCAGCTCGGGGTGGGGCGCGCGGAGGCGCAGGCCTGGATCGACCGCTACTTCGCGCGCTATCCCGGCGTGCAGGACTACATGGAAAGCACACGCCGGCGCGCGGCGGCCGACGGCTACGTCGAGACGCTGTTCGGCCGCCGGCTGTACCTGCCCGAAATCCGCTCCCGCAATCCCGCCAGCCGCCAGGCGGCCGAGCGCACCGCGATCAACGCGCCGATGCAGGGCAGCGCGGCCGATATCATCAAGCGCGCGATGATCACCATCGACGGCTGGCTGAGCGCGAGCGCCTTCCCGGCGCACATGGTGCTGCAGGTGCACGACGAGCTGGTGTTCGAAGTGCGCGAGGATGCGGTGGACGAACTCGGCGAGCAGGTGCGCCAGCGCATGTCGGCTGCCGCCGCGCTCGCGGTGGAACTGGTGGTCGACGTGGGCAGCGGCGGCAACTGGGACGAGGCGCACTGAGTGCCACGGTGCCAGCGTGCGGCGGCGAAGAACCGCCGCCGCACGCCTCATGGATTGTGGCGACCCCCTGTTCGGTCCGCGCCGTACCCCGACGTGCTGGCGTAGGTCCGGGCTGTGCCCGGACATTTGTGCCAGCCATGTTCGGCCGCAGGCCGAACCTACGCGGGGGGCGCGGTGAACCAGCCGTCGAGGTGCGCTCTCGCCTCGTCGAGGCCGGTGCCGTCGAGCGCCGAGAACAGTTGCACCGTGGTTGCCGGCACCGTGGCCAGCTCGCGGCGCACGGCGAGCAGCGTGGATTTCGCGGTGCCGCGCGCGAGCTTGTCGGACTTGGTCAGCAGCACGTGCAGCGGAATCGACAGCGTGGCCGCCCAGCGGACCAGGTCGCGGTCCTGGTCCTTCAGCGGATGCCGCACGTCCATCAGCAGCACGATCCCGGCGAGCGAGCGCCGCTCGCGCAGGTAGCTCTCGACGAGCCGGCCCCAGGCGCGACGCAGTTCCTCGGGAATGCGCGCGAAGCCGTAGCCGGGCAGGTCCACCAGCCGACGCCGGTCGTCGAGCGCGAAGAAGTTGATCTGCTGCGTGCGTCCCGGCGTCTTGCTGGTGCGTGCCAGCTTGCCCTGGCCGCAGATCGTGTTGATCGCGCTCGACTTGCCCGCGTTCGAGCGACCGGCGAAAGCCACTTCGATGCCTTCGTCGGGGGGGCACTGGGCGAGTCGCGCGACGCTCAGGACGAAGCTGGCGCGCCGGTAATCGGGGGCATCCGCAGGGGCCGACAAAAACCTATTCCTCACGTTTCATGTTGGAAACCCGCTTTGCTATACTGCGCGCGCCTCCGGTTCCGGGCAGTCTAGCACGGCCCTCGCGGGCCTCCGGCGCGGAACGACGGCAACCCTCAAACCTGTAGTGCAGGAGTCGATGATGAAGAAATTCGCGGTGGCTGCTCTGGTCCTGGCATCTTCGTTCGCGTACGCGGACCGCAGCGTAGAAGAGCTGTACCCGAAGTCGTGCACGATGTGCCACGCACAGGCAGTGGCTGGTGCGCCGAAGACCCATGATGCCGCCGCATGGCAGCCCCGCGTGGACGCCAAGGGCATCGACGGCCTGGTGCAGAGCGCGAAGACCGGTCTGAACGCGATGCCGCCGAAGGGCATGTGCAACGACTGCACCGATGGCGAGTTCAAGGCGCTGATCGAGTTCATGGTCAAGCCGGCGTCCTGAGACGCCCTGGTCGCGCCCCCGACGACAGCAAAGGATCCGAGACCGTGATCAAGAGAATCGCAATGGTGGTTGCCGCGTGCGCGCTGGCGGGCAATGTGCTCGCCGCGGGCGATGCGGAGGCGGGCAAGGGCAAGACCGTCGCCTGCGGCGCCTGTCACGGCGCCGACGGCAACAGCCTGGTACCCAGCTTTCCGAAGCTCGCCGGGCAGCATGCCGGTTATCTGCTGAAACAGATGCAGGACATCAAGAGCGGTGCACGGCCGGTGCCGACGATGGCCGGTCAGCTCGACGCGATGAGCGATCAGGATCTGGCCGACATCGCGGCGTACTTCGCGTCGCAGACACCGACGCGGGGTGCGACCAAGGAAGCGCTGGTCGAACTCGGCGAGCGCGTCTGGCGCGCCGGGGTGCGCGAGAAGGGCATCGCGGCCTGCGCCGCCTGCCATTCGCCGACCGGTGCCGGCAACGGCCCGGCGAAGTACCCGGCGCTCAGCGGCCAGCACGCGGACTACATCGCCGCGGCGCTGCGCGCGTTCCGCAACGACGAGCGCACCAACGACGGCGACACGCGCATCATGCGCGACGTCGCCGCCCGCCTCAGCGACAAGGAACTCGAGGCGGTTTCCAGCTACGCATCGGGTCTGCACTGACATCGGGACGCGGCGCTGCGGACGGCTAAAAATCCCGTTTCGCGGCGCCGGGCTCCGGGTGTTCGAAACGATTCCGCTCGTGCAGTGTCCGATGTCGTGCCGGGCCCCATTCCCGCCACCCCGAAGGAGACAGGACGCATGAAGCGTTGGTTTGCCGTTCTCGCACTGCTGGTGTGCCTTCCCGTGGCCTTCGCGGCCGACACTCCCGCGCCCCGCTACACCGAGGGCCAGCACTACGTGCGCCTGCCGCAGGCGATGCCGACCGCCGATCCGCAGAAGATCGAGGTCGTCGAGGTGTTCTGGTACGGCTGCATCCATTGCTTCCACCTCGAGCCGCTGATCGGCACCTGGAAGAAAACGCTTGCCGCAGACATCGATTTCCGGCGTTCGCCCGCCATGTGGAACCAGACGATGGCGGTGCACGCGCAGGCCTTCTATGCCGCGCAGGCGCTCGGCGTGCTCGAGCGTGTGCACGGCCCGCTGTTCGCGGCACTCAATGGCGAGGGTGGTGTGCGCCGCAAGCTCGACGACGTCGACGAGCTCGCACAGTTCTTCGCCGAGCACGGGGTGCAGGAGGAGCAGTTCCGCAAGGCGTTCACGGCCTTCGGGGTCGAGAGCGCAGTCAAGCAGGCCGATGCGCGCGCGCGCGGCTACGGCATCACCGGTACCCCGGAGCTGGTCGTCGCGGGCAAGTTCCGCGTCTCGGGCCGCACCGCAGGATCGACGGCCGAGATGCTGAAGGTGGTCGATTTCCTCGTCGAGCAGGAGCGTGCGGCGCGCCGCAGCGCCGGCGCGTCCTGATCCGCCAGGCCGCCGATTCGATAAATCCCCGTTCGCCGTCTATCCTTCAGCCGTAACCCGGCGGTCACCGAACCGTCATCGAAGCTCGGATCGCACGGTGTCGGCCCCGCAGGCCGGCACCGCGCGCCCCGACAGGCGAAGGGCGACGATGCGAAAGGTCAGACTCACGCGCGAGATGGTCGAGCGGATCGAGCGGGCTCTCGATGAACGCAAGACGCCAGTAACGCCACCGCCCGTCGGTGGCGTGGAACGCCGCTGCGGGACGCGACGCCGGGCGCCGGTCGTCGAAGCCCCGGCAACGGCCGTCCCCGAGACCGCCGACGAACTCGTCAGGAACTGAAAATCTTCCCCGGATTCAGGATGTTGCGCGGATCCAGCGCGCGCTTCAGCGTGCGCATCAGCGCGATTTCCGGCTCCGAGCGCGAGTAGTGCAGGAAATCCCGCTTGTCGAGCCCGATGCCGTGCTCGGCCGACACCGAACCGCCGACTGCGGCCAGCCCACCGTAGACGATGTCCTCGACCTGGTGACGCAGCGCCGGCTCCTCGCGGCCGATGCGGACCGCGACATGCAGGTTGCTGTCGCCGAGGTGGCCGAAGACCACCCACCGTAGCTCCCCGAGCAGCGAGCGCAGTTGTTCGCCGGTACGCTCGAGGTAGCTTTCCATCGCGGTCACCGGGACGCTGATGTCGAAGATCGCGACCGGCAGCAGTTCGATCATTCCGGCGATGTTGTCGCGGATCGCCCAGAACGCGGCGCGCTCGCGCTCGTTCTGCGCGAGTACCGCCTCGTCGACCAGTCCCTGCTCGCTGGCGCGGCCGAGCGCCGCCAGGAACTGCTCGGCCTCGGCCGCGGGCTCGCTGCCGGTCGATTCGATCAGCACGTAGAACGGATGCACGTCGGCGATCGGCGGTGCGCCGAGGTGCGGTCCCCGGCAGGCGATCCGGTAGAAACTGTTCCACATCACCTCGAAGGCGTTCATGCGCCCGCCGAGCTCGCGTTCGATGAACGACAGCAGCGCGATCACCTGCGTCAGCGAGCGCGAGGCGACCAGCGCGGTGTTGCGCGCGGGCATCAGCGGCCGCAGCCGCAGCACTGCGCGCGTGACCACGCCGAGCGTTCCTTCGCTGCCGATGAACAGCTGCTTCAGGTCGTAGCCGGTGTTGTTCTTCAGCACGCCGTTCAGCGTCGACAGCACCGTGCCGTCGGCCAGCACGACCTCGAGTCCCAGCACCTGTTCGCGCATCATGCCGTAGCGGATCACCTGGTTGCCGCCGGCGTTGGTCGCGATGTTGCCGCCGATCGTCGCCGAGCCGCGCGCTCCGAGGTCGAGCGCCATCAGCAGTCCTTCGGCCTCGGCCGCCTCCTGCACCGTCTGCAGCGTCGCGCCGGCCTGCACGGTCATCGTGCGCGCCCGCGGGTCGATGCGCTCGATGCGTTGCATGCGTTCCAGCGACAACAGGATGTCGCCGTCGGCGGTGCGTGTGCCGCCGACCAGCCCGGTGCGCCCGCCCTCGGTCACCACCGCCCGGCCCGCCGCGTTGCAGAGCGCCAGCGTCCGGGCCACTGCCGCGGTCGAATCCGGCTTCAGCAGCGCGGCCGCCGGGCACGGCGGCATGCCGGGACCGTTGCGGTCACGCACCACCTCGCCGGTGAACACGCAGCCCTCGCCCAGCGCCGCACGCAGCTCGTCGACCAGATCGCTCATCGTGGCGGCTCCTTCAGCCGAGGTTGAACGCAGGCATCAGCACCTCGATCAGGCGCGGCCCGCGCGCCGCCATCGCCTCGGCGAACTGGCTGGCGAAGCCCGCGGCGTCGTCGGCGCGCGTGGCGGTGACCCCCATCGAGCGCGCCAGTGCGACGAAATCGATGTCCGGTGTACCGATGTGCATCATCGAGCGCGCGTTGGCACCCATCCCGGCGGCGCCCACGCGCAGGTACTCGAGCTGCAGGATCGCGTAGTCGCGGTTCGCGAACAGCACCACCGTGACGTCGAGCTGCTCGCGCGCCATCGTCCACAGCGCCTGGATGGTGTACATCGCGCTGCCGTCGCCCTCCAGGCACAGCACCTTGCGGTCGGGCGCCGCGATCGCCGCGCCGATCGCTGCCGGCAGGCCCCAGCCAATGGCACCGCCGGTCTGCGAGATCCACTGGTGCGCCCGCGCGGTGCGGGTGCGCGGGAACACCTCCATGCCGCAGGTCACGCCCTCGTCGACCACGATCGTGTGCTCGGGCAGCAGCGCGGCGATCACGTCGCCGACCACCGCGGTGCCGAGCGCCCCGGAGTCGGGCAAGGCGGGCAGCGCGAACTCCGAACGCGGCGGCTCCACGGGATCCAGCCGCAGCGCTCCGGCCAGGCGTTCCAGCGCGTCGACGCGGTCCTGGTGCGGCTCCGCGAGCACCAGCACCTCGCATTCCTCGTGCGCGATCCGCCCCGGCACGCCGGGGTAGGCGAAGAACGACGCCGGCTCGCGCGCCGCGACCAGGATCAGCCGGCGCACGTTCTTCAGCTGCTCGATCGCCATCTCGGCCAGGTAGGTGACGCGCTCGCACTGCGGCGTGCCGGCGCCCCACGGCAGCCGCGTCGCGAAGGTCTCGACCGCGAGGCGCGCGCCGGCGGTCGCGGCGATGCGTGCGCCGAGTTCGAACTCGGCGTCACGGATATGGCCGCCGAGCACAATCATCGCCGGTTCGCCCGAGCGCAGCGCCTCGGCGCAGGCCTCGATCGCGTCGTCGTGCGCGCGGCGCGGTCGCGCGAGCGGTTGCGCCGCGGCCGGGCCGCTCGCGCACTCGCCCCATGAGACGTCGGCGGGCAGGATCAGCGTCGCGACGCGACCCGGCGCCTCGCCCGCCGCGGCCACCGCGTTCGCGACGTCGTGCGGCAGCTCGTCGCTGGCCGCCGAGGAATGCACCCAGTGCGACACCGTCGCCGCGATGCCGGCGATATCGGAGGTGAGCGGCGTGTCGTACTGCAGGTGGTAGCTTGCGTGGTCGCCGACCACGTTCACGATCGGCACCTCGGCGCGGCGCGCGTTGTGCAGGTTCGCCAGCCCGTTGCCCAGCCCGGGCCCCAGATGCAGCAGCGTGGCGGCCGGCTTGCCGGCGATGCGCGCGTAGCCGTCCGCGGCGCCGGTCACCACCCCCTCGAACAGCCCGAGCACGCAGCGCATGCCGGGCACGCGGTCCAGCGCCGCGACGAAATGCATCTCCGAGGTGCCGGGGTTCGCGAAACACACGTCCACGCCGGTCTCGAGCAGGGTGCGCACCAGCGCCTCGGCTCCGTTCATGCTTGCGTTCTCCTTGTGGGCGG
This sequence comes from Pseudomonadales bacterium, assembly GCA_022072145.1. GTDB lineage: Bacteria > Pseudomonadota > Gammaproteobacteria > Pseudomonadales > UBA5518 > UBA5518. The sequence goes on from JAJVIG010000043.1 coordinate 61,623, forward strand.
GCGTCGGCGCAGGATAGCGCAGCCGCCTGCCTCGGCGCAGCCGTTCAGCCGGGTTCCGCGCGCAGGTGCATCAGCCCTTCCTGCGCGGCAGTGGCGATCAGCCGGCCGTCGCGCGTGTACAGCGCGCCGAGGTTGAAGCCCCGTCCGCCACCGCTGCGGGGGCTGGAGAGGTCGTAGAAAATCCAGTCGTCGGCCCGGAAATCGCCGTAGAACCACAGGGCGTGATCGATGCTCGCAGTCTCGATGCTCGGGTCGTCGAAGCGCAGTGCGTGCGGCAACAGCGAGGTGGACATCAGGAAACTGTCGGACATGTACGCCAGCATCTGCGCGTGCACCGACGGATCGTCCCCGAGGCGACCGTTGGTGCGCATCCACGCGCCCGAACGCGGCGGATGCTTGTCCATCGTGGGCCGGTCGACCGGGATCAGCGGACGGTAGTCGATCGGGTTCCAGCTCGGCACGTGGTAGGAACCGGGGGCCTCCTGGTTCAAGCGCAGGTAATAGTCGTAATGGCGCTCGACGTCCTCCGGCGGCGGCACCTCGCGCAGCGTGTCCTGGTGTTCGAGCCCGCGCTCGGGCACCTGGTACGAGATCGAGGCGTTGAAGATCGCCTTGCCGCCCTGGCGTGCCACCACCAGCCGCGTGGCGAAGCGCCGTCCGTCGCGGATCGGGTCCACCTCGTAGATGATCGGGCGCGCGGGGTCGCCGGGGCGCAGGAAGTAGGCGTGCAGCGAATGCGCGCGCCGCCCGGGCGTGACGCAGCGGTCGGCCGCGTTCAGTGCCTGCGCCAGCACCTGCCCGCCGTAGACGCGCGGGTTGCGGCTCTCCGGGGTGAAACCGCGGAACAGAAGGGTGTCCAGCTGTTCGACGTTGAGCACGTCGAGCAGCCGATCGAGATCCTGGCTCATGCTGTTTTTTCCTGCCAACGTGGCGCCGTCTGCTGTCGTCGGCAGTCATGGTATCACCTCGGGCAATGGTGATAAGTTTGCCGCTCCGCAGCGTCTGGCTGCCGCCGGAGACCGAGCGACCATGAGCGATCCCGAGACCTTCCGTGTCGAGGTCCGCGCCTGGCTCGAGCGCAACTGCCCGGCGTCGCTGCGCGCGCCGGCCAATGCGGCGGTGTCGTCCGAGGACACGATCTGCTGGGGCGGGCGCGGTTGGGTGTTCGCCAGCGAGGACCAGCGGCTGTGGCTGGAACGCATGGCCGCGCGCGGCTGGACCGCTCCCGAGTGGCCGCGCGACTATGGTGGCGGCGGACTGGACCGCGCCGAGGCCAGGGTGCTGCGCGAGGAGCTCGCGCGCATCCGCGCACGCAGCCCGCTGGCGAGCTTCGGGCTCTCGATGCTGGGGCCGGCGCTGCTGCGCTACGGCAGCGAGGAGCAGAAACGGCGTTTCCTGCCGCCCATCGTGCGCGGCGAGATCCGCTGGTGCCAGGGCTACAGTGAGCCGGGCGCGGGTTCCGACCTGGCCGGACTGCAGACGCGCGCCGAGGACCGCGGCGACCATTTCCTCGTCAACGGACAGAAGATCTGGACCTCGTACGCGGACCAGGCCGACTGGATATTCTGCCTGGTGCGCACCGACGCCACGGCCGCGAAGCAGGAGGGGATCAGCTTCCTGCTGTTCGACATGGAATCGCCCGGTGTGTCCACGCGGCCGATCACGCTGATCAGCGGCAGCTCCCCGTTCTGCGAGACCTTCTTCCACGAGGTGCGCGTGCCGAAGGACCAGCTCGTCGGCGAGCTGAACCGTGGCTGGGAGATCGCGAAGTACCTGCTGACCCACGAGCGCGAGATGATCAGCGCGCTGTTCGGCGTCGGCAGCGCCGGGCAGGCCACGCTGGCCGAGGTCGCGCGCGATCGCATCGGCCTGCGCGCGGGCCGCCTCGCGGACCCGGGGCTGCGCCACGACATCGCGCGCCAGGCGATCGACGCCGAGGCCTTCGCGGCCACGCTCGAGCGCGTGGTCGACGAAGCGAAGTCCGGCCTCGGCACCGGCGCGGCCTCCTCGCTGCTGAAGTACTACGGCACCGAGCTGAACAAGCGGCGCCACGAACTGCTGATGGCGATCGGCGGCGCCGAGGCCCTCGGCTGGGAGGGCGAGCGCTTCGACGGCGGTGCGCTGGCGCGCGGCTGGCTGCGCAGCAAGGGCAACTCGATCGAGGGTGGCACCTCGGAGATCCAGCTCAACATCATCGCCAAGCGGATCCTCGGATTGCCGGGGTGAACGGGGAGCGGGAGCGGCGCATGGCACTGGTCTGGGACGACGACGAACGGATGCTCGACGAGGCGGCGCGTGCGTTTCTCGACGCGAACTCGCCGCCCGCGGAGCTGCGCCGCCTGCGTGACAGCCGTGATCCCGAAGGCTTCTCGCGCGCGCTGTGGCACGAGATGGCAGCGCTCGGCTGGGCAGGACTGCTGGTTCCCGAGCCCTACGGCGGGCTGGGCTTCGCGCACACCGGCGCCGGCATCCTCTGCGAACACGGCGGGCGCACGCTGGCGGCCTCGCCGCTGTTCGCAACAGCGATCGTCGGCGCCACGCTGATCGGCCACCTCGCCACCGACGCGCAGAAACAGCGCTTGCTGCCCGCGCTGGCGCGCGGTGAGCTGCTGTGCGCGCTTGCGCTCGAGGAGCGCGCGCGCCACGATCCGGCCGCGATCGCGATGAGCGCGACACCCGCGGGCGACGGCTTCCGGCTGGACGGCGAGAAGCACTTCGTGCTCGACGGCCACGTCGCGGATCTGCTGCTCGTGGTCGCGCGCCGCGCCGACGCCGCCAGCGACGAGGACGGCATCGAGGTGTTCGCGCTGCCGCGTGCCACCGTCGGCCTGGGTGTGGAGCGCACCGTGATGGCCGACAGCCGCAACGCCGCGACGCTGCGGTGTGATGGCGTGCATGTGGCGGCCGAGGCGCGCCTCGGCCTGCCCGGGCAGGCCGAGGCAGCGTTGGCCCACACGCTCGACGTGGCGCGCATCTGTGTTGCGGCCGAGTTGCTCGGCGTCGCGGCCGAGGTGTTCGCACGCACGGTCGACTACCTCAAGCAGCGGCGCCAGTTCGGCCGCGTGATCGGCGAGTTCCAGGCGCTGCAGCATCGCGCCGCGCGGTTGTTCTGCGACATCGAACTGACGCGCTCGGCGGTGCTGCGCGCGCTGCGCGCGATCGACGCCGCCGATCCGCGCCTCGGTGCGCTCGCCAGCGTGGCGAAGCTCCAGGCCGCCGAAACCGCCACGCTCGCGGTCAACGAGGCGGTGCAGATGCACGGCGGCATCGGCATAACCGACGACATCGACATCGGCCTGTTCATGAAGCGCGGGGCGACGCTGCGCCAGCTGTTCGGCGACAGCTATTTCCACGCCGACCGCTACGCCACGCTCGCCGGTTACTGAGCGGCGGCGCCTGGCAAGGAACACGGGAACACGGGGAGAACGATCATGGACATCGGCATCAGCGCCCGCCTGCGCCCGCTGCTGGACGAGGTGAGGCGTTTCATCGACGAGCAGATCCTGCCGCTCGAGGGCGAGTTCCACGCCGAGATCGCCAAGGGCGATCGCTGGAGTCATACCGCGCGCCAGCTCGAGATCCTCGAGGGATTGAAGGCCGGTGCGCGTGCGCGCGGGCTGTGGAACTTCTTCCTCACCGGTCACGGCGAGGGCCACGACCTGACGACGGTCGAGTACGCGTACATCGCCGAGGAAACCGGCAAGTCGCACCTGGCGCCCGAGGTATTCAACTGCAGCGCGCCGGACACCGGCAACATGGAGGTGCTGGCGCGCTACGGCAGCGCCGGGCAACGGCAGCGCTGGCTGCGCCCGTTGCTGGCCGGCGAGATCCGCTCCGCCTACGTGATGACCGAGCCCGACAGCGCCTCCTCGGATGCCACCAACATCAGCATGAGCGTGCGCGAGGACGGCGATCACTGGGTGCTGAACGGCGAGAAGATCTGGATTTCCGGCGCCGGCGATCCGCGCTGCCGCATCCTGATCGTGATGGTTAAGAGCAGCCCCGGCGCGCCGCGGCACGCGCAGCACTCGCAGGTGCTGGTGCCTATGGACACGCCGGGCGTCGAGATCGTGCGCCCGATGATGGTGTTCTCGACCGACGACGCACCGCACGGCCACATGCACCTGCGCTTCACCGAGGTGCGCGTGCCGAAGGCGAACATCATCGCCGGCGAGGGGCGCGGATTCGAGGTCGCGCAGGGACGCCTGGGTCCCGGGCGCATCCACCACTGCATGCGCGCCATCGGCATGGCCGAGAAGGCGCTCGAACTGATGTGCCGCCGCGGCCTGGCACGGGTGGCCTTCGGCAAGCCGATCGCTAAGCTGGGCGGCAACTACGACGTGATCGCCAACGCGCGCATGGACATCGAGATGGCGCGCCTGTTGTGCCTGAAGACCGCGTGGATGATGGACACGGCGGGTGTGGAGCGTTCGCAGCACTGGATCTCGATGATCAAGACGGTGGCGCCGACGGTGGCGCTGCGCGTGATCGACGAGGCGATCCAGATGCACGGCGGGCTCGGCGTCTCGCAGGACACGCCGCTCGCGGGCATGTACATGGGCGCGCGCACGCTGCGCTTCGCCGACGGCCCCGACGCGGTGCACCGCATGGTCGTCGCGCGGCGCGAACTCGCGCGTTATCGCTGAACACACCGGAGGCAGGCGCATGGGCAGCGGACTCACCAGGGACTACCACCGAGGACCACCAGTTCATCCACGTGGACCCGGTGCGCGCCGCCGCGACGCCGTTCGGCGGCACGATCGCGCACGGCTTCCTGACGCTCTCGCTGCTGCCGCGCATGATGGAGGACATCGGCGCCGGCATGCAGGAAGCGCTGATCGCCGAGTGGCTCACGATGGTGGTGGTCGGCTGAGCGAGGGGAACGCGCGGGGAGAGGCACGATGACGATACGTTTCGACGGACGGGTGGGGATCGTGACCGGCGCGGGCGCCGGACTGGGGCGCTCGCACGCGCTGGCGCTGGCCGCGCGCGGCGCGAAGGTGGTGGTGAACGACCTGGGCGGGGCGCGCGACGGCAGCGGGCGTTCGAGTGCCGCCGCCGAGGCGGTGGCGGCCGAGATCCGCGCCGCCGGAGGAGAGGCGATCGCCAACGGCGCCAGCGTGACCGAGCGTGCCGAGGTCGACGCGATGGTGCGCCAGGCGCTCGCTGCCTGGGGCCGCGTCGACATCCTTATCAACAACGCCGGCATCCTGCGCGACAAGAGCTTCGCGAAGATGGACATCGAGGACTTCCGCGCCGTGGTCGAGGTGCACCTGATGGGCGCCGTGCACTGCACCGCGGCGGTGTGGGAGACGATGCGCGCGCAGCAGTACGGGCGCATCGTGATGACGACCTCCTCGAGCGGGCTGTACGGCAACTTCGGCCAGAGCAACTACGGTGCCGCGAAGATGGCGCTGGTCGGGCTGATGCACACGCTGGTCATGGAGGGCGAGAAGTACGGCATCCGCGTCAACGCGGTGGCGCCGGTGGCCGGCACGCGCATGACCGAAGGGTTGCTCGAGCAGCGCGCCTTCGATCTGTTGACGCCGGAGGCGGTCACGGCCGGCGTGCTGGTGCTGTGCGCCGAAGCGTCGCCGAACCGCATGATCCTCTCGGCCGGCGCCGGCGGTTATGCGAGCGTCCATATTCACGAAACGGCGGGCGTGCATCTGGCGCCGGAGGAGCGGACCCCGGAAAATGTCGCGGCACGGCTCGCCGCCATCGAGGATCGCAGCGGCGAGCAGGAATTCCGGCAGGGCTTCCAGCAGAGTCTGAAATTCGTCACCGCGGCGGCGCGGGCCGCCGGCATCGACATCTGATCACCACGGAGAATCGTCACATGGCAGACGCAGTCATCGTAGCAAGCGCGCGCACCCCGATCGGCAAGGCCTACCGTGGCCTGTTCAACGACACCGAGGCGCCGACCATGGGCGGCCTGGCGATCCGCGCCGCCGTTGCACGCGCCGGTGTCGACCCGGCCGAGGTGGACGACGTGATCATGGGCTGCGCGATGCCGCAGGGCACCACCAGCCTGAACATCGGCCGCATGTCGGCGCTGGCCGCGGGGCTGCCGGTGACGGTCGCCGGCATGACGATGGACCGCCAGTGCTCCTCGGGCATGATGGCGATCGCGACCGCCGCCAAGCAGATCCTGCACGACGGCATGCGCATCGTGGTCGGTGGCGGACTCGAGCACATCAGTCTGGTGCAGAACGAGCACCAGAACATGTATCGCCGCGTCGACCCGCGCCTCAAGGCGCTGCACGAACACGTGTACATGCCGATGCTGCACACCGCCGAGGTGGTCGCCAAGCGCTACGGCGTCGCGCGCGAGCAGCAGGACGAGTACGCGCTGCAGAGCCAGCAGCGCACCGCCGCGGCGCAGCAGGCCGGGCTGTTCGCCGACGAGATCGTCGAGGTCACGGCCAGCGTGGCGGTGAAGGACAAGAACACCGGCGAGGTCAGCCACAAGAGCGTCACGGCGGCGCTCGACGAAGGCAACCGCGCCGACACCACGCTGGACGGGCTGCGCAGCCTGAAGCCGGTGCTCGAGGGCGGCTGCATCACGGCCGGCAACGCCAGCCAGCTCTCCGACGGCGCCGCGGCCTGCGTGGTGATGGACGGCACGCTGGCCGCGCAGCGCGGCATCCAGCCGATGGGCCTCTACCGCGGCATCGCGGTCGCCGGCTGCGAGCCCGACGAGATGGGCATCGGTCCGGTGTTCGCGGTGCCGAAGCTGCTGAAGCAGCACGGCCTGCAAATGGACGACATCGGGCTGTGGGAACTGAACGAGGCCTTCGCGGTGCAGGTGCTCTACTGCCGTGACCGCCTCGGCATCCCCAACGAGCGCCTCAACGTGAACGGCGGCGCGATCTCGATCGGCCACCCCTACGGCATGAGCGGCGCGCGCATGGTCGGGCACGCGCTGCGCGAGGGCAAGCGCCGCGGCGTGAAGTACGTCGTGGTCACCATGTGCGTGGGTGGCGGCATGGGCGCCGCGGGGCTGTTCGAGGTGCTGTGACCCCCGTCACCCCGCGGGGGGCCGTGCCGACGGCCGCTCGGCCACACGGGCCCGCCAGCGCGTGAGCTGCGTGCACTCCGCGGGAATCGCGCGCCGGATCCAGCCGGCGAACTCGCAGGTCGCGAAGGCGTCGATGTCGGCCATCGAGAACGCCTCGCCCGCGAGGTAGTCGCGGCCCGCGAGCCGGCGCTCCAGCGTGGTGAAGAACGCGTCCAGCAGTTGCTGCCCCCGTTCGACCAGCGCCGGTATCTGCGCGATCTCGAGCGGCCCCGGCAGACCCCGCTTCGCGAACGCCGGATTGCCGTTGCGGAACACCTCGGCGATCGGGATCAGCCCCTCGCAGAACACGCGATGGCACCATTCGCGGATCTCCGCCTTCTCGATCGGCGTGCGTCCCAGCAGCGGCGGTGCGGGGTGCCGTGCCTCGAGGTAATCGCAGATCGCGTTCACCTGCGTCAGCACCGGACCCTCGTCGGTCACCAGCGCGGGTACCGTGAACAGCGGGTTCACCGAGCGCAGCGGTTCGCCGAACTGCTCGCCTTTCATCAGGTCGACGTGCGTCGACGGGATCTCGATGTCCTTCTCGGCCATGAAGATGTGCAGGCGGCGCGGATTCGGTGCGATCGGGTAGGTGTACAGATGCATCGTGGATCTCCGTTGCAGGGGTCGGTTGCAGTGTAGCGCGGGAGCGCCCGCGTGTTGACCGTCGCTTGATCGGCGGTGCAGACTCCGCGCTGCAACCGCAACCGGAGCTTTCGACAATGACAACGACAACCCCGCCGAACCGGGTTCGCTGCGCGCTCGCGCTCGCCGTCTCGCTGACCGCCACCGCGCTCAGCGCCGGCGTGACCGACATGAAGCAGGGCAAGGGCGGCAGCGTGGTGCAAGGCGCCGCGGGCACCCAGGGAGCGCAGGGCGACACCGGGCTGCGCAAATGCGCGCAACCGCTGGGCGCGGTCGCGGTCGTCGAGCCGCAGGACTACATAATGGCCTCGCTGGCGCGCTACAGCCTGCAGTCGCCGACCAGCCTGATCCGTCTGATGATCCAGCAGTCGAACTGCTTCATCGTGGTCGAGCGCGGCATGGGCATGCAGAACATGATGCAGGAGCGCGCGCTGGCCGACTCCGGGCAACTGCGCTCGAGCTCGAACATCGGCCAGGGGCAAATGGTCGCAGCGGACTTCGTGCTGACGCCGTCGGTGGTGTTCTCCGACGACAACGCCGGCGCGGTCGGCGGTGCGATCGGCGGTTTGCTGGGCGGGAAGGCACGCGTGATCGGCGGCCTGGTGGGCGGGCTGAAGTTCAAGGAGGCGCAGACCAGCATGCTGGTCACCGACGCGCGCTCCGGCGTGCAGGTCGCGGCGGCCGAGGGCAGCGCACGCAAGGCCGACCTCGGACTCGGCGCGTTCATGGGCGGCGGTGGTGCGGCCGGCGGACTCGGCGGCTACGCCAGCACCGCCGAGGGCAAGGTCATCGCGGCCAGTCTCGCGGACAACTACAACAACATCGTCGGCGTGATCGAGGGCGATCCGAACCTGCGCCGCAGCGTCGGCACGCTGGCGCAGGAGGCCGCCGCCGGTGGCAGCACGCAGGCCGGCGTGGGCGCCAACGAGGGCGACGTGATCTACCCGAAAATCAACAACGTGAAGCTGCTCGCGCAGCCGTCGGACGCCGCGAAGGTGGTCGCCGTGCTCTCGAAGTCCGACGAGCTGGTGTACATGGGCGAGGAAAAGGCCGGCTACCTGAAGGTCGAGGGCGGCATGGGAGGCGGCTGGGTCAAAAAGGCCCTCACGACGCGTTGAGTCCGGGCGCAGCCCGGACCTACGCGCGAACGTCCGCAGGTTCGGCCTGCGGCCGAACGATGCCACCGCCGAACGACATCTCCGCGTAGGTTCGGCCTGTGGCCGAACACCGGCCATGTCCGGGCACAACCCGGACCTACGCCAGCAACTCGCGGGCGATGATCAGTTTCATGACCTCGTTGGTGCCGGCGTAGATGCGCTGCACGCGCGCGTCGGCCCAGGCGCGCGCCACCGGGTACTCCCACATGTAGCCGTAGCCGCCGTGCAGCTGCACGCAGTCGTCGATCAGTTTGCACTGCAGATCGGTGGCGAGCAGCTTGGCCTTCGCCGCGGTGGTCGCGTCGAGTCGACCGGCGATGTGCAGTTCGATGCAGCGGTCGATGTACACGCGCAGCGCGCCGAGTTCCGCGTCGAGCTCGGCGAGCTTGAACTGCGTGTTCTGGAACGCCGCCACCGGCTTGCCGAAGGCCTTGCGCTCCTTCACGTACGCCACCGTCTGCGCCAGCACCGACTCCGCCGCCGAGACCGCGCTCAGCGCCACCGACAGCCGTTCCTGCGGCAGCTCCTGCATCAGATACATGAAGCCAAGGTTCTCCTCGCCGATCAGGTTCGCGCGCGGCACGCGCACGTTCTCGAAGAACAGCTCGGCGGTGTCCTGCGCCTTCATGCCCACTTTCTTCAGCTTGTGCCCCTTGCTGAAGCCCGGCGTGCCGGCCTCGACGAGGATCAGGCTGGTGCCCTTCGCGCCGGCGGCCGGATCGGTCTTCACGACCACGATCACCACGTCCGCCAGGTAGCCGTTGGTGATGAAGGTCTTCGAGCCGTTGACCAGGTAGTGATCGCCGTCGCGCACGGCGGTGGTCTTGATGCCCTGCAGGTCCGAACCCGCGCCCGGCTCGGTCATCGCGATCGCACTGATCAGCTCGCCGCTGACCATGCGCGGCAGGTAGCGCTGCTTCAGCTCGTCGCTGCCGTAGTTGACCAGGTACGGCGCGGCGATGTCGCTGTGCAGTCCCCAGCCGATGCCGGACAGGCCACGGCGCGTCACTTCCTCGTCGACGATCGCGTTGTAGCGGAAGTCGGTGCCGGCGCCGCCGTACTCCTCGGGGATCGTGGGGCACAGCATTCCCTGCTCCCCGGCCTTGAGCCAGACGTCGCGGTCCACCTGGCCCTGCTCCTCCCAGCGCTCGTGATGCGCTACGCAGTGCTCGTCGAGCAGGCGCGCGACGTTGGCGCGGAACAGTTCGTGATCGGCGTCGAAGAGCGTGCGTGGAATCATGGTGCGGCGTTCCCCGGTGGCGGTTACTCAGTACGGTGCGTTGCGTGCGGCGCGCTCGATCAGCGAGGCCGGCGGCTCGAAGCGTTCGCCGTAGTGCTCGGCGAGTTCGCGCGCGCGCGCCACGAAGTGCTCCAGCCCGTAGCCGTTGACGTACTGCAGCACGCCGCCGGTCCAGGCCGGGAAGCCGATGCCGAAGATCGAGCCGATGTTCGCGTCGCGGGCGGTGGTGACCACGCCCTCGTCGAGACAGCGCACGGTCTCCAGCGACTGCACGAACAGCAGCCGCTCGCGTATGTCGGCCAGCGGCACCATGTCTGCCGTCGGCTGGAAGCGCGCCGCGAGTCCGGGCCACAGGAACTTGCGCCCGCCCTCGGGATACTCGTAGAAACCGCGACCGGCGGCCTTGCCGGCGCGCTGCTGCTCGAGCATCCAGTCGATCACGCTCTCGGCGCGATGCGGCTGGTACGCACGGCCCTCGGCGCGCAGGTCAGCGATCGTCTGGTGGCGGATCTTCGACATCAGCGTGAGGCTCACCTCGTCGGATACCGCCAGCGGTCCGACCGGGAATCCCGCGAGCAGTGCGCCGTTCTCGATCGCCGCCGGCGCCACGCCCTCGGTCAGCATCGCGATGCCTTCCTGGCAGTAGGTGCCGAACACGCGCGAGGTGAAGAAGCCGCGCGCGTCGTTGACGATCACCGGCGTCTTGCCGATCTGCTGCACGAAGTCGTACGAGCGCGCGAGCGTGGCGGCACTGGTCGCGCGCCCGCAGATGATCTCGACCAGCGGCATGCGGTCTGCCGGCGAGAAGAAATGCAGCCCGATGAAGTTCTGCGGCCGCGCGCTGGCCTCCGCCAGGCCGGTGATCGGCAGCGTCGAGGTGTTCGACGCGAAGATCGCGGTGTCGGGCAGCGCGGCCTCGGCCTCGCGCGTCACGCGCGCCTTGAGCTCGCGGTCCTCGAACACCGCCTCGATCACCAGCTCGCAGCCGGCCAGATCGGCCGCGTCGGCCGTGGTGCGGATGCGCGCCAGCGTGGCGTCGTGCGCCTGCTGCGTGAGCTTGCCCTTGGCGAGCTGCTTGCCGAGCAGTTTCGCCGAATACGCCTTGCCCTTCCCGGCGCCCTCGAGGTCGACGTCCTTCAGCACCACCTCGATGCCGCGCACCGCGCAGGCGTGCGCGATCGCCGCGCCCATCATGCCGGCGCCGAGGATTCCCACCCGCGCGAAGCGCGCGCGCTCCACCTCGCGCGGCCGGCCCGCGCCGGACTTGATCTCGTTCAGCTGGAACCAGAAGGTGTTGATCATGTTGCGCGCGACGGTGCCCTGCGCGAGCCACACGAACCAGCGCGTCTCGATGCGCATCGCCGAGTCGATGTCGACCTGCGTGCTCTCGACGGCGACGCCGAGGATCGCTTCCGGCGCCGGCATCACGCCCCTGGTCGTCTCGCGCAGCATCGCCGGCGCGATCATCAGTTTCGGCGCCAGCGCCGGGCTGGCCGGTGTGCCCCCCGGGATGCGGTAGTCCTTGCGGTCGTAGGGTTGCTGCGCGTCCGGATGCGCCAGGATCCACGCGCGCGCCTGCGCGAGCATCTCTTCCGGCGTGGCCGCGAGTTCGTGGATCAGCCCGGCCCGCAGCCCTTGCGCCGGGTTGAACTGCTTGCCTTCGAGCAGGTACGGCAACGCCACCTCGATGCCGAGCAGGCGCACCATGCGCACGATGCCGCCGCCGCCGGGCAGCAGGCCCAGCGTGACCTCGGGCAGTCCCAGCGCGATCTTCGGATCGTCGAGCGCGATGCGGTGGTGTGCGCACAGGCACAGCTCCCAGCCGCCGCCGAGCGCCGCGCCGTTGATCGCGGCCACCACCGGCTTGCCGAGCGTCTCGAGCGCGCGCAGCTGCTCCTTCAGCGCGTGCGCCACCGCCCACATCGCCTCGGCACCGGACTCGCGGGCGTTGATCATTTCCTTCAGGTCGGCGCCGGCGAAGAAGCTCGACTTCGCCGAGCGCAGGATCACCCCGGCGAGCGCCGTCTCGGCGCGCAGTGCCGTGATCGCCCCGGCGAACGAGGCGCGGAACTCCGCGTTCATCAGGTTCGCCGATTCGTTCGGGTTGTCGAAGACCAGATGGACGATGTTCGCGTCGTCCTTTTCGTAGCGGATGCTGTTCATGCGAGCGTTCCCCAGGCTGCGGAGGCGGTGATCACAGGCGTTCGACTATGGTGGCGATGCCCATGCCGCCGCCCACGCAGGCGGTGACGACGCCGTAGCGTCCGCAGCGCGCCTCGAGCTCGTCGAGCACCGTGCCGATCAGCATCGCGCCGGTGGCGCCCAGCGGGTGGCCCATCGCGATCGCGCCACCGTTGACGTTGATGCGATCGAAGGACACGCCGGTCTCGCGCTGGAAATGCAGCACCACCGACGCGAAGGCCTCGTTGACTTCGAACAGGTCGATGTCCCCGATCTCGAGCCCCGCGACCGCCAGCGCCTTGCGGGTCGCCGGCGCGGGGCCGACCAGCATGATCGTGGGATCGGTACCGACCACGGCCGAGGCGACCACGCGCCCGCGCGCACGCAAGCCGAGCCGCTCGCCCGCCGCGCGCGAGCCGACCAGCACCAGCGCCGCGCCGTCGACGATTCCGGAGGAATTGCCGGCCGTGTGCACGTGTTCGATGCGTTCCACGTGCGGGTACTTCGCGCGCGGCACGCCGTCGAAACCCATCTCGCCCATGAACTGGAACGAGGGTGGCAGCTTCGCCAGCGAGGCGAGCGAGCTGTCGGGGCGCACCGTCTCGTCGCGCTCGAGGATCAGCAGGCCGTTGCGGTCGCGCACCGGCACGATCGACTTCGCGAACGCCCCGCGCGCCCACGCGGCGGTGGCGCGCCGGTGCGATTCGACCGCGAACGCATCCACGTCGTTGCGGCTGAATCCGTCGAGGGTGGCGATCAGGTCGGCGCCTATTCCCTGCGGCATGAAATGCGTGTCGAGGCTGGTTTCCGGGTCGACGCCCATCGCGCCGCCGTCGGAGCCCATCGGCACGCGCGACATCGACTCCACGCCGCCCGCCACCACCAGCTGTTCCCAGCCCGAGCGGATCTTCATCGCCGCGAGGTTGACCGCCTCGGCGCCGGAAGCGCAGAAGCGGTTCAGCGTCACGCCCGCCACGTCCTCGTCCCAGCCGGCCGCGAGCGAGGCGATCTTCGCGATGTCGGCGCCCTGGTCACCCACCGCCGCCACGCAGCCGAGCACGATGTCGTCGACCTGGCTGGTGTCGGTGATGCGGTTGCGGCGCGCGAGTTCGCGGAGCAGGTTCGCGACCAGCGTGATCGGTTTGACCTCGTGCAGCGCGCCGCTCGCCTTGCCGCGCCCGCGCGGCGTGCGGATCGCGTCGTAGATGAACGCTTCGTTGGTCATGCCATGCCTCTCCAGCGCATCGTGCGGTGCCGGTGATCGTGGAGAGCGGCCGCGTGCGCGGCAATGATCAAAACGGTCACCCGGGTTGACCAAAACGATAGCGCAGGCTGCAACGGCTGCGGTCGTGGACCGGAACGGATCAGCGGAAGACTTTCTTCAGCAGCTCGGTGCTGCGTGCCGCGGGGTTGCGGCGGATGTTGCGCTCCTCGTCGGCGAGCTTCAGGAACAGCCCGTCCAGCGTCTTGTCGGTCACGTACTCGTCGAGGTCGACGTTCCCGCCGAGCGCCTCGCCGAGCGCGCCGGCCTTGTCGAGCATGCGCTTGTAGGAGCGCGTGACGCCGGCGTTGGCGGTCGCCTTGCGCACGATCGGCAGCATCGCGGTGGTGAGTTCCTCGCTGGTGTGGTCGCGGAAGTAGGCGGTCGCGGCGTCGTCGGGGCCGGTCAGGATGTGCCGCGCGTCGGCGATCGACATCTCGCGCACCGCGTCGCCCACGATCGGGGCCGCGGCGAGCACCGCCTGCTCGGCGGCGCGGTTCACGGTGGTGGTGAACTCGTCCACGGCATCGCCCTTGCCGAGCTTGCGCAGCGTGCTCTCGAGTTTCTTCAGCTTGCCCGGCAACGCAATGCGCACGCTGGGGTCGTCGAGGTAACCGCCCTTGCGCCCGAGGCCGCGGATCGCGCGCTCGGCGCCCACGCCGAGCGCCTCGCGCAGCCCGCCGTCCATCTCGCGGGTGCTCAGCCCGGCCGTGCTGCTGCCGGCGGCGGGCTTCAGCGCCGTTCCGGTCACGCCCTCCAGGCGTTCGCGCCAGTCGGCGCCGGATGCGGGGCCGCCGGCGCCGAGCGCGGCGGCGGTGGCCAGGACGATGACGAGGTGGCGTTTCATCGGCAGGATCCTCCCCTGGGTTCCGGAGCACGGAGCGCGTGTGCTACGGGCGGTTCGCGGCCTCACGATACGCCCCCGGCGTCGTGCCGGTCCACTTCCTGAACGCGCGGTGGAAGGCGCTGGGCTCGGAGAAGCCGATCGAGGCGGCGATCTCGTTCGCGCTGCGCGTGGTTTCCAGCAGCTGCCGGATCGCACTCTCCTTGCGCACCGAATCCTTGATCTCCTGGAAACCGTTGCCTTCCTCGCGCAGGCGCCGGCGCAGCGTAGGCGCGCTGATGCCGAGCAGCGTCGCGGCTTCCTCCAGCCCCAGCCCGACCACGTCGTCGCGCCGGCGCATCAGGCGGCGCACGGTGGCCGCCAGCGAGGGCGTGTCGATGTAGCGGCGCATCAGCGACTCGGGCGCGCCGTGCAGGAACTCCGCGAGCTCGGCCGGGCTGCGCGTCAGCGGATGCTCGAGGTAGCGTGCCGGAAAGACCACGCAGTTGCGCGCGGCCGAGAAGTAGTGGTCGCAGGGAAACATGCGCTGGTACTCGTCGCGATAGTTCGCCGGCTCGAAGGCGAACAGGATGCGCTCGGGCAGCACCTCGCGCGCGATCAGCCAGCTCGCCCAGCGCAGCCAGATCACCATCAGCGATTCGATGAACGCGCGATCGTCGAGGCCACGCGTATTGCGGTGCGCGAACCGGAGCTCGGCCTCGTCGCCGCGTTCGCGCAGGTCGATCGCGAAATCCTCCTGCACCAGCGCGTAGAAGCGCGCACCGCGCAGCAGCGCGCGGCGCAGGTTCGGGCAGGTGATCGTCGCGTGGCACATCATGGCGAACAGCCCCGGTGCCAGCGGCCGCGCCGTGAAGCCGGCGGCCTCGCAGCCCAGCGTGTCCCAGGTCAGGCGGATCAGGCGCGCGAACACGTCGATAGGCACCGCCGTGGCCGCGGGCGCATACAGTCCCGGGCAGCCGGCGCGCACGGCGAGCGTGGCCGTGTCGATGCCGGCCGCCTCGGCGGCCACGAGGTGGGCGCGCACCAGCTCCGGCGCGACCGTGATGTGCGAACGAGGCGCGGGCGTAGCCGCCATGGGGCCTGACCGTGAGGCGGAGAACGCCGCGGAGTATAGCGCCCGTCAGGTAGCCGCCAGCGTCGCGCGCGTCTCAACCGGCATCCGGAACCGGCGGCGGTGGCGCCGGCGGTGTGGCCGGCACCGAAGCATCCGGCGCATCGGCGTCCGGCGTCCCGGAGCGCTGGATGCGGCCCTCGAAGTGCCGCGGTCCGCCGCCTCCGCGCGGCGGCTGCAGCAGGGCATCCATCATCGCGCGCCGCTCCGCTGCCGGCAGTGCGAGCACCGTGTCGACGAAGCGTCGGTGCAGCCGCTGCTGCAGCGCGGCGTTGCGCTCGCGCAGCGTGGCGAGCTGGCGCTCCACCTGCGTGCGCCGTGGCGGTTCGCGCGCAAGCTCCTCGGCCAGTGCCTTCCTGAGCGCGTGCATCTCGCGATGATGCCGGCGCATCTCGGCCAGCGGGGGCAGCAGGTGCCGGCGCAGTTCCATGCGCCGCGCCTCGGGAATGAACCCCAGGCGTGCATCGACCTCGCGTTCGAACGGCGGCGGCTGCATCGCCCGCGCGCCCACGCGCCCGGCCAGCACGCCGCCGAGGAACAGGTTGCCCGCCACCGACACCGCGAGCAGCGCGCCGAGCACGCCCGGGCGCGCGAGTTTCTGGATCGTGCTCACTGGAATTCCTCCATCGCACTGGTGTTGCCGAGCAGCAACTCGGCGTAGGCGGGATCCTCCTGCACCGTATCGGCCTGCGTGAACCCGAGCACGAAGCCGAGCAGCGCCGACGCCGCGAAGCCCCCCGACAGCCAGGCCCCGTAGCGGTGCCGCGGCGCCGGCGGCACGCGCAGGCCGCGTGTGGCCGGCAAGGACGCATCCCGGCCGGCGGCGGCCACGATGCGCGCCACGCGCGCCTCGTCGTCGTCGAGCGGCGGTTGCCACGCCGCGAGGAAGTGGTCCACCCGCTCGGCGTCGGCCAGGATCGCCATGCCCTGCTCGCTGCTCGCGAAGCGGTCGTACAGCGCGCGTTCGTGGTCCGGCCAGCGCGCCCGATCGGCACCCCAGGCCTGTGCGAGTTCGGTGAAACGCCCGATGCCCATGCGTCCTCCTAGTGCAGCTCGCCGCGCAACCGTTCGCGCAGCGCCGCCCGCCCGCGCGAGAGCAGCGACTCCAGCGCTCCCTCGCTGATGCCCATGATCGCCGCTGCCTCAACCTGCGGCAGGCTTTCGTAGTGGCTCAGCACCAGCGCCACGCGCTGGCGTTCCGGCAGCGCGTCGAGCGCCGCCCGCACGCGTGCGCCGCGCTGCTCGTGCTCGAGCTGCTCCGCCGGCGTGGGTCCGGGGTCCTCCAGCGCCTCGTCGAGTTCCTCGTGCGCGCGGCGGCGCCGGCGCAACTCGTCGATCGCGAGGTTGTGCACCACGCGGTAGAACCAGGTCGTGAAGCGCGCGCGGCCCTGCCACTGCGCCGCGCCGTTCCATACCCGCAGGAACGCGTTCTGCACCACTTCCTCGGCGGTCTCGTGGCTACCGGTCAGGCGGGTCGCGAAACGCGCCGCCCAGCCCCCGTGGCGGCGCACCAGCTCGGCGAGCGCGCGCGCGTCGCGGCGCGCCAGCGCGCCGACCAGTGCCTCGTCCGTCGTCTCGGCGCTGCCGCTCACGATGCTCCCCGGTGGTTCCTGCGCCGGCACGACCGGCGCTCGCCGCAAGGGCGGGATCGCGCTCATGTTCGCAAATGTCCCCCTGGCGCCGCCATCGCCGCCCGCGCTGCGCAACGGCCTGTGGCAGTCAGACGAGCGAGGGCGGGAGATTCCTTCGCGGCGCGGACATGGACCCCGACGGCGGGGTGTCCCGCACGGCGTGGCGCCCGGTTACACCAGCGGCAGCATCCAGCGCGTGGACCTCGCGAGCGGGTGGGATCTCGCCGGTGCCGGGTATTACGCTCCCACGGCCAGCTAGTTGCGATGGACCGGCCGCGCCCCGGCCACGTTCGAGGGTGGACTTGACCCGTTACCACGGTGTGCTCGCACTGAATCACCGCTGGCGTGTGCAGGTGACGCCGACGGGCAGGGGCTTTGTTCTGCCTGTCCTTTGTCGAAGGCACGGTGGATTTCCCTTGTTGTGATTGTGCGTCGGCACGCGGTCAAGATACCTGACCGTATATACTGCGCGACTGCAATCCTGTTTGCCATGATCCGTTCCAGGAGGCCGCCGTCATGCTGTTGGCAGGCAAAGTCGTCGTCGTATCCGGCATCGGGCCGGGGCTGGGCGTGAATCTCGCGGTCGAGGCGGCTCGCGCCGGGGCTGGCGCCGTGGTCGTGGCGGCGCGCACTGCTGCGAAGCTGCAGGATGCCGAGAGCCGGGTGCGCGCCGTGCGGCCGGACTGCGCGGTCCTGCAGGTGCCGACCGACATCACCGATCCTGCGCAATGCGCGCGGCTGGCCAGCGCGACGATCGATCGCTTCGCGCGCATCGATGCGCTGGTCAACAGCGCTTTCTGCTATGGCCCCATGGAGTCCGTGGCGACGGGCAACCCGGAGGGCTGGCGGGATGTCTTCGAGACGAACGTCTTCGGCAGCATGGCCCTCACGCAGCAGGTGATCCCGCAGATGAAGCGGCAGGGGTGCGGCGCCATCCTCTTCATCAACTCGCAGGCGATCCGGCGGCCTTCGCACGCGGGGGCCTACGCCGCCTCGAAGGGGGCGCTCAAGGTCCTGGCCGCCTATCTCGCACGGGACCTGGGTCCGTTCGGCATCCGGGTCAACACGCTGTTGCCGGGCATCATGTGGAGCGAGTCCGTCGAGGCCCATATCGGCCGGATGGCGGTCGAAAAGGGCGTGTCGGAGCGTGAAGCCACCGACCAGATCGTCGCAAGCATCGCACTGCGCCGGATCGTCGGTAGCGATGAAGTCGCCAGGGCGGCCATGCTGCTGATCTCGGATTACGCCAGCGCGGTCACCGGAGCGATGCTCGATGCGAACGGGGGAGAATTCCTGCCATGAATGAACGGGACTCACTCGAGCGGATCGTGGACGGGCGGGCCTGGGACGACTTCTGCGAGAGTCTGAAGGGCGCGCGGGCGGCGCTTTTTCGCGAGCATTCACCCGCCGATGCCTTCGACCGGGCCGAGGGCTATCGCTATCTGACGCGTCTCCTGCGCGTGGCACTCGAGCGCTTCGTCGAGCACGCCGATCCCGCGCACCCCCGCTTCTACCAGATGGCGCGCGCCGACGCGAAGCTTGGTGCGGACAACCCGGACTGCAACTACCGCAACTGCGCGCTCGACGGCGGCCGTGAATATCGCATCCGCGGCCAGCGTGGAACGTCGACCTACCTCGGCATTGGCGCGTACTTCGGTCACTACGGGGAGGCCGGGCCCTCGGGCTGCAGCGGCTACATGGATTCGGCCGACCTTGTGCTCGACGCCGATGGCCGCTTCGAGATCGTGCTCTCCGCGAAGGCCCATCCCGGCAACTGGATCCGCATGGAGCCGCAGACCTCGAGCCTGATCGTGCGCGAGTTCTTCCTCGATCGCGCGAGCGAGATCCCGGCGCAGTTCGAAATCGAGTGCCTCGGGGTTGCAGGGCCGCCTGCGCCTCTTGATCCCGCGGCCCTCGATCGAGCGCTCGCCACGACTGCTGCCTTCGTGAGGGGTTCCGCCGATCTCTTCACCGGCTGGGCCGAAGGTTTCGCAAAACGTCCGAACGAATTGCACGCACCGCCGGACTCGGTGCGGGCGCCTGCGCACAAGGCCGCGAACCAGATCTTCTACCACGGCTACTGGAGACTCGCGCCGGACGAGGCGCTGCTCATCACGGCGACGCCGCCGGTGTGCCGCTACTGGAACTTCCAGCTCAACAACTACTGGCTCGAATCCCTCGACTACCGCTATCACCCGATCACGGTCAACAAGCACAGTGTCCGGCTCGAACCCGATGGCTCGTTTCGCATCATCGTATCAGCGCGTGACCCCGGGTGCGGCAACTGGATGGATACTGCGGGCCACACCCACGGCACGATGGGGCTGCGCTGGAACCAGGCCATCGATCCGCCGCAGCCGCGGTGTCGGGTCGTGCGCTTCGAAGACCTGGTGGCGGGCAGGTTGCCATGACGGCTCTCGACCTGCGGCTCGACGAGGCCTCGCTGTTCGAAGAGGCGCGTGCGCGTACGGGTCTCGCGGACTTCGGCGACCTGTCGTTCCGTGAGCCGCTCGCGCGGCTCCTCGAAGCCATGAAGCGCGAGGCGCGCCTCACTGTGGTCGGGCGTGCGAGCCAGCGCAAACGCCTCATCGGGCTGCTCTCGGCACGGCTGCAGATGCAGTCCTGGTTCGCCCGTCATCCCGAGATCGATGACGAGAAGGTCGACGTGGGCATCGTGGTCGTGGGTTTCCCGCGGACCGGAACGACGCTGCTCCACCGCATCCTCTGTCAGGATCCGCGCGTCGCATGGCTCGCCTGGTGGGAGTGCCGGCATCCCGCGCCGCTGCCGGGCTGGCAGGTGGAGCAGGCCCGGCGCCTGCCCGACCCGCGCATTGCCCTCGCGGAAGCGGAGGTTGCGGCGATGATCGCCGGGAATCCGGCGCTGGCCGCGGCCCATCCGCTCGACGCGCGCGCCCCCGATGAGGACGTGATGTTGCTCGAACACGCGTTCCAGTCCTCCCCGCCTGCGGGCTTGATGAATGTCCCGGGCTACCTGCGCTGGCATCTCGCGCAGGACGGCGCCGCCGCCTATGACGATCACGCGCGTTTCCTTCGCTTCCTGCAGTGGCAGAAGCGCATGCGCGGCAAGCCCACGGGCCCGTTCGTGCTCAAGGCACCACACCATATGGTGCATCTCGACGAGTTGCTCGCGCGCTATCCAGGCGCGACCATCGTCCAGACCCACCGTGATCCGCTCGACACGCTGCCGTCGCTCGCGAGCATGGCTTACGAGTTGCGCCGGCTCACGAGCGACACGGTGCATCCCAGCGAGTGCGCCGACTACGCGCTCACGACCGCGCGCTGCCGCCTCGAGCGGACCGAGAGCGTACGGCGGACGACTGGCGGGCAGCGCTTCGTCGATGTCTGGTTCGGAGACATCGTGACCGGCGTGCTGGCAGTCGTCGAGCGCATCTACGCGCAGACCGGACTCGATCTGCCGGTCGGCGTGCGCGACGCAATGGAGTGCTACGTGGCGGCGCACGGCCGCGACAAGCGCCCCGCGCATTGCTACACGCTCGCGCAGTTCGGTCTCGATGCGGAGGCGATCCGCCGCGAGTTCGCGGCCTATCGCGAGGCCTACGTGTTGCCTCACCAGCACGCGTGAGCGTGCAAGGGAAGGTGGTGTACCGGCTGAAGCACCGTACCGGGACGGGACGACGCAGACCTGGGCGCAACGGCTGAAGCGTGTGTTCGTCATCGACGCGGCGAACTGCATGCGCTGTGGTGCGGCGGTCAGGGTGATCGCCGGCGTTTGCCTGCGGAGAGGCCGCGGATTCGGGCGCTTCGTGGGCAGAACACGCGACATGACGCCGGGCGCCGGTCCTCGCGTCGGTCGTCCCGGACGGCAGCGTGCTGGTCGTCGAGGTGAGGGCCGGCACACTGGCGCGGGTGGCGCCCGACGGCCGGCTGGTCGCCATGGACTGGCCGCGTCCCGGCCTGAGGCTGAACTTCCAGTGAAGGTCGAAGCGATCGATCACCCGCACTTCTGCGTGCCCGACCTCGGGCGTGCGCAGGCGCTGCTCGGCACGTTCGCCGGCGGCGAATGCACGCACGCCTGCGGCATCGCCACCGCACAGGCCGCCGGGCTGCGTCTGCTGACACGCGGTGGCAACCCCGACGACCGCCCCGAAGCCGAGTTCGATGCGGCCTGCGGCGCCTCGTGGCCACGACGGCCTCGCCTCCCGATTACATCGCACCCACCGGGCCCGTTCGGGTGCGCGCAGGTCAGGGCGAGTCGTCGTCCGGCACCTCGAGCCGACGCTCGCTGCGCCAGACGCGGATGACACACACGTGCCTCGGGGCACGCCGGTAGACGATGCGAAGCGGTGAGCGGATCAGCTCGCGCAGAAGAGGCTGGTCGAACTCGAGCACGATGCGCCCCATCTCGGGTTGATCGGCAAGGGTCTCGATGCTCGCGATGATCTTGCCTAGCAAGCGCTCGCCCACCTCGGGCACGCCCTGTTCGGCGTACCGGGTTCCTATCGACTCCAGATCGGCGAGTGCAGATTCGGCGATCCGGACGATTGCCGGCAACGAATTCGCTGAGGGCTCCGCTGAGGCGAACCGTCATTGTCGTGGTGCGGCGCATGGCGAAACCTCCATCGGCTATCGACGACGCCGACACCTGGCTGCTCGTGGGGGTGAACCCGATCGTGGCGCATTCAGGCGGCGTGCCGAACCAGAATCCCGCGAAGCGGCTGAAGGAGGCGGTCGAGCGCGACATGAAGCCGATCGTGCTCAACCCGCGCCGCACCGAGTGCGCCGAGCGCGCCTTCGTGCACCTGCAGGCCCGCCCCGGCGAGGATCCGGCGGTGCTGGCCGGGATGATCCGTGTGATCCTCGGGGAGTCGCTTTTCGATGCGGAGTTCGTGCGCGCGCACGTTGCCGGGATCGACGCGCTGGCGGCCGCGGTCGCGCCGTTCACGCCGCACTACGTCGAGCGGCGCGCCGACGTGCCGGCCGCCGACCTGGTGCTGGCGGCGCGCACCTTCGCCAGCGCCAGGCGCGGCGGCGCGACCGCCGGCACCGGCTCGAACATGGCACCGCGCGGCAACCTGACCGAGTACCTGCTGCTCTGCCTGATGAGCCTGTGCGGCCGCTGGCTGAAGGCGGGCGAGCGCGTGCCGAACGCCGGGGTGCTGGGGCCGCGCTTCGCGCCCCGCGCGCAGGCCAACCCGCCGTGGCAGGCCTGGGGCTACGGCGAGAAACTGCGCGTGCGCGACTTCAGCGATGCCGCCTGCGGCCTGCCGACCTCGGCGCTACCCGACGAGATCCTGTTGCCGGGCGACGGGCAGGTGAAGGCGCTGATCTCGATCGGCGGCAACCCGCTGATGGCCTGGCCCGACCAGAAGAAGACGCTGGCGGCGCTGAAGGCGCTCGACCTCTTCGTCTGCCTCGACATCCAGACGGCGTACAACAGCTGCCACCTGGCGCACTACAACATCGCCTGCAAGCACAGCCTCGAGAGCCCCGCGATCACGCTGCCCAACGAGATGCTGAGCTATTTCGGCACCGGCTTCGGCTACTCGGTGCCCTACGCGCAGTACGCGCCGGCCGCCACGGCGCCGCCGCCCGGTGCCGACGTGATCGAGGAGTGGGAGTTCTTCTACGAGGTGGCGCGGCGCATGAGGCTCGAACTGGACATGGCGGTCGCGTATTCCTGGACCACGACCAGCGGCGAACCGGCGCGCTACCGCTTCGACCGACGCGCAAGCCCACGACGGACGAGCTGTTCGAGGAGCTGTGCGCCGAGGGCCGCGTGCCGTTCGCGCGCGTGAAGGAGCGCCCCGGGGGACGCGTGTTCGATGACGAGGAGATCACGGTGATGCCCGCCGAGGCGGGACACGAGGCCCGGCTGCAGGTCGGCGACGGCGCGATGGTCGCCGAGCTGCATGCGGTCGCGGCCGAGCCGATGGAGCACGAGGTGTTGCCGGGGTACCCGTTCCGCCTGATCAGCCGCCGTATGCACGCCGTGATGAACACCACCGGGCGCAACAACTCGCGGCAGCTGCGCGAGGCCGGCGCCAACACGGGCCTGTTCAGCAGCGTCGAGCACGAGTACGACCCGCACAGCGGCATTCCGCGCATGAGCGCGATCCCGGTCCGTGTCAGCAGGGGCGCCTGGCGCTCACCACATCAGGTCGTCGGGGATCGGGAAGTCCTTGTACGGATCGTCCTCGGCCGGCAGGTCGGCGGCGGGCGTGTTCCACACCACGATTACCCCGGCATCGCGGTCGCGGATGCGCTGCGCGGCGGCCACCGGTACCAGCTCGTGGCCGTTGCCCGAGCGCACGATCACGAGCTGGCCGCGGATCAGCTGGTCGCGCAGGCGGGCGTTCACGTAAAGCTTCTTGATGACGCCGCGGTCGGCGAAGTTGTAGGCAATGTCGCCGCCCTCGCGCGGCTGGCGGTAGTGCCGCACCAGTTGCGCGATCTGGGCGGCGATCTCGCGCTGGCGCAGTTCCGCGTTCTGCTGTTGGGCGAGCGCGCGATCGGCCTCGGCCTTGTCGCGCAGCGCCTGTTCCGCGAGGCGTTTCTGCGCGTCGAGCTCGGCGGCATTCTTGCCGGCCTGCTTCTTCTGCTTGTCTTTCGCCCGGTTGCTGTCCTTCAGCTTCTTCGCGTCGACCAGTCCGGCCTTCAGCAACTGGTCCTGCAGGGAATTGCGCATGCCGAGCTCCGTTTCCTTCACAACCCTGTCATATCCGCGCACCGATAATCGCACCGAAACCGGGTCCCTACCGGTCGCGCCCCGAACGACGGCCCGCTACCGGTGCCGGTCGCGATACTGCTTCGGCGTTGCTCCAACGGCCTTGCCGAACACCGCGCAGAAGCTGCTCGGACCCGAAAAGCCCAGGCGCGCGGCGATTTCCTTCTGCGACAGCGTGGTATCCGCGAGCAGGCTTTTTGCCTTCATGATACGGATCTCGCGCACGTATTCCCCGACCGTCCGGCCGGTCGATGCCTTGAACGCGCGCGCCAGATGGCGCGGACCGATCTCGCACAGGCGCGCGAGCTGCGCCACGCTGGGACAGTGATCGATCATGCCTTCGACATAGTTCATGATGCGGCGCAGTTGCCACGCCGCCAGCGTGCTGCCCTGCGCAGGCGTCGGCGCCGGCAACGGCGAGTGTCGCAGGTAGCGCGCCAGGTCGACCAGCACGATCTGCGCGGTCGCCTCGATCACCCGTTCCCGGCCGGGTGCCGACTCGGAAACCTCCCGCACGACGCGAAACAGGTCGCGCTTGATCGCCGGGGCGTCGATACCCAGGCCGGCGAGCAGCTGTCTTGCGGACCACTCGCCAGCGAAGCCGGTCACCTGCTCGAAGGCCGGTGTGGCGAAGGTGCAGCGCAGCCGGCGGTACGGCTCCGGACCGCCCCGCCCGAGCACCATCAGACGCAGGCCGCGCGGCGTGAAAATGATGTCGCCGGCCTCCACCCAGGCGCCTGGCCGCCCGTCCGCTTCCAGATAACAGCAGCGCGAATACCCGGGGCGGGGCGTCAGTGACATGCTCAGCGTATGCGCGCCGATGTCGAAGCAACCCTCGAACGGATCGGGTTGCCGGTAGGTCTGCACCTCGACCTCGACCCCGGGAACCGAGAGTCGTGCATCGATGGTGAACTCCAGGCTGGTGGAAGTCATCGCGTGAACCCCCGCAACGGTCACGCCACCGTACGGCGTGTGCGAACCCGCGCACTGTAGTGCAGGAGCCCCGCACGGTCATCCGTCATGGCCGTTGCGCGACATCGAGGTCGGTAAAGAACAACGCGGCGCCGGGCAGCCACGGTCGCCGGGCGCCTATGATGCGCATCGTAGCCACCGCCGGGACACGAACCATGGCAATGACCGAAGCACCTCTGGATCTGTTGCCCACACCGGGTTCGGTGATCGGCGACCGCGTCGTTACCGACGCCTCGGGCGGTGAATACCGGCACATCTACGCCGCCACCGGCCGCCCGACCCGTACCGTCGCATTGGCCGGCGTGCGCGAAGTGGAGATGGCCGTGCGTGCCGCGCGTGCCGCGTTCCCGGTCTGGAGTTCGATGCGTCGCGACCATCGGCGACGCCTGTTCCTGCGGTTCGCGGAACTCCTGCGCCGGGACGCGCAACTCCTGAACGTCCTGACCACGATCGACGCCGGGGTTCCGGTCGCGGCGGCGAACCTCGCGACGCTCGACGCGGCCGAATGGTTCGAGTACCACGCCGGATGCATCGATCGCATCGGCGGCGAACTGCGACCGACCTGGCCGCTCAACGCGCACGCCTACACGCTCGAGGAACCCTACGGCGTCGTGGCGGCGATCACGCCGTTCAACTCCCCGGTCTTCGCGCCGTGCATGATGATGGCGCCGGTGCTCGCGGCCGGAAACACCGTCGTGATGAAGCTGTCGCGCAGCACACCGTTCGTCGCGGTCAGGCTCGGCCAACTGTTTCTCGAGGCCGGCTTCCCGCCGGGCACCGTCAACCTGCTGGCCGCGGCACCGGCCGCAGGCGAGGCGCTGGTGCGCCACCCGGATGTGGACAAGGTCTTTTTCGAGGGCGCGACCGCGACCGCGAAATCGATTCTCGTCGCCGCCGCCGAGAGCGGCCCGAAGCCGGTGGCCCTCGAGCTGGGGGGTAAATCCCCGTCGTTCGTGTTCGCCGATGCCGATCTCGAGCGGGCCGTGGCGTTCACTGTGATCGGCGGCTTCTCGCTCGGTGGACAGGCCTGCGCCGCCGGCAGCCGCCTGCTCGTGCAGGCATCGATCTACGACGAGTTCGTGGAACGGGCGCAGGCCGTGATCGGGCGGGTCGAGGTCGGTGATCCTCTGCTCGAATCCACGACGATGGGCCCGCTGGTCAACGAGAGGGAATGCCAACGGATCCAGGGGCTGATCGCGCGCGCGGTGCACGAGCGTCAGGGCAGGCTGGTCGCCGGTGGCGAGCGCCTGGGCGGGGAGTTCGCCGACGGCTGTTTCCTGGCGCCCACCCTGTTCGCCGACGTGGACAACGCCACCCTGCTCGCGCAGGAGGAAGTCTTCGGGCCGGTGCTCTGCATCATTCGTTTCGACGACGAGGAAGACGCGATCCGCATCGCCAACGACTCGCCGTACGGACTCAGCGCCTACATCCAGACCAACGATCTGCGCCGTGCCCATCGGCTCGCCCAGCGCATCGAGGCGGGCATGGTCAACATCAACGGCTTTCAGGGCAGCGCGCCGTGTCCCAGCCTGCCGTTCGGTGGCGTGAAGCGCAGCGGCAACAACCGTGTGGGCGGCATCGAGGGGATCCGGGAGTTCACCCGGACCAAGGTGGTCACCATCGTTCTCGATTGACCCCCCGGCCGATGCATCCGACACGCGCCTACGGAGGACCCATGAGCCAGTCAGGACCCCTTGCCGGCATCCGCATACTCGACCTCTCGATTGCCGGCACCGGACCCTATGCTGCCGCGCTGCTCGCGGACCAGGGCGCCGACGTGATCAAGGTCGAACGTCCGGATGGCGGTGACCTGGTCCGCTGGGTCGGAACCCATACCGACGCCGGCATCAGCGCCATGTTCCAGATGTTCAACCGCGGCAAGCGATCGATCGCGCTCGACCTGACACGCGCGCAGGGACGCGAGATCGTGCACAGGCTCGCGGCGCGCAGCGACGTGGTGATCCAGAACTGGCGCCCCGGTGTGGCGGGCAAGCTGGGCGTAGGGTACGAAGACCTGCGCCGGGACGATCTGGTCTACGTATCGATTTCGGGCTTCGGCGACGAGGGGCCCTACGCGCACAAGACCGCCTACGACACGGTGATCCAGGCGTACGCGGGGGTCGCTGCAATCGAAGGCGATCCGAAGCAGCAGATGCCGCGCTTCTCGAACCACGCCGTGGCCGACAAGGTCACGTCGATCACTGCGGCACAGGCGATCACCGCTGCCCTGTTCGCGCGGGAACGTGGTCAAGGGGGGCAGCACATCCGGCTGTCGATGCTGGAGACGATGGTGGCGTTCCTGTGGGCGGATGCGGCCGGCAACGAGGTACTGCGCGACGGCGACCAGTCGCAACCGCGTGGCACCGCGGACGGAACGCCACCGATGCGTTTCCTCGACGGCTGGGGTGTCGCGTGCCCGGTCAGCGATGCGAACTTCGCCGGCATGTGCCGGGCCTTCGGCGTCGAGGGTTACGACGACCCGCGTGTGGCGAGCCAGTCGCAGCGACACCGCCACATGGAACTGGTCTGGCAGATTGCGGGGCGGTGCTGGGACGTGGCGCGGACGCTGACGACGGCCGAGGCGATCGCGCGCCTCGAGGCCAACGGCGTTCCCTGTGGTGTGGTTCTTTCGTCCTCGAAGCTGGCCGACGATCCGCACGTGCAGGCAGTCGGATTGCTGGAGGATTCGGTCCACCCATCGGCCGGCCGCATCCGCCAGCCACGGCATCCGGTGCGCTTCGAGCGTACGCCGGCACGGCCGGGGGCGCCGGCGCCGCTGCTCGGGGAGCACACCGAAGCGATCCTCGCCGAGATCGGGCTGGGCGGGTCGTTCGGCGAATTGAAGGACGCGGGAGTGGTTGCCGGGCCGTATTAGTTGTCGCCCCCGGCGTTGTCGCTGCTGCCCGACGATCGGTTATCGTGCCCCGATGAGGATCTTCTGGCATCTGCGCGGCTTTTTCCGCGCGCACTGGCGTCGCTATGTGCTCGCGGGCGTGATGCTCGCCGGGGTCGCGCTGCTCAACCTGCTGCCGCCGGCGATCCTCGGCCGCGTGGTCGACGGCATCGCCGCGGGCACGCTGGATGCGCGCGGGGTGTGGCAGCACGCGGCGGCGCTGGTCGCGGTCGCCCTCGGCGTCTACGTGCTGCGCTTCCTGTGGCGCCAGATCCTGTTCAGCGCCTCGTACACGCTGGGCCGCGAGTTGCGCCAGCGCATCCACGCGCACCTGACCACGCTGTCGCCGGCCGCGCTGGCGGCCTTCCCGGCCGGTGACCTGATGGCGCGCGCCACCAACGATGTGCAGGCCGTGGAGATGAGCGCCGGCGAGGCGGTGCTGTCGGTGTTCGACGGGCTGGTGACCGGGCTGCTGGTGCTCGGCGTGATGGTGTTCGCGCTGAGCGGCACGCTCACCGCGATGGCGCTGGCGCCGTGGCCGCTGATGAGCTGGGCGATGTGGCGCCTCGGGGTGCTGCTGCTGGCGCGCTTCGATGCCGCGCAGGCGGCGTTCAGCCGCCTGAACACGGTGACGCAGGAGAGCGTGGCGGGGCTGCGCGCGCTGCGCGGGCTTGGCGCCGAGGCGCACGCCGAGCGGCTGCTCGCCGACGCCTCGGTCGCGGCCACCACGGCCAACCTCGAGGTGTCGCGCATCGATGCGCGCTACGACCCGATCATCTACCTGACCGTTGGCGCCTCGTTCCTGATCAGCATCGGCGGTGGGGCGTGGATGATCGAGCGCGGGCAACTGACGATCGGCCAGCTGACCAGCTTCACGCTCTACCTCGGGCAGCTGGTGTGGCCGATGTTCGCCTTCGGCTGGATGGCGAACCTGGTGCAGCGCGGCAGCGCGGCGTGGGCGCGCATCGACGAGTTCCTGCGCACGCCGTCGGCGGTGCCGGACGGCGGCACGCTGGAGGCGGTCGAGGGGCAGCGGCTGGAGGTGGCGGTGCGCGAGTTCGCCTACCCCGGCCGCGTGCAGCCGGCGCTCGCGGACCTCGCCTTCGTGCTCGAACCGGGCTGCACGCTCGGCGTGGTCGGCCCCACCGGCAGCGGCAAATCCACCTTGCTGGCGCTGCTGGCGCGCTTCTACGAAACCCCGCAAGTAAGCGTTCGCCTCGGCGGCAGGCCGCTGGCCGACTACCGGCTCGATGCACTGCGCGCGGCGCTGGCGCTGGTCATGCAGGAGCCGGTGCTGTTCTCCGCGACGCTGCGCGAGAACCTGCTGCTCGCGCGCCCCGAGGCTGGCGAGGACGATATCGCGCGGGTGCTTGAACTCGCCGCGCTGGGCAACGACCTCGCGCAGTGGCCCGCGGGGCTGGCCACCGAGGTCGGCGAGCGCGGCATCACGCTCTCCGGCGGACAGCGTCAGCGCCTGTGCCTGGCGCGGGCGCTGCTCGGCGAGGCGCGCATCCTGCTGCTCGACGACGCGCTGTCGGCGGTGGACGCCGAAACCGAACACCTCATTCTCGGCGCGCTCGAGCGCCACACCCGGCATCTCGGCCGCGTGATCGTCAGCCACCGGCTGTCGGCGGTGCAGGCGGCCGACGAGATCCTGGTGCTGCGCGACGGACGGGTTGCGGAACGCGGCACGCACGCCGCGCTGCTTGCCGCCGACGGCTGGTACGCGCAGACCTGGCGCTACCAGCAGCTCGCCGCCGCCGTGGGAGGTCTCGCGTGAGCCGCGCGCGCGTGCTGCCGCGCCTGCTCGCGCTCGCCACCCGCGACCGGCGCGCCTTCGCGCTGGCCCTGGCGCTGGTGCTGCTCGCCGCGGCCGCCGAGGTGGGCGGTCCGCTGCTGATCCGCGCGTTCATCGACACCCACGTGCAGACCGGGAATTACCCCCTGGCGCCGGTACTGCTGTTGGCCGGCGCCTACGCGCTGCTGCAGTGCGTGGCCGCGGTGGCCGGTTACGCGCAGGGCGTGCAGCTGGCGCGGATCGCGCTCGAGGCCATGATGCGTCTGCGTGAGCAAGCGTTCGCTACCGCGCTGCGGCTTCCGGTGGCGTGGTTCGACCGCACACCGGTGGGCGCGGTGGTGTCGCGGCTCACCAACGACACCGAGGCCGTGAAGGATTTCTACGTCAACGTGCTCGGGGTGGTGGTGGCCAACGGGGCGCGCGTGCTCGGCATGGCGGCGGCGATGCTGGTGCTCGACTGGCGGCTGGCGATCCCGTGCCTGGCGTTCCTGCCGGCGGCGCTGCTCGTGATGTGGACCTACCAGCGCCTGAGCGGTGCGCGCTTTCGCCGCGTGCGCCAGGCGCTGGCCACCATCAACGGCACGCTGTCGGAGTCGATCGGCGGGGTGCGCGCGATCCAGCTCACGCGCCAGGCGCGGCGTTTCGACGAACGATTCGCGGCGCAGTGCGGCGAGCATTACCGCGCGCGCATGGCCTCGTTGCGGCTGGACGCGATGATGCTGCGCCCGCTGGTCGACGTGCTGCTGATGGTCTGCATGGCGGCGCTGGTGCTGTGGTTCGGCAGCGAGGCGCTGGCGGGCGCGCTCGAGATCGGCGTGATCTATGTGTTCGTGAACTACCTCGCGCGCCTGGCGGAGCCGGTCATCGACGTGGCGCACCGGCTCAGCATGTTCCAGAGCGCGATGGTCTCGGCCGCGCGCGTGTTCGAGCTGGTCGACCGCGACGACGTCTGTGCGCCGCGCCGCGGCGGGCCGCTGCCGCGCGATACGCGGCTGTGCGCCGACGGCGTGGGCTTCGCGTATCCCGAGGGGCCGCCGGTGCTGCACGACATCGGTTTCGAGCTGGCGCCCGGGCGTTCGCTGGCGCTGGTCGGCGCCACCGGCAGCGGCAAGAGCACCATCGCGGGGCTGCTGCTGCGTTTCCATCGGCCGCTCGCCGGTTCGATCACGCTCGGCGGGGTGCCGCTCGAGGCGATCGACGACCGGACCTTCGGCCGCCTGGTCGCCTACGTGCCGCAGGACCCGTTCCTGCTCGCCGGCAGCATCGCGGAGAACATCGACTTCGGGCTCGGCGCGAGCGCGCAACGCATCGCGGAGGTGGCGCGTCGCGCCGGGCTGGGTGACTTCGTGGACGGACTGGAACACGGGTTGGACACCGCCGTCGGCGAGCGTGGCGCGGCCTTGTCGGCCGGGCAGCGCCAGCAGGTGATCCTGGCGCGCGCACTGCTGCGCGACCCGGCGCTGCTGATCCTCGACGAGGCCACCGCGAGCATCGACAGTGCCACCGAGGAGGCCCTGCAGCAGGCGCTGCACGCCCTCGGCGGGCAGGTGTCGATGGTGGTGATCGCTCACCGTCTGTCGACGCTGCGCGAGGTCGACGAGATCCTGGTGCTGGCGCGCGGCCACATCCAGGAGCGTGGTTCGCACGCCCAGCTGATCGCGCGCGGCGGGCTCTACCGGCGCCTGTGGGAACTGC
Source organism: Pseudomonadales bacterium (assembly GCA_022072145.1). Classification (GTDB taxonomy): domain Bacteria; phylum Pseudomonadota; class Gammaproteobacteria; order Pseudomonadales; family UBA5518; genus UBA5518. Next base: position 92,817 of record JAJVIG010000043.1, read on the forward strand.
AGCGCATGGAGTCGCGCGCCGATCTCACGATCTGAGCGCGCCGCGGCGTGTGGCTCAGACCGAGGTGGTCGCGCGCCGCGCGCTGGCGGCGTAGTTGCTGCGCTCCAGCCACTGGCGGATGCGGGTGGCGTCACCGACCGGCGTCAGCTTGCCCTGCGCGTCGAGCAGGATCATGACCAGCGGGCGGTTCTCGATGCGTGCCTTCATGACCAGGCAGCGGCCGGCCTCGTTGGTGAAGCCGGTCTTGCTGAGCTCGATGTCCCACGATCCGGCGCGCACCAGGCGATTGGTGTTCACGAAGCCGAGCGAGTAGCGCGGCTGCGGGAAGGTCACGGTACGCTCCGGGGTGGTGGTGTACTCGCGGATCAGCGCGTACTGGCTGGCTGCCTGCGTCATCTTGACGAGGTCGCCGGCCGAGGACACGTTCTGGCTCGACAGTCCGGTGGTGTCGGCGAAGCGCGTGTGCTGCATGCGCAGCGCCGTCGCCTTGCGGTTCATCTGCGCGACGAACGCTCCGCGACCGCCCGGGTAATGGCGCCCCAGCGCCGAGGCGGCGCGGTTCTCGGAGGACATCAGCGCCAGGCGCAGCATCTCCGCGCGCGACTGCCGGGTGCCGATCTGCAGCCGCGAGTAGGTGCCCTTGAGGCGGTCGATGTCGTCCTTCGAGATCGTCAGCATCTCGTTCATCGGCAGCTTGGCGTCGAGCACCACCATCGCGGTCATCAGCTTGGTGATCGAGGCGATCGGCGCGGTGCGCTCGGCGTTCTTCGCGTACAGGATCTGCCCGGTGCGCGCATCGAAGACCACGGCCTTGTCCGACTGCAGGTGCAGGCCGTGCGGATCGGGGGCGCGTGGCTGGGCCAGCGCGCTCGCGGTGCCCAGCAGGGCACAGAACAGACCCGCGACCAGTGCGAGAGATCTCCTGTTGCTGCTCGCCATGCCGCCGTCTCCCCGCAAAGTTCGTTATCGGCATGAAGAGTAATAGACAACTCGATGATCTGCCAGCGGAAACGGCAAATCGCGACCCATTCGGGGCGGTGCGGCCGGTTTCAGTGCGGGCCGGTCAGCGTCACCAGCGCCTCGTCGTCGATGCCGTCGATCAGGATCTGCCGCACGCGCTCCTGCCACAGCCGGCCGAATTCGCGCCGATCGGCCTCGCTCGCGCCGCCGGCGAGCACCCGTGACAGCAGCTCGCGCGTGCGCGCCTGCGCGGGAACCAGCTCCGGGTGGTAGTCGGCATCGACCACGCGTCCGTCGTCGAGGCGTTCGAAGCGGATCGCCGACGGGATCGAGGCACCGAAGCGCAGCAGGTTGCGCCGCTCGAAGCGACCCGCCAGCCCCTTGAAGCCACCCTCGGCCGCCGCGCCGGTCAGCAGGCCCACCACGTTCGCGATCACGCCGGTCACGCCGTCCTCGACGCGTTCGCGCAAATGCACGCGCACCGCGCCGCGCTCGGCGGGCCCGTCGGGGAACAGGCGCGCGAGCGCGCGCAGCGTGACCAGGTACGCGCCGGCCACGGTGGGACAGGAGTGCCCCGCCAGTCGCACCGCGTCGGCGTAGCCGTAGTCGATCAGCCCACCCTCGCAACTGCCGAGCAACTCGGCCAGCGGATCGCGCAGCGTGATGCGGCGTACCTGGTCGAAGAACGTCGGGTGGTCCATGCGCGATCCTCCAGCCGGTGCCGTTGCAGGGAGGCACAGCATAACCGCCGGCGCGCCCGCGCGATCGCCGTCGATCCTGCGGCATAATGGCGGCCAAACAGCACGAGGAGAACATCGATGAGCATCCCGCCTCCCTCGCTCGCAGGGCGCGTCGCAGTCGTGACCGGTGCCAGTCGCGGCATCGGACGTGCGATCGCGCAGCGCCTCGCCAGCGCAGGCGCCTTCGTGGTGGTGACCGCGCGCAGCGTGGAGTCCTCGCCGACGCCCGGCACGCTGGCCGAGACGGTGGCGCTGATCGAGGCCGCCGGCGGGCGCTCGCTCGCGCTGCGTTGCGATCTCGAGGACCCGGCGGATCGCGACAGCCTGATCGAGCGCGTCGTGCAGGCCACCGGCGGCATCGACATCCTGGTCAACAACGCCGGATTCGCACAGTTCGCGCGCGTCGAGCAACTGCCCGAGGCTGCCTTCGAGCAGATGGTGAATCTCTATTTCCGCGTCCCGTTCGCGCTGAGCCGCGCGGCGATTCCGCATCTGCGCGCGCGCGGCGCGGGGTGGATCGTCAACGTGGGGTCGGTGACCGCGATGGCCCCGCTGCGCCCCTTCGACGACTTCGCGCGCTTCGGCGGTTCGACCGTCTACGCGTCGATCAAGGCCGCGCTGAACCGTTTCACGCAGGGGCTTGCCGCCGAACTCGAGGCCGACGGCATCGCCGTGAACCTGGTCGCGCCGAGCACCGCGATCTCGACGCCGGGCGCCGACTCCTACATTCCGGCGGACTACCCGACCGAGCCGGTCGAGTACCTGGCCGAAACCGCGCTAGCGCTGTGCCACCTGCCGGCGAGCGAGCGCACCGGCCAGATCACCTACAGCCTGCACTTCCCGCTGCACCACGGGCTGACGGTGCGCACCCTCGACGGCCGCGGCACACTGCCGCCGCCAGAAATCCCGCCCTGGGCGCACCCCGACTGCATGTAGGTCCGGGCTGTGCCCGGACATGGGCCCGGACATGTGCCGTGGCATCGAATTCGGCCACAGGCCGAACCTACGGGTCTTGGCAGAAGTCGGCGATGCGGGTGACCGTGCCCTCGAGCTTCAGCGTGCTGGCGATCGTGAGGCTGCTGCCACCCCGCGCACAGCGATGATCTTGCCCCAGGCGGGGTAGCAGCCGTCGTAGCACGACATCGTCTGCATGCCGCCGCCGCCGCTGGCGCTTTCGCTGTTCGCCGACGCCAGCTGTTTCTCGCGGCTCGCGACGCGGTTGTCCATCGTGGTGCTCCGTGGCGGTGCCGAGGCGAGGGGTGGCTTCCGGCATGCACCGGAGCGCCAACGCCACGAGTCCAGGCGCGCTCCCGACCGCCTACAATGACGTCGACAAGCGGATTGGGAGCGCAGGAACCGATGCGGCAGACCGTCGCGAACGAGTTCATCCAGTGCGAGGGGCAGCGTTTCGCGCGCCTGCTCGACGCCGCCGGCGTGGGTCGTGACGCCGCGGTCGCGCTGTTGCTGCCCAACATCCCGGAATTCCTCGCCTGTTACCGCGGCATCACGTGGTCGGGGCGCACGGCGGTGCCGGTCAATCGCAACCTGCCCGCGCAGGACGTCGCGTACGTGATCGCGAATTCGGGCGCCACCGCGCTGGTCGCGCACCCGGATTACTCCGCCACCGCACAGCACGTGGCCGCGATGATCGACCCGGCGCGGCGTTTCGCGGCCGGGGACGGCATCGACGGCTTCCGTCGTCTGGACGAGATGGCGGCGTTCAGCGACGCGCCGCTGCCCGAGCCTCGCGCCGGCGGCCTGATGCTCTACACCTCGGGCACCACCGGGCAGCCGAAGGGTGTCGTCAGCGAGGCCCTGCACGTGTCGATCACCGATCCGCCCGGACTCGCGAGCCGGCGCAGCATGGAGATGCTGCAACTCTTCCTGCGCGGCGAGGCGCCCGACACCCACCTGGTCGCCGGCCCGCTGTACCACGCGGCACCGCTCAGTTATTGCGAGGGCGCGGCGCTGCTCGGTGCGCCGGTGGCGATCATGGAGCGCTGGGATGCCGAGGAATTCCTGCGCGCGGTGCACGAACTGCGCGTGCACAGCACCTTCCTGGTGCCCACCCACTTCGTGCGCCTGCTGAAGCTGCCGGAGGCGGTGCGCCACCGTTACGACACCTCGTCGCTGCGCTTGGTGTTCCACGGCGCCGCTCCGGTCGCGCCCGAGATCAAGCGGCGCATGATCGAGTGGCTGGGCCCGGTGCTCTACGAGTTCTACGGTGGCAGCGAGGGCATGGGATCGACGGCGATCGCGTCCTCCGACTGGCTCGCGCATCCCGGTTCGGTGGGGCGCGCGACGCCGGGCTGCTCGCTGCACATCCTCGATGACGCCGGCGCGCCGTGCCCGACCGGCGTCGAGGGCACCGTGTACTTCCGCAACGAGCACCAGCGATTCGCGTACCGCGGTGATTCCAAGAAGACCGCCGCCGCCTACTGCGGCGAACTGTCCACGCTGGGCGATATCGGGTACCTGGACGACGACGGTTACCTGTTCCTCTGCGATCGGCGGGCGGACCTGGTCATCTCGGGTGGCGTCAATGTCTACCCGGCACAGATCGAAGGTGTGCTGCTCGGGCACCCGGAGGTGCTCGATTGTTGCGTGATCGGTCTGCCCGATCCCGAATGGGGCGAGCGCGTGCTGGCGCTGGTGGTGCCGCGCGATGGCGCCGCGGCCGATCCGCAGGCCTTGCGGGAAACGCTCGCCCGATTCGCGCGCGAACGGCTTGCCGGCTATCAGCAGCCGCGCGAGTATGTCTTCGCGGACGTCTTGCCGCGCACCGAGGCCGGCAAGTTGTTGCGTCGCCAGGTGCGCGACGAATGGCGCCAGCGCCACGCGAGCGAGCACACTTCACAGGAGTCGTGAAACCGATGGATCTTCCCGCCACCTTGCCGTTGTCGGTCGTCGACGGCGTCGCCACGATCACCTTCGATCGGCCACAGGCGCGCAACGCGCTCGACGTGCCGATGCTCGATGCGCTGTTGCCGCTGCTCGAACGGCTGGCGGCCGACGAGTCGGTGCGTGTGGTGGTGCTGTGCGGCGCCGGCGGACACGCCTTCTCGGCCGGTGGCGACATCAGCGGCATCCCGGCCAGCGCAACCGACGGCACCGACGCGCTGGCGCGCCACATCGAGCACTGGGCGCAGTCTTCGCGTGCGCTGCACACGATGCCGAAGCCCACGCTCGCGGTGCTCGACGGCGTGGCCGCCGGCGCCGGCATGGCGCTCGCGCTCGCATGCGACCTGCGCATCGGCACCCCGAACGCGCGTTTCCTGACCGCCTTCGCGCGTATCGGCATCTCCGGCGATTTCGGCGGCAGCTATTTCCTGACCCGACTGGTGGGGCCGGCGAAGGCACGCGAGCTGTACTGGATGAGCGAGGCGGTCGATGCCGAGCACGCGCTGTCGCTGGGACTGCTCAACTGGCTGGTGCCGCGCGATGAACTCGACGCCACCCGCGCACGTGTGCTGGCGCGCCTGCTCGCGCTGCCCGCGCCGACCGCCGCCCACATCAAGGCCAACCTGAACCTCGCGCTGCACGCGGACCTCGCGACCGTGCTCGGTGCCGAGGCGCGCTCGGTCGCCGAACTCGGCACCAGCGATTTCACCCGCACCGCGACACGCGCCGTGCTCGGCAAACCGTAGGTCCGGGCTGCGCCCGGACAGGTCTCGTAGGTCCGGGCTGCGCCCGGACATGTTCGGCCACAGGCCGAACCTACCCGGACATGTTCGGCCACAGGCCGAACCTACACCGGAGATCTTTCCTCGTCGAGGTTCCCGTCCCCAATCCAGCAGGGCAGCGCACCAAAATCACTATTTACGTTATTGACAACCATTCTCATTCGCTACTAGATTTGCTCCGCCCGTGACGGCCGGTGCGACGTGTGCCGCCGACGCGCCTGCAACACCGAACGAACCATGCTGGAGACCGAACCGTGAACCGACGCCACCCGATCCCTGCGCGCCAGCGCCTTGCCGTTGCCATCGCCGCCGCGCTGTTGTCCACCACCGCCGCCGCGGCCACCCCTGCCGCCGATAGGCAGACGGGGCACAAGAGTGACGCGCCGATGCCGGAGATGGAGGTGATCGGCAAGCGCCTGGACGACGTGTCGAAGATGACCGGCACCGTGGTGTTGGTCGATCGCGAGCAACTCGAACTCATCCAGCCCCTGTCCAACGAGGATGCGCTGCGCCGGCTTCCCGGCATCAACACCAAGAGCGAGGAAGAGTCGGCGGTGGTGTCCAACGTCGGCATCCGCGGTCTGTCGTCCAGCGAGACCAAATCCCTGATCCTCGAGGACGGTGCGCCGGTGGCGCCCGGGCTGTTCATCGGCAACACGCGCTATTTCAATCCGCGCATCCAGCGCGTCGAGAGCATCGAGGTGCTGAAGGGCTCGGCCTCGCTGCGTTACGGACCGTCGACGATCGGCGGTGTGATCAACTACCGCACCAAGACCCCCGACGACGGGGTGCGGATGTCGGTGCGCACCGGTTCCTTCGCCACCCGCGAGGCGACCGTCGAGGCGGGCGGGCGCACCCGTTCGGGCGATGCCTTCGCCGGCGTGGTCGCCACCTACGCCGAGAGCGACGGCTTCATGGACAAGGGTTACGAGATGTCCGACGTCATGGCGAAGGCCGGCGTACGCCTCAACGACCAGCACGCGCTGGGCCTGAAGTTCTCGTGGTACGACAACGACGCGAACATCTCCTACCGTGGCTTGCTGCTCGACGACTACCACAAGGGCCGAACCTACAACCCGGCACCGGACGATTACCTGCTCAGCGACCGCACCGGCGTCGATCTGAATCACGAGTGGACGCCGAGCGAGCGCGCAACGCTGAAGACGCTGGTGTACTGGAGCGAGACCACGCGTGACTACTGGCGCTACAACGTCGATACCGCGGCCTCCAATGCGGCGGGGCGCTGGGTTTACACCGACACGCTGAACGGCAACAACCGCTCGTTCGAGCGTTACGGCGTGGAAACCCGGCTGACGCTGGAGCACGCGCTGTTCGGCCTGGAGAACGAGGCCGAGTTCGGGCTGCGCTTCATGACCGAGGAGTCCGATGACCGTCGCGTGCGTGCCACGCGCGCCTCGGATCGCAGTGGCCTCACCGACCAGCACGTGGAGGACTCCGCCGACAGCGTGGCCGGCTACGTGCAGAACCGCTTCGTTATCAACGACCGCCTGGCGGTCACGCCGGGCCTGCGCGTCGAGTCCTACGAGCAGGAGCGGGTCGAACTGCTGAACAACAACGCCAGCGCGGATACCTCGAACACCGAGATCCTGCCCGGCGTCGGCGCGACCTACGCACTGGGCGACTCCACACAGCTCTACGGCGGCGTCTACAAGGCCTTCTCGCCGGCGTCGAACGGGGTTGCACTCGACAACCTCACCGACCAGAACCTCGACGGCGAGCGCTCGGTCAATTACGAGGTCGGCGTGCGCGGCAACCACGGGCTGCTGAATTACGAACTGGCTGCGTTCTACATGGACTTCGAGAACCAGGTCGTGACCGGCAACAGCAACCCGTTGCTGTCGCAGTCCAACGCGGGCGAAACGCGCCACGGTGGCTTCGAACTGGTGCTCGGTTACGAGATCGGCGGCGGTTTCAGCGTCGACGGCAACGCGACCTGGGTGCCGGAATCCGAGTTCCGCACCGGCGACAACAAAGGCAATCGCATTCCGTACTCACCGGAATACCTCGCGAACCTCGCGCTGAACTATCGCGCCAACGCCTTCAGCGCGATGCTGAACGCGCACTACAACGGCTCGCAATACGGTGATCCCACGAACCAACGTGACTTGCCGACCACTGCCGACAGTCGCATCTGGGGCGGCAAGATCCCGGCGTACACGGTGCTCGACCTGACCGCACAGTACGAGTTCAACGAACGGCTGACGGTGTTCGGCGGAGTCAAGAACCTCGGCGACAAGCGCTACATCACGGGTTTGCGCCAGGGCATCTACGTGGGTCCCGAGCGTTCGGTCGAGGCGGGCGTGCGCTTCCGGCTCTGAGCGTCGCCTGTCCCGTGAAGTGATTCGCGCGTCATGCACGCTGCAGCTCCGGCCCCGCAAGCCGGAGCTGCAGCGTGATCGGCGTTGCGGTAGCGCCGCGAGCACAGGCCGAAGGCGATGGCCTGCTGCAGCCGGCTGCGGCAGGCAAAACGGTGGAAACGGGCGTCTGGCATGATGGCTCCACGATCATGTAAGGAGCCAGACCGATGAGTGACCTCGCAACCCGTCTGCAGTCGATCGAAGACCGCTTCGCGCTGCTCGACCTGGAGGCGGACTACGCCGCGCACTGGGACTTCGGCCGTGCGCGCGAGTGGGCGGCGCTGTTCGCCGCCGATGGCAGCTTCGAGATGCTGCCGGTAGGCACCTCGCCGGGCTTCGTGGCGCGCGGCTACGAGGAACTGCAGGCCTTCTGCGAGAACATCCATCGTCACTGGATGGGTATTCATTTCATGCACCCGCCGCGCCTCTCGATCCAGGGCGACACCGCGCGCGCACTGATCTTCTTCGAGTTCCGCCACGTGATGCGCAACGACCAGGGCCACACGCGCCAGGGCGTCACCGCGGGCTACTACGAGGTGGACTACCGGCGCACCGCCCACGGCTGGCGGATCGCGCGCCGGCGCGAGCAGGCGGTGTTCGACAATCTGGAGACGGGTTTCGATTTCAGGCGCGCAGAGTGAAGTGGGCGGTGATGGGGGCGCAGGTCGCGCATCCGAAGCGGCCAATCCGGCGGCTTTCATTTCCTGGATTGCTGCGCTAAGCACATGTTATTGCCGGCAAGTGTTAAGTATGAAACCGGACATGAAAGCGGACATCGAGGCTTCTGTGGCGATGGCTGACCGGGGTGAGTCCATTTACCTGATGGAGCCGATGCTTATCGGGGAATCCTCTGCGCGGCGCACGGCCGTGACCGACCTCGCGATCGAGTTGGCAGGCCGCTCGGCGGGCCTGCGGCGAAGCCTGCCGGATGGCGTGACGTCCGCGCTCGCCGGGCTGGTGCGTGCCATGGACTGCTATTACAGCAACCTGATCGAAGGGCATGACACGCCCCGGTCGATATCGAACGCGCATTGCGGCACGACTACAGTGCCGACGCCGCGACGCGTGAACTGCAACTCGAGGCCCGGGCACACGTCGCGGTACAGCAATGGATCGACGATGACGGACTGGGCGCGCGGGCGAGCACCGTGGAGGGTCTGCGCGAGATCCACCACCGCTTCTGTGAGGCGTTGCCCGACGCGTTGTTGTGGGCGGAAGATCCCGCTTCAGGCGTGCGCGCCAGGGTGGTGCCCGGGGGGTTGCGTGACACCGATGTGATCGTTGGACGGCATGTAGCCGTCAGCCCGGGCGTGTCGCGCGACTGATGTCCCATGCGATCCTCCGCGATGCGCTCGATTCCGGCGGCATCTGGGCCATCGCGCGCGGCCTGGCGCGCAACGTCGAACGCTACAAGGCGCACCTGGCTGACTGCGACGGGCCGCGGCGAAACGATCTCGACGGCAGGGGTTCGCTGAGCGAGGAGGCGCTCGTGCGCTTCACGCAGTTCTTCCTCGAAACCTGCATCGATCAGGTGAACTTCATGCAGAGCCTGGTGCAGCCGAAACGCTTGCGCGACCGGATCCTGGCCTGGGCAGGAGAGGAAATCCGTGCCGGCACGCTGCCACCGGGGTCGGGAGCGGTGCTGGAAGCCGTGCTCTATCGCGGCGAACTTCCCCGGGGCGACGTCGTGACGCTGATCGGCAAGGGGGAGCGTCAGTCCCGGCGTGTCACGTCCGCACTGCTTGCGTGCGAGGTCCTGACTTCCGCGAGCAGTCGCGCTCCGCTGCGACTGAACTTCCCGGCCAGGCTGGCATCACGATGGATGCCGGGACTGTTTCCCGGGCGGGAGGGGTGATCGGGTTCGCAGGCAGTCGAACGGCGAAGAAGAGAAATGGCGCGCCCGAAGGGATTCGAACCCCTGACCTCTGCCTCCGGAGGGCAGCGCTCTATCCAGCTGAGCTACGGGCGCAAAACTTTGTCGATCCGACCGGCACCGTGCCGGCGGTGATGCGGCGGCGATCATACCCGCGCGCCGGAGGGTGCGTCCATCGCGAATTGTGCCGGCGGGCCCGGGCGCGGTTCCCCGCTTCGCGGGCATCTGGCTATAATCCGCGCCATTCAATGACGCCGGCACACCGCCGGTGCGCTCCACCAGTGCCAATACGCAGAGGTTCGCCAGTGTCTATCAAGCGTCAATTGCAGGTCGCCGTCGCCGGGATGTTCATCGCCAGCGGCGCAGTGTCGAGCTTCGCCGCCGGTGACAGCGCGCAGGACATCATCGAGCGCATCAAGCCGGTGGGTCAGGTCTGCCTCGAAGGGCAGGCGTGCCCGGCGGAGCCGGCACCGGCTGCAGCGGCTGCATCGGAGCCCGTCGCCGAGCCGGCGGCACCCGTTGCCAGCGAGACCACCGCTGCCGGCGATGCCGCTGCCGGCGAGACGACCGCACCGGTCGAAACGGCTGCCAGCGAGCCGGTTGCCGCCGAACCCGTGGCTGCCGAACCGGCGGCACCTGCCGTGGCCGCCAGCGGCCGCAGTGGTGCCGATGTCTATAACGCTTCGTGTGCGATGTGCCATGCCACCGGGCTGGCTGGTGCGCCCAAACCCGGCGACGCCACCGGTTGGCAGCCGCGCCTTGCCCAGGGCAAGGACACGCTGCTGAAGAACGCGGTCAGCGGCATCCGCGCGATGCCGCCGAAGGGCAGCTGCGCAGCCTGTACCGAGCAGGAACTGCAGGCGGCGATCGACCACATGACGGCAGGAATCAACTGAGCCCGGTCGTCTGCGGCCGGCGGTGAGCGGGAATTGTTCGCCCCAGCGTGGCAAATTCCCGCGACGTCACCTATAAGTAGGCGTCGGAGAGCCTTTGGCTCCAGGTGGCGCGCCCCGGCCCGTACGGGTCGGGGTCGACGAATAACATGGACGCTGTAATCGCATGGACTCCGGTTCGTACGGCGAAAAACCCATCCGTGTGCTGCTGATCGATCGCGATCGCGGCGAATACGCGTTGATCGGCCAGTTGCTGGACGCGATCGGTCACGGTGCCTACGAACTCACCTGGTGCTGGCAAGCCGAGCACGCGATCGACGCGATCTTCTCCGATCTGCACGACGTGGTGCTGCTCGACTACCAGGGCAACCACGGCAGCGGCCCGGCGATCCTCGCCAAGGCCGTGCAGATGGGCGCCTCGGTGCCGATCATCGTGATGACGGCCGAACTGGACCGCAACGTGGACCGCGAGGCGATCCGCTCCGGGGCGTCGGACTACCTGCTCAAGGGTCGCATCGATTCGCAGATCCTCGAGCGCACGCTGCGCTACGCGATCGAGCGCAAGAGCGCCGAGGCACGGCTCGCGCGGCTCGCGCACTACGATGCGCTGACCAACGTCCCGAACCGCATCCTGTTCCGTGACCGCCTCGGGCGGGCGCTCGAGCGCGCGCGCCGTTCGCAGCAGACGGTGGCGCTGTTCTTCATCGATCTCGACGGCTTCAAGCAGGTCAACGACACGCTGGGGCACGAGGCCGGCGACGAGCTGATCCGCACCGTCGCCGAGCGCCTCAGCCACTGCATGCGCAAGAGCGACTCGGTGGCGCGCATCGGCGGCGACGAGTTCACCGTGATCCTCGAGGACGTCGCGACGACCTCCGACATCGTCAACGTGGCGCGCAAGGCGATCGACGTGGTCTCGCGTCCGGTCACGCTGGGCGCGCAGCAGGTCTTCGTCGGTGCGAGCATCGGCATCGCGGTGTACCCGGAGGCCGGCGATACGGTCGATGCGCTGCTGAAACACGCCGACATGGCGATGTACCAGGCGAAGAACCTGCGTGGCAGCGCGTACCGCTTCTACACGGAGAAGATGAACGTCGAGGCGATGAACCAGATGTACCTCGAGGCCGACCTGCGGCGCGCGTTGCGCCGCGGCGAGTTCGAGCTGTACTACCAGCCGCGCATCGCGCTCGACGACGAGCGCATCGCCGGGGTCGAGGCGCTGCTGCGCTGGAACCACCCGGTGCGCGGCGTGGTGTCGCCGGCGGATTTCATCCCGCTCGCCGAAGAGGTGGGTCTGATCGTGCCGCTCGGCTACTGGGTGATCCACCGGGCCTGCGAGGACATGCGCACGCTGGACGCGCGCGGCGTCGATCCGATCCACATCGCGGTCAACCTCTCGTTCAAGCAGTTCGCCGACGAGAAGTTCGCGCAGACCGTGCGCAACATCATCGAAGCCGCCGGCGTCGACGCCCGCCGACTCGAGTTCGAGCTGACCGAGACCGCGATCATGGCCAACGCCGAGGACACCGAGCGTTGCATGCACACGATCCGCGAACTCGGCCCGACCTTCTCGCTCGACGATTTCGGCACCGGCTATTCCTCGTTCGCGCACATCCAGCGCCTGCCGATCGGCGCGCTCAAGATCGACCGCAGCTTCGTGAAGAACCTGCCGCAGACGCAGGACGACGCGACGATCGTGAAAGCGATGATCAGTCTTGCGCACAACCTCGGCCTGCAGGTCATCGCCGAGGGCGCCGAGACCGCCGAGCAGGTGCGCTTCCTGCGCGAGCACGACTGCGACCAGGCACAGGGTTATTTCTTCTCGCGTCCGGTGACTTTCACGGACCTGCTGCAGCAGGTCCAGCCCGAAGCGCTGGTCGACGAGCCAGGAGCCTGCGCCGGACTCAGCCTGGCGTGAGCGCCGCGTCCGCGGCCGTCTGTTCCCTGATCCGGTAGGCCAGCGCCTCCGCCAGCTGCGCCGAGCCGATGTCCGCCCGATCCTCGAGATCCGCGATGCTGCGCGCTACGCGCAGCACGCGGTGGTAGGCGCGCGCCGACAATCCCCAGCGGCGCGTCGCGCCGACCAGCAGTGCGTGATCGGCAGCAGTGAGTCGTGCGACGCGTTCGAGCTCGCGTCCGCCGAGCATCGCATTGGTGGTGTCCTGGCGGCGCAGCTGCCGCTCGCGCGCCGCGATCACGCGCGCGCGGATCGTCGCGCTCGTCTCGCCGCGCGCCGCGCCGGCGGTGTCGAACAGCGCGTCGCCCGGGCGCGAGACCTCGACGCGCATATCGAAGCGGTCGAGCAGCGGGCCGCTCAGCCGGTCGCGGTAACGCGCGACCTGCTCGGGAGCGCAGCGGCAATCGCGGAAACCCGAGCCGAGGTAGCCGCAGGGGCAAGGGTTCATCGCGGCGACCAGCTGGAAACGCGCGGGAAAGCTCAGCCGTCGCGCCGCGCGCGCGATTGCGATGCTGCCCGACTCGAGCGGCTCGCGCAGCAGCTCGAGCAGGCGGCGCGGCCATTCCGGCAACTCGTCCAGGAACAGCACGCCGTGGTGTGCCAGCGTGATCTCGCCGGGCCGCGGCACGGCTCCACCGCCTACCAGCGCGATCGCCGAGGCCGAGCGGTGCGGTGCGCGAAACGGCCGCGCGCCGCGCGCTGCGCCGGCGTCGTCGAATCCCGCCACCGAGCGGATCGAGGCCACCTCCAGCCACTCGTCATCGTCGAGCGGCGGCAGGATCCCGGGCAGGCGGGTCGCGAGCATCGTCTTGCCGGTGCCGGGCGGTCCGCTCAGCAGCAGGTTCAGGCCGCCCGCGGCGGCCACCGCCAGCGCGCGTTTTGCGCACTCCTGCCCCAGCACGTCGGCGAGTTCAGGCGGCGCGGACGGCGGCGGATCGGGCAGCGGGCGCTGCGGTTCCATCAGCGTGCCGGCGTTCAGGTGCGCGCAGACCTCCAGCAGGGTGCGTGCCGGCAGCACGCAGGCGCCGGGGATGCGCGCCGCCTCGGGCGCGTTGCCGGCCGGCAGCACCAGCGTGCGTCCGGCGGCGTGGCAGGCGCGCGCGGCGGGCAGCGCCCCGCACACCGGGCGGATGTCGCCGTTCAGCGCGAGTTCGCCGATGAACTCGAAGCCCTCGAACACCGCCGGGTCGATCTGCCCCGAGGCGCCGAGGATGCCGAGCGCGATCGGCAGGTCGTAGCGTCCGCCGCCGTCCTTCGGCAGGTCGGCCGGCGCGAGGTTCACGGTGATGCGCGTGAGCGGAAACTCGAACAGCGAGTTGATCAGCGCGCTGCGCACGCGATCCTTGCTCTCGCGCACCGCCGTCTCGGGCAAGCCGACGATCGCGGTGCGTGGCAGGCCGTTGGACAGGTGGATCTCGACGCGTACCGCCGGTGCGGCGATACCTGTCTGGGCACGGGTGGCGAGTGTGGCGAGTTGCATGATCCTTCCCTGGATGCATTGTGGGTGGTGTGCGTGACGCGGCTACTCGCGGTCACGCTCCAGTTCGGTCAGGCGTTGCTGCGCACGAGCGAGTTCCTCTTCCAGCCGGTCGATCTGCTCGCGGGCCTGGCGCAGCAACCCGAGCTGCGCGTCGAATTGCTCGCGCGTGACCAGGTCCAGGCGCGCGAACGCGCCCTGCACGATCGTCTCCAGGCTTTTCTGCATGTCCTCGCGCGCGGCGGCGTCGCCGATGAAGCGACCGAGCTGGTCGCCGAGGCCGCGCAGTAGGGAGTCGTTGATCATCGCTGTTCACGCCGGTGCTGACCGGGGCCGATTCTAAACGATTGCACCACCGGCGCGCTCGCCATGCCGCTGCTCGCGTGCAGTGCGCACCACGATGGTGCGCGTCGCCGTGCGCCCGTCACGGGTGCGCTACCGGAGTGCGGCGCGCAAATCGCCTGATCACCATGTTTTCAAAAGGTTTTTCAATTCTGGCACAGCATCTGCACAGAGGTGTTCGAGCCGGTCCGCCACGAACGCATGAGTACCGGCACGGACTCTCAACCGAAGGCAAGGAGACACGACGATGCAACTGAAGGCGATCCTGACGGCCGCGGCGGCTACCCTGGCGATGAGCGGCACGGCCGCACAGGCCGGCAACTACACGGGCAACGTGGCGCTGGCCACCGACTACATCTTCCGCGGCGTGTCGCAGACGCAGGAGCGCCCCGCGATCCAGGGCGGCTTCGACGCCGCCTTCGACAACGGCATCTATGCCGGCGTGTGGGCGTCGAACGTGAACTTCGGCACCGATGCGAGCACCGAGATCGATTTCTACGGCGGCTACGCGGGTCAGTTCGGCTGCGCGTCGTGCGGCTACAAGATCGGCTTCATCTACTACGACTACGACGGCGATCCGCAATTCGACTACGTGGAGGCGGCACTCGCATTCACCTGGGGCGGACTGACGGCGGGGCTGAACTGGTCGCCCGAGTACCTCGGCGACGGCACCACCGACGCGCTCGGGGACGAGGTCGAACTGTACTACCCGTACCTGAACTACACCCACGCGTTGCCCTACGACCTCACGCTGTCGCTGCACGCGGCGATGAACCTGATGAGCGAGAAAGGGTTGTTCGAGCCAGGCGAGGACGAATACACCGAGTGGTCGATCGGGCTGGGCAAGTCGGTCGGCGGCTTCAACTTCGCGCTGACCTACTGGGACACGACGATCGACGACCTCTACGGGGTCGATTCCGACGACGCCGACGCCCGCGTGGTGTTCTCGGTGAGCAAGTCGCTCTGAAACCAATCACGGCCCGCCGTGGCGGCGGACCGTCATCGAGGAGAAGCGAACATGAAAATGATCACGGCCATCGTGAAACCCTTCAAGCTCGACGATGTGCGCGAGGCGCTGTCGGAGATCGGCGTGCAGGGGATCACCGTCAGCGAGGTGAAGGGCTTCGGACGCCAGAAGGGCCATACCGAGCTCTATCGCGGCGCCGAATACGTCGTCGACTTCCTGCCCAAGGTGCGCATCGAGATCGTCGTCGCCGACGCGATCGTCGACAGCGTGATCGAGACGGTCACGCGCGCGGCGCGCACCGGCAAGATCGGCGACGGCAAGATCTTCGTGATGCCGGTGGAACAGGCGGTGCGGATCCGCACCGGCGAAACAGGGGAGGATGCGGTATGAAGACCTCGACACGACGCGCGCGCGCGCTCGCCGCGCCGCTGCTGCTGGCACTGCCGGCGCTGGCGCTCGCCCAGGACACGCCGACGCTCGACTCGGGTGACACGGCCTGGATGCTCACCGCCACCGCGCTGGTGCTGTTCATGACGATCCCGGGCGTCGCGCTCTTCTACGCCGGCATGGTGCGGTCGAAGAACGTGCTGTCGGTGCTGATGCAGTGCTTCGCGATCACCGCGATGGTCAGCGTGCTGTGGACCGTGTTCGGCTACAGCCTGGCCTTCGACACCACCGGCATGGAGAAGGGTGTCACCAACCTGAACTCCTTCGTGGGCGGCCTGTCGCGGGCGTTCCTCGCCGGGCTCGGCGTGGATTCGCTGGTCTACCGCATCCCGGAGTCGGTGTTCGTGGTGTTCCAGATGACCTTCGCGATCATCACGCCGGCGCTGATCGTGGGCGCCTTCGCCGAGCGCATGAAATTCTCCGCGATGATGCTGTTCATGGCGCTGTGGGTCACGGTCTGCTACCTGCCGATCGCGCACATGGTATGGAGCGGTGACGGCGCGCTGATGTGGGACTGGGGCGTGCTCGACTTCGCCGGCGGCACCGTGGTGCACATCAACGCCGGTATCGCGGGCCTCGTCGCCTGCCTCGTGCTCGGCAAGCGCAAGGGCTATCCGCACACCGCGATGCCGCCGCACAACCTCGGGCTCACGCTGGTCGGTGCCTCGATGCTGTGGGTGGGCTGGTTCGGCTTCAACGCCGGCTCGGCGGTGGCCGCCAACGGCACCGCCGGCATGGCGATGGCGGTCACGCAGATCGCCACCGCGGCGGCCGCGCTGGGCTGGATGTGTGCCGAGTGGATCAGCCACGGCAAGCCCTCGGTGCTCGGCATCGCCTCGGGTGCGGTCGCCGGCCTGGTGGCGATCACGCCGGCCGCCGGCACGGCCGGCCCGGCCGGTGCGCTGGTGATCGGCCTGGCCTCGGGTGTGCTGTGCTTCTACACCGCCACGCGCCTGAAGCGCGCGCTCGGCTACGACGATTCGCTCGACGTCTTCGGCGTGCACGGCGTGGGCGGCATCGTCGGTGCGCTGCTGACCGGTGTGTTCGCGGCGCCGGCGCTGGGCGGTTTCGGCACCGTCGAAAACATCCCGGCGCAGATCTGGATCCAGGCCAAGGGCGTAGTGTTCACCGTGGTCTACACCGGCGTGCTGAGCTACGTGCTGCTGAAGCTGGTCGATCTGGTCCTCGGGCTGCGCGTCAGCGACGAGGAGGAAACGATCGGTCTGGACATCGCGCTGCACGACGAGCGTGGCTACAACCTCTGATCCTGGAACCGCACGGTCTCCTGTTGCGCCCTTCGGGGCGCTTTTTTTATCTTGGGCGCACGCAGGAAGGGCCGGGCCCGGAGGTGGCGCATGCGCAGGAGGTTCGCCGCGACGCTATTGTCGCTCGTCGTTCCCGCCACGGCCGGGGCCGAGGTGTATCGCTGGACCGACGCCGAGGGCCGCGTGCATTACGGTGACCGCGCGCCCGACGGCGCCGCGCAGCGCGTGGACCTGCCGCCCTCACCGCCCGCGCCAGCCGATCCGGAACTCGCCGAGCAGCGCGAACGTGGCCGCCGCCTGCTCGAGGTGTGGGACGCCGAGCGGCGCGAGCGCGCGCAGGCGGCGGCGTCCGCGGCCGCGGCAACGGCCGAGCGCGAGCGTGCC
Source organism: Pseudomonadales bacterium (assembly GCA_022072145.1). Lineage (GTDB taxonomy): Bacteria > Pseudomonadota > Gammaproteobacteria > Pseudomonadales > UBA5518 > UBA5518. The sequence goes on from JAJVIG010000043.1 coordinate 110,183, forward strand.
TGCGCGTGGCTGCGTGAGGAACTCGACGGCGCGCGCCGCGCGGCGTACCTGGTACGTCGCGACGCGCAGGGCGGACGCGCGATCGTCGCCGCGGAGGAACGCGCCCGCTACCAGGCCGAACTCGCCGACACTATTGCCGCGCATTGCCCATGAGTTACGCTGTGTGCGTGCCGAACGCGCCGATATAATGCGCGCCGCCCGAACCACTGGTCCTCGCCCCGCGCAGGAGAGATGCGATGAAACTGATCACGGCGATCATCAAGCCCTTCAAGCTCGACGATGTGCGTTCCGCGTTGTCCGACATCGGCGTGCAGGGCGTGACGGTCAGCGAGGTGAAGGGCTTCGGCCGGCAGAAAGGGCACACCGAACTGTATCGCGGGGCCGAATACGTGGTCGATTTCCTGCCGAAGGTGAAGCTGGAAATCGCGGTCGACGATGCGCGCACCGATGCCGTCATCGAAGCGATCCGCGCCTCGGCCAATACCGGCAAGATCGGTGACGGCAAGATCTTCGTCACCCCGCTCGAGCAGGTGATCCGCATCCGCACCGGCGAGTCGGGGCCGGACGCGATCTGACGCGCATGGCGCGCGTTTCGTGCGGGAATAAGAAGTGCGCGCCACATGAATAAAAAGTATTCGACGCCGGTGGTGCTGGTCTATAAGTAAGCGCATTGAAATCGCGGCGCCGCCGCGATGTGGTCGGATGGAGCTTGCGTGTCGATGATCGGAAGGGCGGGTCATGTCAGCTGAGAACGAAGACGACGATAACCTGGATTCGGAAGCCGTCGAGGCCGAGGCCGAGGCCGAGGCCAGTGCCGAACCGGGTCCCCGCGAGGAGCCCGTCGAGGTGCCCTCCTCGGAGTCGCGGCGCAAGTTGCGTGACCAGCTCGAAGCGGAAATCCAGGCGTTCCTGGCCGCCGGCGGCAGCATCAAGCAGGTCGAACCCAATGCCAGCGCACGACCGCCGATCATCACCGCCAGCGTGAACGACGAAGTGGTCTGAGGGGCGCCGCACGCGTGCTCAGCGGCGTTCGAGTTCCTCGATCAACGCCGGCAATTCGGCGAAGTCGCGCAGCTCCGCGTGCGGCGGCTGTGCGCCTTCCCAGGGCTTGCCGGCCGGATTGAACCAGACCGCGGCCATGCCGGCCGCGCGTGCGCCGCCCACATCGTGCTCGCTGTGATCTCCCACGTGCAGGGCGCGTCCGGGTTCCACGCCCGCGGCCCGCAGCGCCGCCTCGAAGTGCGCCGGCGCCGGCTTGCTGGTTCCGAGTTCCTCGGCCGTGAACGCGAAACGGAAATGGCGTCCGATCGCGAGCCGGAACACGTCGGCGTTGCCGTTGGTCAGCGCGCCCAGCACGTAGTCGCGCGCCAGCGCGGCGAGCACCGCATCGACCGCCGCGAAGGGCTCGACGGCATGCCGCCAGTGCATGAACACCTCGAACGCCGCCTGCGCCAGGCGGAGCGCCGCGGCGTCGTCGTGCCCGGCCTCGCGCAGCGCGTGGCGCATCGCCTCGATGCGCAGTGCGCTGACGCTGTGACGCAACTCCGGGCGCTCGTTCCACAGGTGCATGCGCAGGCGCATCAATGCGTCACGGTCGAAGCGGCGTGGCACTTCGGGGCACTGCTCGTGCATCCACCGTTCGAGTTCCTGCTCGGCGCGCAGCAGCACCGGGCGCACCTGCCACAGCGTGTCGTCGAGATCGAAGGTGATCAGCGCGAAGCGCCGCCGTGCGGGCGGCGGGTGCCCGCTCATGGCCCCTCGCCCCGGCGGCCCTTGCGCCCGGCGCGCGGGTGGGCCGCGTCGTAGACTTTCGCGAGGTGCTGGAAATCGAGGTGCGTGTAGATCTGCGTGGTCGCGAGGTTCGCGTGCCCCAGCATCTCCTGCACCGAGCGCAGGTCGCCGCTGGACTCGAGCAGATGGGTCGCGAAGGAATGGCGCAGCATGTGCGGGTGCAGGTGCTGCCCCAGGCCGCGCTCGCGCGCGTGTTTCGCCAGCCGCTTCTGCACCGCGCGCACGCCGATGCGCGTGCCGCGCCGTGTGACGAACAGCGCCGGGCAGTGGGATGCGCGCGCGCACCCGGCGCGCGCCGCCAGCCATTCACCGACCGCCGCCACCGCGAGCCGTCCCACCGGCACCGTGCGCGTGCGCGCACCCTTGCCGGTCACCGTGACCAGGGCGGCCGGCACATCGAGGTCGCCGCAATCCAGCGCGCACAGTTCGGCGAGCCGCAACCCCGAGCTGTAGAACAACTCCATGATGGCGCGGTCGCGCAGGTCTTCCCAGCTTCCGGGTTGCGCGTCGAGCAGGCGCGCGGTCTGGTCCACGTCGAGCGTGGCCGGCAGGCGGCGTGGCGCGCGCGGCGCGGCGATGCCGAGCGCCGGATTCGCCGCCAGCTCGCCGCGCTCGATGCAATGGTCGAAGAAGCCGCGGCACGCGGACAGGAAGCGCTGCAGGCTGCGGCCGCCGAGTCCGCGCCGGTGCAGCGTGGCTACCGCGTGGCGGATCGCGGCGGCATCGACGTGCCCGGTCGCGACGATGCCGTCGTTCGCCAGCACGTCGGTGAGCAGGCGCAGGTCGCGCCGGTAGGCATCGAGCGTGTGTGCGGAGGCGCGGCGCGTGGCCTCGAGATCGGCGAGCCAGCGCGCCACGTCGTGCGCGAGCTGCCCGCGCACGTGGTTCAGCCCGCGTGCTGCCAGCGCGGCAGCAGGCGCTGCACCACCTCGCCGACGAATTCCATGAACAGCGTACCCATCTCGCCGTGGAAACGGCGCGTGTCGGCGCTGCCCAGCGCGAGCAGCGCGACCGCGTGCGGGCGTGCGATCGCTACGACCAGCGCCGAGGCGACTTCCGCGGCCTGCGAACCGAACAGCAGCTCGCGCGCCGCCGGGCGCAGCGGACCGGCGAGCGGGCGCTCCTGACGCAGCGTGCCGCCGAGCACGGCCTCGGCGTCGGCGCGTTGCACGCGCTCGGCGGTGTCGGGCCAGCGGAGGTGCTCGTCCTCGATCAGCAGCAACCGTGCCTGCTCGACGTCGAACTCGCGGCGCAGCCCCAGCACCAGCGTTTGCGCCAGCCGCTCCAGCGAGTCGGCTTCGAGCAGCGCGAGGACCAGCTGACGGGTCTTGGTGAACAGCGCGTCGTTCTCGTGCGCGGTCTCCAGCAGCCGCGCCAGCCGCGCGCGCGACTCGATGTTGCGCTCGCGCAGCAGCTTGACCTGCCGCTCGACCAGCGACACCGCGCTGCCCGCGCGGTGCGGCAGCTCGACGTCGGCCAGCGCCGACTCGTTGCGCAGGAAGAAATCCGGGTTGCGGGACAGGAAGGCGAGCACCGCCTGCGCATCGGGTCCGTCGTCGTTCGCGGTGTCCACCGCGCGCATGCGCAGCGTCGCGGCCGTTTCTTCTTTCATAGCGTGATCTGTCCCTCGAATACCGTCGTCGCCGGTCCCGTCATCAGCAGCGTCTCGCCTTCGCCACGCCACTCGATGTTCAGATACCCTCCCGGCAGGTTCACCCGCACCTGCTCGCCGAGCAGTCCGCGGAGCCTCCCGGCCACCACCGCCGCGCAGGCACCGCTGCCGCAGGCCTGCGTCTCGCCGGCGCCGCGTTCGTAGACGCGCAACCGGATCTCGTCGCGGCCCAGCACCTGCATGAAGCCGACGTTGGTGCGCTCGGGGAAATCGGGATGCGACTCCAGCGCGGGCCCCAGCGTCGTCACCGGTGCGGTGTCCACGTCGTCGACCAGCAGCACGGCGTGCGGATTGCCCATCGAAACGGCGCTGATCTGCCACTGCCGGGCGCAGGCCTCGAGAGTATAGCTGGCGGCCCGGTGCGCGGCCCTGAATGGTATTTCTTGCGGCTCGAGGCGCGGCACGCCCATCGTTACCGTGACCAGGTTGCCCTTGCCGTTGGTCAGGCTGATCGGACCGCCGAGCGTCTCCACGCGCAGCCGCCGCTTGGCGCTCAGCCGGTGATCGCGGATGAAGCGCGCGATGCAGCGCGCGCCGTTGCCGCATTGCTGCGCCTCGCTGCCGTCCTGGTTGAAGATGCGGTAGCGGAAGTCCATTTCCGGGTCGCCGGGCGGCTCGACCACGAGCACCTGGTCGCAGCCGACGCCGCGATGGCGGTCGGCGAGGAAGCGGATCAGGCGCGCATCGAGCTGCACCGACTGCGTGATCAGGTCCAGCACGACGAAGTCGTTGCCCAGCCCGTGCATCTTGGTGAAGCGCAGTTGCATCGTCAGCGGTCCTGCGGCAGCAGCCGTTCGCCACGCACGAGGTCCTCGAGACTCTCGCGCTCGCGCACCAGGAACGCGTTGCTGCCGTCGACCATGATCTCGGCGGCGCGCGGGCGGCTGTTGTAGTTCGAGCTCATCGCGAACCCGTAGGCGCCGGCCCCCGTGACCGCGAGCAACTCGCCGCCGGCCAGCGCCAGCGTGCGCTGCTTGCCGAGGAAGTCACCCGACTCGCACACCGGACCGACCACGTCGTAGCAGGCGGGCTCGATGTCGGAGCGCGGGCGCACCGGCTCGATGCCCATCCAGGCGCCGTAGAGCGAGGGACGGATCAGGTCGTTCATGCCCGCATCGACGATCGCGAAGCGGCGCTCGCCGTTGTCCTTCAGGTACTCGACGCGTGTCAGCAGCACGCCGGCGCGCGCCACGATCGCACGCCCCGGCTCGGTGATCAGCGTGAGCCGCCGGCGGCCGAAGCGCTCGAGCAGCGCCGCGGCGTATTCCTGCGGACTCGGCGGCGCCTCGTCGCGATAGACCACGCCGAGACCGCCGCCGGTGTCGATGTGGCTGAGCTCGATGCCGTCGCGCGCGAGCTCGTCGACCATCGCGAGCACCCGGTCCAGCGCGTCGACGAACGGCCCCAGCGTGGTCAGCTGGGAGCCGATGTGGCAGTCGATGCCGGTGATGCGCAGGTTCGGCAGCGTGGCCGCGTGCGCGTACAGCGTGCGGGCCGCCTCGATCGCCACGCCGAACTTGTTCTCGCGCAGACCGGTCGAGATGTACGGATGGCTCTGCGCGTCGACGTCCGGGTTGACGCGGATCGAGACCGCGGCCGTGCGGCCGGTGGCCGCCGCGATTTCCTGCAACCTCGCGAGTTCGGCCGCCGACTCGACGTTGAAGCACAGGATCCCGGCCTCGAGCGCGGCCACGATGTCCTCGCGCGACTTCGCCACGCCCGAGAACACGATGCGGCGCGGATCGCCGCCGGCGAGCAGCACCCGCCGCAGCTCGCCGCCGGAGACGATGTCGAAACCGGCGCCACGGCGCGCCAGCACGTTCAGTACCGCGAGGTTCGAGTTGGCCTTCACCGCGTAGCAGACCAGGTGCGCATGCGCGCCGGCGAGCGCCGATTCGAAGGCGTCGAAGCGCGCTTCGATCGCGGCGCGCGAATACACGTACGCAGGCGTGCCGAAGCGCGCGGCGATGTCCTCGAGCGCGACGTCCTCCGCGAACAGTGTGCCGTCGCGACAAGCGAAGGCCTCGCTCATGGCGTGCCGGCCTGCGGCGGCGTCTCGGGGGGCAGGAACAGCGGGCCTTTCTGGCCGCAGCCGGCCAGCGTGGCCGCGGTGAGCAGCAGGCAGACGAGGAGCGATCGCACGGTGTGCACCCGGGAGTTGGCGAAGCGGCGATTATAGCCACGCCCGGCCGGCGATGGCATCGGCGTGCGAGCGCTCACTCGCGCAACGCGCGTTCCAGCGCCAGCTCGATGCGCGTGCGCTCGTGCAGATAACGGATGGTCGGCGCGGCCGACTGCGCCGCGTCGGGCAGCGCGAGGTCGAGCACGCACACGGGCAGCGCACCGGAGGCCGCGCGGCGGCGCTTCAGCAGCGCGAGCAGCCGTGGCGGCGGCTCGCCGTCGGGGTCGAAGGCGGTGAAACCCTGGTCGTCGCAGCGCAGCGTGAACACCCCGGTGTTCTCGCCGTCTTCCGCGACTGCGCTCAGCCCGACGCACCCCGGCGCACGCGCCGCCGGCGGCGGCATCTCCTGCGTCAGGTAACCGCCACCGGCCGGACGCAGCACGCGGAACCACGCCGGCGCCGTGCTCGGCGCTGCGTTGCCGCCCTGGTGTGCGCGCACCGCGTCGAGGAAGCGCGCCAACGCGCCGAGCAGCGCCGCTTCGTTCGCCACGGGATGCTCGGCACGCCACAGCGAGCCGTACTCGTCGCTGACGGTGATCGCCACCCGCTCCGCCCCCGTCTCGACGAACACGCAGCAGCGCCACGGCTGCACCCGCGCGAGCAGCGTACGCAGCGGGTTGCGGCCCAGCGCGTGGCGGTCGATCGCGATCGGGCTCCACTGCGGTTGCGGCTCGGCGAGCAGGCGATAGAGCCCGGCGAGATCGTCGGCGCTCTGCGCGCGGCTGGCACCGTTGCGCAGGCCGAGCAGGTGCAGGCGCTCGCCGATCTCGAGCACGTAGCGCGCGGCATCGCCGCGTTCGCGGTGGAAATGCCGGCCGATGTCGGCGAACAGTTCGCCGACGCGCGCGGCGATCGCCGGTGCCCGGCTCGGACAGAAGCAGCGCACCACGAGCTGCGGCCGGCTGCCGCGGCCGCCGGCCTGCAGGTACTCGCCGAGGCAGCGCAGCAGGCCGTCGACGCCGTCGTGGCGCGCGCACAGCAGCTCGCCCCAGCTGGTGCGCGCGACGGTCTCGAGGTTCAGCACCAGGTTCTCGCGCAGCGCGCTGTAGCCCAGCGAATCGGTGCGGCTGCTCACCCGCTGCACGCCGCGCTCGCGCGCCGCGCGCAACGGGTCCTCGGCCACGTTCACGAACACCAGCAGTGCGGTGACCAGCGCGCCTTGCCCGAACGCTGCCTCGCGCGCATCGGCGCCGTCGGCGATGAACCGCCGCAGCTCGCGCAGCATCGCGCGCGCCTCCTCGTCGCGCAGGCCGTCCTCACGCATCCGGGTCGCCACGCGCGTGCGCTCACCGATCACGCCGTTGACCACGCACCAGCCGAGCAGCTCGCTGAGGCAGTCGCTCTCGCGCAACACCGCTGCTCCCCTGTCGCCGCCACGCCACACGCCCCAGCGTGCCGGCGTGCCGCCGCCGGAGCGGGTGGTGCGCACCTCGACCTCGCGCTCGGCGACGTCGATCGCGCGGCCCGGGTTCACGGTGTCGATCTTGCCGCTCTGGCGTTCGTAGGCCGCGTACAGGCGCCGCCCCAGCACTGCGAGTTCGTGCCGGTCGGCGGTGTTCGCACCGGCCTCGCGGCGCGCGAAATGGGCCAGGAAGCGGTAGCTCGCACGCAGCTCGCGCACCAGTTCGTTGCGCTCGGCCTCGACCTCGAGGATGTTCCACTGGCGGCGCGCGTCGAGCCGCGCGAGCTTCGCGGCGTCCCAGCCCCAGTCCTCGACCAGCCGTTCCATCAGCCGTCGCTGCCACGAGGCGCGACCGTCGCGCGGCGCCACTGACAGTTTCTTGCCGGCCTTATAGTACAGGCAGCGGCGCACGATCTCCAGGCGCTCCTCCTGGGCGCGCTCCTGCAGGTAGCGTTCGATGCGCCGGTAGATCATCACGTACGGGTCGAGCTCGTCGATGTCGGTGACGCCGGCGTAGACGGCGCGCCGGCAGTCGGCGCTGAGCGGACGCATCTCGGGCAGTTCGCTCGCGTAGACCTCGAACAGCAGCAGCTTGAGCAGCGATTTGTACGGCGAGTCGATTGCCTTGTAGAGCTGCCAGATGCCGGCGCCCAGGAACTCGCCCGCCGGCAACCCGGCCACGCCGCCGAAATCGACCACGTCGGTGGCGCGCACGTAGCGCCTGCCGAGCAACTGAGCGCACCAGGCGGCGTGATCGTGCTCATGCTCGGGGGGCACCAGCCACCAGGCGGACATGCGGCCGGCGAGCAACACGCCGGTGCGATAGAACTCGTCGAGCAGCAGGTGGTGCTGCGTCGAGCCGCAGTTCTCGCCGGTCAGCGGTTCGCGCTCGCCGCTGCGGTACTTCTCGCCGTTCATCAGGAACAGGTGCGCCTCGAGTCCCAGCGTGGCGGCCCATTCGTGCAGCAGCGTGGTCTTGCGCGCCAGCAGCGCGAGCGCCTCGGGCCCGAGGTCGTGCGGATAGCAGACCCAGATGTCCAGATCGCTGCGCTCGGAGTGCCCCAGCGTGCCCGGGCTGCCCATCAGGTAGACCGCGTGGATGCGTGCCTCGCCCGGTGCGCGGCGCTGCGGCGCGAAGCTGCGCGCCAGGCGCGCGGCCAGCGCCAGCGTGGCGGCCGGCGCCGACCAGCCCGTGATGCCGCACGGCGCGCGCTGCGACACGTAGCCGGGCAGCGCGGGGTGGTTCAGGTGCAGCAGCAACGGCAGCAGGTCGAGGAAGTCGCGATGGCGCGGCGGCAGCATCGCGCGCACGCGCTCGAGCCGCGCTGCGTTGATCGCGCGAAAACGCGTGCGGATCGTGCGCAGCTGCCTGCGATCGACTTCGGAGTGCTCGGTTGCTGGTGCGGCCTGCGCGGGCATGCCGCCAAGTATAGCCAGCGGCTCAGGCATCCCGTGGTGAGGCGCGCGCGTCGAGGCGTTCCAGCGCATCGGCCGCCGCCAACGCAACTCGCCGCGGTGCGGTGCCGCCGAGGTGGTCGCGCGCGTTCACCGAACCCTCCAGGCTCAATACCGCGAACACGTCGGGACCGATGGTGGCGCTGAAGCCTTGCAGCGTTTCCAGCGACATGTCGGCGAGGTCGGTGCCGCTGGCCACACCGGCCGCCACGGCCTTGCCGACCACCTCGTGTGCGTCGCGGAACGCCATGCCCTTGCGCACCAGGTAGTCGGCGAGGTCGGTCGCGGTCGCGAAACCGCGCCGCGCGCTCTCGCGCATCGCCGGGGCGTTCACGGTCAGCGCCGGCATCATGTCGGCGAAGGCGTGCAGCGCGTCGCGCACCGTGTCGATGGTGTCGAACAGCGGTTCCTTGTCTTCCTGGTTGTCCTTGTTGTACGCGAGCGGCTGCGACTTCATCAGCATCAGCAGGCTCATCAGGTGACCGGCCACGCGGCCGCTCTTGCCGCGCACCAGTTCCGGGACGTCGGGGTTCTTCTTCTGCGGCATGATCGAGGAACCGGTGCAGAAGCGGTCCGGCAGGTTCACGAACCCGAACTGGGCCGAGGTCCACAGCACCAGCTCCTCGCTGAAGCGCGACAGGTGCGTCATCAGCAGCGCGGCGAAGGCGCAGAACTCGATCGCGAAGTCCCGGTCCGAGACCGCATCGAGGCTGTTGCGCGCCGGCGCCGCGAAGCCGAGCTCGGCGGCGGTGTACTCGCGGTCGATCGGGTAGCTGGTGCCGGCCAGCGCGGCGGCGCCGAGCGGCGAGACGTTCAGCCGCGCGCGGCAGTCCACCAGGCGGCCGTGATCGCGTTCGAGCATCTCGTTCCACGCCAGCATGTGGTGGCCGAAGGTCACCGGCTGCGCGGTCTGCAGGTGCGTGAAGCCGGGCATGATCGTCGCCGCTTCGCGCGCAGCCAGCCCGACCAGCGCCCGCTGCAGACGCGTCAGCTCGGCGGCAATGGCGTCGATCGCATCGCGCAGGTACAGCCGCACGTCGGTCGCGACCTGGTCGTTGCGCGAGCGCCCGGTGTGCAGCTTCTTGCCGGCGACGCCGATCCGCGCGGTCAGGCGCGCCTCGATGTTCATGTGCACGTCCTCGAGCCCGACGCTCCACTCGAAGCGGTCTTCCCCGATCTCGCGGCGGATCTCCTCCAGCCCGGCGACGATCGCCGCGTGCTCGTCGGCGTCCAGCAGTCCGGCACGCGCCAGCATCGCCGCGTGCGCCAGCGAGCCGCGGATGTCGTGCAGCGCGAGCCGGCGGTCGAACTGCACCGAGGCCGTGAAGCGCTGCACGAAGGCGTCGGTCGATTCGCTGAAACGTCCCCCCCAGAGCGTGGAGGTCTGCGGCTTGTCCATGGTGATGTCCGGGTCCCGGGCTGCGATGGCGCGCGATTATACCGTTTGGGTACGACAGCGTGGCGGTGGGTCTGCGCGCCTCGCGCCGGCACAGCCGCCCGAGCCGCTTTGCTACACTCGGGCCAGGCCTTGTCGCGGCACCGGAACCACGCTGCATGAACCCGCCGTCGCCTCCCGCGCGAAGTTTCCTGATCCCGGACCTGTGCCAGCCGGCGACGGTGCTGTTCCTGCTGCTGATCAGCGTGTTGCTCGCGCTCGACTTCGAACTCTACGCGGACGGCCTGGAGCGCTTCGACTGGATCGGCCTGGGGCGCAGCGCGGCGTTCATCCTCTGGAACATGCTCGCCAGCGCCGCGCTGCTGTGCCTGCTGCGCGCGCGCATCGCGCGCTGGCCGCTGGCGAGCGGCGCGGCGTGCGCGTATGCGCTGGTGATCGGCGTCTGCGCGGCATCGAATCTCGGGGCGCAGGCGCTGCTCGGGCTGCTGCGCTTCGGCGCGACCCCGGCTCCCGACTCGTGGTGGCTGGGGCGTGACGTCGCGATCGCCGCGCTGCTCGGCGGCGCGGCGCTGCGCTACTTCCACCTGCAGGGCGAACTGCTGCGCCAGCAGCGTGCCGGGCTCGACGCGCGCGTAGCCGCGCTGCAGGCACGCATCCGCCCGCATTTCCTGTTCAACAGCATGAACATCATCGCCAGCCTGATCCCGCTCGACCCCGAGCGCGCCGAGCGCGCGGTCGAGGACCTCTCGGCGCTGTTCCGCGCCAGCCTGCGCGAGGGCAGCGCGACGGTGCCGCTCGCCGAGGAGCTCGATCTCTGCGAGCGTTACCTGCGGCTCGAGCAACTGCGACTGGGCGAGCGGCTGGCGGTGCAGCAGGAGTTCGGCACGCTGGCGGCCACGCTGCGCGTACCGCCGCTCAGCATCCAGCCGCTGCTCGAGAACGCGGTCTATCACGGCATCCAGAAGCTCGCCGGAGGCGGCAGCGTGCGCTTCGCGCTGCGCCAGCGCGAGGACTCGCTGATCGTCGAGGTGGCCAATCCGCTGCCGCCGGACGCCGTCGCCCCCAGCGCGGGTTCGGGCATCGCGCTGGCGAACATCCGCGACCGCCTGCACGCGATCTACGGCGGTCGTGCCCGCTTCGACACCGAAACTGGCCCGGGCAGCTACCTCGCACGGCTGACGATTCCGGTGGAGCCGCCGCGATGAAGATCCTTGTGGTCGACGACGAACCGCTGGCGCGCGAACGGCTGAAGCGGCTGCTCCTGGGGCGTGGCGACGGCGTCGAGGTGCTGGAAGCAGGCAATGGCATCGAGGCGATCGCGGTCAACGACGCCGCGCAACCCGCGGTGATCCTGCTCGACATCCGCATGCCGGGCATGGACGGTCTGGAGGCCGCGCGCCACATCATGCGCGGCGCCGGGCCGCCGGCGATCATCTTCTGCACCGCGTACGACGAGTACGCGATCGCGGCCTTCGAGAGCCGCGCCGCCGGCTACCTGCTCAAACCCGTGCAGCGCGAGAAGCTCGACGCGGCGATCGCGGCGACGCGTATCACCACCCGCGCGCAGGTCGATGCGCTGGCGCAGGGTGCGCCCGAGCCGCGCCGATACTTCGGCAGCCACCACGCCGGCACCACGCGACTGGTCCCGGTCGCGGAGGTGCGCGCGCTGATCGCCGACCACAAGTACGTCACCGCGCTGCTGCCCGGCGCGAGCGCGCTGCTCGACGAGAGCCTGCGCGAGATCGAGAACGAGTTCCCGGGCGTGTTCCTGCGCGTGCACCGCAACGCGCTGGTCGCGCTGCGCCACGTCACCGGCATCGTGCGCCGCACGGGCGGCGAGTGCGCGGTCACGCTGGCCGGCATCGACACCGAGCCGCAGATCAGCCGCCGGCACCTCGCGGAGGTGCGCGCACGCCTGACGTCGCTCTGAGCGCGCGCGGCGCGAGTGCCGTATCATGGCGGCCCCTTGCCCGGCGCAGAAACGGAACATGAACGACCGCGTCCTTCGCATCGCAACCCGCAGGAGCCAGCTCGCGCTGTGGCAGGCCGGGCACGTGCGCGAACGCCTGCTCGCCGCGCACCCGGGCCTGCGCGTCGAGCTGCTGGCGCTGCAGACGCAGGGCGACCGCATCCTCGACGTGCCGCTGGCGAAGATCGGCGGCAAGGGCTTGTTCGTCAAGGAACTCGAGAGCGCGATGCTCGAGGGGCAGGCGGATCTTGCGGTGCACTCGATGAAGGACGTGCCGATGGAGTTTCCGGCGGGCCTGGGAATCGGCGCGATCCTCGCGCGCGAGGATCCGCACGACGCACTGGTCGCCAACGCGGTCGCCACGCTCGACGAACTGCCGCAGGGTGCGCGGGTCGGCACCTCGAGCCTGCGCCGCCAGTGCCAGCTGCGCGCGCTGCGACCCGACCTGCGGATCCTCGACCTGCGCGGCAACGTGAACACGCGCCTGCGCAAGCTCGACGCGGGCGATTACGACGCGATCGTGCTCGCCAGCGCCGGGTTGCTGCGCCTCGGCATGGGCGAGCGCATCCGCGCGCGGCTGGAGCCGGCGGTGTCGCTGCCGGCGGTCGGGCAGGGCGCGATCGGCGTGGAGATGCGCAGCGACGACGTCGCGCTGCGCGCGCTGCTCGCACCGCTGGACGACGCCGACTGCGGCGACTGCGTGCGCGCCGAGCGCGCGCTGAACCGCGCACTGCAAGGCGGCTGCCAGGTGCCGATCGCCGGGTACGCGATCATCGAGTCCGGCGGCGGGTTGTGGCTGCGCGGGCTGGTCGGCAGCAACGACGGCCGGCGCATCGTGCGCGGCGAGATCCGCGGCGCGCGCGCCGACGCCGAGCGCCTGGGCGCGGAACTCGCCGCACGGCTGCTCGCCGACGGCGCGGACGCGATCCTGCGCGAACTGTGGGCTTCGAGCTGAGAGCCGATGGATGCACCGCTGGCGGGAATCCGCGCACTGGTGACCCGCCCGGCGGGGCAAGCGGCTGCGCTCGCACAGGCGATCCGCGCGGCCGGCGGATTCGCGCTCGAACTGCCGTTGCTCGAGATCGAGCCGCTGGGCGCCGACGATCACGCCGGGCGTGCGGCGCTGGCGGCCACGCTGGATGCGCTCGACCGCTATGCGATCGCGATCTTCGTCAGCAGCAATGCGGTGCGCATGTTGCTCGCCGAGCTGCAGCGCGCCGCACGCAGCGTGCCGGCGACGCTGCGCTGTGTGGCGGTCGGGGGCGCGACCGCGCGCTGCCTGCGCGAGGCCGGCATCGACTGCAGCGCGGGCGCGGCGGCGATGGACAGCGAGGAACTGCTGGCGCATCCGGCGCTCGCGGCGGTCGGCGGCCAGCGCATCGTGATCTTCCGCGGCGTCGGCGGACGCGAGCACCTGGCGCGCGAACTGGCGGCACGCGGTGCGCGCGTGGACTGCTGCGCGCTGTACCGCCGCCGCGCGCCCGCGCTGGCGCCGGGTGAGTTGCCGGCGCTGCTCGCGCGCGAACGCATCGACGCGCTGTTGCTCAGCAGCGGCGAAGGACTCGCGAACCTGCTCGCCTTGCTCGGGGAGGAGGCGGCTGGCACGATAGCCGCGAGGATCGCCGTCGTGACGCCGGGCGAGCGCGTCGCGGCGCTGGCGCGCGCCGCGGGCTTCACGAACGTGCACGCGGCGGTGAACGCCACCGACGCGGCGATGCTCGCGGCGCTCGGCGCCGTGGCCGCCTCCATCCGCCAGAGGACGCCTACCGCATGAGCAATGCCCAGGACTCTCTCCCCGCCGCCGGCACGGCTGCGGCGCCGGCCGGCAGCCCGGTGCGCGGCGGCAGCCGTTTCGCGCTGGTGCTGGCGCTGCTGTCCGTGGCTCTCGCCGCTGCGGCGCTCGCCTTCGGCGCGCGCCAGTGGCAAGCGCAACGCGCGGTGGTGGACGGACTCGCACGTGGCGAGCAAAGAATCGCGACGCTGGAAGCCGCTGCCGGGCGCGCGCCCGACGAGCGCATCGCCGAAGCCCTGCGCGACATGGAGCAGCACAAGGCCCGGCTCGGCGGACTGGACGCGCGTGTCGACGTGCTCGAGGAACAGACGACGGCACTGACGCGCCGCCTCGCCGAACTCGGCTCGGCGGATCGCCGCGACTGGGCGCTGGCGCAGGCGGAATACCTCGAGCGTCTCGCCAACCAGAGCCTGCTGATGGGCCGCGAGGTGCGCGCGGCACTCGGACTGCTGGGCGCCGCCGACGACGTGCTGCGCTCGCTCGACGAGCCTGCGCTGCACGCGGCGCGCGCCGCGCTGGCGCGCGACATCGCGAGCCTGCGCGCGATCGCCGGTTTCGACATCGAGGGCACCTGGATGCGGCTGGCGGCGCTGGCCGGCCAGGTCGAGGATCTCACGCTGCTGCGGCGCACGCCGCCGCCGGTGTTCGCGGCCGATGCCATGCCGCCGGCGGCCGCCGAGGCGGGATGGTGGTCGCGTGCCGTCGCGCTGCTGGGGCGCTTCGTCGTGGTGCGGCACCACGACGCGCCGGTGCGGCCGCTGCTGCCGCTGGCCGAGGAGCAGCAGCTGCGCATGACGCTGCGGCTGGGCGTCGAGCAGGCCAG
>JAJVIG010000032.1:0-61421 GCA_022072145.1 Pseudomonadales bacterium
CGTTCACCTCCGGTTGCTCTCCACCCCCTCTCGCGAGGACGCAGTTACCTTCGATTACGGCGTCCAGATCAAACGCCGACGACGACTTTCACGTCGCTGATTTGGTGCGCTCGCAGGCGCACTAGGTCCGGGCTGCGCCCGGACATTCATAATGTTCGGCCACAGGCCGAACCTGCGCGGGCATTCGTTCGGCCACAGGCCGAATCTACGCGGAGGATCACATGAGCCACGAAAAACCGTTGCACGAACTCGGCAAGCCGGACTGGATCTCCGAGGCGGACTGGCAGGCGACGCTGGCGAAGGTCGGTTCGATGCAACGCATCCGTGCCGACGCGCGGGCGCACGTCGAGACCTACCTGGCCACCAACGGCGAGCAGGGATACCGCCAGGAACTCGCGCCGCTGCCCTGCCTGCTGATCACGACGATCGGCCACCGCAGCGGCAAACCGGCCATCACGGCGCTCAACTTCCTGCTGCGGGAGCAGAAGTACTACGTCGTCGGATCGCTTGCCGGCAGTGGAACCGATCCCGCGTGGGCCAGGAACCTGCAGAGCAAGCCGCAGGCGTGGGTGCAGGTGAAGGACAGCAGGTGGGAGGCCGATGTGCACCGGCTCAGCGACGCGGAGCGCGCGGCGATCTGGCCCACGCTGGTGCAGGCCATGCCGCTGTGGGAAGTCTTCCAGCAGCGCACTGACCGGCCGTTCCCGGTCTTTGCCCTGGCACCGAAGGCACGCTAGCGCCGCCACGGATCGCGACGCCGCGGCCCGGTGCGTGTACGCTGCTGCCATGGATGCGAACCAGGACGAACTGCGGGACCTGCTCGACGAGCAGGCGATCCGGAAGGTGGTGCTGCGCTACTGTCGCGGCATCGACCGGCTGGACCGCGAACTGGTCAGGGGCTGCTACCACCACGATGCGACGGACGAGCACGGCAGTTTCGCGGGCAGCGCGGACGACTTCGTGGACTGGGCCTTCCGCGTCGCGGCGCGCTACGACCTGACGATGCACTTCGCGGGCAATCTTCTGGTGGAACTGGGCGCGCCGCGTCGCGACGGTCATCGCGCGGCACGCGCCGAGACCTACGGCATCGCACACCACCGCCGCAGCGGCGGCCCACCGGAACTCAACCTGCTGGTGGGCTTTCGCTACGTGGACCGCTTCGAACGACGCGACGACGGTGTGTGGCGCATCGCGCGGCGCGTGTGCACCACGGAGTGGGTGCGCCGCGACGAGGAATCCGCGTGGTGGCCGATTCCGCCGGGAATGCGCACGGGGCGTCGCGACCGCACGGATCCGGTCTACGACCCGATCGACTGACCCGCGGCGACGGCACTCCCGGCGGCCAACGCCCGTTCGATGGGGAACCTGTTCCACCCGGGCCGCACCCGTTCGGCCTGCGCCGCGCGCATCAATGCATTTCGCACCGACCGCGACGGATCGATCCCCGCGCACCCCGGATGACCGACGGTGCGCATCCCGTCCAGGACTTGAACGCGCGCGAGAACGTCAGGGTGTCGCTGAACCCCAGTCGCAGCGCGATCTCGCCCAGCGGCAACGTGCGATCGTCGAGCAGGTCGAGCGCGAGTTCCTGGCGGCAACGCGCCTTCAATTGCCTGACCGAGGTGCCCTCGTCACCGAGGCGGCGTTTGAGCGTCGCGACGCTGATTCCCAGTTGGCGCGCGATCCGTGTCGTATCGGGCAGCCCGCTGCGGTGCGCGAGCGCCGTGGCGAGAATCTTGCGCACCCAGGTCGATGCGGGCATCACACCGGAGCGCCCTGCGGCGAGATCGAACGGAAACGCACCGAGCAGTTCGTCGAGTTCGGCCGGGCTGCGCACGATCGGCAGCGTCAGATAGCGCGCGGGAAAACGGAGAATGTTGTCCTCCGCCGCGTATTCCACGGGCCACGGCAGCTGCCACGACACCAGGTCCTCGTCCAGCACCGGACCGTGGCAGACCTTGACGGTCAGCGGGGTCAGGTCCTTGCCGATCAGCCAGCCGAACAGGCGAGCGAAGCTCGACAACCCGTTCAACACGTTGAAGATCATGTGAACATCGCACGGCACATAGGCCGTGCGCATGCGGAACTCGACATGCGCGCCCACCGTGCGCCGCGAGAACTCGCCGACCGTGCCGTCGAATAGCCTGTAGAAGGCCACGGCACGATCGATCGCCTGACCCAGCGTGGCGCTGCCGATCATGCAGTAGTACAGCATGCGAAATTCGTCCGGCCCCATCGCCCGGCGTCCGGCGCGTTTCGCATCACGACATTCGAGCGCACAGAGGCAGTCGCGGTAGATCGCGACGAACCGATCGCGGGAAATTTCCGCATGCCCCTTCAGGTCGCGCTCGGTGAGACCAGCGTGGCGAAGAATCTCGCTCGCATCACCTCCGACATGGTGCACGCTGCGCAGCACCTGCTCGAGCAGGCGCGCGGGCGGCGTGAACGAGGGTGCGACTGCGCGTCGGCTCATGGGCGGCGTGCCCTCGGGAGGCTTTGCCCATTCTACCCCACCCGCCAGCGCGCCGTTGACGTAGGCGCCTTCGTCGCCGCCTCCGCTCGCGACGCCCTCGGCGTTCCTCAGAAGCTCATCTTGACATCGACACCGTAGCGGCGCGGTTCCAGCCAGTACTTGCCTCCGAAGCCGAGCCCGCCGAAATCGATGCCGTCGCCGACGTTGTCGTGGTCGGTCAGGTTGTCGCCCCACACGCCCACTTCCCATGAGCCCTGGTCACCGAGCCGCATTTCCGAGAGCGCGATGCGTGCGCTGAGGTTCTTGCGACCGGGATCGCTGATCTGCTCGTTGAACGTCGTCTCCCAGTCGAGCGGGAACATGTAGCGCCGTGAGCTCTGCGCGTAATCCACGCGGGCGCTCAATTCCCCGAACGACAGCGGCGCGAAGACGTATTCGGCGCCCACGTTCCAGTTGTGCCGCGTCACCTGCGGGAAACGGGCCTCGTCCGCCACGTCGCTCAGCACGTTGGTGAGCGGATTGCGATAGATGTATTCGTCGTACTCGGGGTTCGTGTATCCCCACGAGCCGGTCAGCGTCAGTGCGTCGGTGACCACGGCGGCGAGTTCGAGTTCGAAGCCCTCGAACGTGGCCTTGCCCGCGTTGACGATCACCGAACTGGACCCCGCGGCATCGGCCAGGAACTGCGAGATCTGCAGGTCTTCATAGACGGTGTGGTAGAGCGCGAGGTTTGCGCGCACGCGCTTGTCCAGCCACTCCGTTTTGAGGCCCGCCTCGTAGGCCGTTGCTTCCTCGGGATCGAAGCTCGCCGCCACCGCCGCGCGTGGCGAGAAACCGCCGGCCTTGTAGCCGGTGGAGACGCGCGCGTAAGCCATCACGTCGTCCGACCACTGGTAGTTGGCCGACAGCAGCCACGAGAAATTGCTGTAGTCCTCGCTCGGTTCGCCCGCGAACGCGAGCGAGCGGAAACTCTTCTCGTCCTTCGTGTAGCGTCCGCCCACCGAGAACTCGAGCTTGTCGTCCAGCAGCATCGGCCGGTAGCTCACCTGACCGAACACCGCCTTCGAGGTCGTTTCGCCGCCGAAGGCGGAAACCGGGCTCAGGTTCAGGCCTGCCATGCCACCCGGCAGCACGAAGGTGAGCCGCTGCCGGTTGTATTCGTCGGCCTCCTCCTCGAAATAGAACACGCCGCCGACGTACTTCCAGCGTTCGGTGCTGCCGAGGATCTGCAATTCCTGCGAATACTGGTCCTGCTCCTGCGGGGCGTTGTTGCAATTGTAGGGTCCGTTCAGGTCCTCGATGCCAACCGGCGCATACGTCACGGGATCGAGTACGAAACCGCGCATGACACCGCTGCCGGTCAGGCTGCAGATCGTGTCCTGCTCGAAATAGCGATACGCGGATATGGATTTGATGGCCAGCGCCTCGTTGATCTCGTACTGCAACGTGAGTGCGCTGCCGAAGACCTCGCCCTCGCTGTTGAAGCGTCCGTCGAACGGCGCCTGCTGGCCGCGCTCGAGCCGCTTGCCGGTAACCACGAACGGCGCGCCGCCGAAGGCGGGCGACTGGCCGTAGTAGTTGCGGACGTCGGGCGTCGCGGCGACCATCTGGAAGAACACCGGCGAGCCTTTGCGTTCGCCGTAGTCGAGCACGAAATCGGCGCTGAACCGCTCGCCGAAATCACCGTGCACGCCGAGCCAGATCGAGTCGTTGTCCAGGGAGCCCGGATCGTCCTTGTCGCTCGCGAGCTTGTTGTCGAAATACCCGTCGCGCTCGCGGTGCAGGTAGGCCACGGTGGCTTTGATCCCGGAGTCGCCGAGCGGTCCGGTGTCGATGCGCGCGCGCGTGTACCAGTCGTCGTAGCTGCCGTAGCCGGCCTTGGCCTCGACGCCGAACGCGTCCGCCGGCTTCTTGCTCACGAGCTGGACCGCGCCACCGGTGGTGTTGCGCCCGAACAGCGTGCCCTGCGGACCGCGCAGCACCTCGATGCGCTCGACGTCGACCAGGTCGAAGATCGCGCCCGCGGTGCGTGCGATGTAGACACCGTCCAGATAGATGCCGACCCCGGCCTCGGCATTGGCCGCCGGTTCGGTCTGGCCGATGCCCCGGATGAAGATCGCCGCCGCGTTCAGGCTGCTGGTCTGCTGGATGATCGTCAGGTTCGGCGCCAGCTGGCCGAGCTTGGTCACATCCTGCACGTTCAGCTTGTCGAGGAGGTTGCCCGACAGGGCGGTCACCGCCACCGGGATCTGCTGCAGCGACTCCTCCTGGCGGCGCGCCGTTACCGTGATCTCCTCGAGCTGCGCCGCAGCAGGCGATGCGGGTGCCTGCGCACGGGACGGCGGAACCACGCACATGGCGGTCAGCACGGCAGCGCTGCTGACGAGCTTCGAAAGGGTACGTACCTCGATCATCGCGAGTATGCCTCCTGGGCGTTCGAATCGAATAATAGTTGTGCACGGTGGGACGCGAGCGTTCCGGATACTGGAACCGGAGCCGGCGCATCGCAATGGCAGAATGGCTCATGGAGCGGACGAATCGGCTCAATCCCGCACACCCGGGCAGACGGCGTGCATACATTGATGCAGAATGCGCCTGCACCCCGTGTCGATCACTGTCCCGGACCAGGCGATATGCCGGCTGCCCGTCCATGAACGCACCGAACGCACCCGGCGCCACCATCGACCGCGACCGCCAGCGCGCGCTGGCGCGGGCGCTGCGCACGGTGCTGCCCCGCCGCGGCCTGCTGTATCGCGAAGAAGATACGCGGCCCTACGAGTGCGACGCACTGACCCTGCACCGGCGCCTGCCGATGCTCGTGGCCCTGCCGGAAACCGGAGAACAGGTTCGCCGGGTGCTGCGCATCTGCCACGAACGCGGCGTGCCGGTGGTGCCGCGCGGCGCCGGCACCGGCCTGTCCGGCGGCTGCACGCCCCTGCCCGACGGCGTGCTGCTGTCCACGGCGAAGCTGAACCGCGTGCTGCGCATCGATCCGCTGGCGCGCACCGCCACGGTGGAACCCGGTGTGCGCAACCTGGCGATCTCCGAGGCGGCCGCGCCGCACGGGCTCCACTACGCGCCGGATCCCTCCAGCCAGATCGCCTGCACGATCGCCGGCAACGTCGCGGAGAACGCCGGCGGGGTGCACTGCCTCAAGTACGGCCTGACCGTGCACAACGTGCTGCGCGTGCGCGGCCTGACGATGGACGGCGAGGTCGTCGAGTTCGGCTCGGAAGCGCTCGATGCGCCGGGGCTGGACCTGCTGGCGCTGGTGATCGGCTCCGAGGGCATGTTGGCGGTGATCACCGAAGTCACCGTGAAGCTGCTGCCCACGCCGCAGTTCGCGCGCTGCGTGATGGCGAGTTTCGGCGACGTGGTCACCGCCGGCCACGCGGTGGCGGAGATCATCGGTGCCGGACTGATCCCGGCCGGGCTGGAAATGATGGACCAGAGCGCCACGCGCATGGTCGAACCGTTCGTGCACGCGGGCTACGATCTGGACGCCGCGGCGATCCTGCTGGTCGAGGCCGATGGCACACCGGAGGAGGTCGAGGACCAGATCGCGCAAGTCACGGCCGTGCTGCGCAGGGCCGGTGCCACGCGCGTGGCGGTGTCGGAGTCGGAGGCCGAGCGCCTGCGCTTCTGGGCCGGCCGCAAGGCGGCATTCCCGTCGGCCGGGCGCGTGTCGCCCGCCTATTACTGCATGGACGGCACGATCCCGCGCAAGCGCCTGGGCGAGATGCTGCTCGCGATCCAGGAAATGGAACGCAAGTACGGTCTGCGCTGCCCCAACGTGTTCCACGCCGGCGACGGGAACCTGCATCCCTTGATCCTCTTCGACGACAGCGATCCCGGGCAGATCGCGCGCGCCGAGGCCTTCGGCGTGGAAATCCTGGAACTCAGCGTGACGCTCGGCGGCACGATCACCGGCGAGCACGGCGTGGGGCTGGAGAAGATCATGCAGATGTGCAACCAGTTCACGCCGCAGGAACTCGAACGCTTGCGCGCGATCAAGCGCGCCTTCGATCCCTCCGGGCTGCTCAACCCCGACAAGGCGATCCCGTCGCTGCATCGCTGCGCCGAATACGGACGCATGAAGGTGGTCGGGGGCAAGCTGCCGTTTCCGGAGCTGGAGCGCTTCTGATGGACACCGCCCTCCGGGAGTTGCAGGAGCGCATCACCGAAGCGATGCACGCCGGTACGCCGCTCCTGGTCCGCGCCGGCGGCAGCAAGGATTTCTACGGCAACGCGGGCGCGGGCGAGTTGCTCGACCCGCGCGCCCACGCCGGCATCGTGGCCTACGAGCCGACCGAACTGGTGGTCACCGCGCGCGCCGGCACGCCGCTGGCGGAACTCGAGGCGGTGCTCGCCGCGCGCGGGCAGATGCTGGCGTTCGAGCCCCCGTATTTCGGCGCCACGGCGACGGTGGGCGGCTGCGTGGCGGCCGGCCTGTCCGGGCCGCGCCGCGCGGCGGCCGGCGCGCTGCGCGATTTCGTGCTCGGCGCGAAGCTGCTGTCGGGCCGCGCGGAGGTGCTCGCCTTCGGCGGCACCGTGATGAAGAACGTCGCCGGCTACGATGTGTCGCGACTGCTCGCCGGCAGCCTCGGCGTGCTGGGCGTGATCCTCGAGGTGTCGCTGAAAGTGGTTCCCAGACCGGCGCAGGAAACGAGCCTGCGTTTCGAGCTGGACGAAACGGCCGCGCTGCGGCGCGTGAACGAATGGGGTGCACGGCCGCTGCCGATCTCGGCGACCGCCTGGCAGGGCACGGGTAGCACCGGCGCGGGCATCCTGCACCTGCGCCTGTCAGGCGCGCCGGCGGCCGTCACGGCGGCCTGCGCCCGGCTCGGTGGCGAGCGTCTCGACGACCGGTCGGCGGCGGCGCTGTGGCGTGGCCTGCGCGAGCACACCGATCCGTACTTCGGCCCCGGTCTACCGCTGTGGCGGCTGGGCCTGCCCTCGGCCGCGGCACCCGTGGACCTCGACGGCACGCAGCTGATCGAATGGGGCGGGGCGCAACGCTGGCTGCGCACGGCGGCGCCGGCCCGGGAGATTCGCGCGCGGACGCAAGCGCTCGGTGGCCACGCCACGCTGTTCCGCGGTGGCGAATGCGGGGACGGCGCGTTCACGCCGCTCACCGCGCCGATCGCGGCGATCCATCGGCGGCTGAAGGCCGAATTCGATCCGGCCGGCATCCTGAACCCGGGCCGTCTGTACCCGGATCTGTGACGATGCAGACGCAACTGGCCGATTTCCTCGAGGACACGCCCGCGGGCCGGGAAGCCGCCGCGATCGTGGGCAACTGCGTGCACTGCGGTTTCTGCACCGCGACCTGTCCGACCTACCAGTTGCTGGGCGACGAACTCGACGGACCGCGCGGGCGCATCTACCTGATCAAGCAGGTACTCGAAGGCGCGACGCCCACCGCGGCCACCCAGCTGCATCTGGATCGCTGCCTGGGTTGCCTCGCTTGCGAAACCACCTGTCCTTCGGGCGTGCAGTACGGGCGGCTGCTCGACATCGGGCGGCCGCTGGTCGCCCAGCGGGTGCAGCGCCCCGCAATGCAGGCCCTGCTGCGCCGCACGCTGCGCGCGGGCCTGCTCAGCCGCGCCTTTGCACCGGCGCTGCGGCTCGCGCAGGCGCTGCGGCCGCTGTTGCCGGCGGCGCTGCGTGACAAGGTGCCCGCGAAGCAGGACCCCGGCGCATGGCCGACCCGCGCGCACCGGCGCCGGATGCTGCTGCTGGCCGGCTGCGTGCAGCCCGCGATGCTGCCGAACATCGACGCGGCCACGGCGCGCGTCTTCGATGCGCTCGGGATCCAGCTTCTGGTGGAACCCCGGGCAGGCTGTTGCGGCGCCCTGCCCCGGCACCTCGACGACCCGGACGGCGCGCTGCGCATGGCACGGCGCAACATCGACGCGTGGTGGCCGCAGATCGAGGCCGGCTGCGAGGCCATCGTGGTGAACGCCAGCGGCTGCGGCGCCCATCTTGCCGAATACGCCTGGCTGCTGCGCCACGATGCCGCGTATGCGCACCGGGCCGAACGGGTGAGCGCGCTGGCCAGGGACCCGTGCGAGTTGCTGCCCGGCCTGCTGGCCGGACGCGGGGCCGTCGACGGTGAGCGCAGGCCGCGGGTGGCGTTCCACCCGCCCTGCTCGCTGCAGCACGGACGCAGGATCCGCGGCGCGGTGGAGTCCCTGCTGGAAACGCTGGGCTGCGAGGTGCTGCCGTTCGCGGAAACGCAGCTGTGCTGCGGTGCGGCGGGCAGCTATTCACTGACCCAGCCCGCGCTCGCGCGCTCATTGCGCGATCGCAAGCTGGGCCATCTGGGGCGGGTGGAACCGGAGCTGATCCTGTCGGCGAACGTCGGCTGCATCGCGCACCTGCAGGGCGGCACCACGGTGCCGGTCATGCACTGGATCGAGTGGCTCGACCAGCGCCTGGCCGGACCTCAACCGATCTCGCGCAGCGTCGCCAGGCCTTCCTGGTACTCCCAGTAGCCGCGCAGCGACTTCAGCTTGCCGGCGGCGTCCACGCAGTACGTGAAGACGCCGTCGACGATCTGACGGTAGCGCTTGCCCGCGAAATCGAGCTCGATGGTCAGCTGCAACACGTTGGCGCACTCGTTGCCGGCGGCCGTGTACGACTGGCGGATCTCGATGTCGATGGTCGAGTTGGCGATGTTGTTGTTCCAGAACGCCTCGCGCGCGGCCGGCGTGGCGTGGCCCTTGCCCTCGGGGTCGAGGTCGGTTTTGCCGATCGGATCTTCGATGATGCCGTCCTCGGCGAACATGCCGAGCCAGCCGGCCTTGTCGTGCGCGCGCACGTACTCGCGCGACTTGAGCGACATCTGGTACGCGAGATTGTTCTGGTCCATCGCCTGTGCTCTCCGGGTTGGCTGGGGGCGGCTCCGGTCGGGACCGGTTGGCCGTGGCGTCGGGCCGCGAACCGGCACCGACCGCCGCATTGTAAGCACGTTCGCGCGCGTCGCGGCGCGCCACGGCCCGGAGTGGGGAGCCGCGCGCCACAATTGTGGCATATTCGAGTTGCCTTTCAGGCCGAAGCCCATCACCATCGTCGCACCCCAACCACCAGTGGACGATGCACCATGGCCTGCAACCACACCGACCCTTCCGCGATCTATCCCTTCGACGCCCGCGGCGTCGCCAAGCGTTTCCGCCACGCGGCGATCTTCGGCGCACTGGATGCGCTGACGCCCGGCGAGACGATGCGTTTCTGCAACGACCACGACCCGCTGCCGCTGCTGCACCAGATCGACCAGCGCTACGGGCCGCACGTCGAGATCCAGTACCGCCAGCGCGTACCCGGCGAGATCGTGATCGACTTCATGCGCAAGTGAGTCCTGCGCGGCCGGGCGCCGCTCAGCGCGAGCGCCCGCCCCGTTCCCGGTCCTCGTCGTCGGCGCCCAGGTAGCGGCGCACGTTCGCCAGCATTCCCGCGCTGACCCGCGCCAGCCGTGGCCGTTCGTCCTCGCGCCATGGAATCGCGCGGCAGGCGGCCATCGCCCGCAGCCCCAGCCGCGCGGTCAGGATACCGGCGCCGATGCCCTGCGCCGCCGCGGTCGAGAGCTTGCCGATCACGCCGGCGCCGGCCAGCTGCGTGCCTACCTCGGCGGCCACCTCGGAGGCGCCGGCCAGTGCCATGTTGCGCACGATCGCTCGCAGCAGCCGGACGCGGCCCCAGTAGCCTGCGTCCACACCGTAGGCGCGCGCCACGTCCTCGGCCAGGCGCAGCTGGCGCCACAGCACGAACAGCATGTCGACCAGCGGGAATCGGCTCAGCGCGAGCATCACGCTCACGTCGCCGGCGTGCCTGACCACCTGCGCCAGCGCGCGTTCGTCCGCCTCGACCAGCACGGTCTGGCTGTACAGCGCAAGCACCTCGCGGTCGTTGTGGGTGGCGCTGAGCGCCGTGCGCCAGCGCTGGAACGACGCACTGCCGCTGTCACCGCTCAGCTCGGCGAGCCGGGTGCAGAAGGCCACGCCTTCGCTGACGCCGTCGTGATCGAGCAGGAAGCGCGCCTGCCGGTGCAACGCGTCGCGCCCGCGCAGGCGCGCCAGGGTACGCCAGAAGCGCCACAGCGCGTTGCCGGCGACACCGAGCAGCAGCGCCAGCGCGAGCGCCCAGCCGGCGCCGAGCAGCGGGTAGTCCTGCGCCAATCGCCAGAGTCCGAGCAGCATCTGCGCGAGCAGCAGCAGCGCCACCAGCCCGATGCCGCCGATCAGCAGGCCGGAGCGAGCGCGGCGCGCGCTTGCCGGCGCCTCGGGGGCTGCTTGCGCAGGCTCCTCCGCCACCGGTTCGAGCGCGGTGCGCGTTGCCGCGCGCACGGGCTCCGCCAGCGCCTCGTCGATCGGCTCCAGCACCACGCGTCGATCCTCCATCGGTCCTCCCCGTGTGCTCTCAGTCCAGCCGGTCGCCGAGCAGGTATTCGAGCGCGGCATCGAGGCGGATGTGCGGCAACGGGCTCCCCGCCTCGACCCGTGGCGGCCGGAAGCTGTCGAACGGTTCGCCGCGCTCGCGCCACCAGCGCTCGTCGGGGATCGCGGCCGGCACCTCGCCGGGGCGCACGAACAGCGCGCTGCCGTCGAGCGCGTGACCGCGCAGTCCGTTCAGCGTCCGGCCTCCGGCGCGCCCGGGTGCGACCTCGGTGGCCTGCACCGAGGCGATCGCCAGGCAGTCGGTGCTCACGCCCTCGAAGCGCGCCACCAGCTGCGAGTCACGCACCAGGTGCTGCAGCAGCGAGACCAGGTGCGCGTGCTGGTCCGGCGTGACGTGATCGGCCTTGCTGGCGACGAACAGCACGCGATCGATGCGCGGCGCGAACAGCCGCGCCAGCAGGTTGCCCTTGCCGTAGGCGAAGCTTTCCATGATGCGGTGCAGCGCGTGCTGCATGTCGCGGAAACATTCCGGTCCGCGGTTCAGCGCGTGCAGGCAGTCGACGAGCACGATCTGGCGGTCGAAGCCCGCGAAGTGGCGGCGGTAGAAACCGCGCACCAGGTGCTTCTTGTACTGCTCGTAGCGATGCTCGAGCACGCGGAACGTGCTGCCTTCGGCGCATGTGTCCCCCGGCATCGCCCACACCCACGGCACGAACTGCAGCATCGGCGCGCCCTCGTGCTCGCCGGGCAGCAGGAAGCGCCCCGGTTGCAGGAGGCTGAGGCCCAGTTGCCCGCGACAGGCGTGCAGATAGGCCGTGTACGCGCGCGCCGCCCCGGCGGCCGCCTCCTCCGCGAACGGCGATGCAGCCGCCGGCTGCCAGCTCGTCCACGGCGCCGCCAGGTCGCGACGCCGGGAGCCCGGCGTCAGCGTGGCCGCGACCTGCGCGCTCCAGGCGCGGTAATCGAGCCGCAGCAGCGGCAGGTCGAGCAGCCACTCGCCCGGGTAATCGACGATGTCGAGGTACAGCGTGCCCCGGGCACGCGCGAAGCGCCCCACCGGGCGATAGCGGATCTCGAGCCGCACCTCGGACACGCCTCGCGTCGATTCCGGCCACGTCGGCGGGTCGCCGAACAACCGGTCGAGGGCCGCGGTGTAGGCGAACGAGGGAATGTGCGCATTGGTCTGCGGCACGCGCCGCACCCCGAGCAGGCGGCCGCGGCGCTGCGCCTGCCACAGCGGCAACCTGGAATCGGCCGCGCAGGCGTTCTCGAGCTGGTTCACCAGCGCAGTGATGAACGCGGTCTTGCCGCTCTGCGACAGCCCGGTCACCGCCAGCCGCAGCTGGCGGTCGAGCGCGCGGTCGAGCAGTTCGCCGGCCAGGCTGCCGGCCGTCGCGAGGGTGTCGGCGATCGATGCCATCGGAATTCCGCTTGCGGAGTCCGGGCACAGCCCGGACCTACGCCCAGGGGGAGACCAGCACCTTGCAGTCGGGGGCGCTGCCCTCGTGCAGGGCGGAGAACTTCGCCGGCATCGCGTCGAAGCCGATCCGGTCGGTCACGATCGCACGCGGGCCGCGCTCGCCGGCGGCGAGCAGATCGACGATGTACTGGTAATCGGCGCGCTCGTAGCACATCGAGAACAACAGCCGCGCCTCCTTCATCAGCGGCACCACCGGCACGAAACTGTCCTGCCCGGAGCAGAATCCGAGCGAGACCACGGTGCCCAGCGGCTTCACGAACCCGAGCGCATCGGCGATCGCGCCCGGGACGCCGACGGCCTCGAACACCACGTCGGGCGCGCCGCCCAGCGCGTCGCACACCGCCTCGTGCGGGTTCGCGCAGTCCTGCTGCGCGATGAAATGCGTGGCACCGAGCGCGCGTGCGATCGGCTCGCGGCGCGCCGAGCGCGCCATCACCGCGATCGGGCCGGCGCCCAGGCGCCGCGCCCAGTAGGCCGTCAGCGCACCGATCGGGCCGGCGCCGGTGACCAGCACGCGCGCGCCCACCGGCAGTTGCGCCTTGCGCACTCCCTGCAGCCCCACCGCGAGCGGTTCGATCAGCGCACCGTCGTCGTCGCCGACTTCCGGCGGCAGGCGCACGCATTCGCGGGCCCCGGCCCGCGAGTACTGCGCGAAGCCCGAGATCACGTCGATGCGGCCCTCCGGACAGTGGTGCGGCTGCCCGAGCAGGCAGTGCACGCAGTGGCCGCAGCCTCTGAATGGCATCGGCGCCACGCGGTCGCCGGCGCGCAGCCAGTCGACCGCGGCGCCCACGGCCACCACCTCGCCGCAAAACTCGTGGCCGAGGATCGCGCCTTCGGGCGCCATCTCGCCCTCGCCATAGGCAGCGTGCAGGTCGCTGCCGCAGATCCCGACGCGGTCGACGCGCAGCACCACCTCGTCGGCCTCGGGAACCGGGTCGGGCACCTCGTCGATCCGCAGCCCCAAGCGCTGCCCCTTGCTGACCGCCGCCTTCATCGTGTGTCCTCGTCCGTTGGTCGTGGTTGTGGATTCAGTCGCCGTGGCGCAGCCCGTAGCGCTCGAGATACGGCGCGAAGCGCGCGTGCACCGCCGCGCGCGTCAGGCCGAACTGCTCGAGCGTGTACTCGTGGCGTCCGTGCTTGTGCTGTGCGTTGTCCGCGATCCACGCCTGCATCGCCGCGCGCGTCGCATCCGTCAGCTCGAGTCCGAAGTGCGTGTAGATCCCTTCCACCACCGCCAGCGGCGCGCGCTGGAAATCGGCGAAACGCACGTCGAGGAAACGCCCGGGGTGCGTGGCGCGCACGGCGTCGGCACGCTCGGCGGACCAGGCCCAGAACTCGAGCTCGCGCGGGCCGATCAGCGTCGCGTCGACCTCGCGGGCGTGGAAGAAGCGCCGCGCCGGATGGATCACGCTGCACACCGAGGGAATGCTCGCGGCCGGGTCGCGGTGCGTCTGTACCACGCAGGCGTCGGGGAACACCGCGAACAGCGCCTCCATATGCGTGATGTGGCCGGGGTTCTTCAGCAGCCAGCGCTGTGCGGGCGCGTTGGCGCCGATCAGGCGCACGTTGTCCGCGTAACGGCGGTAGCTCGCGGTCTCGTCGCGCCCCCACCACCAGCGGTCGTAACTCGGCAGGCCCAGCCCGGTCGACGGGTAGTGGCTGAGGAAGCTCTGCGCGAGCAGGTTGAGGCACTCGTCGACCTCGTCGGCCGCCACTTCGTGCGAGACGCGCAGCTCCGGCACGGCCTGCAGGAACGCCTCCTGCGCGAGCACCGCGTTGCGGAACTCGGGCACCTCCGGCCAGCTGGTGCGCGGCGGGCGCGGCATCGGCGTGCCGCACAGCCATTGCTCGAGTCCCTGGAACTGCGGGTCCATCGACAGCAGCTTGTGCAGCGCGGTGGTGCCGGTACGCGGCAGGCCGGTGACGACCAGCGGCGCGCGGATCGTTTGCGCCAGGCAGCGCGGGTGCCGCTTCCAGCCGGCTTCGGAATACGCGCGGCTGACCAGCAGCGCGACGATCGGGCCGGCGATGCGCGGCACGTTGTCGGCGCTGAGCGCGATGTCCTCGACGATCGCCGCGCGCAGCACGCCGAGCGCTTCCTCGAAGCCGCTGCCGAAATCGTGCAGACCGCACGCCGCGCTCGCCTGCGCGCACAGCTCGTCGATGGTCGGGAACCCGATCATGCCCATCGGCGGCTCACCAGCGGCGGCGCAGCTGCGCGCCGAGGCGGCGCGCGCGCAACTGTTCGGCGCGTTGCGCCGGCGTCACCAGCGGGGTGTCCGCCGGCAGATGGTTACGCAGCTCGGCCAGTGGCACCGCCGTCAGCGTGGGCATCGGCAGCGAATCGGCCGCATACCAGCGCCCGATCAGCATCCCGTAGGTGGTGCCCACCGGATCCAGCCAGTTCGGCACGCCCGGGTCCTCCAGCGAGATCACGGCGCGGAAGCGGCCGTCGGCGTCGAGGCGCGCCTGGTGGCCGTTCAGACTGCTCTGGCGGTAGACGAACTCGATCGCGTTCCACAGCTCGTCGTTCAGCTGCACGTTCCAGTAACGCTGGCGCGCAGGCAGCGTGGTCTCGAGGATCAGCGCCTGCCCCGGCTCGAGGCGGAACATGCCCTGCCAGTAGACCTGCACCGGCAGGTTGCCGCCGAAGTCCGCCATCTCGAGGCGGTTGATCAGGCCGCGGCGGATCACGTCGTTCTGGTAGTTCAGCCACATGCGCGACAGCCGCTCGGTGAACCCGCCGAGCAGCGCACGCAGCTGGCGGTCGATCGTCGCGATACCGAGTCGCGGTTTCAGCGGATCGCCGCCGATGCGTTCGATCGCGAGCCGTGCGGCGTGTTCGCCGGCCCAGTCGTAGGAGCGCTGGCGCACCATGATGAACTCGGCCTCCGGATGCAGCGGCAGCCAGTCGCCGGTGTGGCCGGCGGGACGCTCGGCGCTGAAGATGACGTCGATCGCGCCGTCGGGTCCGAGCGTCAGCTCGTCGGCGTCGTGGTAGCTGAAGTTCTTCCCCGGGCCCTCGCCCATCCCCATCATGTTGGCGCCGACCGAGAAGGTCAGCAGCTTCACGGTGCCGCGCTGGCCACTCACGCGGTACGCGGCGTCGCCGCGCACCGGCGCCAGCAGGTAGGTGTCGTCGGGGTTGGGCTGCAGCAGGTAGACCGAGTTCAGGAACGGTGCCCAGTCCGGATGATCGGCGTCGGACTGGAAATACAGGAAGTAGCCGAGCGAGAGGTTCATCAGGAACTGGCGGTACTGCTCGGCGCGCAGCTGCTCGCTGTGCGGATCGACCGTCAGTTCGAGCAGGCGTTCCGCGGGTTTGAGCAGATCGACGTAATCGGCCCACGGCAGCAGGTGTGCGCTCATCGTTCAGGTTCCCCCGACCGGTTTGTTATCGTGTCCGGGCGTAGTGTATGCGAAAGCCACGGTGCGCCACACGACGCCCGAGGATCAGCCGCACGGCCGACAACCGGACATTCGTTCGCGCAGGTCCGGGCTGTGGCCGGACATTTGTTCGCGCAGGTCCGGGCTGTGCCTGGACGTTTGTTCGCGTAGGTCCGGGCTGTGCCCGGACGTTTGTTCGGCCACAGGCCGAACCTACGAAACATCAGCAGCTCGGGCAGGGCTCGGTCGGCAGCCCGCGCGCCAGCCAGCCGGGTCCGGCCGAGCTGCCCGCCATGCCCTCGGCGACGTTGTAGACCTGCGTGA
Organism: Pseudomonadales bacterium; assembly: GCA_022072145.1. GTDB lineage: Bacteria > Pseudomonadota > Gammaproteobacteria > Pseudomonadales > UBA5518 > UBA5518. Next base: position 16,064 of record JAJVIG010000032.1, read on the forward strand.
AACCGCTGCGCTCGAGCAGCCGTTCGGCCAGCGCCGATCGCCTCCCGGTGCGGCAGATCAGTGCCACCGGCCGGCTGCGGTCACCGCCGAGCAGCGCCGCCACCTCGGCGACGAAACCGCTCTCACCCTGCGGATGTTCGGTCACGCTGATGCGCGCCGCGCCGGGCGCGACCCCGGTCTGTTTCCATTCGGCCGGCGTGCGCACGTCGACCAGCACCATGCGCTGCTCGTGCGCTGCCTGCAGCGCTTCCCCGGCGTCGATGTCGGCGGCCTGCACCGCCCCACCCAGCGTCAGCACCAGCACCGGTGCCAGCAGGAACGATCGTGTGTTCATCGGAATTCCTCCCGTACTGCCGCGCGCGTGCTTTTCCCCGGCGGCGCGCGGACCTATGATGCGCCGGTTTGCATAGCCGTTTCAAACCCGGACAGCGGAGACATCCTGGCCCCATGACCGACTACACGAAGATCCTGCTCGACGAATCCGAGCTGCCGACGCGCTGGTACAACATCGTCGCCGACCTGCCCGCGCCGCCCCCGCCGCCGCTGCATCCGGGCACGCTGCAACCGGCGACCGCGGAGGATTTCGCACCGCTGTTCCCGCGCGCGCTGATCGAGCAGGAAATGAGCACGGAGCGCTACATCGACATCCCGGGCGAGGTGCTCGACGTCTACCGCCTGTGGCGCCCCAGCCCGCTGTTCCGCGCCCGGCGCCTCGAGAAACTGCTCGATACGCCGGCGAAGATCTTCTACAAGTACGAAGGCGTGAGCCCGGCCGGATCGCACAAGCCGAACACCGCGGTGCCGCAGGTCTGGTACAACGCGCAGGAAGGCATCCGCAAGCTGACCACCGAGACCGGCGCCGGCCAATGGGGCAGTTCGCTCGCGTTCGCGTGCGCGCAGTTCGGGCTCGAGTGCGAGATCTGGCAGGTCGCCGCCTCGTACCGCAGCAAGCCGTACCGGCGCACGATGATGGAGATCTGGGGCGGCAAGGTGCACCCCAGCCCCTCGACCGTGACCGAGTTCGGCCGCTCGCTGCTCGCGCAGGATCCGGATCATCCGGGATCGCTGGGCATCGCGATCTCCGAGGCCGTCAGCCAGGCCGTCACCGACCCGCTCACACGCTACGCGCTCGGCAGCGTGCTGAACCACGTACTGTTGCACCAGACGATCATCGGCGAGGAAACGCTGCTGCAGCTCGCGAAGGTCGGCGAGACGCCGGACGTGCTGGTCGGCTGTACCGGCGGCGGTTCGAACTTCGGCGGTCTGGCGTTCCCGTTCCTGCGCGAGAAGCTCGCCGGACGCATGAACCCGGTGATCCGCTGCGTGGAGCCCACCGCCTGTCCCACGCTGACGCGCGGGCAGTACCGCTACGATTTCGGCGACACGGCGGGCCTCACGCCGCTGATGAAAATGCACACGCTGGGGCACGCATTCATCCCCGAACCGATCCACGCCGGCGGACTGCGCTACCACGGCATGGCGCCGCTGGTCTCGCACGTGCTGGAGCTGGGGCTGGTCGAGGCGATCGCGATCCCGCAGACCGAGTGCTTCGAGGGCGCGATCCGCTTCGCGCGCAGCGAGGGTATCGTGCCGGCGCCGGAACCCACGCACGCGATCGCCGCGGCGATCCGCGAAGCCATTGCCTGCCGCGAGAGCGGCGAGCCGAAGGTGATCCTGACCGCGCTGTGCGGGCACGGACACCTCGACCTGGCGTCGTACGACAAGTTCCTGAGCGGCGGCATGCAGGACCTGGAACTCACGGACGCCATGCTCGCCGATGCGATGCGCGGGGTGCCGGAGATCGGTTAAACCTGTCCCGGTTGTCCGACCCGGGTAATGACGACAGCACGGTTGTGCAGACCACAACGTAAGGCAGCCTGACGGATTGCGGTGCCGCGCCCGTCTGTGTTTAACTGAAATCCACCGAGATCAACCTACCACCCGGTTCCTGATGGAGCGGCAATGATCGCCACCAGCACCGCATCTGCCACGGACGCCGAGGCGGCTGCGGGTCGCTGGGACCAGGAACTGGACGTGCTCGTGGTCGGTTCCGGCAACGGCGGGCTGACCGCCGCGCTGTGCTGTCACGACATGGGCGCGCAGCAGGTGCTGGTGATCGAGAAGGGCGAGCGCTTCGGCGGGACCAGTGCGCGTTCCGGCGGCGGCATCTGGATCCCCTGCAATGACCATGCGCTGGCGGCCGGTGCGGCTGACTCGCTCGCGGAGGCGCGCGCCTATCTCGATGCGGTAATCCCGCGCGAAGCGGTGGCTCCCGGGATGCTCGATGCCTACCTGCAGTCCGGCCCGGAGATGCTGCGCTTCCTGACCGAGCGGACCCGGGTCAGGTACCGCTCGCTCGGCATGTATCCGGACTACTTCTCGGATGCCCCGGGGGCGAAGACGGGGCATCGCGCGCTGGAGCCGGAACCGTTCCTGCTCGATGAACTCGGCGACGAATGGCGGGAACTGATGCCCACGCACCCCGGCATGTCGATGCAGGGAGTCATCGGGATCACGATGGCCGAGGCGCACGCGTTCATGGCGGGGCTGCCGGGCTGGAAGCGCATGGCGGCGCGCTTGCTCGCCACGTACCTCACCGACTTTCCGTGGCGGTTCGGCACGCGCACGGACCGCCGCCTCACCTGCGGCAGCGCCGGTGTGGCGCGGTTGCGCGCGTCGATGCGCGACCGCAACCTGCCGTTGTGGCTGCGCACGCGACTGGTGCGGCTGATCGCTGCGGATGGCCGGGTGGAGGGTGCCATCGTCGAGCGCGACGGGAAAACACTCGCGATCCGCGCCCGCAAGGCCGTGATCCTCGCCGCCGGGGGGTTCGCGAAGAACCAGGCGATGCGCGAGCAGTATCTGCCGGCTCCGACCAGCAGCGCGTGGAGCGCCGCGGTCGACACCGACACCGGTGACGCCATCCGCGCCGCCGGGGAAATCGGCGCCCGCCTGCGGCGCATGGACAGCGCGTGGTGGGTGCCGACCTTCGTCCCGCCGGGCGAGTTGCCGCATCTCGCCGTCGTGGAACGCTCGCTGCCCGGGTCCTGCGTGGTGAACCGACGGGGGCAGCGGCTGGCCAACGAGGCCCAGAACTACATGAGCTTCGTGCTCGCCGCGCAGGCGCGCCACTCGGCCGGGGATCCCTCGTCCCCGGCGTACCTGGTCTTCGACGCACGCTTCCGGCGCCAGTACGTGAACGGTCCGCTGCTGCGTCGCGGTCTGCGGCCCGACTGCGTGCTGCCGCGGGCGTATTTCAGCTCGAAGTTCCTGGTCAAGGCGCGCACCCTGGATGCGCTGGCGGCCGGCGCCGGCATCGATCGCGACGGGCTGCTCGCCACCGTGGCACGCATGAACGAGTACGCGGGGACCGGCAAGGACCTCGAGTTCCGGCGTGGCGACACCACCTACGACCGCCACTACGGCGATCCGCGCGTCCAGCCGAACCCCTGTCTGGGACGCATCGACGAGCCGCCCTTCTACGCGATGCGCATGGAACTCGGGGACGTCGGCACCAGCGGCGGCCTGGACACCGACCACGACGCCCGCGTGCGCGACGGCGACGGACACCCGATTCCAGGCCTGTACGCCATCGGCAATACGGCCACGGGGGTCCTGGTCACCTACCCGGGACCGGGATCGAGCATCGGTCCGCCGATGACCTTCGCCTATCGCGCGGCCCGGCATATCTGCACCGCGCCACCCCCGGCCCGGCAGATCGAACAGGAGCACTGCCCGTGATCGATGCCAGCGACGAGTATTTCCACCCGGACGCGGCCACCATTCCGGACGCCCTGTTCGGCGACACGGCCTGGTTCAGCGTCATGGACCGGCAGGCCGGCATCTTCGGCGTCGTGCAGCTGTTCTTTTCGAATCACGGCTACGCCCGCTGGGCCTCGCTGTTCCAGATCGACGGCACGCTGCAGTACTGGGGCAACAAGCAGGCGTTCGGTGGTGAACCCGCCCGCGGGCCGTGGACCGACGGGCGCATGCGTTACGAGGTCATCCGGCCACTCGAGGAATTCCGCGTCACCTTCGACGGGCCGCTGTATGCCTACGACCTCGCCTTCAGCGCACGCTATCCCGCGTTTGCCTACGAGCACGGCGCCGAGCCGACCGGGCTGACCGCCCCCAGCGAGTATTTCTCGATGGTGTGGGGCGGGCACTTCGAACAGGCCATGGACTGTCGTGGCCACTTCGAACTGCGCGGCGGGCCGCACCGCGGGCAGATCCGCCCGATCGACTGCCGTTCCCATCGCGAACGTTCGTGGATGCACAACTTCCACGAGGAGAAGGAGTGGGAACGCTCCACCGAGCCGACGTTTCCCGGCCACTACTGGCTGATCCTCCACCTGCCCGACGCGCAGGTCTGTGCCCTGGGCTCGCCACGCGGGAGCAAGCTCGGCATGCCGGCGGTCGGTGTGGTGTCCGACGCGCGCGGGGCGACTGCGCTGCGCAGCATCGGCGCGGAAGTGATCCTCGCCGAAGACGGCCAACGCGCCACCGGCCTGCGCTTCGAGCTGGGACTGCCGGACGGGCGGATCCTGCGTGCCGCGACCACCCGCAAGCATGGCGAGGTCAAGCTGTGGTACCGGGGTGACAACTGCCTGGACAACCCGGTCGACTGCTACGAGGCCTTCTTCGACTTCGAGCTCGACGATGGCCGCCAGGCGTACGGCGTGTGCGAATACTCGATCCATCCCGCGCGCGGGCGCTGGCTGAGCTGAGGAGCAGCAACGATGCAATTGACCGGCAAGGTAGCGGTGGTGACGGGCGGCGGCAGCGGGCTGGGGCGCGTGCTGGCCGCGACGCTGGCCGGCGCCGGCGCGAGCGTGGCGATCACCGGCCGGCACCTCGCGCCGCTGGAGGCGGTCGCCGGCGAGCTGCGCCGGCAGGGCGGCACGGTGCTGCCGCTGGCCTGCGACGTGCGGTCGATGCAGCAGGTGGAAGCCACGGTGGCGGCAGTCGAACGCTGGCAGGGCAGCGTGGACATCCTGGTGAACAACGCCGCGATCTTCCCGCCCGGGCTGGCGGCGCTCGTCGACGAGGAAGAGTGGGTGAGCGTGATCGATACGAACGTCAACGGCGCATTCCGCATGGCGCGCACCTGCCTGCCGGGGATGATCGGCAAGCGCTGGGGACGGGTCATCAACGTGGTGTCGCCGTCCGGGGAGATCGGCATGGCCACGGTGCCGGCCTACGGCACCTCGAAGGGCGCCCTGATGGCGTTCACCCGCCACCTGGCGGCGGAGGTGGGGCGCTTCGGCATCACGGTGAACGGACTCTGCCCCGGCGTGGTGGCGACGGAAAAGTTCGTCGATACCTTCACCGGGGACGTCCCTGCCGCAGCCGGCGCGGCGATGGCGATCGGCCGGGCCAACACGCTGGAGGACTTCGCGGGCCCGCTGCTGCTGCTCGCCTCGCCGGCCAGCGCAGGCATGACCGGCAGCACGCTCTACGTCGATGGCGGGATAACGCACTGCGCGCCCCTGCCACCGCCGCACGTGGCGCTGATCGAACAGGCTCTCGGGTCGACGTCGTGAGCGGTGCGCGGCGGCCGCTGCCGATGAGCTTCCGCCGGCGCATGCCGGCGGCGGTGCTGCTGCTGATGGCCGTGGCCGGCTGCGGGCCGAGTGACGTGGATTTCTCCGGGCCGGTGGCCGGCTGGCCCGAATACGGGGGCGACAAGGGCGGTTTGCGCTACTCGCCGCTGACCCAGATCGACACCGCCAACGTCGCGGCACTCGAGGTCGCCTGGACGTTTCGCCATGGCGACTACAGCAACGGCAGCCCGACGGAAACCAAGACCAGCTTCAATGCGACGCCGATCCTGGTCGGCGACCAGCTGGTGTTCTGCACCGGCCTGAACCGGGTGATCGCGGTGGACGCCGAGCGCGGCACCGAGCGCTGGAGCTTCGACCCGCAGCAGCGCAACCGCACGCTGGAAGGCACCCCGTCCACGCGCGTCTGTCGTGGCGTTGCCGCGTGGAGCGCCGGCGAAGCGGCGCCGGCCACCGCCGCCTGCACCACGCGCATCTTCACCGGCACCATGGATTCCGAACTGATCGCCCTCGACGCGCGTACCGGCCAGCCGTGCCGGGACTTCGGCGACGGCGGTCGCGTGAATCTGCGCCAGGGCATCGGCCCGGCGCCAGCGTGGGAAAGCTACCCGACTTCGCCCCCCGTCGTCGTGCGCGACGTGGTCGTGATCGGCGGGCTGGTGGCCGACAACCTGCGCACCGATGCGCCGAGCGGCGTGGTGCGCGGCTACGACGTACGGACCGGGGCGCTGCGCTGGGCCTGGGATCCGGTGCCTCCGGGCTGGGCCGCGCGCCACACCCCGCCACCGCCCGGACACTATCAGCCGGGCACGCCGAACGTGTGGTCGATCATGTCGGGCGACGAGCAGCGCGGCCTGGTGTTCGTACCGACCGGCAACGCGGCACCGGATCTGTTCGGGGGCCAGCGCCACGGCCTGGATTACTACGCGAGCTCCACGGTCGCCCTGGACGCGGCGACCGGCCAGGTCGCCTGGCACTTCCAGACCGTGCACCACGACGTGTGGGACTACGATGTGGGCTCGCAACCCGTGCTGTTCCAGCTCGAGGGGGTCGGCAACGGCGCCCCCGCGCTGGCGCAGGCCACCAAGACCGGACACCTGTTCCTGCTGCACCGGGAGACCGGCCAGCCGCTCTACCCGGTCGAGGAGCGGCCGGTGCCGCAGAGCGATGTGCCTGGCGAGACGCTGGCAGCGACCCAGCCGTTTCCCACCCACCCGGCGCCGCTGCACCCCACCACGTTGCGGCCGGAGGACGCCTTCGGCTTCACCCCGTTCGATCGTGCCGACTGCGCAGCGCAGATCCGGCGTTACCGTTACGAGGGCGTATTCACGCCCCCCTCGCTGGAAGGCACGATCCAGTACCCATCGAGTGCCGGCGGCGCGAACTGGGGCAGCGTCGCGATCGATCCGGTGAGCCGCACCCTGTTCCTGAACCAGACGCACATCGCGCAGGTGGTGTGGCTGTTGCCGCGCGAGGGTTACGACGCCGCGGCAGGCACGCCCGGAGGGTCGCTGAGCGAATACTATCCGCAGCATGGCACGCCGTACGGTGTGCGCCGCACGGTGCTGATGTCGACGTGGGGCGCACCCTGTGTTCCCGCGCCGTGGGGAACGCTCACGGCCGTCGATCTGGTATCCGGGCAGGTCCGCTGGCGGAGCACGCTCGGCAGCACGCGCGACGTGGCGCCGTTCCCGCTCTGGCTCGGGCTCGGGGTGCCGAACCTGGGTGGCTCGATCGTCACCGCCGGTGGACTCGTGTTCATCGGCGCGACCACGGACAAGTTCATCCGGGCCTTCGATGCGCGGACCGGCGACGAACTGTGGCGGCATCGACTCCCCTACACCGCGAATGCCACACCGCTCACCTACCGCCTGCGCCCGGACAGCCGGCAGTTCGTGGTGATCGCCGCCGGCGGCCACGCCTGGTCCGAGTCCGGCGATGCCCTGATGGCGTTCGCGTTGCCCTGAGAAGCAGGCTCCGGAGCGCGGACCGGGCCGCTACCGGCAGTGGCGGATCACGTCCTCGGCGAAGCGGTCCAGGTAACGCTTCTTCTGGTCGACGCTCGAGCGTTCGCCGAGCAGGTAGCGGAACGGATAGCTCAGCCCGACCCCCATGCCCAGTGCGCCGAAGCGCTGCAATTCGGCCACGTCCAGCGACGTGCCGAGGCCAACCACCGTTTCGAACGGCAACGCGTCCCGCCCGGCCTCGCGCCGCAGCCGCGTGAGTTCGGCGAGGATGCCGGGCACCGCTTCCGGCGCGTTGCCGGCGCTGATCCAGCCGTCGCCGAGGCGGGCCGCACGCCGCAGCGCCGCGCTGCTGTTGCCGCCGATGTAGACCGGGACTGCCGCGGGCGGCGCCGGCGCGATCTGCAGCGGCGGGAAATCGAAGTGCGTGCCGTGGTGTTCGACCATGCCGCCGGTCCACAACCGCCGCAGCACGCCGATCATCTCGTCGCACCGCGCGGCGCGGGTTGCGAAGTCGACGCCGTAGACGTCGAATTCCTCCTTCATCCAGCCCAGACCGGCGCCGAGCACGAGCCGGCCGCTGCTGAGGATCGCCAGTGTGCCGGTGGCGCGCGCCACCTCGAACACGTTGCGCAACGGCAGCACGTAGACGCCCACCGCGAGCCGGATCGTACGGGTGGCGGCGGCGAGCGCGCCGATGCTCGCCCAGCAGTCCGGGACGAAGCCGTCGGGGGCCTGCGGCGGGCTGCCGTCCGCCGAATACGGGTAGCGGGAGCGGATATCGCGCGGGTATACGCCGTGATCGCTGAGCATCAGGCCGTCGAAGCCCACCTGCTCCGCATGGGCGGCTACCGCGAGCATCTGCTCGGGCTCCATCCAGGTGATGGCCTGCCAGAATTTCATTTCCCCTCCGGGGAGCGCCGCTGCGGCGCCCCGTTGCGCTGCGCGTCGGCCCCGAACCCGACCGGTACGCGCACCAGTTCGCGCACGCCGTTGTCGATGCGCCCGTCGCGCACCGGCCAGCGAACGAAGTAGAGCCAGGTGCGCGCGTCGACGGTGTCGAAGTTGCGCGCGGGGCTGTCGGTATCGAGGAAGGCATAGTACGAGGTGGGCGCCGGATCCCCGGGGCGCCATTGCGAATGGCGCACGAACGGCGCGACGCGCTCCGGCCGTGACCAGTGCAGCAGGTCGGGCGAGCGCAGCAGCACCACGTCCCCGCGCTGCTGCCCCAGCGCGAGGAACTCGCCGTGGTGCGTGCTGTAGACCACGCTCCAGAGGTCGAGCGGCGTCACCGTCGCGCAGACTCGCGCGCCCGGACGCTCCGGTTGCGTGTACGGGTCCGTGAAGCGCGCGGCGAAACCCTTGCCGTCCCAGGCGCGCCACGTCGACGGGTCCAGGTTCTCGCCGCGCAGCACGCACATCCCCTTGGACTGGCTGCCGACGGCGGCCTTCACGCCGACCAGCGCGTAATAGCGGCCGTCATGCGGGTTGCGCACGATCTGCGTCGGCGAGGCGATCCCGATCCGCCCGTTCAGCGGCCGGTAGCGTTGCGGCAGCGCGGCGAGCAGGTTGCGCGGGGCCGGGTGCTGGCGGAACGTCATGCCGCCGTCGTCGGACCAGGCCCAGGTTGCCGATGCCCACCAGCACTGCAGGTGCGCGCGCCCCCCGCGACCGGGGGCCGGGCACACGCCGCCCTGCTCCCAGCCGTGGTATTCGTTGTGGATCAGCGCCAGCACGTGGCGGCCGTCCTCGCTGTACAGCGCACGGATCCACTGCCAGTTGTCGTAACTGGCCGGGTCGGGGTTGCGCGCCACCGGCAGCAACGGTCGGCAGACGCGCTCCACCGCATCGGGTGACTCGCCCTCGAACGCGAGATTGGTCGAGTTGCCGGCCATCAGCACCACGCGGCCGTCGGCGCGGCGGAACGCGATCGCCGCGCCGTCGGGGACGTCGTGCAGGCCGCGCGCGCGGCAGCTGTCGTGGCGCGAGTCGAACACCGTCTGCGCCGGCCCGCTCAGGTGCAGCGGCGCGTCGGGATACAGCGTGATGGTGTCCGGCGCGGCGGAACGCAGGGACTGCGCGCGTGCGCCGGCGGCGACCAGGACGGCCGCGAGCAGGACCGGTGCCGCTCGCCGCCAGTCCATCGTTCGCTTCAGCCGTAGACCGGGAAGCGGCGGCAGATCTCGAGCACCTTCGCGCGCACCTCGGCGATCACGCGTTCGCTGCTGCCGTCTTCCAGCGAGGCCAGCACATCGCACATCCAGTGCGTGAGCTCGACCGTCTCGGCGATGCCGAAGCCGCGGGTCGTGATCGCCGGCGTGCCCACGCGCAGACCGCTGGTCACCGCCGGCGGGCGCGGGTCGTTCGGCACCGCGTTCTTGTTGACCGTGATGTTCGCCTCGCCGAGCGCCTCGTCGGCGTCCTTGCCGGTGTAGGGCTTGCCGATCAGGTTCACCAGCATCAGGTGGTTGTCGGTGCCGCCGGAGACGATGTCGATGCCGCGCTCGATGAAGGTGCCCGCCATCGCGCGCGCGTTGTCCACGACCTGCTGCTGGTAGACGCGGAACCCGGGCTCCAGCGCCTCCTTGAAGCTCACCGCCTTGGCCGCGATCACGTGCATCAGCGGGCCGCCCTGGCCGCCAGGGAACACCGCGGAGTTGATCTTCTTCGCGATCTCCTCGTTGCCGCGCGCGAGGATCATGCCGCCGCGCGGACCGCGCAGCGTCTTGTGGGTGGTGGTGGTCACGACGTCGGCGTGCGGCACCGGGTTCGGATACAGTCCGGCGGCGACCAGGCCCGCGACGTGCGCCATGTCGACCAGCAGGTAGGCGCCGACCTGGTCGGCGATGGCGCGGAAGCGCGCCCAGTCCATCACCCGCGAGTAGGCGGAGAAACCGGCCACGATCATGCGCGGGCGGTGCTCGAGCGCGAGCCGCTCGACCTCGGCGAAGTCCACCTCGCCGGTGGCCGGATCCAGCCCGTACTGCACCGCGTGGTAGAGCTTGCCGGAGAAGTTCGGCTTGGCGCCGTGCGTCAGGTGCCCGCCGTGCGCCAGGCTCATGCCGAGCACGGTGTCGCCCGGCTGGCACAGTGCGAGATACACCGCGTTGTTGGCCTGCGAGCCCGAATGCGGCTGCACGTTCGCGAAGTCGGCGCCGAACAGCTGCTTCGCCCGCGCGATCGCCAGTTCCTCGGCGCGGTCGACGAACTCGCAGCCGCCGTAGTAGCGCTTGTGCGGGTAGCCCTCGGCGTACTTGTTGGTGAGCACGCTGCCCTGCAGCTGCATCACGCGCGGGCTGCAGTAGTTCTCCGAAGCGATCAGCTCGAGGTGCTCTTCCTGCCGCCGCTCCTCGTGGCGGATCGCCTCCCAGAGATCGGGATCGTAGTCGGCGACGCTGAGATTGCGGTCGAACATGGCGCTTCCCTCCGGGGCAAAGTGGCTGCGATGGCCGGAAAAGCCGCGCATTCTACCCGATCGGGCCCGCTCCGCGGCAGGGCTCAGAAGCCGAACAATTCCCCCAGCACCGAGCCGATGTCGACATCGATCAGCCGGTAGCCCGCGGGCACCTCGAACAGCGCAGCCTGCTGGGGCCCCACCCGCAGCTCGCGCAGCTCGAGCTCGATCAGGCGCGTGCGCCCGGAGCGGTCGGTGACCGGAAAGCGGCTCTTCACGTGCACGCCGGCCGCGTTCTGCCAGAAATGCCCCTCGTGGCGTGCGCCGCCGCGGGTCTGGAACACGGCACGGTACTTCATCGCGCTCCGGCCGCCGACGAGTTCCTCGCCGAGCGGCTCGCTGGCGACGATGCGCACGTTCGCCGGCGTGTCCATGCGCGAGACATCGGCCTCGGCGTAGACCATCATCAGCGGCATCAGCTGCCAGGCGACGTTGCGGTCGTTGCGCACGATCAGCGTGAGCTCCACGCCGCCGACCTCGGCGACGATGCGTTCGCCGAGGCGGCTGTGGTTCACGCGGGTCGGGAATTCGCGCCCGTCGATGCGCACGATGCGCGCGGCCGACCACGAGACCTCGTCGAGCAGCGCGTGCGCCGGGGCGGTCGCCAGGGCGCACAGCAGCAACAGGAACATCGGCAGGCGGAACGCAGGCATCGGCACCTCCGGTGCGGCGGGATCGACGGCGACGAGTATACGGGCGCGTTTGCCAAGCGCACGCGGCTGGGGTAATTTCGCCGCCCTCCTTACCTCTATCCCCAGCGGGCGGACGCGACGATGGCGCAATACGTGTACACGATGAACCGGGTCGGCAAGGTGGTGCCGCCGAAGCGCGAGATCCTGAAGGACATCTCGCTGTCGTTCTTCCCGGGCGCGAAGATCGGCGTGCTCGGGGTGAACGGCTCGGGCAAGTCGACGCTGCTGCGCATCATGGCCGGGGTCGATACCGACATCATCGGCGAGGCGCGCCCGCAGCCCGGGATCAAGATCGGCTACCTGCCGCAGGAGCCCGAACTCGACGCGGCCCGCAGCGTGCGTGAGGAGGTCGAGGCGGGCCTCGGCGAAATCATGGAGGCGCGGCAGAAGCTCGAGGAGATCTACGCGGCCTACGCGGAACCGGACGCGGATTTCGACAAGCTGGCCGAGCAACAGGCGAGGTACGAGGCGATCATCGCCGCCGCCGGCACCGATTCCGAGACGCAGATGGAAATCGCGGCCGACGCGCTGCGCCTGCCCGCGTGGGACGCGGTGATCGGCAAGCTGTCGGGCGGCGAGAAGCGCCGCGTGGCGCTGTGCAAGCTGCTGCTGTCGAAGCCCGACATGCTGCTGCTCGACGAACCGACCAACCACCTCGACGCCGAGTCGGTCGAATGGCTGGAGCAGTTCCTGCAACGCTTCCCGGGCACGGTGGTCGCGATCACGCACGACCGCTACTTCCTCGACAACGCCGCCGAGTGGATCCTCGAACTCGACCGCGGCCACGGCATCCCGTGGAAGGGCAACTACACCTCGTGGCTGGAGCAGAAGGAGGCGCGCCTCGAGCAGGAGGCGAAGTCCGAGGCCGCGCGCATCAAGACCATGAAGCAGGAACTCGAGTGGGTGCGCAGCAACCCCAAGGCCCGCCAGGCGAAGAGCAAGGCGCGCCTGAACCGCTTCGAGGAACTGGCGAACGTCGACTACCAGAAGCGCAACGAGACGCAGGAGATCTTCATTCCGCCGGGCGAGCGCCTCGGCGAACTGGTGATCGAGTTCGACCAGGTCTCCAAGGCCTTCGGCGACCGCCTGCTGATGGACAGCCTGAGTTTCAGCGTGCCGCAGGGCGCGATCGTGGGCATCATCGGCCCCAACGGCGCCGGCAAGTCGACGCTGTTCCGCATGATTATGGGCGGCGAGCAGCCCGACGGCGGCGCGATCCGCATCGGGCCGACCGTCAAGCTCGCCTCGGTGGACCAGTCGCGCGAGGGACTCGCGAACGACAGGAGCGTGTTCGAGGCGATCTCGGGCGGCGCCGATATCCTGACCGTGGGCAAGTTCCAGATGCCGAGCCGGGCCTACCTCGGGCGCTTCAACTTCAAGGGCGCCGACCAGCAGAAGATCGTCGGCAACCTCTCGGGCGGCGAACGCGGCCGACTGCATCTCGCGAAGACGCTGATCGCCGGCGGCAACGTGCTGCTGCTCGACGAACCCTCGAACGACCTCGACGTCGAGACGCTGCGCGCGCTCGAGGATGCGTTGCTCGAGTTCGCCGGTTGCGTGCTCGTGATCAGCCACGACCGCTGGTTCCTCGACCGCATCGCGACCCACATCCTCGCCGCCGAGGGCGACTCGCAGTGGAGCTTCTTCGCGGGCAACTACCAGGAATACGAGGCGGACAAGAAGAAGCGCCTTGGCGAGGAAGGCGCCAAGCCGAAGCGGATCCGCTACAAGCCGATCACACGCTGAAAGCATCGCGTAGGTTCGGCCTGCGGCCGAACATTCGTCGCGCGGCGTGCAACTATGTCCGGGCAAAGCCCGGACCTGCGGGTTCCACGGCATGATCGGGACGGTCGAGATCGAATTCTGAGGTGTCCTCGGCGAGCCCCACCGCACCCTTGACCCCGCCGGTCACGGCCCGGCTGACATGGCACACCACACCGTCGACCTTCGGGTCGCGGTACGACCCGATGCAGATCCTGTCGTTCGGTCCCAGCCACTTGAACACCGTGGACACGCAGCCGACCTCGTCGGCGTGCGCGGCGCCGCAGCCAACGGCCGCGAGCTCGATGGAAACGAGGGCGCGCTGCAGTTTCATGCGGTCGTGGCGTCCTTTCGTGGAGACGCGTTCAGTCCCCATCCGCGAGCGCGCGCGCCTTGCGCAGCGCGGACTCGATCCGCAGTGGATTGAAGCCGTGGATCCGCTGCCCGCCGATCACCGTCACCGGCACGCCGTGCGCACCGGTGGCGTAGAAGGCCTCGCGGGTCTGCTGGCTGGCGGCGATGTTGTGCTCGATGTACTCGATGCCGCGCGCGTGCAGGTACTTGCGCAGCGCCTTGCAGTACGGGCACGAAGGCGTGGTGTAGATCTCTACGAGCGGCGCCGCCGCCTGCCCGCCGGAGTCCACCGTGTGCTCGTGGGCGGACGTGGCGAGCGCCGGCGGACCCGGCAGCGCCAGCGCGAATAGCGCGGCCAGGCAAGCGCCCGCGGCACGCAGCAGCGAACGCGGGCTCATTCGGCCGTCTCTGCCACGCCCCCGACGCCGGCGACCGCCTCCAGCTGGCGCAGAGGCGGCACTTCGCGCACGTGGATCGCCTCGACCCCGGCGCCCTCGAGGATGTCGGAGATCACGACCACCTTGTCGCCGGCGCGAAAGCCCTCGCGCTGCACCAGGATCGCGAACGCGTTGGCCAGTGTCTTCTCCGGGTCGGTGCTGAAGTTGCTGCGGTAGGCGTAGACGCCGCGGTTCAGCGCCAGCAGCCGTCGCGTGCGCGAGTCGTTCGAGAAGGCGTAGATCGTGGCGGTGTGCGGGTGGCAGTTCGTGACGTAGTTCGCCATGCGTCCGCGGCGCGTGATCACGACGATACCCCGCGCGGCAACCAGCTCCGCCAGGTGCACCGCGCTGGCCGCGAGGCTCTGCTTCTGTTCCTCCAGCACCAGGCGGTCGGTGAAGCGCAGCCCGCGGTGCGGCTCGACCGCGCGGCAGATGCGGTCCAGGTACTCGACGCATTTCACCGGGTACTTGCCGATCGTGGTCTCGCCGGAGAGCATCACGGCGTCGGCTTCCTCGTAGACCGCGTTCGCGACGTCGGTGACCTCGGCGCGCGTGGGCACCGGATTCTGGATCATCGACTCGAGCAGGTGGGTCGCGACGATCACGCGTTTGCCGTGCTCCGCACACAGCCGCACGATGCGCCGCTGGATGTTCGGCAGCTCGTAGAAGTTCACTTCGACGCCGAGGTCGCCGCGCGCGACCATGATGCCGTCGGCCTCGCGCACGATCTCCTCCAGGTTGCGCACGCCCTCCTGGTCCTCGATCTTCGCGATGATCTTGATCTTGTTGGCCTTGTCGCCCAGCAGTTCGCGCAACTGGCGCACATCGCTCGCCTCGCGCACGAAGGACAGCGCGATGTAGTCCACCTCCTGCTCGATGCCGAACAGGATGTCGTGGCGGTCCTTCTCGGTGATCGCCGGCAGGTTCACGCGCACGCCCGGCAGGTTCACGTGCCGCTTGCTCTTCAGGAAGCCGCCGTCGACCACGCGGCAGCGCATCACGCGCTCCTGCTTGCTCAGCACCTCGAGGTTGATCAGCCCGTTGTCGACCGTGATGCGGTCGCCCACCGCCACCGCCTCGATGATGTCGGCGTAGTCGATCTGGATCGAGCTCTCCTCGACGTGCTCGGCGCCGCGGACCACGATGGTGATCTCCTGGCCCTCGCGCAGGTTCAGGTCCGCCGACAGGTGCCCGGTGCGGATCTCGGGCCCCTGGGTGTCGAGCATCACCGGCACCGTGTAGCGCACCTTGCGGTTCAGCGTGCGGATCGCCTTGATCACGCGCGCGTGCGACGCGTGGTCGCCGTGCGACATGTTCAGGCGCACCACGTTCATGCCGGCCTCGTACAGGCGCTCGAGCATGGCGTAGGAACCGGTGGCGGGGCCGATGGTGCAGATGATCTTGGTCTTGCGCATGGAACGGGAACGGCTCGGGGTCAATGGCGGGATCATACCAGCAAACCCGCGTTTGCCGCCCTGCGGACGGCGGCGCTACCATCCCCCCGGGTCTGGTGGTCGCGCTGAGCGGGAGTACGTGTGCAATGAGCGATTTCGTTTCGTATTCGCGGATCGAGAACGAACTGGCACCGGGGCTGCGCAACAGCCTCAACCACGCCGAATCGGTGGAGGACGTGAAGAAGTTTTTCGACTACACGGCACGCGAGCTGCTGGACCGGGCGCTCGGCGACGACGCCTCGCTGCAGTACGGCGACGTCGCGCTGGCCGGCGACGGCGAGGGCTTCGCGGTCAGCGAGCGTCTGCGCGGCGACGGCGCCTTCGCGCGCGCGGCGCGCGTCTCGGACCTGAACGCGATCCTCGGGCGCTTCGCGCTCGCCGCCCAGCACCGCCTGCGCCACCTCGCGGGGCACCCGGAACGCACCAACGCGAAGATCCGCGGCCACTGAGCACCGCGCGCCGGCGGCTCAGAGCGCCGCCAGCGCCTCGGCCAGCGAGGCGACGCCGGTCACCTCCATGCCGTCGACCGGCTTGCGGGGCGCGTTGGCGAGCGGGACGATCGCGCGCGTGAAACCGTGCTTGGCCGCCTCGAGCAGGCGTTCGCCGCCGCTCGGCACCGGACGGATCTCCCCGGCCAGCCCGACCTCGCCGAAGGCGACCAGCCCGGCGTCGATGCGCCGGTCACGGTAGCTCGACACGATCGCCAGCAGCAGCGCCAGATCGGCAGCCGTCTCGCCCACCCGCACGCCACCGACCACGTTGGCGAACACGTCCTGGTCACCGAGTTGCATGCCGCCGTGGCGGTGCAGCACCGCCAGCAGCAGCGCCAGCCGGTTCTGGTCCACTCCGATCGCCACCCGGCGCGGATTCGCGCCCAGGCTGTCGTCGACCAGTGCCTGGATCTCGACCAGCAGCGGGCGCGTGCCCTCCCACACCACCATCACCACGCTGCCGGGGGCGATCTCGGCGCCGCGCGACAGGAAGATCGCCGAGGGGTTGCGCACCTCGCGCATGCCGCGGTCGGTCATCGCGAACACGCCGAGTTCGTTCACCGCGCCGAAGCGGTTCTTGCCGGCGCGCAACGAGCGGAAGCGGCTGTCGCCCTCCTCCTCGAGCATGATCGAGCAGTCGATGATGTGCTCGAGCACCTTGGGCCCGGCCAGCGTGCCGTCCTTCGTGACGTGCCCGACCAGGAACAGCGCCGTGCCGGCGGCCTTGGCGAAGCGCGTGAAGCGTGTCGCGCTCTCGCGCACCTGCGACACCCCGCCGGGGGCCGAGGGCACGTCGTCGCAGTGCACCACCTGCACCGAATCGACCACCATCACGCGCGGCGCCACCTGCGCCGCGGCCTCGAGGATCGCCTCGACGCCGGTCTCGGCGAGCGTGCGCAGCCGGTCGGTCGGCAGCCCCAGCCGGTGCGCGCGCAGCGCCACCTGCTGCAGCGACTCCTCGCCGGTCACGTACAGAGCGTCCATCTGCTGCGACAGCGCGCACATCACCTGCAGCAGCAGCGTGCTCTTGCCGGCGCCGGGCTGGCCGCCGATCAGGTTCACCGATCCCGGCACGATGCCGCCGCCGAGCACGCGGTCGAACTCGGTGTAACCGGTGGCGATGCGCGGCACCTCGGCCAGATCGATCTGGTCCAGCGTCTGCAGCGCGGCGACCTTGCCCGCATAGCCGCCGCGGCGCACCGCCGCGCGTGGCGCGGCGGCCTCGACGAACTGCGACAACGTGTTCCAGGCGCCGCAGTCGGGACACTGCCCGGCCCAGCGCGACTGCTCCGAGCCGCAGTCCTGGCACACGTAGACGACTCTGGACTTTGCCACCACCGATCCTTAGGCTTGGCGCCCATTCACACTCCGGCGGCCGATTGTGGCAGGGCAGGCGCCCGGGCACCACGCCCCCGGATCCGGCAATCCCCGGAAACCATTCATGACAGCGACTCTGATCCACGAGCGGGCGCTCGTCGTCTCGCCGACGCTGGCCGCGACGATCGGCCTCGAGGAGGCGGTGATGCTGGCGCTGCTGCACGACGCGGCGCAGTTCGCGCCGCGTCGCGGCCCGTGGTGCGAGCTCGACAAGCAGCAGTTGCTGCAGCTGCTGCCGTTCTGGAGCGAGCGCGACTGCCAGCGCATCAGCGCGAGCCTGCGCGACAAGGGCGTGGTGGCGATCGACTCGCCGCCGCTCGAGCAGTCGCACTGCCTGCGCTTCGCCCTCGATGCGCCGGCGCCGCCGGCACCGGCACCGTGCCGGACGTCGTTCCGCGCGCGCGCACCGGGCAAGGCGCCGCTCGCCACCCGCTGGCAGCCCGACGAGCAGTTGCTGCGCCAGCTCGCGCTGCACGGCATCCCGGAGGAATTCATCCACGGCGAGCTCGAGGACTTCGTGACCTACTGGTGCGAGCGCGGCGAACCCGCGTTCTCGTGGAACGCCAAGTTCCGCTCGCAGGTGATCCGCCACTGGCGCGAGCACGAGGCACGCGACGCGGTGCGGGAACAGGGCCCGCAGCCGATCGGGCCGGACTGGGAGCCGGGGCCCGACGCGCTCGAGATCCTGCAGCGCGCCGGCGTCAGCCGCCACTTCATCGAGGACGCGGTGCCCGAGTTCGTGCTGTACTGGACCGAGCGCGGCGAAGCGGCGCGCACCTGGAATTCGCGTTTCGTGTCGCACGTGAAAAGGCAGTGGGCGCGCTATACCGCGACGATGGAACTCGACAGCGAACCGCGGCGCCTGCCGGCGGAGTGGGAGCCGTCGGCCGACGTCTGGGACATCCTGCACATGGCCAACATCGACGGCGGCTTCGCGCGCTCGCTGCTGCCGGAGTTCCGCATGTTCTGGACCGACTCCGGCGAGGCACACCCCTCGTGGAACAGCAAGTTCCTGCAGCACGTGAAGTATCATTGGGCGCGCAGCCACCGGGCGGCGACCACCGCGGAGCACAGGCATGGAACACGGCAAGGACCTGGCGGAACGGGCACTACACGATCTCGAAGCCTCGTCGAGGACCTCACGGACCGCAGCTGGGCCGACTGAGGCGCGCCGCGACGAGGCGCGCGTCGACGCGATCAACCAGGTGTTCGCGCTGTTCCGCCTGAACTACCACAACCAGTACTACAGCGCCTACGGCGACGCCTCGCAGCTCAGCCAGATCAAGCGCCTGTGGCTCGACAGCCTGGCGCAATTCGACCCGGAGACGATCCTGCTCGGGGCGCGCCGCTGCATCGAGACCTCGGAATACCTGCCCACGCTGGCGCGCATGCTCGAGTGCTGCAACGACGCGCGCATGCGCGCGCAGGGACTGCCCGATGCGCGCACCGCGTACCGCGAGGCCTGCCTGGCGCCGGAGCCGCGCCACGCGCAGCGCTGGAGCCACCCGGCGGTCTATCACGCCGGCCGCGAGACCGGCTGGTTCCTGCTCGCCTCGACGCCGGAGACCAAGGCCCTCCCGCTGTTCGAGCGCAACTACCGCGCCGTCTGCGAACGGCTGGCCGGCGGCGAGGTGCTCGAACTCCCGGCCCCGCCCGCCGACGCAGCCCGCGCGCCGGCGCCGCTGTCGCCCGAGGAACAGCGGCGCCAGCTGGAGGAACTGCGGCGGCAGACCGGGATCGGTTGAGCCGCGTCAGCCTGCCATGCGCTTGCCCGCCGCCGTCTCGAAGTACCACTCGCCCGCATGGTTGGTGCGGATGCGGTAGCCGCCCTCGTGCAGGCGGTGGTGGTGCGCTGTGCGTGGTCGACGAGTTCCTGCTCGAGCTCGTCCAGCGAACGGCGGGGAAGTCTGAACAGCGCGGTCATCGGAAGCTCCTTTTCGCGAGGGCGCGACAACTGTTTAAACGTA
The DNA here is from genome assembly GCA_022072145.1 of Pseudomonadales bacterium. Taxonomy (GTDB): domain Bacteria; phylum Pseudomonadota; class Gammaproteobacteria; order Pseudomonadales; family UBA5518; genus UBA5518. The sequence goes on from JAJVIG010000032.1 coordinate 35,576, forward strand.
CAGTATTTTATCGGCGCAGTTCGATCGCGGGAAGGAACGTGTGGTTACAAGAGACGCCGTTGAAATTCCATTCGAGTCGCGTTCCTCGCCGAGTCGACATGGCAAGTACGGCAGAAACCTTGTCGCCCACCCGGGTCATGGGGACGCGATCAATTTCTCGAGACAAACGATCGCTCGACTTAGACTGTCGGAGACAGCGGCGGCCTCTGCTGGTCGCCATGGCCCGGAGACAAACTCGATGAGACGCGATGTGTATGCCGGCCCTACATCGCGACCGCTGCCTTCACGCGGAACCATATCGGCGCGGATTCTCGTGCGACGAGAGCCGCGCGCGAGGTTCACGAGTGCCTGCTTCGGATCGGAAATGCTGTCGGGTTCAACCGGCACCTTGCCACGCGACACGCCGAGAAACTCCGCGAGCGCGACAGCATCCGCAATCAACCACGCTTCGACCGCTCGCACCACGACGCGAAAGCATAGTCGCGGCGCAGGTGCGGGAATCCATGCCGCGCGCAGCGGCAGTGCGCAATCCTCGTCGCGGTCCAGATCCACCAGCACGAGCCACGGTGCGTGCCGCGCAGCGTTGTTGAACCCCGGTATCCGCTTCCTGAGCTGCGCCTTGCCGCCACACGGATATATTGCTCCGGGCTCCGCGCCGGCGTGCCTGATCAGACGTTGCGCTACCGCTTCGTCCACCAGTCCCTCGACGGCTGCCGCGACAGTGATGGCCGACCCCACGCTAGGGCTCTCCGAACAGCGAGAGTTGCGCCGCTTGCGCCGGTCGTGTGCGGGGAACCACGATGTCCGCCAGAGTCAGCCCTCCCTGCAGGAGGTCACGGATTTCCTGATGCGCGCCCGCCGTGCTGACCTCGGTCCCCTCGGCTCCCGGCCGCAGCAACAGCACTTCGTCCAAACCTATGCCCTCGTCCCGCAACAACTCCGGCGAATGCGTACTGATGAAGATCTGGCGCCCGGTGCGCCGCTGTACCCGCGCGAGCATCTGAGGCAGGACGCGAACGATCTCGGGATGCAGGGAAAGCTCCGGCTCTTCGAGCAACAACGGCCCGTCCTTGTCCAGCGTTACCCACAGCAACCCCATAAGACGCAGGGTGCCATCGGAGAACTGCTCCTCGGTCTGCCACGCCCCCTGCGGACGCCAGTGCCGGTATTTTCCGCGCACGTGCGGCGTGCCGCGCACGTCCCGCCACAGTTCGATTTCCTCCAGTTGCGGCACGGCAACCCGCAGTGCCTCCTGGATTCGGCGCAGCCGCGCCTTCTGCGTCTTCTCCGGAGTCGTGGCGACTTGCTCCAGGAAATCACCGCCGAAGGGGTCGTTCGCCCGCCCCACGGAACGGTCCGGCTCGCGGATGAGTTGCGGCACGATGTGCAGGTAGCGGATCGACGCGAAGAACGCCGCGACTTCGCGGAAGTCCCGGTTGACGTTGACCTGCTCGAGATGCGTCTGCGTCAGCTGCTGTGGATCGGTGTCGTCGTCTTCGCTCGGGCGGTTCAGCAACACCTCGCCATTTCGACGAACCTTCTCCTTTCGCACCAGAGGTCGGCGCTGATTGTCCTGATTGAATGCCAGTTCGTATTCCCATTGTCGCCGGTTGCTCTCATCCTCCAGCGTCACGGCGATTTCCACATCCGGATTACGGCGCGCTGCCAAGCAGCGAATCGCCGATACCGCTGAACGCCGGGCAACCGCCTCCTGGAACCCGCCACCGAGCGAGGCGAGATCCCGAAGAAATCGGAACGCGTCGAGGAAATTCGACTTGCCCGAGGCATTCGGCCCGACCAGGAACAACCGGTCGGGGATGTCCGCGCTCACCTGCGCGAAGTTCTTCCAGTTCTGCAACCTGAGGCTGCGAAATCGGAGATTCATCGGCTTTACCTGCTGCTCATTGCTTATGCCGCCGGGTTCTCGACGTGCCCCGTCGTTGAACCGACCTCCTCGCGGATCGGCTTCGCGGGCATCATGCCACGATGCCGCGGAATTCATTCGCGCGCAGCGAGCGCGAATCACGGCAATGGTAGAGCTTCATGCGCAATCCTCCCGCGCCGTAGCCGCCGCCCGCGGCCTGATCGCGCCGAGCGCCATGTCGACCAGCACGTCGAGGAACGCCGGCTGCGCCAGGCGCGCGGGATCGTCCTCGAGTGCGGCGCGTACCACCGCGCGCAGCCCCATCCCCAGCGCGTAGGCGACGGCGTGGCGATCGCGCGCCGTGACCTCGTCGCTGTAGAGTTCGAGAAAGGCCATCCAGGTCGCGTTCACGTAGTCGTCGGCGCTGCTGAAGTCCCCGAACCGCATGCCGAGTTGCAGGTCCGCGTAGTGGCGCAGGTGGAACTCGCGGTCGAGCGCGGACAGCCGGCGCTCGACGCGGATCGTGTTGGCGAGGATCTCGCGCAGCGCTGCCCCTAGCGGCAGGCGGCGCAACCGCTCGGTCGATGCGTGGGCCTGCGCGGCCGCGGCCTCGAGCTCCCGCTCGCAGACCAGCGCGACGATCGCGTCCTTGCCCGGAAAATACTGGTAGATCGAACCGACCGTGGCGCCCGAGACGTCGGCGATGCGCTGCATCGTCAGCGCCGCGGCGCCCTCGCCGTCGAGGATGCGCCGCGCCGCCTCCACCACCGCCTCGACCAGCGCCCGCGAGCGGGCCTGGGTGGGCGTCTTGCGCGGGCGCGGCAGGCGCGTCCTGCCTGAATCCGCCGCGGCGCCTTGCCGGATTGCCATCGGAATGCGAACCCTCCTGCCCGGGATGCCTCGGCGGTCGCCTGTTTCCACGCCGGATCAATCACTTGCCGGCGCGGCGGCGACGCCGGGCAATGCGAGTGTACCGCCGCCGCGGCGTTTCCTAGAATCCCCTGTCCGCCCCCAGCTCACAGGAACAGGAGACCGTCACCATGACCGGCAACGTCTTTTCCATCCGCGGCCGCACCGCGCTGATCACCGGCGCCTCGCGCGGCATCGGGCTCTCGATCGCCGAGCTGTTCGCCGACGAGGGCGCCGAGGTCGTGCTCGTCGCGCGCAAGCAGGAGACGCTCGACGAGGCGGCCGAGACGATCCGCGCCCGCGGGGGCAAGGCGCACGCGATCGCCTCGCACATGGGCAAGGCCGAGGACATCCAGCGCCTGGTCGCTGCGCTCGACGAGCGCGGACTCGCGATCGACATCCTGGTCAACAACGCCGGCATCAGCCCGCCGCACGTCGAGTCCTTCGCCGACACGCCGGAGTCGCTGTGGGACAAGATCATGGACGTGAACCTCAAGGGCCCGTTCCTGCTCAGCGGCGCGATCGGCAAGCGCATGGTCGCGCGCGGCAAGGGCAGCATCATCAACATCAGCACCACCTCGGCGCTGATGTCGCAGCCCGAGATCGGCGCCTACTGCGTGTCGAAGGCCGGCCTGAACACCGTGACGCGCTGCTTCGCGCGCGAGTTCGGCCCGCACGGCGTGCGCGTGAACGCGATCTCGGCCGGCGTCATCAGGACCGTGATGGGCGACCACACGCTGAACGACCCCGAGCGTTACGCCGACATGATGAAGATCAACCCGCTGAAGCGCGCCGGCCTGCCCGAGGAAGTCGCCAACGCGGTGCTGTTCTTCGCCAGCGACGCATCGAGCTACTCGACCGGGACGATCTTCCAGGTCGACGGCGGCGTGCTGAGCTGAGCGGGGGGCGCGCAAATGGAGGCGACCATGCACCGCACCCTCACCGACGTGTTCCGGTCCCGCGCCGGCGACGATCACGTCGCGCTGCGCCACGGTGAGCTCGCGTGGAGCTACCGCGAGATGATCGCGGCCGGCGCCGAGCGCGCCGCGTTCCTGCTCGCGAACCGCCGTGCGGGCCCGTTCCACGTCGGCATCCTGCTCGACAACGTGCCCGAGTTCCCGCTCTGGTTCACCGGCTGCATCCTGGCCGGCGCGACGATGGTGGGCCTGAACCCGACGCGGCGCGGCGCCGACCTCGCGCGCGACATCACGCACACCGACTGCCAGTTCGTGATCAGCGGCGAACCGTACCGCGCCGAACTCGCCGGCCTGCGCGATGCGATCGGCGAGGCGCGGGTGGTCGACGTCGACCACGCCGGCCAGGCCGCGCTGCTCGCGCCGTTCGCGGGCGCGCCGCTGCCCGCCGTCGAGGTGGGCCCGGCCGACATCTTCGCGCTGATCTTCACCTCGGGCTCGAGCGGCGCGCCCAAGGCCTGCATCTGCTCGCACGGGCGGATCCTGATGCTCGCCTCGCTGGTGTCGCAGTTCTTCGGTTACGGCCGCGACGCCGTGGCCTACGTGCCGATGCCGTGGTTCCACAACGCCGCGATCAGCATGGGCTGGCTGCCGACCGTGGTCGGCGGCGGTACCACCGTGATCCGCAAGTTCACCGTCTCGGGTTTCCTGCCCGACGTGCGCCGCTACGGCGTCACGCATTTCAACTACGTCGGCAAGCCGCTGGCGTACCTGCTCACCGCGCCCGAGCGGCCCGACGACCACGACAACACGCTGCGCATGGTGTTCGGCAACGAGGGCGCGATCGCGGACCAGGAGCGCTTCGCGGCGCGTTTCGGCTGCACCGTGATCGACGGCTACGGCTCCACCGAGGGCGGCATCTCGATCGCCCGCGCCCCCGACATGCCGCGCGGCTGCCTGGGCGTGGCGCAGCAGCCCGGCGTGAAGGTGATGAATCCGGAGACCGGCGAGGAGTGCGCGCGCGCACGCCTCGACGCCGACGGCCGGCTGCTGAATGCGAACGAGGCGATCGGCGAACTGGTCAACACCGACGGCGCGCAGGGTTTCGAGGGGTACTGGAACAACCCGGAGGCGAACCATCGCCGCGTGCACGACGGCATCTTCTGGACCGGCGACCTCGCGTACCGCGACGAACAGGGCTATTTCTGGTTCGCCGGCCGTGACGACGACTGGCTGCGCGTCGACGGCGAGAACATCGCCTCGGCGCAGATCGAGCAGGTGCTGTTCCGCCATCCCGACATCGTGCTCGCGGGCGTCTACGCGGTGCCCGACGATGTGGTCGGCGACCGCGTGATGGCCGCGCTGCAGCTGCGCCCCGGCGCCCGCTTCGACGCGGTGGAATTCGAGCGTTTCCTTGCCGCACAATCCGACTTCGGCACCAAATGGATGCCGGCCTTCGTGCGCGTGATGGCGGAGATTCCGGTCACCGCCACCGCGAAGGTGCTGCGGCGCCAGTTGCGCGAGCAGCGCTGGCGCACCGACGATCCGCTGTGGTGGAAGCCGCGCATGGACGAGCCGTACCGACGCATGGGCGCCGACGACGTGGCAGCCTACGAGGCGCGCTTCGCACCGGGAACGCCGACGCGCCTGTAGGTCGGGTTTTCACACGAAAAAGGAGACGATTGCGGTGAGCGAAACACCCGACCCGGAACGGATGATCGACTACATGCGCGATCGCGCGGGCGCGTTCATGCGCATCCTCGACGGCCACATCGAGGCGATCGACCAGCAGCGCGGGTGGGCGCGGCTGCGCTGGCACCCCACCGAGGCCTGCTGCCATTCGGGAACGATCGTGCAGGGCGGTTTCGTGACCTCGATGCTCGACGCCGCGATGGCGCACGCGATCACCGCACGCGTCGGCGTCGGCATGATGGCCCCGACGCTGGAACTGAAGGTCTCGTTCTTCCGCGTCTGCAACCCGGGCCTGCACTACAGCGAGGGCAGCGTGGTGCACTGCACGCGCTCGGTGGCGTTCGCCGAGGCGCAGCTGACGGACGCGCACGGCAAGCTGGTCGCGCGCGCCTCCGCCACCTGCAAGGTCGCGCCGCTGAAGGGCTGAAGCCTCAGGACGCCGGCCGCGGCAGCGCCACCTCGACGGTCGTGATCGCACCGTCGATGCAGTGCACCTCGAGCGTGACGCGCGCGCGCCAGGCGAGCGTGAGCGGACCCAGCCGGAAGCCGCTGCACAGCGCCGCCAGCGCCGGGATGCGCGGCTGCGACCCCAGATGGCGCAGCACGTCGATGCGGGCCTCGTGCACCTGGCCGGTCGCGGTCGCACCGTCGTCGCCGGCGAGCCGCACGTGGCGCACCGGCACGCTGGCGGCGATCCACCCGACCAGTTCGCACCGTCCGTCCGGGAGCGGGCGCAGCGCATCGATCCAGCACGCGAGCGCGCGCGTGTCCACCGGCGCCAGCGCGCGCAACTCCGCCGCGGTGTCGGGCCGTGTCCACGCGAAGCACGCGGGCGCCAGTCCCCCGGGCGTGCGCGCGCAGCGCAGCACGTGCAGGTCCGCCGAGGACCAGCACTCGCGCTCCAGCAGCGGCGCCAGCTCGTGCTGGGCCACCGCGACACGCTCGAGCAACGTGCCCGTCGCCTCGCTGCCCAGACCCAGCTCCGCGCAGTAGCCGCGCATCTTCCAGGTGAAGGTCTCGCCGCGATAGGCGGGAACGCTGTCGACCGCGACGAAGCCGGCCGCGCAGGCCACCGCGTGCAGCTCCTCGCGCACGAACAGGTGCTTGTCCTCCATGCGCGCCAGGAAATCGCGATCGCCACGGAAGCGCTCGCCGGCCACGAGGTGCTGCAGGAACGCGAGCACGCGCGTGGTGTCCGCGCCGAGGTCCAACCCGCCGCGCAGTTCCTCCACCACACGCCCGAGCAGCACCAGCAACGCCTGGTGAAAGCGCAGCACCGGCTCGACGAACACCGCCACGCCGTCCTCGCGCAGCATGCCGGCGATGGTCGCCAGCAGCGGCTCGTAGTCGAACACGTGGTGCAGCACGCCATGGCCGAACACCAGGTCCACGCTGTCCGCGCGTGCATGGATGTGGTTGCCGTCGAGCGCCGCGAAGGCGATGCGCCGGCGGCGCTCGGGCGCCAGCGTGGTCGCGATTTTCGCGCGGCACACCGCCAGCATGCGCGGCGAGATGTCGGTGATCAGCGCACGCTCGAACTCGAACGCTTCGAGCAACGGCACGCTCATGTAGCCGGTGCCGGCGCCGAGCTCGACGATGGTGTCGAAACGACGCTCGGCAAGGCTGCCGAGCTGCGCGCGCAGGTGCGTGAAATAGCCGCGGCCGCGTTCCGGATCGACGTCGTAGACCGCGTCGTAGTCGATGTCGTCGAGCGCCGTGCGCGAATCCTCGAGCGTGAGGTCGACGATGCCCTCGGGCGAGGCGACCATGTGCGCGCAGCGCGCGCCGCCGCAGCGCGGGCAGCCGAGCACGCCGGCGACGATTGCGATGCTGTCCATGAACCTCCGCTGCGCCGCGGGGGACGGCGGCGCTGGCGGTGGAGTCTGGAGCGATGCCGGCCGGTGCGCAACCGGATATCGGGCTGACGGGGTTGCGACGCGGCACGGTCGATGTGGCTAGAATCACGGCTGGTCCAACGCCGGAGATCACACGGATGCGACACGCCCTGTTCTGTACCGCCATCGCGCTGATACTGGTTGCCTGCGGCGAGGCTGCAGAGCCCGGGGCCACGGCAGCGAGCACGAGCCACCGCGCCGCGCCGGCCGGCGACCACGTGTTCGACCCGCGCATCACCGCGGAGGACTTCGCGGCGCACGTGAAGGTGCTGTCGTCCGATGCCTTCGGCGGACGCGCTCCGGGCAGCGAGGGCGAGCGGCTGACCGGGGACTATCTGGTGGCGCAGTTCCAGCGCCTGGGCCTGCAGCCCGGCAACGGCGACAGCTGGTTCCAGGACGTCGCGATGGTCGAGACCACGCTCGACGAGGCGGCCAGCCACGCGAGCATCAGCGCCGGCGGCGACCACCGAAGGCTGGAATTCGGCACCGCGACGGTGCTCGCCACACGCAGCGGCGAGCCGCGGGTGGCGGTGGAGGCCAGCGAGATGGTGTTCGTGGGCTACGGCGTGAACGCCCCCGAGGCGGGCTGGAACGACTACGCAGGCCTCGACGTGCGCGGCAAGACCGTGGTGATCCTGGTCAACGACCCGGGCTTCCACGCCGGCGACGAATCACTGTTCTCGGGGCGCAAGATGACCTACTACGGACGCTGGACCTACAAGTTCGAGGAGGCGGCGCGCCAGGGCGCCGCCGCGGCGCTGCTGGTGCACGACGACGCCGGCGCCGGCTACGGCTGGGAAGTGGTCCGCAACAGCTGGTCGGGCACGCGCTACGACCTGCCGCCCGCCACCGATCCCGACCCGCGGCTGCCGGTGCAGGGCTGGCTAGGCGCCGACGCGGCGGCGCAGCTGTTCGCTGCGGCCGGCCTCGACTTCGCCGCCCAGCGCGCGGCCGCCGGCACGCACGGTTTCACGGCCGTCGACCTCGGCGATGCCACGTTCAGCGCCACGCTGGTATCGAATATCGCGAACTCGGGTTCGCGCAATTTCGTGGCGCGTCTGCCCGGCAGCGAGCGGCCCGGCGAGGCGATCGTCTACACCGCGCACTGGGACCACCTGGGCGACCACGGCGGCCCCGCCGAGGACCACGTCTACAACGGCGCCATCGACAACGCCACCGGCGTGGCGGGCGTACTGGAGATCGCCGAGGCGTTCACGGCGCAGGATCCTGCTGCGCGCCGCAGCGTGCTGTTCCTGCTGGTGACACTGGAGGAATCCGGGCTGCTCGGCTCGCAGTACTATGCCGCCGCGCCCGTGGTCCCGCTGGCCGACACGGTGGCGGTGGTGAACCTCGACGCGATGCCGGTGCTCGGCCCTACCCGCGATCTGGTCGTGATCGGTCTCGGCAACAGCGAGCTCGACGCGGTGTTGCGTCCGATCGCCGAGGCCCAGGGCCGCGTGCTGGTCGAGGAGGAGGGTATCGAGAAGGGCTTTTTCTTCCGCTCCGATCACTTCAATTTCGCCCGCCACGGCGTGCCTGCCCTGTACGCGAAGGGAGGCATCGACCACATCGAGCGCGGCGCGGACTACGGCCGCCAGCTGCAGGCCGAGTACGGCCGGCGGCACTACCACCAGCCGAGCGACGAGTTCGACCCGGCCTGGGACCTGCGCGGTGTGGTGCAGGATCTGCAGGCGCTCCACGGCGTGGGGCGCGAACTCGCCGGCGGCGAGGCGTGGCCGAATTACGTCGCGGGCAACCCCTTCCGGGTGGCGCGCGACGCGGCGCGGGCGGGGCGCTAGAGCACAGCGCCCGCCCCCCCTGGGCGTGGTGAGTGCGGCGTCTCAGCCGCCGCGGCGCAGGCGTTCGAGCGCGGGATCGAGGCGGCGCGAGCGCACGATCTGCGGCGCACGCACCAGGTAGAACAGGCTCGCGAAGCCGCTCCACACATGCACCAGGCGCGTGAACGGGAAGACCAGGAACACGGTCATGCCGAGGAACATGTGCGCCTTGAACACCCAGCCCACGTCGGCGAGCAGCGGCACCGCACCGGCGCGAAAGCTCACGATGCGCTGCGCCCATCCGGCGAGCTTCAGCATCGTGCTGCCGTCGAGGTGCTGGGCCGACAGCGGGATCGTCGCCAGCCCGAGCAGCAATTGCAGCCACAACAGCAGCGCGATCAGGATGTCACCCGGTTTCGACGCGGCGCGGATGCGTTCGTCGAACAACCGCCGGTGCAGCAGCAGCGTCAGACCGATGAAACCCAGCACACCGGCGATGCCACCGCTCACCATCGCCAGCAGCTGCTTGGTGCCGCTGTCGAGGAACGGTTCGTAGACGAAGTGCGGCGTCAGCATGCCGAACAGGTGTCCGAAGAACAGGAACAGCACGCCGATGTGGAACAGGTTGTTCGCCAGCCGCAACTGCCCGCGGCGCAACAGCTCCGAGGAGTCGCTCTTCCACGTATACTGGTCACGGTCGAAGCGGATCAGGCTGCCGACCAGGAACACGGCCATGCAGACGTAGGGATAGATCCCGAACAGCAGATGATCGAGCGCGTTCATGGCATGACTCCGTCACGGGAAGAAGGCAACGTGGCGCGCCGGGCCTCACCGACCAGGCGCACCGGATCGACGCTGACGGGCGGCGGTGCGCGCCGACCGTACGACGCGCAGCCGTCGAAGGCGGGCGGTTCCTCCCACAGCGCGTCGATGGCGGGCTCCGCCGGCGCGTCCACCGCCGTGACGCGCTCGCCGGCGAGTTCGACCACCGCGGCGATCACCGCCGCGTACGCGGACTGCAGGCGCCGCAGTGCCGCGTGGATCGCGCTGAGGATGTGCACCAGCTCGCCGAGAAACGCCCGCGCCTCGGCGGGCGGCTGGGTCGAGGCGAACTCGAGCACCACCGGCAGGTAGTCGGGCAGCTCCTCGGGCGCGAGCAGCAGCCCGACGTCCTCGTAGCTGCGCCGCAGATCGACCAGCGCCTGGCCGCGCTCGCGCGAGTCGCCGTGCACGTGCTCGAACAGGTGCAGCGAGCAGGCGCGGCCGGAATCGAACACGCGCACGTACTCGGCTTCGGCGTCGAGCGCATCGGCAGCGGCGATCTGCGCGATCGTCGCGTCGAGCGCGGCGAGGCGATCGGCCGCGATGCACGCACCGCCATCGCGGGCCGCGTGCAGCATCGTGCGCAGTTCCGGCAGGGCCTCGCGCAGCTCGCGGCCGGGATAGTCGATCAGCCGCGCGAGCGCGCGCAGCGCGGCGGCGGTCGCGGGATCGGGTTGCGGTGACAAGGCGTTCATCGGCGCGCCCCTCAATCGATCAGTTTCACGGGAATCGTGCGCCGGCGGCCGCTGCCGAACAGGCTCGCGTCGCTGGCGCCGTCCGAGCAGCCGTTGCCGAAGCTGAAGCCGCAGCCGCCGCGCAGCTCGAAGGCGTCCTCCGCGTACTCGCGGTGCGTGGACGGAATCACGAAACGGTCCTCGTGGTTGGCGATCGCCAGCAACTCGTACATGCGTTGCGCCTCGGCCTCGTCCAACCCCACCTGTGCGAGCGCGGCCGCATCCGGCGTGCCGTCGACGTGGCGCGCGCGCTGCCAGGCGCGCATCGCGAGCAGGCGCTCCAGCGCCGCAACGACCGGTGCCGGGTCACCGGCCGTGAGCAGGTTCGCGAGGTACTGCACCGGGATGCGCAACTCGCCGACGTCGGGGATCACGCCCTTGCTGCCGAGCTGCCCGGCGGCGGCCGTGATCGGCGACAGCGGCGGCACGTACCAGACCATCGGCAGCGTGCGGTATTCGGGGTGCAGCGGCAGCGCGATCTTCCAGTCCATCGCCATGCGGTAGACCGGGCTCCGGCGTGCGGCCTCGATCCACGCCTCGGGGATGCCGTCACGGCGTGCCGCGGCGATCACCTGCGGATCGGCCGGATCGAGGAACACCCCGAGCTGGGCGCGGTAGAGATCCTTCTCGTCGGCCACCGACGCCGCCTCGGCGATGCGGTCGGCGTCGTAGAGCAGCACGCCGAGGTAGCGGATGCGCCCCACGCAGGTTTCCGAGCACACCGTGGGCAGGCCCGCCTCGATGCGCGGATAACAGAAGGTGCACTTCTCGGCCTTGCCGGACTTCCAGTTGTAGTAGATCTTCTTGTACGGACAGCCCGAGACGCACATCCGCCAGCCGCGGCACTTGTCCTGGTCGATCAGCACCACGCCGTCTTCCTCGCGCTTGTAGATCGAGCCCGAGGGACAGCTCGCGACGCAGGCCGGATTCAGGCAGTGCTCGCAGAGCCGCGGCAGGTACATCATGAAGGTGTTCTCGAACTGGCCGTAGATGTCCTTCTGCAGCTGTTCGAAGTTGCTGTCCGCCGAGCGCTTCGCGAACTCCCCGCCCAGGATCTCCTCCCAGTTCGGGCCCCACTCGATCTTCTGCATGCGCTTGCCGGTGACCAGGCTGCGCGGGCGCGCGGTCGGCGCCGCCGTCATCTCCGGCGCCGAGTGCAGGTGCTCGTAATCGAAGGTGAACGGCTCGTAGTAGTCGTCGATCTCGGGCATGTTCGGGTTGGAGAAGATCCGCGACAACAGCTTCGCCTTGCCGCCCTGGCGCAAGCCGAGGCTGCCGTCCTCACGGCGCTCCCAGCCACCCTGCCAGTGATCCTGGTCCTCCCAGCGCTTCGGGTAGCCGATGCCGGGCTTGCTCTCGACGTTGTTGAACCACGCGTACTCGACGCCTGGACGGCTGGTCCACACGTTCTTGCAGGTGACCGAGCAGGTATGACAGCCGATGCACTTGTCGAGGTTGAGCACCATGCCGATCTGTGCGCGTACTTTCATCGGGTCGTCTCCTGTGCGTGCGGCACCTGCACGTCGGTGCCGGCCGGCGTATCGAGCCAGTCCACCTGCGCCATGCGGCGCACGACGACGAACTCGTCGCGGTTGGTGCCGATCGTGCCGTAGTAGTTGAAGCCGTAACTGAGCTGCGCGTAGCCGCCGATCATGTGGGTCGGCTTGGGCACGATGCGCGTCACCGAGTTGTGGATGCCGCCGCGCGCGCCGGTGATCTCGGAGCCGGGCGTGTTGATGATCTTCTCCTGCGCGTGGTACATCATGACCATGCCCGGCTTCACGCGCTGGCTCACCACCGCGCGCGCGGCGATCGCGCCGTTGATGTTGAACAGCTCGATCCAGTCGTTGTCGGCGATGCCGGCGCGGCGCGCGTCGTCCTCGGAGATCCACACGCAGGGGCCGCCGCGGCTCAGCGTCAGCATCAGCAGGTTGTCGGTGTAGGTGGAATGGATCCCCCACTTCTGGTGCGGCGTGATGAAGTTCAGCAGCACTTCGGGGTTGCCGTTCGAACGCACGCCGTGGATGCCTGCCGTGGTCTTCAGGTCCACCGGCGGACGGTAGCTCACCAGCGCCTCGCCGAAGGCGAGCATCCACGGATGATCCTGGTAGAACTGCTGGCGGCCGCTCAGCGTGCGCCACGGGATCAGTTCGTGCACGTTCGTGTAACCGGCGTTGTACGAGACCTTCTCGGATTCGAGCCCGCTCCAGGTCGGCGAGCTGATGATCTTGCGCGGCTGCGCCTGGATGTCGCGGAAGCGGATCTTCTCGTCCTCGCGCGGCAACGCCAGGTGCGCGTGTTCGCGTCCGGTCTGACGCCCCAGCGCCTCCCACGCCTTCACCGCGACGTGGCCGTTGGTCTCCGGCGCCAGCATCAGCACCGTCTCGGCGGCGTCGATATCGGATTCGATGCGCGGCAGCCCCTGCGTCACGCCAGCCTCGCGCACCGTGCCGTTCAGTTCGGCCAGCGCCGCGACCTCGTCACGCGTATCCCACGCGATGCCCTTGCCGCCGTTGCCGACGCGCTCCATCAGCGGCCCCAGCGCCGTGAAGCGCCTGTACACGTTCGGGTAGTCGCGTTCGACCACGCCGATCTGCGGCGCCGTCTTGCCGGGGATCAGCTCGACCTCGCCACGCTTCCAGTCGCGCACCTCGAAGGCCTGCCCCAGTTCGCCGGGCGAATCGTGCATCAGCGGCGTCAGCACCACCTCGCGCTCGACGCCGAGATGACCGCGGCAGACCTCGCTGAAGGCGCGCGCGAAGCCCTTGTAGATCTCCCAGTCGCTGCGCGCCTCCCAGGCCGGGTCGACCGCGGTCGACAGCGGGTGGATGAACGGATGCATATCGCTGGTGTTGAGGTCGTTCTTCTCGTACCAGGTCGCGGTCGGCAGCACGATGTCTGAATAGAGGCAAGTGGTGCTCATGCGGAAATCGAGCGTGACCAGCAGGTCGAGCTTGCCCTCGGGCGCGTGCTCGTGCCACACGACCTCGGCGGGCCGGGCTTCGTCCGCGCCCAGGTCGCGGCCCTGCACGCCGTGCGAGGTGCCGAGCAGGTGTTTCAGGAAATACTCGTGCCCCTTGCCGCTCGAGCCCAGCAGGTTCGAGCGCCACACGAACATGTTGCGCGGCCAGTTGTCGGGATGGTCGGGATCCTCGCAGCTCATGCGCAGCGTGCCGTCGGCGAGCGCCTCGACCGCATACTGCACCGGATCCTTGCCGGCGGCCTGCGCGTCGCGAACCACCTGCAGCGGATTGGTCTGCAGCTGCGGCGCCGACGGCAGCCAGCCCATGCGTTCGGCGCGCACGTTGTAGTCGATCATGCTGCCGCCGAAGGCGCCGCGGTCGGCCAGCGGCGACAGGATCTCCTCGACCGTGAGCTTCTCGTAGCGCCACTGGTCGGTGTGCGCGTAGAAGAAGCTGGTCGAATTCATCTGCCGCGGCGGGCGGATCCAGTCCAGCGCGAAGGCGAGCGCGGTCCAGCCGGTCTGCGGGCGCAGCTTCTCCTGCCCCACGTAATGCGCCCAGCCGCCGCCGGACTTGCCGATGCAGCCACAGAGCATCAGCAGGTTGATGATGCCGCGGTAGTTCATGTCCGAGTGGTACCAGTGGTTCATCGCCGCACCGATGATCACCATCGACCGCCCGTGCGTGCGCTCGGCGTTGTCGGCGAATTCGCGCGCGATCGCGATCACCTGCTCGCGCGGCACGCCGGTGATCCGCTCCTGCCAGGCCGGCGTGTACGGCGCGTCCGCGTCGTAGTCGGGTTCCGCGGCTCCGGCGCCGGTTCCGCGCGCGACGCCGTAGTTGGCCGCGAGCAGATCGAACACCGTCGCGACCACCAGCTCGGGCGCGTCGTCCGCGTCCCCGAGCCGGATCCGCTGCACCGGCACCTCGCGCAGCGTCACGTCGGCACCCGGGTTGTGGTCGAAGTGCGGGGTCTCGATGCCGCCGAAGTACGGAAAGCCGACGCCCCGCAGCTCGGGGGTCTCGTTCGACTCGGTCACCGACAGGCGCAGGCGCACCCCGGCGCCCTGGTTCGCCTCCTTCGCCTCGAGGTTCCACTGCCCCTGGTCGGGCCGCCCGTCCGGTCCCCAGCGGAAGCCGATGGCACCGTTCGGCACCACCACCTTGCCGTCGGCATCGCAGGCGAGTGTCTTCCACTCCGGGTTGTTTTGCTGCCCGAGGCTGCCCGGGAAATCGGCGGCGCGCAGGTAGCGGTCCGGCACCAGCAGCGTTCGACCGTCGGCGCCGGTGCGCTCCTTCAGCAGCACCAGCATCGGCAGGTCGGTGAAGCGGCGCGCGTAGTCGTCGAAGTACGCGCTGCGGCGCCGGAAGTAGTATTCGGAGAGGATCACGTGCCCCATCGCCATCGCGAGCGCGGCGTCGGTCCCCTGGCGCGGATGCAGCCACAGATCGGCGAGCTTCGCGACCTCGGAATAGTCCGGCGTGACCGCCACCGTCTTGGTGCCGCGGTAGCGCACCTCGGTGAAGAAGTGCGCATCGGGCGTGCGCGTCTGCGGGACGTTCGAACCCCAGGCGATGATATAGCCGCTGTGATACCAGTCGGCGGATTCGGGCACGTCGGTCTGCTCGCCCCAGGTCTGCGGGCTCGAGGGCGGCAGGTCGCAGTACCAGTCGTAGAAGCTCATGCACACGCCGCCGATCAGGCTCAGGTAGCGGCTGCCGGCCGCGTAGCTGACCATCGACATCGCCGGGATCGGCGAGAAGCCGATGATGCGATCGGGGCCGTGGCGGCGAATCGTGTGCACGTTCGCGGCGGCGACGATCTCGTTCACCTCGTCCCAGCCCGCGCGCACGAAGCCACCCAGGCCGCGACGGCCCTGGTAGTCGCGCCGCTTCGCCCCGTCGGCGACGATCGACTCCCACGCCGCCACCGGATCGAGCGTGCGCCGCGCCTCCCGCCAGTGGCGCAGCAGCCGCGCGCGCACCATCGGGTACTTCACGCGGTTCGCGCTGTAGAGGTACCACGAGTAGCTCGCGCCGCGCGCGCAACCGCGCGGCTCGTGGTTCGGCATGTCGGGGCGTGTGCGCGGATAGTCCGTCTGCTGCGTCTCCCAGGTCACGATGCCGCCCTTGACGTGGATCTTCCACGAGCAGGAGCCGGTGCAGTTCACGCCGTGCGTGGAACGCACCACCCGGTCGTGCGCCCAGCGATCGCGGTACGCGTCCTCCCAGCTGCGGTCCTCGCCGGTGGTGGTGCCGTGACCGTCGGCGAAGGCTTCGCGCCGGCGGGAAAAGTACTTCAGGCGGTCGATGAAATGACTCATGTCGTCTGCTCCGCGGTTTCGCTGCGTGTCACCGGTCCGATCAGCACGGGCGCGCCGCGCCACGGCGCGCGTAGAACCACCAGGTGATCAGGATGCAGCTGAGGTAGAACACGATGAAGGTCCACAGCGCCGCGTGCGGGCTGCCGGTCGCCGCGATCGAGGTGCCGTAGCTCTTCGGAATGAAGAAGCCGCCGTAGGCGCCGATCGCGCCGGCGAAGCCGAGCACCGCGGCTGCCTGCCGGTTGCCTTCCCTGACGGCGTTCGCCTCGGTCTCGGAGCCACGGCCACGTGCTGCGTCGAGGCACTCGTCCATGAAGATCACCGGGATCATGCGGAACGTCGAGCCGTTGCCGATCCCGGCGGTCAGGAACAGCAGCATGAACGCGAGGAAGAAGCCGGTCAGGCTGCCCGATGAGCCGGCGGCGCCGGGATCGGGCAGGAACTGCAGCGCGAGCAGCACCCCGAGCACCATCACCACGAAATTCCACAACGTCACGCGGGCGCCGCCCACGCGGTCCGACAGCCAGCCGCCCACCGGTCGGATCAGCGCGCCGGCGAACGGTCCCATCCAGGCGAACTCGAGCGGATCCACGCCCGGGAACTGGCTCTTGATCAGCAGCGGGAATCCCGCCGAGAAGCCGATGAACGAACCGAAGGTCCCAACGTACAGCCAGCACATGATCCAGTTGTGGCGGTTGCGGAAGATCACCGCCTGTTCGGCGAACGAGGAACGCGCATCGGCGATGTCGTGCATCATCAGGAAGGCGAGCAGGGACACCACCACGATCGGCACCATCCACACGAACGCCGCGTTCTGCAGCCACACGTGCGCGGTGCCGCCGTCGGCGGTCGCGATGGTCTGCGGCTCACCGCCGAACCAGCCGAAGATCCCGGCGGCGATCACCAGCGGCACCATGAACTGCACCGACGAGACACCGAGGTTGCCGAGGCCGGCGTTGAGGCCGAGCGCGGAGCCCTTGCGCTCCTTGGGAAAGAAGAAGCTGATGTTCGCCATCGACGACGAGAAGTTGCCGCCACCGAGGCCGCACAGCGCCGCCAGCAACAGCATCACCGCGTACGGTGTCTGCGGATTCTGTACCGCCACCCCGATTCCCGCGCACGGCAGCAGCAACGACAGCGTCGACAGCACGGTCCAGCGCCGCCCGCCGACCACCGGCACGATGAACGAATAGAAGATGCGCAACGTGGCGCCGGCGAGCGCCGGCAGCGCGGTCAGCCAGAACAGCTGGTCGGTGCTGTACGCGAAGCCGACCGCCGGCAGCTTGGTCACCACGGCGCTCCACACCATCCAGACCGCGAAGGCGAGGAACAGCGCCGGGATCGAGATCCACAGGTTCTGGTTCGCGATCGCGCGCCCCTGCGCTTCCCAGAACGCGCGGTCCTCCGGCGTCCAGACACGCAGCAGCCTTCCACTCGGTTCCCGGTCGTTCATTGCATCCCCTCCACTTGCGGCGCAGCCGCGACGGCGCCGCGCAGGCTGAATTCCGGCGCGTGCCGGCCCATGACCTCGGTCTTGCGCACCTCGGTGAAATACATCCAGATCAGCGACATCCAGACCACGCCGTAGAGGAACATGAACGCGCTGGAGCGCACGCCGGTGAGATCGACGAGGGCGCCGAAGATGATCGGCAGGATGAAGCCGCCGAGTCCGCCGGCCAGGCCGACGACCCCGGAGATCACGCCGATGTTGTGCGGGTAGTCGTCGGAGATGTACTTGAAGACCGACGCCTTGCCGAAGGCCCAGGCCACGCCGAGCACGAACATCAGGATCGAGAAGGACCACACGTCGAGCCCGAGATGGAAGCTCTTCGGACCGTCGACGGTCATGATCGAGAAGTCGGTCTGCGGGTAGCTGAGGATGAACAGGCAGATCCAGCTCACCCACATCACCCACCACGTGACCTGGTGCGCACCGTAGCGGTCGGACAGCCAGCCGCCGATCGCGCGCAGCACGCCCCCGGGCAGCGAGAAGCAGGCCGCCAGCAGCGCCGCGGCACGGATGTCGAGTCCGTACTCGCCGACGTAGTACTGCACCATCCACAGGCTGAGCGCGACGTAGCCGCCGAAGACGATCGAGTAGTACTGGCAGAGCTTCCAGACCTTCGGATCGCGCAGCACCACGAGTTGCTCGCGCCACGTGACGCCGGCGTCGACGTGATGTTCGTGATCGGTGTGCGAGAACGCCCAGAACAGCAGCGCGGTCGCCAGCATGACGACGGCGTAGGTCTGCGGAACCATGGTCCAGCCGAAGGCGACCACGATCGCCGGCGCGACGAACTTGTTGACCGCGGCGCCGGAGTTGCCGGCGCCGTAGATGCCCATCGCGAAACCCTGCCGTGCACGCGGGAACCAGCGTGCCACGTACGGCGTGCCGACCGAGAACGAACCGCCGGCGATGCCGACGAACAGGCCGAGCACCAGGAAGTGCCAGAACTCGGTGGCGTAGCCGATCAGCCAGATCGGCACCACGCACAGCATCATCAGCGTGAACAGCACGATGCGGCCGCCGAAGCGGTCGGTCCACATGCCCAGCGGCACGCGTACCAGCGAGCCGGTCAGCACCGGCGTCGCCGCGAGCAAGCCGAACTCGGTCGCGTTGAGCCCCAGTTCCTGGCGGATCGGGATGCCGATCACGCCGAACATCATCCACACCATGAAGCACACGGTGAAAGCCAGCGTGCTCACGATCAGCACCGACAGCGCCTGCGCATTCCTGCTCATGTGACACCCTCCAGTCGTTGTTTCGACTGTAGGCATCACGGGCGAGGCGCGGGATCCTCCGGTGGTGGCAGACCGTCCACGGCAGAAGAACGATGCGGCATCGTCCGGAAGAACTATGCGGTCGGTCGGACCGTAGAGCGCTTCGCTACCCCCTCACCGCACGACCGCGCGAGCACGCGACGCGGGCGGCTCTCGTGTCTGCTCCCATGGCCATTCCTTGCCGGAGCGGTTTCAAATCTGTCGGGACTCCTTCGAGTTCTGATCTGCACGCCGCATAGCAGATGCCATGTTGTCGACCGGCTATGAATGGCCCTTGTGCGCCCGGCGGTTTCGGGTGTGTGAAATACCGGAAGATGGGGTGCAGCCATGAAGCCCGGCAGCGTCAAGACCGTCGAGCGGCTCAAGCTCATCTCCCAAGCCCGAGCCACCACGCAGATGACCAGCTTCACCAGGGGCGACCGGGTCGGCTTCCAGGCCCCGGACGGCCGGGTACTGGAAGGCATGGTGCTGCGCCTCGACAAGAAGACCATCAGCGTCGCCACCGACGACGGCCACCAGTGGAACGTCGCGCCCAGCCTGCTGGATCATCGCCGGACCCAACGGCGCGGGCAAAACCACGTTCGCCCTGGAGTACCTGCCCCAGGTGGTGGGTTGTACCTGACCAAACGATGAATACGACCAAGAGAACGACGCCCTCGCCAGAGGGGCGAAAGCAACGGGAGACCCTCCGTCAGGCCGTTGATAAAACGCTCGGGAAAAAGCGGCGTTCAGGCCAATACGCCGTGACATGGAAAGACGGCAAACCGGTGATCGCGGGTGAGGACGCACCCGAGCAATCCTCCACCCCATCGACCTGAGAAGCGGGTCAGTCCAGCCCGTGCTCGGCCGCGATCACGGCGGCCTGCACGCGCGAGACCACCTCGAGCTTGCGCAGGATGTGCTGGACGTGGATCTTGACCGTGGTCTCGGCGATCCCGAGTTCGCGCGCGATCGCCTTGTTGCTGTCGCCGCGCGCGATGCCGCGCAGGATGTCGCGCTCGCGCGGCGACAGCACCGCCAACCGCGAGGCCGGCGCTGCCTGCGACTGCGCCATTGCACCCGTCTCGCGCACTGCCGAGACGAGCTTGGTGGTCATCTCGGGGGCGACCACGTTCTCGCCGCGCATCGCGCGCCGGATCGCGTCGGCGAGCGCGTCCCCGTCGATCGTCTTCAACAGGTAGCCCGAGGCGCCGGCGCGCAGCGCCGCGAGCAGGTCCTGCTCGTCCTCGCTGACCGTCAGCATCAGCACCCTCGCCTGCGGCGCCGCGTCGCGCAGCGCCGGCAGCGCATCGACGCCGCGCACGCCGGGGAGGTGGTTGTCGAGCAGCACCAGGTCGGGCTGCAGTTCGGCGGCGCGCCGCAGTGCGTGGCTGACGTCGGCCTCGTCGCCGACCACGGCGAAATCCGCCTCGCGCGCCAGCAGCGCGGTGAGCCCGCGACGGAACAGCGTGTGGTCGTCGACCACGAGGATGCGGATCGGCACGGCACTCACGCTCATGGCTGCGGCTCGCTGGCGTCGCGCCGGGGATCGGCAGCGGCCACGAGAGTCTCGCCCGTCGCCGGTTGCGCGGGCAAGTCGATCGTCACCGACGTGCCCTGCCCGCGCCGCGATACGACGGTGAGCGTGGCACCGATGCGCGCCGCGCGCTCGTTCATGATGCGCAGGCCCACGTGCGTCGAGTCCGCCGGCAGCGCATCGAAGCCGACCGTGCCGTCGGCGAAGCCGATGCCGTCATCGGCGACCTCCAGGCGCCAGGTCGGCTGCTTCCACACCGTGAGCCGCACCCGGCTCGCGCGTGCGTGCTTGCGCACGTTCGACAACGCTTCCTGCACGATGTGCAGCACCTGGATCTGGACGTCCGGCGGCAACGGCATCGCGTGCCCGTGCACCTGCAGTTCGGCGGGCAACCCGCTCTGGTGCCCGAACTTGCCCAGCGTGGTCTGCAACGCCGATTCGATCCCACCGGCATCGGCGCGGGTGCGGAAATGCATCAGCAGCTCGCGCACGTCACCGTAGCTTTCGCGCACCCCGGTATCGATCTCGCCCAGCACCTCCGACATGCGTCGCGCGTCACCGCCGGCCAGCGCGTCACGCATCAGCTGCACCTGGATCTTCAGGAACGCGAGCGACTGCGCGATCGAGTCGTGCAGCTCGCGCGCGATGAACGCGCGCTCCCCGGCGACCGCGGCCTCCTTCTCGAGCGCGGCCAGGCGGATGTTCTCGAGTCCGGCGGCGAGGTGGGCGGCGAGCGCATCGAGCAGCGAACGTTCGGCGTCCGACAACGCGAGCGGTGTGCGGAAGAACAGGTCGAGTTCGCCGCTGGTGCGCTGGTGCGTGCGCACCGGAACCGTCACTGCGGTCGCGAATCCGGCCTGGCGGCAGTACTGCAGGCAGCTCGACGGCAGCACGTCGAGCGCGATCACGCGCAGCTCCGGCTCCTCACCGGACGCCGCCGTTGCCGGCGCCCCGCACGCGCAGCGCCCCTCGGCGAGCGTGCTTTCGGCAGCGATCATCGACTCCGGCAACCCTTCCCACGCGAGCGGCACGTAGTGCCCGCGAACCGCGTCGTACCAGCGCAGCAGCGCCGCGTCGGCGCGCGCCGCGCTCAGCACCCGCCGCACGAAGCCGCGCGCGAGCTCGTCGGTGGACGTCGCGGCGGCCACCAACGCGCTCACCTCGTAGAGCGCCTCGAGGCGTTCGTGCTTTTCCTCGAGCTCGGCGGTCTTCTCGCGCACCCGCGTCTCGAGGCTGGCGTAGACCGACTGCAGATGCTCGGCCATGCCGTTGAAGCCTTCGGCGAGTGTGCCGAACTCGTCGCGGGAGGCGTAGCCGACCCGAGCGCCCAGATCGCCCTGCTGCACGCGCCGCACCGCCTGCGTCAGCCAGCCCACGGGCTCGAGCACGAACACGTAGCCGGTGTAGACCAGCGCCGCGCTCGCCAGCACCGCGAGCCCCAGCAACGCCATCTGCACCAGGTGCATGATCGCGGTCCAGCGCGACATATGGCGTTCGATCGCCCGCACGAAGGCATCGATATCGGCGGTGAAGCGCGCCGTGTCGCGATCCAGCCCCGTGACGTCCACCGTCGCCACCCCGCCGGGCGCGCGGGTCCAGAACGCGCGCAGACCGTCCCACTCGGCGTCGATGGTCGCGAAGCGTTGGCGCACCTCCGCGTCCCACGGCACGAACAGCGGGCGGTGCGCATCGCCATGGCGCAGCAGCTCGAGGCTGGCGTCGAACTCGAGCACCTGGCGCGCCACCATGGCGGGGTCGCGCAGGATCACCGAGCGCGCCATGCGGTTGACCTGCATGCGCAGGCGGCCCGCCTCGTTGACCGCCGCGGCACCGCCGTCGAGCTGCCATGAAACCCACAGGGTGAGCCCGATGGACGCCGCGGTGAACACCAGGAACGGCAGCAGCACCAGCGCGAGCTTGAGCCCCAGGCTCCACTGCCGACGCCCGGTCTGCATCGGATCAGACCAGCCCGGCCATCAACGCGGTGCCGATCGCCAGCATCGCCGCCGCGACCACCAGCTGCACCGTGCGCAGCGTGACGCTGCCCAGCAGGCGCTTGCCGAAATACGCACCGGCGAAAGCGGCACCGCAGGCCGTCGCCACCGGCCATGCCAGCTCGCGCGCGTGCATGAGGTGCTGCGCGAACACCGCGCCGCCGTAGACCAGCAGCCGGGTTGCATCGACGATCACCGCGGCCACGCACCCGGTGGCCACGAAGGCTTCCTTCGACAGTCCCGCACGCAGCAGGAAGGCCGAGCGCAACGCGCCCTGGTTGCCCGACAGTCCGCCGAAGAATCCCGACAGCAGACCGCCGAACGCCAGCCAGCGCGGCGCGATCGCGAGCCGCGCGAAGCGTGGCGAGAGTTCGAGCAGCGCGAATGCCGCGATCAGCGAGCCGATCAACAGTTTCACGGCGGTGATCTCGTGGTCTGTGCCGCCCAGCGTGTAGCGCGCCAGCGCCGGCAGCCGGTCCACCACGGCCAGCAGCGCGGCGCCGGCAACGGCCGCCAGGGCGGCCGGCACGCCGAAGCGCAGTACCACGGCCCAGTCGGCGGCGCGCGCGAGCAACGCCAGCTTGAACAGGTTGTTGGCGAAGTGGACCACCGCGGTCGCCGCCACCGCCAGCGTGACCGGGAAGAAGAGCGCGAACACCGGCGTCAGGATCGTCCCCAGGCCGAAACCGGAGAACAGCGTCAGACCGGACGCCAGCAGGGCCACCACGGCAATCGACAGCAGTTCCATCGGGACTCCCGGCCAACGGGTCGCAGGCGCCGGATTATGCCCGCGACGGGGTTCGGCGCGCGAGCCGCTGCCACTATACTGCCGACGCCCTGCGAACAACGAACCGGAACACTGCATGCAGCCGAACCGCCCACCGAGCGCCGCCTACGCGAACTACGTGCTGGCGTTGCTCAGCCTGGTCTACGTGGTGAACTTCATCGACCGGCAGATCCTGGCGATGCTGATCGTGCCCATCAAGGAGGAGTTCGGTGTCTCCGACACCGCGCTCGGCCTGCTGTCGGGTTTTGCGTTCGCGCTGCTGTACACGCTCGCCGGCATCCCGATCGCACGCTGGGCCGACCGCAGCTCGCGCACGCGCATCATCACACTCGCGCTGACCGTGTGGAGCGCGACGACGGCCGCCTGCGGGCTCGCGCGCAGCTTCGTGGAGCTCGCACTGCTGCGCGTGCTGGTCGGCATCGGCGAGGCCGGCGGCAACCCGCCCTCGCATTCGCTGATCGCCGACTACTTCCCGCCGCACCGGCGCGCCACCGCGCTGTCGATCTACGCCTGGGGCGTGTACATCGGCTCGGCGATCGCCTTCCTCGCCGGTGGCTACCTGGTCACCAACTACAGCTGGCGTACCGCGTTCATGGTGGTGGGCCTGCCCGGGCTGCTGCTCGCCGCGCTGGTCACATTCACCGTGCGCGAACCCGCGCGCGGCGCCTCGGAAGAGCGCAGCGCAGCGACGGCGCAGCCCGGCTTCGGCGAGGTGCTGCGCTACCTGATGACCCAGCGCTCGTTCCTGTTCATCGTGCTGGGGGCTTCGATCCAGTCGCTGTCGGGCTACGGTGTGCTGACCTGGGGCCCGACCTTCCTGCACCGCGTGCACGCGATGCCGTGGACCGAAATCGGCGTCTGGCTCGGCTGGATCATCGGACTCGCCGGCTGCGCCGGCGCCTATGCAGGCGGGCGGCTCGCCGACCGCCTCGGCGCGCGCGACGCGGCGTGGTACATGCGGCTGCCCGCGCTCCAGTCGCTGCTCGGGGTGCCGTTCGTGCTCGGTTTCGCGCTGCTGCCGGCCCAGCGCGACTCCATGCTCGCGTTCATTCCCTTCTATGCGCTCGGCGCGATGTACGTGGGCCCGATGTTCTCGATGGTGCAGGGGCTGGTGCCGCTGCGCATGCGTGCCACGGCCTCGGCGCTGCTGTTGTTCGTGGTGAACCTGGTGGGGCTCGGCCTCGGGCCGCTGTCGGTCGGACTGCTGAACGACTACGTGTTCGGCGCCGCACACGGCGAACTCGCGATCCGCTACTCGATGCTGGTGATCGGGGTGCTCGGCGGCGCGGCCAGCCTGCTGTTCTGGCAGGCCTCGCGCACGCTGGCCGCGGACCTGGCGCGCCAGCGGGGCTGAGTCACGACACCGCGCGCCGGTCAGGCCGGCGTGGCGAGGCGGCGCGACCAGTCCTCGACGACACCGCTATCGAGGCGCTGGCTCGCCAGCGCGCGCCAGCCGTCGGACAGCGCGGCGAGCGCAGCGATCGCGGCGAGTGCCTCGCGGTTCAGGCAGTCGTGGTAGAGCACCCCTTGCAGCCTCGCCAGCGTCCAGTCCGGGTGCGGACGCTCGCGGAGCACGAA
Source organism: Pseudomonadales bacterium (assembly GCA_022072145.1). Lineage (GTDB taxonomy): Bacteria > Pseudomonadota > Gammaproteobacteria > Pseudomonadales > UBA5518 > UBA5518. The sequence continues at coordinate 60,127 of JAJVIG010000032.1, forward strand.
GCGATCGCCGGCGGCGAGCGCACCCGGTTCCAGCACCCGGTAGTACCAGCCGGTCAGTCCGCTGTCCTGCACGCGTCGCGCCATGTCCGGCACGCCGAAACGCCGGCTCAGCTTCCAGCACGGTTGCCGCCCCTGTGATACCTGCAAGGTGGTGCCACCGAGCCGGTACACATCACCGACGCACACCCTGTCCTCGGTCATGCCGATGGTGACCAGGTTCTCGCCGAACGCACCGGGCACGAAGCGCGCGGCCTGCGCCGGCAGCCAGGCGCGCCACAGCGCGTAGTGCTCGGCCGCGTAGTGGTGCAGCGCCTTCTGTTCACCGCCGTGATGGCGCGTGTCGGCCTGTTCGTCGCCGTGCAGCCCGTTCACGTCCACCACGCCCGCGCCGACCCGCTGCTTGTCGATCGCGCTGCGCACCGCACCCGGGCCGAATGGCGCGCTGCGGCCCGCGCGCAGTTCGCGCAGCACCACCGGCGCCGCCGCGCTCACAAGCCGAGGCCGTCGAGCCAGCGCGCGAACAGTCTCGCGCCGGCCGCCCGCAAACCGGCGCCGTGCGTGCTGCTCGCCGCGCGCAGCGCCGCCAGATCGACGCCGGCATGCGCCAGTTCGCAGCAGTGTCCGATCAGCCACTGCTCGATGCGTCGCGCATCGGCCTCGGCGTGGAACTGCAGCGCCAGCACCCGCTCACCCACCGCGAACGCCTGGTTCGGATACAGCGCCGAGCTGGCGAGGCCGGTGGCTCCGGGCGGCAGGTCGAAGGTGTCGCCGTGCCAGTGCAGCACCGGCTGGCCCGCGAGCGCGGCCAGACACGAACGCTCGCCGGCGGCGCTGAGATCCAGCGTGCTCCAGCCGATCTCCCTGGTGCCCCCCGGGTAGACGCGCCCGCCCAGCGCGTGCGCGATCAGCTGCGCACCGAGGCAGATGCCCAAGGTCGCGCCGCCGCGTTGCAGCCGCTCGCGCAGTGCGTCGATCTCGGCGTCCAGGAAGGGATAACGGTCGTTCTCGTAGACGCCGATCGGACCACCGAGCACCACCGCGAGGTCCGCGCCGAGCACCGGCTCGCGCAGCGCGTCGACGCCGGCCTGCAGCAGCCGCGGCTCGATGCCGCGCGCCGCCAGCACCGGCGCGAACCCGCCAAGGTCCTCGAAGGCCACATGCTGCACCACCACCACGCTCGGTGAAGGTCGTCCGTCGTTCATTGCCATGCTCCCAGTGGTCTCCGCCCGTGGCCCGACGATGTCCGCGCGGGTTCGGCCTGTGGCCGAACGATTCATGTCCGGGCACAGCCCGGA
>JAJVIG010000032.1:61521-110827 GCA_022072145.1 Pseudomonadales bacterium
CTACGCAATCGCCGATGCACGGGGCGGCATCGTAGGGCGATGCGGCGCGGCGTGCAAAGTCCTGCCTGGGCCTGCCGTGGCCACCGGCGTGATACCCCGATATGGGCATGCCGGCGCGATTTCACGTGCCGCACCGCTTGCGTCGAGGGGGGATTTTGGTTTCGATTGCCCCCGGTTGGCCCGCCGATCAATGTGTTTCGCGTCAGGAGATTGGCCATGAGCGACGACGTCGGCCTCGAGGCGGTGAAAGCAGTCTACAACGGACCCGAAGGCGATCTGTGGGAACTGATCATGGGCCACCAGATCCACATCGGCGGCTTCCAGTCGTCGATGGATCTGTCCGAACGCGCCGGCATCGCCGGCACCAGCCACGGCATGGACCTGTGCTGCTGCAACGGTGCGGGCATGCGCTTGCTGGCGCGCTTCCGCGATGTGCAGCGGATGACCGGCGTGGACGCATCCTCAACGGTGATCGAGCGCGGCAAACGGCGCTGCGCCGAAGAGGGACTCGGTGAGCGGATCACGTTCGTCCAGGCCGACGTGACGGACAGCGGCCTTCCCGGCGGCTGCGCCGATTTCATCTGGAGCGAGGACGCGTGGTGCTACGTGGTGGACAAGGCCGCGCTGATCCGCGAGGCGGCGCGTCTCGTCAGGCCAGGGGGCACGATCGCCTTCACCGACTGGGTGCTCGGCGAGACCCCGATGAGCGTCGAGGAAAGCCGACGCTACCGGGCGTTCATGAAGTTCCCGAACGTCGAGTCGCTGGCCGGCTACGCGCGACTGCTGGCGCAGAACGACTGCTCGATCATCGAGGCGGAGGACACCGGGCGTTTTTCTCCGTGGCTCGATCTGTATCTCGAGATGGTCGACAAGCAGTTCACCTACGACGCGCTGCGCATCCTGGATTTCGACATGGACATGCTGCGCACGGTCGCGGGCGAAATGATGTTCCTGAAGGAACTCGCCGGATCCGGCAAGATCGCCCAGGGCCGTGTCGTCGCCCGCAAGCGTCCCGCATAGCCACGCCGCCGGCCTTTTCCCCGACGCGAGACGCCACCGATGCACTGGGTATACCTGTTCGCCGCCATTGCGCTCGAGATCTCGGGCACCACCTGCATGAAGCTCTCCGAGGGCTTCACTCGCTTGCTGCCGTCCGTGGGCGTCTTCGTCTTCTACTTCGGCAGCATCCTGACCCTGACCATGGCGGTCAGGACCATCGACATCGGCGTCGCCTACGCGATCTGGTCAGCGGTCGGAATCGCCGTGATCGCGGCCATCGGTGCCTGCTTCTTCGATGAGCAGCTGACGCCGCAACGGGTTTTCTTTCTGGCGGTGATAGCGACCGGCGTGATCGGTCTCTACCTGAGCGATTCCGCGTCCGGAGCCTGATCGGCCTGCAAGGCCCTCAACCGATGCTGCGGCCCTCGCCCCGTTCCTCCTGCGTGACCCCGTCGCGGATGTGATAGATGCGCGCGAAGGTGGGAATGATCTTCTCGTCGTGCGTTACCACGATCACCGCCGTCCGGTAGCGTCGCGCCATCTCGTTCAGGATGCGGATCACGGCGAGCGCGCGCGCACTGTCGAGCGGGGCGGTCGGTTCGTCGGCGAGGATCACCGGGGGGCGGTTCACCAGGCCGCGGGCGATCGCGACCCGCTGCTGCTCGCCGCCGGAGAGCTGCGCCGGCATCGCCGCCGCCCGGTGGCGCACCTCGAGCGCGTCGAGCAACCCGAGCGCGCGCCGGCGTGCTTCGGCGTTCGGCACCCCTGCCAGCATCGGCGGCAGCGCGACGTTGTCGGTGACGTCCAGGAACGGAATCAGGTACGGCGCCTGGAACACGAAACCGATGCGATCGCGCCTGAGCGCGCGCAGGTCCCGCACCCGCCAGCCGTCGTCGTAGATCGTGTGCTCCCCGAGCATCATGCGTCCGGCCGTCGGTTCGATCACGGCGCCCAGGCACTTCAGCAGCGTGCTCTTGCCCGAGCCCGAGGGTCCGATCAGCCCGACCACCTCGCCCGGCGCCACGCTCATGTCCACCTGCTTCAATGCATCGACCGCGGTATCGCCGCTGCCGTAGCGCTTGCGCAGGCCCTCGATGCGGATTCCGGCGCCGCTCATCTCAGCCTCCGATCGCCTCGGCCGGATCGACCGCCAGCGCGATGCGGATCGCGACCAGGCTTGCCAGCACGCAGATCGCGATCACGATGCACAGCGCCGCCAGCGTGTCCTGCGGCACCAGCAGCACGTATTTCGGAAACGCCGGCGCTGCCCAGGTCGCCGCGATGCGACCGGTCACGAGGCCGATCAGACCGAGCGCGATCGCCTGCTGCAGGATCATCGCCGCGATCGTGCGGTTGCGGGTGCCGATCAGCTTGAGCACCGCGATCTCGCGCAACTTGTCCATCGTCAGCGTGTAGATGATGAACGCGACGATGGTCGCGCTGACCACGCCGAGGATCACCAGGAACATGCCGATCTGCCGCGCCGAGGTCGCGATCAACTTGCCGACCAGGATCGCCTCCATCGACCCGCGGGTGTAGACGGTCAGCCGCGTCCAGCGGCGGATCGCCTGTGCGACATCCGTGGCGGATGCGCCCGGCTGCAGCGTCACCAGCACCGCGTTGACCCAGGGATTGGCGCCCTGCGCCTCGTCGATCGCCGCGAGCAGTCCCGGGACGCCGGGACGGTCGAACGCCGGGTCGGCCGCGTTGCGCCGGCGCGTCTCGCGGACCGCGTCGTTGTCCTTCAGGAACTGCGCCTCCTGGGCGTCGCGCAGCGGAATGAACACCATCGGGTCGCCGCTCGCGGATACCATGCGCCGGGTGAGCCCCACCACCGTGTAGCGGTGACGGCGGATCTTCAGCACGTCACCCAGGCGGGCGCCGCTGGCGAGATCCGCGACCGCTTCGTAATGGCTGCGCGTGATGTGCCGCCCGGCAACCAGGAACGGTGGCCAGCCGGGCGCCACGATCTCGCCCGGCGGCACGCCGACGACCATCGCGCGTACCTCGCCGGCGGAGGTGGCGAGTTGCATGGTCAGATAGGTGACGTTCGCGGCGCGCGCCACGCCCGGCGTCGTGCGCAGGCGCCGCCAGGTGTCGTCACGCACGCTCGATGGCTCGGCATACGGCCCCAGCGTGTCCTGCTGCACCACCCACAGGTCCGCGCCGCTGTTGTCGAGCAGTGCCTTGCCGTCGTCGACCATGCCACGGTAGACGCCGGCCATGATCAGCGTGACGCCGATCAGCAACCCGAGACCGACCCCGGTGAACACGAACTTGCCCCAGCCGTGGACGATGTCGCGCGCGGCGAGACTGATCATCGGGCACTCCGCGCGATCTCGTCGACGACGCGCAGCCGGCTGCGCGCGCCCAATGCACGGGCGCTGTGCACCACGATGCGATCACCCGGCTGCACGCCCGACTCGACCTGCAACAGGCCATCGAGGTCGCCGCGGCCGGGAGTGACGCGCACGAACTCGACGCCGGTCTCCCCGAGTCGCCACACCCCGGGGCCGTCCGCTCCGCGGCGCAGCGCGGCATTGGGGACCACCGGCGCTTCCGGCAGCGGCCCCAGTTCCACCGTGACCTCGGCGAGCTCGCCGAGCGCGGGCAGGCGCGGCGGCGGCGCATCGAAAACGATCTTCGCGAGCAGTTCCTCGGTGACGGCATCGGCCACCGGCTCGACGCGCAGCACGCGTCCTGCGATCCGATCCGCGCCACTGGAACGCAGCACGATGCGGGCCGGCAACCCCGGCGCCAGCCCGGCCGCACCCGACTGGTCGAAGCGCACGTCGATCCACACGCTGGCGGTATCGATGATCTCGAACACCACCTGCCCAGCGACCAGGGTGGTGCCGGAGTCGGCGCTACGCACCACCACCAGCCCGTCGACCGGCGACAGCAGCCGGAGGTTGGCGCGTTGCGCGCGCAGCGCCTCGCCGTCGGCGCGCACGCGCGCGACCTCACCACGCGCCGCTGCCCGCGCCGCGTCGGCTATCGCCATCTCCTGCCGCTTGGCAGTGAGCACTTCCTCGCTCACCGAGCGCTGGACGAACAGGCGCTCGTAGCGCTGCAGCTGGCTGCGCGCGTAGTCGTGGCGCGCCACGGCTTCACGCTCGATGGCGGCTGCGCGCAGCAGCGCCGCGTCCTGCGCCGCGATACGCGCCTCGAGGTCGACCGCATCCATTGCTCCCAGCGTCTGGCCTGCCCGCACCCGTTCGCCGACATCGACCGCGAGTTCGGCGATGCGGCCGGGAGCGGTGGGGCCGATGCGGTGCACGCGGCGCGCCTCGACGGTGCCGACGCCGAACAGGGCCGGCGTGATGGCGCGACTCTCGACCGTGGTGATCGTCACCGGCACCGGCGCCAGCGGCCCCGAGCGCAGCGCGACGTAGCCGAACAGCACCAGCAGCGTCAGCAGGGCGGCGACCAGGACAACGGCACGCGGCGCGATCCGCGGGAAGTTCATGGCCTGGCCTCCACGGCACGCCGGTACAGTGCGAAGACCCGTGGCGCCTCGGTCGCCACGCGCGCCACGTCGCCCGCGATCAGCGACTGCATCACCAGGCCTTGCAGCGAACCGATGAACAGCGTTGCCGCTCCCTCGGCATCCAGCCCGGGACACAGTTCGCCGCGCGACTTGCCGTCCTCGATCAGGCGGTGCAGACGCGCTCCGTACTGCGCGATCAGCGTGCGCGCAAGGCGCTTGGCCGGCGTGTCCCCGGCGCGCTGCAGTTCCCCGAACATCATGCGCGGCACGCCAGGATGCGCCGCCACGAACGACGCGTGGGCCAGGAACATCGCCTCCAGCGCGGCCAGCGGCGCGGGCTGTCCCTGCGCCGCACGCTCGATGCGCTCGAGCAGGCGACGCGCCACCCACTCCATCGCCGCCTCCCAGATCGCTTCCTTGCTGGGAAAGTGGCGGAACAGCGCGCCCTGCGTGAGCTGCATGCGGTTCGCGATCGCCGCCGTCGTGATGGCGGCCGGATCCTGTTCCGCGGCGAGTTCGATCACCGCCGCGACGGTTCGCTCACGGCGCTGCTCCGCGGGCAGATAGCGTTCGGTATCGCTCATCGACCACTCCAGGGAAGAAAGTAATTGATTACTATCTTCTACGATCGATTCCTGGACTGCAAGCGCCCCCCGACGATCCGGCCGCTTTTGCTAGACTGCGCCGCTCGTATCGGATCCCGGGCCCAGACCCGGAACTGCTGGAGGGCATCGATGCCGGTCCTGACGCTCCATATCGGTATCCCGAAGACGGGATCCTCCGCGATCCAGTCGGCGCTGGCGCGCAACGTGGACGCACTGCGCGCGCGCGGCGTGCTCTACCCGGAGTCGCCCAGCGTCGCGGCCGCGCGGGCCGGCCGGATCTCGAGCGGCAACGCTCTGGCGATCGGGAAACTGCTCGAGGTACCGGCGCTGGCGAACCGCAGCCTGGACACCGCCGGCGTCTACCCGGAGATCCGCCGGGCGCATGCCGAGGGTCTCGATCTGGTGTATTCCTCGGAAACCCTGGTCGGCGCCAGCGACACCGCGCTCGCGAGCTTCCTGGCCGAGGTCGAGCGGATCGGCTACACGCCGCGTATCGCGATCTACCTGCGCTCGGTGGCCGGGCTTGCGGTCTCGAGTTACCACCAGCAGGTGAAACGCAACCGCTACACCGGAAGCTTCTCCGGGTTCCTGCAGGGTTTTCGCGCGACACCGTTGCGCGTGGTGATGCGGCTGCAGCAGACGCTCGATCCGGCGCTGCTCCGCGTGCGTAATTACGACGGCATCCGGGACGATCTGGTCCGCGACTTCTTCGTCCACGTGCTGGAGCTCGACTCGATCGAGGGCCTCGAACTGACCAATCCACGCATCAACCGCAGCATGACGCCGTTCGAGATCGCGCTGCTGCGAGAAATGAACGGGGTGCTGGACAGCGACCGGCTGGGGATCATCGCCAGCGATGCGCTGATATACGGCGACCAGGAAGCAGGTTACCGGCACCGGATCACCCGCGAGGATCTGGCGCTGCTGCGGCGCGAGTTCATGCCGCTGGTGCGGCGGATCAACGCCGCGGGCGTGGTGCCGCCGCTCGCGATCCACAGTGACGATATCGAGATCGGCGAACCGGACGAGCGCCGCCTGACCGAGGAGGAGGCGGTGTTCGCCAGGCTGATCGCCGGGATCCTCCAGCGACTGACCAGTGGACCGGCAGCGGGCGACGCACCGGGTTGAGCCATGGGTCACGCGACCGCCGCCACGCACCATCGGAGAGCCAGGGACACATGAGCACCAGCCGCATGGCGGGAGAGCAGACGTGGACCGTGTCGCTGCAGGCGCACATGCGCGCCCACCCGCTCGCAGCGACCGGGCTGGCGATCGCCGTGTTCGCGGTGATCGTCCTGCTCGCGCAGAGCGTGGTCGAGCTGGCCAATGGCGGCGCGTCGCGCGCGCTGAAGCTGGCGCTGCTCGGCGGCACCGCCGGTTTCGCGGCCACCACACTGGGTGCCCTGCCCGCACTCGCGCTGCGCGCCATGCCGCGACGGCTCGAGGATAGCCTGATGGGCATGGCTGCCGGCATGATGCTCGCAGCCACGGCGTTCTCGCTGCTGCTGCCCGGACTCGAGGCGGGCTCAGGCATCCTCGGCAACGAACCGCTGGGCGCTGCGGTCGTCGTGTTCGGAATGGGCCTGGGCGTGCTGCTGATGCTCGGTCTGGAACAGTTCACGCCGCACGAACACGAATCAACCGGTCCCTGCGGCCCCGGCCACGCGCGCTGCCCGCGGATGTGGCTGTTCGTTTTTGCAATCGCGCTGCACAACCTGCCCGAGGGCATGGCGGTCGGCGTCGCGTTCTCGCAAGGCAGCCTCGAGGACGGACTGCCGCTGGCGGTCGCGATCGCGCTGCAGGACATCCCGGAAGGACTGGCGGTGGCGCTCGCGCTGCGCAGCGTCGGACTCACGCCGGCGCCCGCGGTCGGCGTGGCGGCGCTGAGCGGGACGCTGGAACCGCTGGGCGCGCTGATCGGCCTGGGACTGGCGAGCGGTTTTCCGCTCGCCTATCCGCTCGGCATGGGGCTGGCCGCCGGCGCGATGCTGTTCGTGGTCTCGCACGAAGTGATCCCGGAAACCCACCGCAACGGCCACCAGACCCCGGCCACGCTGGGGCTGATGGCCGGCTTCGCGATCATGATGGTGCTCGACACCACCCTGGGCTGAAGCTCCGCACCGCTGGCGTCAGTCGAAGGGCACCGGCCGCGGGGTCGTATCGACCGAAGGCGGCAGGATCGGCAGCAGCAGCCGTGGCTGTTCGCCGGTCAGCGTCTTCAGGAACGCGACGATGCTCGCGTTCTGCCCGGCGTCGAACGTGCGCCCCAGTTGTAGCCGCCCCATGATATCGACCGCCTCGCCGAGCGTGTTGGCCGCGCCGTCGTGGAAGTACGGGTACGTGAGCTCGACGTTGCGCAGCGTCGGCACCTTGAAGCTGAAGCGGTCGGAGTCCTTGCCGGTCACCGCCGAGCGGCCTTCGGCGTCCACCGCCGCCTGGTACGGTGCGACGACGCCCATCTTCTGGTACGAGTTGCCGCCGACGGCCTCGCCGTTGTGGCAAGCGATGCAACCGCTCTCCTTGAACAGCGTGTAGCCGGCAAGCTCCTGCGCACTCAGCGCGTTCGTATCCCCGAGCAGCCACCGGTCGAAGCGCGAATTCGGCGTCACCAGCGTCTTCTCGAACTCGGCGATCGCGGCCGTGACTTCGTCGATGGTGATCTCGTCGCTGGCGAAGACCTGCTTGAACTCCCTCGCGTAACCGGGAATCGAGGCCAGCACATCGATGGTGAGGCGGTGCGTGAAGGCCATTTCCTTGGGATTCGCGATCGGGCCCGCCGCCTGCTCCTGGAGGTCCGCGGCACGTCCGTCCCAGAACTGGGCGATGTTCAGACTGGAGTTGAGCACGGTCGGCGCGTTGATCGGCCCCTGTTGCCACTTGTGGCCGATCGACGTGGGGATGTTGTCGGTGCCACCCATCGACAGGTTGTGGCAGGAATTGCAGGATATGAACCCCGAGCGCGACAGGCGCGGATCGAAATACAGTTTCTTGCCCAGCTCGGCGAGGCCGAGGTCGATGTTGCGCGCCGGCTTGACCGGCTGGATCGGTTCGTTCGCGAACGCCGTTCCCTGCGCGAGGAGCACGCAGGCCAGTACGACCGCCGCCCCGGTTGTCCGTGATTTCATTTCCGCTGCTCCTGATTGCATGGATCCCGTCCCGATTGTCGACTCCCGGCGTCGACGGCGCCAGCCCTGCCCCCGCCCGGCGTGACATCAGCGTGGCGGCGGTGCACGATGGGCGGCGTCTCCGTACCACAAGGGAGAATACCATGAGCACCGGATCGACCACGGCCGCCGGAAGCCCCCCTCCCGCCACGCTAGGGGTGGCGCTGGGCCCCTGCTCGCTCGGAGCGATCCTGGTCGCGCAGGGCCCGAAAGGCGTGTGCGCAGTGCTGCTCGGCGACGACACGCAGGAACTGCAACACGAGCTCGCCCGGCGTTTTCCACACGCCACGCTCGCAGCCGGATCCGCCGCGACACTGGCGGCGGTGGTGGCGCACGTCGAGCGACCGGGTGAACCGTTCGCGTTGCCGCTGGATCCGCACGGCAGCGCGTTCCGCCAGCGGGTGTGGCGGGCGCTCGGCACGGTACCCGCCGGGCAGACCATCGCTTACGCCGAACTGGCGCGCCGCGCGGGAGTGCCCGCGGCGGTACGCGCGGTGGCCGGCGCCTGCGCGGCCAACCCGCTCGCGGTGGTGGTGCCGTGCCATCGTGTGCTGCGCAGCGACGGCTCGCTCGGTGGCTACCGCTGGGGCATCGAGCGCAAGCGTGCGCTGCTCGAACGCGAAGGCGCGTGGCCGGGTCTCAGCGCCGCTGCCAGGGGATGATCGCGGTGACGCCTTCCTCGTCGATCACGCGCATGCGCACGCCGTAGACCGGCTCCAGGATCGGCGGCTGCAGCACCTCGCGCGCCTTGCCGCAAGCGACGACGGCACCGTGATCGAGCACCAGCACGCGATCACAGAAGCGTGCTGCCAGGCTGAGGTCGTGCAGCACCACCGCGACCGCGGTACCACGCGCCGCGCGCTCGGCGAGCATCTCCATCGCGTGCAACTGGTGGTAGGCGTCGAGCGCGGCCACCGGCTCGTCGGCCAGCAGGATGGTCGGGTCCGCCGCCAGCAGACGCGCAATCATCACCCGCGTGCGCTCCCCGCCCGACAGCTCGTCGACCAGCCGCCCCTGCAGGTCCTCGACCTCGGCGTCGCGCAGCGCCGCGGCGATCGCCGCCGGCGCCGCCTCGTCGACGCTGAACCAGCCGTGCTGCCACGGCAAGCGGCCAAGCTCGACCACGGTGCGCACGTCGAGCGGCCAGTGCACCGGCGCCGATTGCGGCAGGTAGCCGATGCGGCGCGCGCGTTCGGCAGGCGGCCACGCCTGCAATTCGCGGCCGTCCAACCGCACGCTGCCGGCGTGCGGGCGCAACAACCCGGCCAGCACGCGCAGCAGCGTGCTCTTGCCGGCGCCGTTGGGTCCGATGATGCCGAGCAGTTCGCCCGCCGCGAGCGCGCACGATACGCCGTTCAGTACGGTGCGCGGCCCCAGCCGCACACTTGCCGCCTCGAGCACCAGGCCGCTCACGTGATGCGGCTCCGCGCGCCGAGCACGATCGCGAGGAACACCGGCGCACCGAGCAGCGAGGTGACCACGCCGAGCTTCAGTTCGCCGGCGCCGGGAACGCGCTGCACCAGCACGTCGGCCAGCAGCACCAGCAGCGCGCCGCCCAGCGCGCTCGGCAACAGCAGCCGCCCGGGCCGGTATCCGACCAACGGACGCAGCAAGTGCGGCACGACCAGTCCCACGAACGAGATCGTGCCGCTGATCGCGACCGCCGCTCCCACGCCGATCGCCACGCCGCCCATTACCCGCCACGGCAGCGAACGCGCGCCGAAGCCGAGCGTGTGCGCGGTGTCCTCCCCGAGGCTGAGCGCCTCGAGGTAGCCGCGCGCCGATGCCAGCAGCAGCACCGAGAGCAGCATGAAGGGCAGGCAGAACACCAGTTCCGCATAACTGCGGTTGGCCACCGAACCCATCAGCCAGTAGACGATCTCGTGCATCGCGTACGGGCTGGGCGCCAGGTTCAGTGCCAGCGCGATCGCGGCCGCCGCGAAAGCGTTCAGTGCCACGCCGGCGAGGATCAGCGTGGCGACCCGCGCGTGGTCGCCGACCAGCGCGCGCAGCAGGGCCAGCGCCGCGACCGCCCCGGCGACCCCGGCCGCCGGCAGCAGCAACGAATGCAACGGCGCCAGCCCGAAATAGAGCACCAGCACGGCGCCGAGCGCCGCGCAGCTCGAGGCGCCCACCAACCCGGGTTCGGCCAGCGGGTTGCGCAGCATCCCCTGCAGCGCCGCGCCCGCGATCCCCAGCGTCGCGCCCACCGCCAATGCCGCCAGCGCCCGTGGGACACGGATCTCCCACAGGATCAACTGCGCCGTGGACTCACGGCCCGTGGCCCAGTCACCGAACGCCTGCCCGAGCAGCGCCCCGGCGGAGCCGGTATCGAGCGCGAGCACGCCGCCGAGAACGAGCGCCAGCAGCAGCGCGGGGAGCAGCAGACGCTCCACCTGGAGGCGCATGGCAGCTCAGCTCTCCGGACCCTGGGCAAGCAGCGCCGCCAGCCCTTGCTCGTGCCGCCCGAGCGCCGGATGGCGGCGCGGGCTGGCGCCACGGTAGCGGCGCAGGTACCACAGCACACCGAGCAAGCGATACAGCACGCGAGCGCGGAACAGCCGCTCGATCGCCGCATCGCCGATGGTTCCGTACGCGAGCAGCAGCCGCTCGCGGTCCAGCGTGTCGAAACCGCACTCCTCGGCCAGCGTCGCGAGGTCGAAGAACGCATCGCCGCGCGCCGCGTATTCCCAGTCGATGAAGCGCAGCTCGCCGTCGGAATCGAGCACGTTCTGCGGATTGAGGTCGTTGTGGCACAGCACGCTGCGGTAGCGCGCGAAGCGGTACTGCTCGAGTACGTGGCGCGCCGCGGCCAACCAGCGGCGAGCGCGCAGCCAGCCGCGCGCGTCACCGGACTGCAGGTCGCGCGCGTAGCTGCGTATGCGTTCGGAGATGTTCACTTCCGGCACGTCGAGTTTCTGCCGGTGCAGCAACTGCAGTGCGGCGGCGAGCCGGTCGATGGTGTCGCCAGCGGCAAGCCCCTCCACCCGTAGCGGGCGCGCCTCGAGGTACACAGTCACCAGCGTGCCGCGCGCCGGATTGCAGTAGACGACCTCGGGGCCCAGCGCGATGCGCGCGGCGCGCTCCAGCACCCGGCGTTCCACCAGGCGGTCCACCCCGAGCCGCACGGCGTGTTTGACCGGCAGGCGCGCGACGTAGCGCCTGCCCGCGTGGCGGAGCAGGAAGCTGCGGTTGCTGTGACCGGCGCTGAACACGGCCTCGACTTCCGGCAGCGTGTCGCCGTCCCCGGGTCGCCACTCATCGAGCAGCTCGACCAGCCCGCGCGGGCGGGGATGCTGCAGCTTGTTCACGATAATGACGACGCCACTGGAAGTATCCGAACACGACGATCACAAGATAGACCACAAACAGCAGCGCGGTCAGGTACAGGCCACGGTCCAGGTACAGGTACAGCGACACCGAGTCGACCACCAGCCAGTACAGCCAGTTTTCCAGCAGCTTCTGCGCGACCATCCAGGTGGTGAGTACCGCTCCCCAGGTCGCGAAGGAATCCAGGTACGGCAGCCGCCCCAGACCGGCCGCGCTGAGCAGGCCGCCCGACAGCGCCGTGGCACCGAGCAGCAGCGCCACCGCCAGCAGGTGGTTGTGCCACGGCCAGGTGCGCACCGGCAGCGTCTCGCCCGCTGCCCCGGCGCCACGGCGCCAGTGCCACCAGCCGTACACCGCCATGGCCAGGTAATAGACCTGCAGGCCGGACTCCATCGGCAGGTCCGCGTCCCAGAACAGGAACAGGTAGATCGAGGTGCTCCAGAACGCCGCGTGCCAGCACCACAGGCTCTCGCGCATCGCGAGCAGCAGGTACGCCACGCCAAGCACCACCGCGAGCGCCTCCCACGCGTGACGCTGGCCCAGTTCCAGCTCCACCGGCGCGCCTCAGACGCCGCGGCGCACGTCGCCGGCCACGATCTTCGCGACCAGCACCGAGCGGCCGTACGTGGCGACGCTGTGCTCGAGCTCCCGCCCCAGCACCTCGAGCACGCGTGCGCACTCACCGAACAGCTGGGTGGACATCGCGTTGCGCGCCACCTCGACGCCTTCGTGCAGCTGCACACGATGGATGAAATCGACGATGACCGGAACGAACTCCTCCCGCAGCGGATAGAGACTGATATCGACCGAGATCTGCATGGTGTATTCCCCTACTCGAATCGCCAGGAAAGCGTGACCCCGGCCACGCGCGGAGCCCCGAACTGCCAGTACGGCTCGGCGGCGTAGAACTTGCGCGGGTCGTTGCCGAAATGGAAGCCGTGCACGGCGTAGTCCTCGTCGAGCGCGTTGCGCACCCAGGCGGCGACATCCAGCTGCTCGCCGCGCCAGCCGGCGCCGAGGTGCAGCAGCCGGAACGCAGCGCTCTTCTGATCGTCGGAATCGGACAGGTAGTACGCGTCCTTGCCCTCGTATTCGAGGCGCAGATACACGCGCGGCAGCAGCGCGAACTCGGCGCCGGCGCGGAACTGCCAGCCCGGCGCCTGCGCCTGCGCGCGCCCGCTGCGGTCGACGAAGCCGCGCTCGGGGTCGTTGGCGACGAAGCCGTCGATCCGCGTCTCCAGCAGCCCCAGCGAGGCGTCGATGCGCAGCCGCCCGCTGGCCGCCCACGCCAGCGTGGACTCGAAGCCGTAGTTCTCGCCGCTCGCGGCGTTGTCGGTGTAGCCGACGAACTGCTGCCCCTCGACGTACCAGGCCTTGAGTTGCACGTCGCGGCGGTCCATGTAGAACAGCGAGGCGGTCAGATTCAACCGGCCGTCGGGACGTGCGTACTTCCAGCCGATCTCGTAGTTGTCGAGCAGTTCGGCGTCGTACGCACTGCGCGCGGCCAGGAAAGCCAGCAGCTGCGGGTCGAGCTGCGCCTTGCGCGCCTTGCCGATCGCCTCGCCGTTGACCCCGCCGGCCTTGTAGCCGCGCGCGAACAGGGCGTAGAGCATCGAGCCTTCGCCGAGATCGTACTGGGCCGAGAGCTGCCCCCCGCGCAGCCAGTCCGCGGGCCGCTCGCGCAGGCCGAGCGAGTCGCGGTAGCGCGCCTCGAAGCGCTGCACGCGCACGCCGGCGTTCAGCGTCAGGCGCTCGCTGGCAGCCCACTCGAGCTCGCCGTAGGCCGCCGCGTGACCGCTTCGGTAGTCGCTGTGAAACCGTCCCGGCGCGTCCAGATCCCAGTCGTGGAACTCGCGGTCGAGCCCGGTGTCGCGCCGGATCACGTGCACGCCGGCCACCCAGCCGGCCACCCAGCCGGGCGCCGCCGGGCGCCCGACCAGGCGCAGGTCCATGCTGCGCGCGTCGGCGGCGCGCCGGTAGCGGTCGGTCGAGGCGTACTCCCAGCCCTCGCAGTCGCGCCCGTCGCACAGCCCCGGATAGGACCAGTCCTCGTCGTAGCCGTAGTCGGTGTCGGTGTCCATCCAGGTCGCCAGCGCCTGGACGTCGAACGCGGAGGCACCGCTCCACTGCGCACGCAACGCCGCCGCCGCGCTGCGCTGCGAATCGCGGCCCGGGCGGTCGGACAGCGTGTGGCGGTCGTTGTCGAGCGACCACGCGTCGTAGCCGTTGTCGGCATCGACGCCGAGCGCCGTCACCCCGATCTCCAGCGTCTCGCTCGCCTGCCAGTCGAGGCGCGCGCGCAGCGTGTCCTCGTCGATGCGGTTGGTGTCGTCACGGTCGAGGTAGTCGTTCTCGACGTAGCCGTCGCTGCGGTTGCGGTGCAGCGCGAGCCGACCACGCAGCTCAGGACTCAGGCTGCCACTGGCGACCGCACCCAGCGTGCTGCCGCCGTAGTCCGCAACGCCAGCCTCGAGGCGCGTCAGCGGCTCGCTGGTCGGCGCCGCGGAACGGATGTCGACCAGCCCGGCGAGTGCGCTGGCGCCGAAGGCAGTGCCCTGGGGACCGCGCAGCACCTCGACCTGCTCGACGTCGAACAGCGTGCCGGCATTGCCGAGGCCACTGAAATCGATGCCGTCGATGTACAGCCCCACCGAGGGGTCGACCGGATCGACGAACTGGCTGCGCTCACCGATGCCGCGGATCTGCACGAAGCGCCCGCGCGAGGCGCCGGCGCTGTAGTTGACGTTCGGCGCCGCGTTCAGCAGTTCCTCGACATGCCGCGCCTGCCGGTCGCGGATGAGTTGCGCCGGCAGCACGCTGACGCTGGCGGCAACCGCCTGCTGCGGCTTCGGCAGCAGGCGTGCGGTGACGACGATCTCCTCGATGCGCTCGCCCGCCGCGGCGGGCGGCGCCGCGAGCAGACCCTGCGCGAACAACACGGCTGCGCAGGCGCGCAGCGACACGATGGCACGATGCATCCGTGACCTCCTTTGCGGGAGATCCGGACCAGCTCGATGGATAAATACACGCGTACCGGACGGTGCGCGCAATCCTATCCCTTCGCCGGCATTATCCGGATCAGGTTCGAGGGGTTCACCGGACCATTCCGGTGTCTCAGGTGTTACCCACCCCCAGGAGGTGCGGAGTATAGCGTGCCCGCGACGCCGCGGCGCGGAAATTATTCGCGGTGCGCGCCGATCCTCTCCAGCAGGTTCGCGAGCCGCTCGACCTCGGCGATATCGGCGGTGATCGGCACGAACATGATCTCGTCGACCTCGAGCGTGCGGTAATCGTCGATCACGCGGCGCACCGCGTCCTCGCTGGAGCGCGTCATCGAACCGGCGACCAGGTTCGCGATCTCGTCGCCGGCGATCTTCATGTAGTCGTGCACGTACTGGTGCAGCCGCGGCGCGGCGTCGTCGGCCAGCGAATGCCAGAAGCCGGCCATGCGGTACGGACGGTCGGCGCGCCCGGCCGCCTCCCACGCCTCGTCGGCCATGCGGATCATGTTCGCGATTTCGTGTTTTTCGCCGTTCATCGAGAACATGTACGCGCCCTGCGCCCAGGCCGCGGCGCGCTGCATGCTCTTCGGCCCCATCGCGCCGACCAGGATCGGCGGCCCGCCGGCCTGCACCGGCACCGGACCGACCGGATCGGCGCCCTCGAACGGCGGCTCGCCGGCCCAGATCCGGCGCATTTCGGCGATCTGCGCGTCCATGCGTTCGTGGCGGCGCGCGAACGGGGCGCCGACCGCGCGGTAGTCTTTCTCGCGCCCCCCGACACCGACCGTGACCGTGACGCGCCCGCCCGAGACCACGTCGAGCGTGGCAATCTCCTTCGCCGCCCACACCGCGGAGTGCATCGGCAGCACATAGAGCGAGGGCACGATGCGCACGCGCGTGGTCACCGCGGCGGCCGCGCCGAGCAGGATGCGCATATCGCAGGTCGGGCCGGTGATGCGCTCGCCGCAGGACAGGCTGTCCCACGGGCCGGCGTCGATGGCGCGGCACCAGGCGAGCAGCGTGTCGCGATCGTAATCGCGCTTCATGTAGGGCAGGCAGATGCCGTAGCGCATCGCAGTTTCTCCGTGGCTGTGGGTGGACGGTGTATCAGGAACGCCCCGTGGCAGGGCCGGCGCGCACCGGTCGCGGCGGGCTCGCCTCGCGCTGCTCGCGCAGGCGCTGCAGGTACATGCCCTGGCGGCGCAGGATGAACTGGACCAGCAACTCCTGGTCACGCGGGTCGATGCCGGTGAAATCGATCTGCAGCCGCCGTTCGCCGTCCGGCGTGTCGGCGCAGCGCACCACGCGCGAGGGCACGCGCAGTCGTGTCGGTCCCGGCGGCAGCAAAAGTTCGACCAGCAGCTGCTCGTCGGCCTCGAAGCGCTCGCGCGTCGCGAGCCCCAACCCGCAGGCGCTGATGTCGACCTCGTACTCGGCAAAGGTGTCGCGCACCGCCGAACCGTCGGCGCAACCGCTGGCCGCGATCACCAGGTCGATCTTGCCGCTCAGCAGTTCCGCCAGCTCGGCGACAGCCGGCGCCTGCACGCGCGCCGCTGCGACGATTTCACCGAGGCGGCGGTCGATATCCACCAGCGCCTCCGTGTCGAAAGCGTGCGTCGAGCCGCCGGCGTCGATGCGCCGCAGCGCGAGCCGCAGGCGGTCGTCGATGCGGAAGAAGCGCCTGCGCTCCGAACCGTTGCGTCTGCCGATCACCGCCCTCACCGCCTTCGCCGCCTCCTTCGCCGGCCGCGCCACGCTGGCGCGGTGTCGCTGCGATGGTACGCCGGAATCGGGTCGCGCAGCACCCTCCCGCGCACGCGGGGGCGCGTTGATTTGTGGTCCGCGGCAGGCTACTGTCGCGCCGTCCCCATCGCCCCCACAGGTCCATCACCGTGTCCGCATCGCGCAAGCCCCGTCATTTCGAGAAAGCGCTCGCCGATCTGGAGGCGCTGGTCGAACGGCTCGAGAACGGCGATCTGAGCCTGGAGGAATCGCTGAAAGCCTTCGAGGCCGGCGTGCGCCTGACGCAGGAGTGCCAGCAGGCGCTGACGCAGGCACGCCAGCGCGTGCAGGTGCTCACGGCGCAGGACGGATCGCTCGGCGCCGAAGCGCTGGCCGGCACCGACGACGGGGACGAGGAAGAAGACGACGACGCGGAAGCCGGCGAGCCGCCGGAGGACGAGGATGACTGAGCGGCCGGCGGGCCCCGATCCGCTGCGCGCCTGCCGCGCGCGCGCGGAAGCGGCGCTCGACGCGCTGTTCGCGGGTGATCTGGTGGGCGATGCCGACCCGCGGCTGCGTGCGGCGATGCGCTACAGCCTGCTCGCCGGTGGCAAGCGGCTGCGCCCGGCGCTGCTCTACGCGGCGGCCGACGCCGTCGGCGGCAGCCGCGCCAGCCGCGCCGACACCGATCGCGCCGCCTGCGCGATCGAGTGCATCCACACTTATTCGCTGATCCACGACGACCTGCCGGCGATGGACGACGACGACCTGCGTCGCGGCGTGCCGACCTGCCATCGCGCCTTCGACGAGGCCACCGCGATCCTCGCCGGCGACGCGCTGCAGGCACTGGCCTTCGAATTGCTGTGCTCGCTGGACTCGGTCGACGGCGCGCTGGCGCTGGCGCTCGCCGGCACGCTGGCGCGCGCCAGCGGCAGCCGCGGCATGGTCGGCGGGCAGGCGATCGACGTCGCGCACGTAGGGCATGCGATCGACGCAGCAACCCTGCAGCGCATGCACGAGCTGAAAACCGGTGCGCTGATCGGCGCGGCACTCACCATGGGTGCGCAGCTAGGCGGTGCCGGCCCCGGCACCCTGGCCGCGATCGACGCGTACGCGCGCGCGCTCGGGCTCGCGTTCCAGGTCCAGGACGACGTGCTCGACGCCAGCGGTGACGTGAGCACGCTCGGCAAGACACCGGGTGCCGACGCCGCGCGCACCAAACCGACCTACGTCACGTTGCTCGGCGAACGCGGTGCACGCGACTTCGCCGCCGGGCTGTGCGCGCAGGCACTCGCAGCGCTGGCCCCGCTCGGCGCGGCGGCGGCACCGCTGGCCGACATCGCCCGCTTCGTGGTCGAGCGTGACCGCTAGACCCGCCTCCAGCGTCATGGGCGAACCGCCGGTCTGGGGCGTTCCGGCCTGATCGGTTAGAATGCCCGCCCGGCCCGCGGGGGCCGGTTCACGCGCAGGAACGTCGTCGCCATGAAGCTCTTCCAGGACATCCCCGTGTCGCGGCCACACACGCCGTTGCTCGACCGCGTGGACTCCCCGCACGATCTGCGCGCGCTCGACGAGGCGGAGCTGCGCCAGCTGGCCGACGAACTGCGCGAATACCTGCTGTACGCGGTGGGGCGCACGGGCGGCCATTTCGGCGCCGGACTCGGCGTGGTGGAGCTCAGCGTCGCGCTGCACTACGTGTTCGACACCCCGCGCGACCGGCTGGTCTGGGACGTGGGGCACCAGAGCTACCCGCACAAGATCCTCACCGGCCGGCGGGAGGAAATGCTGACGATCCGCCAGGCCGGCGGTCTCGCGGCGTTCAACAACCGCGCCGAGAGCGAGTACGACTGCTTCGGCGTCGGGCACTCGAGCACCAGCATCAGTGCGGCGCTGGGGATGGCGCTGGCCGCGCGTGCCCAGGGCGGGAACCGCAAGGCGGTGGCGATCATCGGCGACGGTGCGATGACCGCCGGCATGGCCTTCGAGGCACTGAACCACGCCGCGCACACCGGCGCCGACCTGCTCGTGATCCTGAACGACAACCAGATGTCGATCTCGCGCAACGAGGGCGGCCTGGCGTCGGCATTCGCGCGCCTGTGGGCCAGCCCGCTCTACAACAACGTGCGCGAGGGCGGCAAGCGCGTGCTGTCGCGCCTGCCCGGGCCCGCGCTCGCGATCGCGCGACGCACCGAGGAACACATGAAGGGGATGGTCGCCCCCGGCACGCTGTTCGAGGAACTGGGCTTCAACTACATCGGCCCGGTCGACGGCCACGACCTGCCGCTGCTGGTCGGCACGCTGCGCAACGTCAGCGAACTGAAGGGCGCCCAGCTGCTGCACGTGCTGACCGTCAAGGGCAAGGGCTTCGCACCGGCCGAGCGCGACCCGGTCGGCTACCACGCGATCGACAAGATCGATCCCTCGCCGCGCGTGGCCGGAACGCGGCCGCGCCCGGTGCGCCCCAAGTACCAGGAGGTCTTCGGCAGCTGGCTGTGCGAGATGGCCGAGCGCGACCGCCGCCTGGTCGGCATCACGCCCGCGATGTGCGAAGGCTCCGGCATGGCAGCCTTCGCGCAGCGTTTCCCCGAGCGCTTCCACGACGTGGCGATCGCCGAGCAGCACGCGGTCACGCTGGCCGCCGGGCTCGCCTGCGAGACGATGAAACCGGTGGTCGCGATCTATTCGACCTTCCTGCAGCGCGCCTACGACCAGCTGATCCACGACGTGGCGCTGCAGAACCTCGACGTGCTGTTCGCGATCGACCGCGCCGGACTGGTCGGCGAGGACGGCCCCACCCACGCCGGCAGCTTCGACCTGAGCTACCTGCGCTGCGTGCCGAACATGCTCGTGATGGCGCCGTCGGACGAGAACGAGACCCGGCTGCTGCTGTCGACGGGTTTCGTGCACCAGGGACCGGCGGCGGTGCGTTACCCGCGCGGGCAGGGCCCCGGAGCGACACTCGATCCGGAACTGGACACGGTGCCGATCGGCAAGGGCGTGCTGCGCCGGCATGGCCGCGAGGTGGCGCTGCTCGCCTTCGGTTCGATGGTCACGCCCGCGCTCGCCGCCAGCGCCGCGCTCGACGCCAGCGTGGCCGATATGCGCTTCGTGAAGCCGCTGGACGAGGAACTGATCCTCGAACTCGCGGCCAGCCATGCACTGCTGGTCACCGTCGAGGAAAACGTGGTTGCCGGCGGCGCCGGCAGTGCGGTCGGCGAGTTCCTCGCCGACCGTGGAATCACCCTGCCGGTACTGATGCTGGGGCTGCCGGACCGCTTCCTCGAGCACGGCAAGCCGGCGACGATGCTGCAGGCCGTGGGACTGGATGCCGCCGGCATCGAGGCCGCGGTGCGCGAGCGGCTCGCCGCGCTGCATCCTGCGCTGCCGGGCCCGGTAGCGCAGGCGTCGGCCTGAACGCGGCGCTCAGCCGCCCGGGTCTTCCTGCATCCAGTGACCGAGTTTGCCGGCCTTGGTCTCGAGGTAGCGCGCGTTGTGCGGGTTCTGGCCGGTACGGATCGCGATGCGCTCGACGACCTTCACCCCCATGTCCTCGATCGCGGCTACCTTGCGCGGATTGTTGGTCATCAGGCGCAGCGCACCGACGCGCAGGTGCCGCAGCATCGGGCGGCAGATGCTGTAATCGCGCATGTCGGCGCCGAAGCCGAGCTTTTCATTGGCCTCCACGGTGTCGGCGCCCTGGTCCTGCAGATGATAGGCGCGGATCTTGTTCAGCAACCCGATGCCCCGGCCCTCCTGGCGCAGGTAGAGCAGCGCGCCCCGACCCTCGCGCGCGATGCGCTCGAGCGCGGTGCGCAGCTGTGCACCGCAGTCGCAGCGCATGCTGAACAGCGCGTCGCCGGTCAGACACTCGGAATGGATGCGCGCGAGCACGGGTTCGCCATCGGCGACGTCGCCCATGGTCAGGACCACGTGCTCCTTCTCGTTCTCGATGTCCTCGAAGCCGTGCATGTCGAACACGCCCCACGGCGTGGGCAGGCGCGACGAGGCGATGTAGCGGATGGACACTGCGCGCGGCTCCGGCCGACTGGAAGGGGGCGATTCTAGCAGTCAAACGCCGGGGCCGGCCAACGACGGCTCATTTTTCGCCCAGATAGAGTACGCCATCCGCCTCGCGCATCGTGACGCGGCCCAGCCACGACATGCCGAGCAGCACGTCCTGCGGGAAATCGCCCTCGACCACCGCCGCCGCCACCTGGCGCACCACGATGCCCGAGACCTCGACGCGCGCGAGCGTCACCGACCACGCAGGCACCACGCCGCCGGCGGTCTGTACCGCGCCGCGAGTTCCGTGCAGCCGGTAATCGATGCCGAGCCGGCGCGCTTCGCGCGCGTTCAGCGCGATCACGCTGGCGCCGGTGTCGACCAGCAGCCGCACCTGGCGGCCGTTGATCGTGCCGGGAACCGCGTAGCCGTTGTGTGCGCCACGGGCGATCGCGACCTCGCGGCGCTCGCGCACCGCAAAGCCGCCGCCGCCATCGCGTCCGGGCGCGAGCATGAGGCGGCGCCCCTCGAACTCGACGATCGCCTCGCGTGCGTTGGCGGCGAGCAGTCGGACGCCTTCGGGCGAGGTCTCACCCACGCGCAGCAGGCGCCGCGTGCCGTCGATGGCGAGCAGCGCGCGGCCCTCGAACAGCGCGGCGGCGACCACCTGCGGCTGCGAACTCGCCGTCGCTGCACCGAGCACGAACAACACCGCGAGCATGCATGCCGCCGCACTCCGGCCACGCGCGAACCGACGCTTCATGAACACCTCAGTCATCCGCGAAATGCCGGTAACCGGCGCGCCGCGGCACGAAGCCCGTGCACCGCGCACCCTCGCCCGCCTCGACGCGTCCGATGCGCGTGCACGCCACGCCGAGCCCGGCGGCGATCGTTTCGATCGCCGGCGCGCGCCCGGGTGCGGCCGTGAAGCACAGCTCGTAATCGTCGCCGCCGCCGAGCGCGAGCGACAGCGCATCGTCGCGACCGGCGAGCGCCGCGAGTTCCGGCGCCAGCGGCAGCTGCCGCGGCTCGATCACCAGCGCGACCCGGCTGCGCTCGGCGATGTGCGCGGCGTCGGCGAGCAGCCCGTCGGAGACGTCGATCGCTGCGCTGGCCACGCCACGCAGCGCGCTGCCGAGCGCGATGCGCGGCTCGGGTCGCAGGAAGGTCCGCGCCGCCACCGTGTCGCGACTGCCCGCAAGCACGTGCCGCAACCCCAGCGCCGCGAGCCCCGGCGTTCCGCTGACCCACACCTCGTCGGCGGGGCGCGCACCGCTGCGGCGCAGCGCGCTGCCGGCCGGCGCGGCGCCGTGCACCTGGATCGTGATCGACAGCGGGCCGCTGGTGGTGTCACCGCCGACCAGCGCGATGCCGAAGCGCTGCGCCAGCACGGCGAGCGCGTCGGCGAACGCCGCGAGCCAGTGCTCGTCGATGGCGGGCAGCGTCAGCGCGAGCGTGAACCAGAGCGGGCGCGCGCCCATCGCGGCGAGGTCGCTGAGGTTCACCGCCAGTGCGCGGTGCGCGATGTGCGCCGGGTCGAGTCGCGCCGGAAAGTGCACCCCGGCGACCAGCGTGTCGATCGAAACCAGCAGGTCCTCGCCGTCGGGCACGCGCAGGATCGCGCAATCGTCGCCGACGCCGAGCACCACGCCGGCGCCGGGCTGATACGCGAAGCGATCGCCGGTGAAGTAGCGCGCGATCAGCTCGAACTCGCCGAGCGCCACCGCGGGGCCTCTAGCGCGGACGCGCGCTTTCCGCCGGGCGCAGCTCGCGCGCGACGCGGTCGAGCACGGCGTTCACGAACTTGTGGCTTTCGACGGCGCCGAACTTCTTCGCCAGCGCCACCGCCTCGTTGAGCACCACGCGGTACGGCACGTCGGGCCGGCACGCGAGCTCCCAGGCCGCCAGGCGCAGCACCGCACGCTCCACCGGACCGAGCTTCTCCAGCGCGATGTCGAGGTAGGGCTCGAGCGCGGCCTCCAGATCGCCGAGTTGCGCCGCGACCCCGTGCAGGATGTCGTGGAAATACTCGCGGTCGGTGCCGCGGAAATCGAAGTCCTCGACGAACTGGCGTTCGATGTCGACGATCGCGTTGGCGCTGATCGCCCACTGGTACAGCGCCTGCACCGCATAGTGACGCGCCTTGCGGCGCTCGGCGGCGAGCTGGCGTCGTTCGTGCTCGGGCGCAGGGGCGCTCACCGCGCTGGCCTCCTGGCGGATGTCACAGCTGCGCCAGCAGGCTGAGCATCTCGAGCGCCGACAACGCGGCTTCCCCGCCCTTGTTGCCGGCCTTGGTGCCGGCGCGCTCGATCGCCTGTTCGATGGTGTCGACGGTGAGCACACCGAACGCGACCGGGATGCCGGTCTGCAACGACACGCTCGCGATGCCCTTGGTGCATTCGCCGGCCACGTGCTCGAAATGCGGTGTGCCGCCACGGATCACGGCGCCCAGCGCAATGATCGCGTCGTGGTTGCCGCTGCGCGCGACCTTCTGCACCACCAGCGGCAGCTCGAAGGCACCGGGCGCACGCACCAGCGTGATCTGCGCGGGTGCCACGCCGTGGCGGCGCAGCGTGTCGAGGGCGCCCGCGATCAGGCTTTCGACCACGAAGCTGTTGAAGCGGCTGGCCACCAGCGCGAACCGCGCCTCGCCGGGCGCGAACACGCCTTCCACCGTCCTGATCGATTCCATGGGTCCGCCTTGCCGTGGGTACGCGAAAAGAGCGCCAATTCTGCCATCAAACACGCATGGCGGCCATCGGCCGCCGCACCTCAGCCTCCAGCCGGGGCCTGATCCTCCAGCGACAGGATGAAGTCCCAGTGCGCCTGCGCCACCGGCATGACCGACAACCGGTTGCCCTTGCGCAGCAGCGCCAGGCCGGCGAGTTCGGGGTAGTTCCTGAGTTCGGCGAGCGTGAGCAGGCGTGCCAGCGGCCGGAGGTATTTCACGTCGACCATGTACCAGCGCGGCCGCCCGGGATCGCTGGCGGGGTCGAAGTGCGGGTCGTCGGGATCGAACGCGGTGTGGTCGGGATAGGCCTCGCGCACCACCTCCGCGATGCCGACGATGCCCGGCGTGGCGGTGTTCGAGTGATAGAAGAACACCTGGTCGCCCGCCTTCATCGCATCGCGCATCATGTTGCGCGCCTGGTAGTTGCGCACGCCGCTCCACGGCTCGGTTCGTCCGGGACGCTCGGCCAGGTCCTCGAAGGCGAACTCATCGGGCTCGGATTTCATCAGCCAGTGGTTCATGCCGCGCTCCTCGCGGGACCGGTAGGATCGCCGCGCATTCAGTACTTCACGTGCTCGACGACCTCGAGCCCGAAGCCCGAGATCGCGCTGTAGCGCATCGGCGCCCCCATCAGGCGCATGCGGCCCACCCCGAGCTGGCGCAGGATCTGCGACCCGACCCCGACCAGGTTGAGCGTGCTCGGCGGGCGCCCGCCGGCGGCGACGGCCGTCTCGCCGAGCGCGGCCTCCACGCTCGCGAGCAGGTGCGCCTCGGTCTCCGGCTGCGCGAGCAGCACCAGTGCGCCGGCGCCGTCGCGGTCGATGCGCTCGAGGCAGCGCCCGGCGTTCCAGTCGCGCGCGCTGCCCGGCACGTCGGTCCCCAGCACGTCGCGCAGCGCCGCGATCTGCTGCACGCGCACCAGCGCGGGCGTGTGCGGCGCGAGCGTGCCGCGGGTCAGCGCGAGGTGCACCTGGCCATCGTCGGCGTCGCGGAACACGTGCAGGCCGAACGCTCCCCACGCGGTCTGCACCTCACCCTCGCGGATGCGGTGCACGGTGGTCTCGTTGCTGAGGCGGAACTGGATCAGCCCGGCGATGGTGCCCACGCGCAGCCCGTGCCGGTGCGCGAACGCGAGCAGCGCCTCGCCGGTGGCGAGCGTGCCGTCCTCGTTCAGCACGTCGACCATCACGGCCGCCGGTTCGAAACCGGCCAGCCGCGCCAGGTCGCACCCGCCCTCGGTGTGGCCGGCGCGTTTCAGCACGCCGCCCGGCTCGGCGCGCAGCGGGAACACGTGCCCGGGCTGCACCACGTCACGCGGTTGCGCGCCGCGCGCCACCGCCACCCGGATCGTGTGCGCCCGGTCGGCCGCCGAGATGCCGGTGCTGATGCCCTCGGCCGCCTCGATCGATACCGTGAAACGGCTCGCGAAGGGGCTCGGCGAACCGCCGACCATCGGCGGCAGTTGCAGCTGCGCGCAGCGCCCGGCGGTGAGCC
Source organism: Pseudomonadales bacterium (assembly GCA_022072145.1). Classification (GTDB taxonomy): domain Bacteria; phylum Pseudomonadota; class Gammaproteobacteria; order Pseudomonadales; family UBA5518; genus UBA5518. The sequence continues at coordinate 86,061 of JAJVIG010000032.1, forward strand.
CCAGGCAGACCAGCCCGCGCGCCTGGCGCACCATGAAGTTGATCTTCTCGGCGCCGATGTCCTCGGCCGGTGCCAGCAGCACCCCGCCGAGCCGCTCGTCGTCGTCGTCGACCAGCACCACCATCTCGCCGCGGCGGAAGCTGTCGATCAGTTGTTGCGTGGCATCGAATTTCATGAGGCGTCGAATCCGTTACGGTGCAGGAACTCGCGTGTGATGCCGCCCGTCGCCGGCCGCGCCGCGGCGTCGCCGAGCAGCAGGCGCTCGAGGTAGCGTGCGATCACGTCGACCTCGAGGTTCACGCGCGTACCCGGCCGGTAGTCGCCGAAGATGGTCTCGCTGGCGGTCACCGGGATGATGTTCAGCTCGAACTCGGCGCCATCGACGCCGTTGACGGTGAGGCTGACGCCGTCGACGCAGATCGAGCCCTTGTGCGCGATGTAGCGCGCCAGCGCCTGCGGCGCGCGCACGCGATAGCGGATCGAGCGCCCGTCCGGCGCCAGCGAGACGATCTCGCCCACACCGTCGACATGACCGCTGACGATGTGGCCGCCGAGGCGCTCGCCGGCCGCCATCGCCTTCTCGAGGTTCACGCGCGCGCCCGCCGCGAGCGACCCCAGCGTCGTGAGGCCCAGCGTCTCGAGCGATACGTCCGCCGCGTACCAGTCCGCGCCCCACTCGACGACCGTAAGGCAGACGCCGCTGGTGGCGATGCTGTCGCCGTGGCGCACGTCGTGCATCCCGAGGCGGGGGCTGCCGACATGCAGGCGCACGTCGCCGCCGCGCCGCTCGATGCGGCGCACCTCGCCGATCGCCTGGATGATTCCCGTGAACATCGCTGCTCCTGAGCGTGAATCGAACGCGGACGCGGCCTCAGCCGGCGTCCACGGTGGCGGTGATCCGCCAGTCCTCCCCGACCGCGGCGACGTCGGCGATGCGCAACGCCACCTTGGCGTCCATGCTCGCCAGCGGCAGCTCGAACAGCGGCCGGGCCGCGCTGCCGAGCAACGCCGGTGCCACGTAGAACACCAACTCGTCGACCAGCCCGGAACGCAGCACCGCGCCCGCCAGCGTCGCACCGGCCTCGATCAGGACCTCGTTGCACTGCGCCGCACCGAGGTGTTCCAGCAGCGCGTGCAGATCGATGCCGCCCGTCGCGTCCGGCAGATGCAGCAGCGTGGCACCGGCGGCAGCGAGCGCGCGTTCGCGCGCCGCGTCGGCCCCCGCGGTGACCACGATGGTCTCGCCGGGCTGCCCCAGCACGCGCGCCGCCGCCGGCGTGCGTGCGCGCGAATCGACCACCACGCGCACCGGCTGGCGCCCCGGCGCGCTCCCGGCGCCATCGGCCGGCAGGCGCACGTCGAGGCGCGGATCGTCGTGCAGCACGGTGCCGATGCCGGTCACGATCGCACAGCTGCGCGCGCGCAGCCGCTGCACGTCGGCGCGCGCGGCGGGGCCGGTGATCCACTTGCTGCTGCCATCGGCCATCGCGGTGCGCGCGTCGAGGCTCATCGCGAGTTTGACCCGCACCCACGGCAGACCGGTGCTCATCCGTTTGAAAAAGCCGGGGTTCAGCGCCCGCGCCTCGCGCTCGAGCACGCCGCAGTGCACCTCGATGCCGGCCGCGCGCAACCGCCCCAGCCCACTGCCGGCAACCAGCGGGTTGGGGTCGGGCGCGGCGGCGACCACGCGCGCCACGCCCGCCTCGATCAGCGCCTCCGTGCACGGCGGCGTGCGGCCGTGATGGCTGCAAGGCTCCAGGCTCACGTAGGCGGTGGCGCCCGTCACCGGCTCCGCGGCCGCGCGCAGCGCCGCGATTTCCGCGTGTTCGCAGCCGGCACGCCGGTGGAAGCCGCTGGCGATCACCCGCTCGCCGCGCGCGAGCACGCAGCCCACCCGCGGGTTCGGCGGCGTCGTGTACAGTCCGCGGCGGGCCAGCGCGAGCGCCTGCGCCATGTGGCGCGTATCGATCACGTCCTGCGCGTCCATCGCCGCTCTCAGCCCGCCACGCCGGGCGCGGGCTCGCCCTGTTCCTCGGCCAGCCGTTCGATCTCGGCGCGGAACTCGTTCAGGTCCTGGAAACTGCGGTAGACCGAGGCGAAGCGCACGAAAGCCACATGGTCGACCGCCTTCAGCTGCCGCATGACCTCCTCGCCGACGACGCGCGACGCCACCTCGCGCTCGCCGGTGGCGATCAGGGCACGCTTGATCTGGCTCAGCATGTGCTCGACACGTTCGACGCTGACCGGACGCTTCTCGATCGCGCGCAGGATGCCCTGGCGCAGCTTGTCCTCGTGGAACGGCTCGCGCACCCCGCTCTGCTTGATGATCCGCGGCAGCATCAGCTCGGCCGTCTCGTAGGTCGTGAAGCGCTCGGAGCAGCCGAGGCACTCGCGGCGGCGACGCACCTGGTCACCGTCGGCCACGAGCCGCGAATCGATGACCTTGGTGTCGGCCGCGGAACAGAACGGGCAACGCATCAGCGGGGAACACGGTTGGTGGCAAGATGCGCATGGTAGCACAGGCCCTCCGCGCGGCCGCGTGCCGCGGGCATGATCCAGGCCATGCCCGCGGCACGCTGCTTGCGGTAGACTTCGATAAAGACCGTACAATCGGGAGGGTTTCGGGATGGGCGAAAAAAACAGCGACAAGCGCAGGACGGTATTCATCACCGGCGCCGCCGGCGGGCTCGGCGCGAGCACCGCGCGCCACCTCGCCGAACGCGACTGGCTGGTGTTCGCGGCCGACTACGACGCGAAGGCACTGAAGGAACTCGAGGACGAACCGAACATCCATCCGTTGCAGCTCGACGTGACCGACGCGGCGAGCTGCGAGGCGGCACGTCGCAACGTCGCCGCCGTGTGCCGCGGACTGGACGGCATCGTGAACTTCGCCGGCATCCTCGCGGTCGGCTCGCTGGTCGAGATCGATCCGGAAACGGTGCGTCGCGTGCTCGAGGTCAATGTGATGGGCACCGTGCGCGTGAACCACGCGCTGTTCCGCCACGTGCTGGCGCGCAAGGGGCGGATCGTGAACATCAGCTCGGAAACCGGCTGGCAGTCGGCGATGCCGTTCAACGGTCCGTATGCGATGAGCAAGCACGCGATCGAGGCGTACTCGGACGCGTTGCGCCGCGAATTGATGTTCCTGGACATCCCGGTCATCAAGATCCAGCCGGGGCCGTTCCGCACCGGCATGGTGGCGAGCATCGAGCAGAACTTCGATCGCGTGACGAAGTCCTCGAAGTACTTCAAGGGTCTGCTGAACGGCCTGAAGCAGGCGACGCTCAAGGAGCAGGGCAAGGCGCACGATCCGCGGGTGCTGGCGCGCGTGGTGCACAGCGCGCTGACCGACCGCTGGCCACGCGCGGCGTATTCGGTGAAGCCGGATCCGCAGCGCGCCGCGCTGAACCGCCTGCCCGAGTGGTCGATCGACACCGTCCTGAAGACGATGCTGCGCGGCTGAAGAGGCCGTCGGCGGTTTGCGCGCACGCCCGCGATCCGTATGCTGTGGGCCGCTGGCCGAACCCGCACCACAGCAGGAGCAAGGAATGGACGTGCGCAGACTCACCGACGCGATCGCGGTCGCGCCGCAGATATCCGTCGACGATGTCGCGCAGGCGGTGCGGCTCGGTTTCCGCACCCTGATCAACAACCGCCCCGACGGCGAGGACCCCGCACAACCGTCGGCACGCGAGATCGAGGCGGCGGCACGTGCCGCCGGGCTCGAATACCACCACCTCCCGGTCGTGAGCGGTGCGCTCGGCCCGCGCGACGCGCACGCCTTCGCCGCGCTGCTCGCGCGTTCGCCGGCACCGGTGCTGGCCTTCTGCCGCAGCGGCACCCGCTCGACGATGCTGTGGGCACTCACGCAGGCCGGGAACGGCGACGCGGAGCGCGTCATCGCGACGGCGGCGCGCGCCGGTTACGATCTGCAAGGGTTGCGCCCGGTGCTCGAGCGCGGCATCTGATCTCGCCCGCTTCCATGCCCCGGGAGCCGTGTTAGCATGCCTCCGACACGACACCTCGGGAGGGCAGAGCGATGCAAGGCGACAAACAGGTCATCCAGTACCTCAACAAGGTGCTCCGCCAGGAGCTGACCGCGATCAACCAGTATTTCCTGCACGCCCGCATGTACGGCAACTGGGGCCTCGAGCAGCTCGCCGACCACGAGTACCACGAGTCGGTCGACGAGATGAAACACGCCGACCAGCTGGTGCAGCGCATCCTGTTCCTCGAGGGCCTGCCGAACCTGCAGGACCTGGGGACACTGCGCATCGGCGAGAACACACGCGAGATCCTCGAGGCGGACCTCGCGCTGGAGCTCGAGGCGGTGCCCATCCTGCGCGAGGCGATCACGCACTGCGAGACGGTGCGGGACTTCGTGAGCCGCGAGCTGTTCGCCAGCATTCTCGACGCCGAGGAGGAGCACATCGACTGGCTCGAGACCCAGCTAGGGCTGATCGGGCAGGTCGGGATCGAGAACTACCTGCAGTCGAAGATGTGAGCCGCGGCGGGTTCCCCGGTTCCGGGAGTTGTTGGCATTGCGAATCTGTCTCATTTGAGCTAGTTTGGCTGCCATCAGCGACCTCCGGAACAGGGGAGCACCGCGATGTATGTGTGTATCTGCAACAGCGTGACCGATCGCGACATCGCCGAGGCGGTGGGCAGCGGCGCGCGGACCCTCGCACAGCTCGAGGAGTCGCTCGGCGTGGGCACCCGCTGCGGGCGCTGCCGCGACACGGCGAGCGACTGCCTGCACCGCTTCCAGAGCACCACCGCCACCGGACTCGCGTTCCAGGCGGCGTCGTAGGTCAAGACTTCGCCGGGGCGAACGCCACGTGCCAAGCCGCGCGCGATGGCGGTTACGCACCCGTGGGACGCCGTGAATACGTCCCTGTAGGCTCGAACGCCGCATCCCTGCGGCGTACGCCCACCGGTGCGCAACCGCCATCGCGCGCTCGTACGCTCGCCCGGAGCACGCCGTCCCAACACCGTCTGCAGCCCGGCAAGCGAAGGTGTTCGTGGCCGCGCCCCCGCACCGTGACCCGCGAGCCGATGACCGACCCGGAGCCAACCCCATGGTACTGAAACGCGGCAGCTGGCCGGACGGCCAGGTCGTGAGCCTCGAACACGTCTCGACCGTGCTGGCGCACAACCCGCTCGGCGACCCGCACGTGCGCAGACTGCACGTCTGGCTGCCGCCGCAATACCTCGCCGGCGCGCCGCGACGGCGCTTTCCGGTGCTGTTCGACCTGGCCGGCTATCTGGGCTCCGGACCGGCGCACCTCGCGTGGCGCGGTTTCGAGGAAAACGTGCCGGAACGCGTGGCACGGCTGATCCACGAGCGGCGCATGAAACCCGCCATCCTCGTGTTCCCGGACTGCTTCACGGCGCTCGGCGGCAACCAGTACATCAATTCGTCGGCGATCGGCCGCTACGCGGATTACCTCACGCGCGAGCTGGTGCCGTTCGTCGACCGCGAGTTCCGCAGCATCGCCTCGCGCGAGGGCCGCGGGTGCTTCGGCAAGTCCTCCGGCGGCTACGGCGCGCTGGTGCACGCGATGAAGTACCCGCGCTGCTGGGGCGCGGTCGCCAACCATTCCGGCGACGCCTACTTCGAGTTCCTGTATCGCAGCGACTGGCCGAACACGCTGGACGAGCTGGCGCGCCATCGCGAACCGGCGCGCCGCCGCGGACCCTGGCGCCTGCCGCCCGCGTACACGCGCGTCGAGCCGGGCACCGACGATGGCCGCGTGCGGCGTTTCCTCGCGCACGTGTGGAAGCAGGAGCGTCTCGAGTCGCGCGAGTCGATGTGCTTGATGAACCTCGCGATGGCCGCCAGTTACGACCCCGACCCGCGGGCGCCGAACGGCTTCCGCCTGCCGTTCGACCTCGAGACCGGCGAGCTGCTGCCGGTGCGCTGGAAGCGCTGGCTCGCGCACGATCCGGTGCACATGGTCGCGCGCCACGCGGCCAACCTGAAGACGCTGCGCGCCCTGTTCATCGATTGCGGCTGGCGGGACCAGTTCCACATCCACTACGGCTGCCGCCAGCTCTCGGGCGAACTCACGCGCCACGGGGTGGCGCACACCTACGAGGAATTCGACGGCACGCACTCGGGGATCGACTACCGCCTCGAGCGCAGCCTGCCGCTGCTCAGCCGCGTGCTCGGCTGAGCCCTCAGCCCGTGTGTCCGGCCAGCTGCGCCAGCTGGTCGCGGTAGCCGCGGCTCATGGTCAGCATCTGCCCGCCGCGCAGCCCGATGCGGTACTTGCCGTTCTCGAGCGGCGCGATCGACTCGACGCGCTCGAGGTTGACCAGCGTCGAGCGGTGGATGCGCACGAAACGCTGCGGGTCGAGTCCGGCCTCCAGCTCCTTCATCGTGGCGCGGGTGACGTGCGTGGCGCCGGCGGCGTGGATGCACATGTAGTCGCCGGCGGCGTCGATCCACTCGATGTCGTCCCACGGCACGCGGTGGATCGTGCTGCCGTCCTTGATCACGAGGCGCTGCTGCGCGTGACCCAGCGCGCCGTCGAAGGCGAGGTTTTCCAGGTGCCCGGCCGTCTCGCCGGTGATCTGCGCGACCAGCTCGATCAGCCGCTGCTTCTCGCCCTCGCTGTGGCGCGCCGCGAAACGCTCGAACACGCGTGCCACCGTCACCGCGAGGCGATCCTCGTCGACCGGCTTCAGCACGTAGTCGACCGCGTGGACCTCGAAGGCCTCGACGGCGTAGTGGTCGAAGGCGGTCACGAACACCACCATCGGCATCGCCTCGTCCTGCAGCCGCCGCACCACCTCGAAGCCGTCCATGCCCGGCATCTGGATGTCGAGGAACAGCAGCTCCGCCTGGTGCTCGGCCACCGCGGCGAGCGCCTCGCGCCCGTTCTGGCACTCCGCGACCACCTCGATGCGCGGGTGCTTCTGCAGTCGCAGCCGCAACCCGCGCCGGGCCAGCGACTCGTCATCGACGATGAGGGTTCTCAGCTTGCCCACCGCTGACCTCCTTCTGGCAGCAGGGAATACGGATGTTCACCGTCAGGCCGTGCGGAACGGTCGCGGTGAGCGCGAACGAATGGCGGCGCCCGTAGATCGCCTGCAGGCGCTCGCGCGTGTTGCGCAAGCCCACGCCGCGCGCCGACGGGATCTCGCCGTCGACCAGCGTGACGCCGGGGCCGTCGTCGGCGACCTCGATCAACAGCTCGCCGGCGAACACCCGCGCCGCGATACGCAGCCGCCCGCCGTCCTCGGACTGCGCGATCGCGTACTTGATCGCGTTCTCGACCAGTGGCTGCAGCAGCAGGCTCGGGATCAGCGCGCAGCACGCGGCGCCCTCGAGATCGAATTCGAGCCGCAACCGGTCCTCGAACCGCACCTTCTCGATGTCGAGATAGAGCTTCAGCGCCTCGATCTCCTGCTGCAGCGTGACCTGCTGCATCGGATCGTTGTCGAGCGAGTAGCGCAGGAAGCTCGACAGGCGCGTGACCATGCGGTTGGCGGCGTCGGTCTGCTGCTCGAGGACCAGTGTCGAGATCGCGTTCAGCGTATTGAACAGGAAGTGCGGGTTGAGCTGGTAGCGCAGCATCTTCAGCTGGGCCTCGTGCGCCATCGCCGCCGAACGCAGCGCGTCGGCGCGCATCTCGTGGAACACGCGGTAGTACTTGATCCCGACGTACAGCGCGCTCCACGCCAGCACGATCACCCAGCTCTGCAACTGCCCCTCGTAGAAGGAGATCTTGTGGTAGAGCTCGGCCGCGGGTCCGAGCCCCTCCAGCCAGCGGTTCAGCTCGGTATCGAACTCGAACCACGTCGAGTAGACGGAATAGCGCGCGCGGAACCAGCCGTACGCGACCGCGTAGCTGCCGACCACGAACGCCAGCGCGCGCAGCCACAGCGGCGAGTCCCAGACGTGGCGGAACAGGTAACGCAGCGGCAGCGTGAACAGCATGCCGAGCAGCGTGATGATCGCCACGTAGATCGCGTAGTGAGGCGGGGCGGCGCCGAGCATCTGCGTCACCAGGTATTTGCCGAACACGCCCCAGACCGTCCAGCCGCCCACATGCAGCAGCCAGAAAAAGCGCGACGGGTTCCTGGCGAAGTCCCTGATGTCCATGGCTGCATTCTACGCCGGCGCAGCGCGGGCCGCGTCGCGCTTCATCGCGCCCCGGCGGCGCTTCGTCGCACCGCGGAACCGGGCACCCGCTCGGCTGCGTGCCTGTCCAGGGTGTCGCACAGGGCCGCGAACGCGCCACCAACGTCGTTTCGGGAGCCTCTATAATCGCGCCACCCTGTCGAGACCATGGTCCGAACGCATGCAGCAGGAACACGGCGGCGCGCACTGCGAGCCGCTCCAGGCCACACCACACGCCGCACACGCGGAGCGGCGCACACGGTACGTCGTGGTGCTGACCGCCGCGATGATGGCGATCGAGATCGTTGCCGGCACGCTGAGCGGCTCGATGGCGCTGCTCGCCGACGGCTGGCACATGGCGACCCATGTCGCCGCCTTCGGTATCACGCTGTTCGCGTACCGCTATGCGCGCCGCCACGCGCGCAGCGGACGTTACAGCTTCGGCACCGGCAAGGTAGGCGTGCTCGGCGGTTTCACCAGCGCCGTCGCGCTGGCGATGGTCGCGCTGGCGATGGTGGTGGAATCGGTCGGACGCCTGTTCGAGCCGCAGGCGATCCGCTTCGACGAGGCGATCGCGGTCGCGATCGCCGGCCTGCTCGTGAACCTCGTCAGCGGCGTGCTGCTGCACGGCGCACAGCACGGCCACGCGGACGCGGACCACGCACACCACGCGGACCACCACCCTCACGGCCATCATCACGACCACAACCTGCGCGCGGCGTACTACCACGTGCTGGCCGACGCACTGACCTCGGTGTTCGCGATCGTCGCACTGGCCGCGGGCAAGTACCTCGACTGGATCTGGCTGGACGCGGTGGTCGGCATCATCGGCGCCGCGGTGATCGCACGCTGGGCATGGGGATTGTTGCGCGACACCGGGCACATCCTGCTCGACGGGCAGGCGGACGCGGCGACGCTGGACGCGGTGCGCCGGGCGATCGAAGCCGACGCCGACAACCGCATCACCGACCTGCACGTGTGGCAGCTCGCGCCGGGGCGCTGTGCGCTCGCCCTCTCGCTGGTGACGCGCCAGCCGCGGCCGCCGGAGCACTACAAGACGCTGCTCGGCGGGATCGGCGCGCTGGCGCACGTCACGGTCGAGGTCGTTCCACGCGAGGACGCCGGCCGAGCGCCCCCGGCGTGATCAGGTCCGCAGCAGCGTGCCCCCGTTGACCGAGAACACCTGCCCGTTGATCCATTCGGCCTCGTCGGAGACCAGGAACGCAACCATCGAGGCGATGTCGTGCGGTGCACCCAGGCGCGTGCTGCGCACCACCCGCAGCGCCCGCTCGCGCAGTTCGTCCGGCAGCGTGGCGGCCATGTTCGGCGTGACGACCAGGCCGGGCGCGACGGCGTTGGCGCGCACGTGTTCCCTGCCCCAGCGCGAGGCGACGTGGCGCATCAGCGCCTCGATCGCGGCCTTGGCCATCGCGTAGGCGGGACGCACCGGCTCGCCGAAGGCGCTGGCGTCGGACGACGTATAGACCAGCGATCCGCCGCCACGGCGCAGCAGCTCCGGCAGCACCGCACGCGTGCACAGCACGTGGCCGCGCAGCGACACGCGCATCGTCTGGTCGAACACCGCCAGCGGCTCCTCGAGCACGTCGGAATCCTGGTGGACGACCTGCAGGTCAGCGGCGTTGACGTGCATCGCGTCGATGCCGCCCCACTCGTTCAGGGCCGCGTCGACCAGCGCACGCACCGAACCCTCGTCGCCGATGTCCAGGCGCATGCCGAGGCACTGGCCCCCCGCCTCGCGCACCGCGTCGGCCAGCGCCAGCGCGTGCTCACCGTCGAGGTCGCCGACCAGCACGCGCGCACCGGCATCGGCCAGCCGGTGCACCGTCGCCGAGCCGATCCCGCCGCCGCCGGCGACCACGACCACCTTGTCCCCGAGTCCACGCATCGTGTGTTTCCCCATTCATGGCAATCGCCGCTTCGCCACCCGCCGGCGCGGCGTGTGCGCAGGCGCCTTGCGCGGCTGGCCCCGGACCGCGGCCAGCAGTTCCTCGAAGGAGGCGCTCAGGCACTGCTCGTAGAACCCCGGGTCGGGCATCATGTCGCGGCAGCACTGGAAGGAGATCGCGATCTGCCCCGCGTAGCTGGTCACGACCTGGAACAGTCCCATGCTGTCCAGACAGGGCCCCACGCCGTAGGCCCGCAGCAGGCGCGCACCGGCCATGTACAGCGGCACCTGCGCCCCCGGCACGTTGGTGACGATGGTGTTGAACAACGGGCGCCCCGAACCGAGCAGACCCGTGGCCGAGGCAGCACGGAAACCCAGCGCGGCGATCCGTGCCGGCATGCGGTTGCTCCAGTCGGTGAGCAGCCGCGCGCCGACGGCATGGATGTACGCCTTCGACGCCACGGCCTCCTCGTGCACCAGCCGCAGGCGCTCCAGCGGCTCATCGACATCGGTGCGCAGCGCGATGCTCATCATCGAGACCCGATTGCCCCCGGCGCCCAGCTCCGCGTCCTCGCGCACGTTGACCGGAGCGCCTGCGACCAGGCTCTTCGGCGGCAGCTCGCCCTTGTCCGTGAGGTAACGGCGCAGCGCGCCGGACACTACCGCCAGCATCACGTCGTTGACCGTCGCGCCGGGAACGCTGTCCCTGATCTCGCCGACCTCGCGCAGCGACATCCCGATGGCGCCAAAAACGCGGTGCGGCGAGATGCGGCCGTTGAAGCGCGTGTGTTCCTTCGGCCCCAGCGAGCGCAAGCGGCGCTCGCGGAGCCCCTCGCGCACCCGCAGCCAGGCCGGCACCGAGCGCCCCAGCATCTCGAGCACGCCCATCGGCTGGCGGATCAGGCTGCGTCCGAGCAGGCGCAGCACATCGAGTTCGCTGCCGGCGTCACGGCGCGCACGCGGTTGCGGCCCGGACCGCTCCCCGGACTCGGGCTGCGCCTCGAGGTCGTGCAGCGCGGCGACGATGTCCACGCCCGAGGCGCCGTCGATCGCGGCGTGATGGATCTTCAGGAACAGCGCGAAGCTGCCCGGCGGCAGTCCCTCGACGTTGTCCAGCCCCTCGATCACATAGGCCTCCCACAGCGGGTGCGCACGGTCGAGGGCGCGCGCGTGGATGCGTGCGATCTGGATGCAGAACTGGCGCCAGTCGCCCGGTCTGGGCAACGCGATGTGGCGCACGTGGAACTCGATGTCCGGATCCTCGGCGTCGCTCCAGAACGGATAGTCGATATCGAACGGCACCGGCACGAGGCGGCGCGTGAACACCGGCGAACGGGCGCTGCGCTCGCGGAAGGTGCGCAGGATGTCGCGGAAACGCACCAGGCCGCCGGGGGCGGTCGCGGGGTCGTAGATCAGCACCGAGCCGATGTGCATCGGCGCGTTGTCCATCTCCCCGTACAGGAACAGGGCGTCCTGACCGCTCAACTGCTGCATGGGACACCTCCTGTGCCTGGGTTACGCGCACCAATGTAACCCGAATCGGCGGCGAAGTGATCAGCCGCCCGGCCAGCTTTCCCTGCCGCCGTCGTCCACCTGCTCCAGTTCGAGCTTCAAGCCGCCGCCGGGTGGCGCAGCGCCTCGGGCGGCGGGTTGCGTCGCCGCCGTGCCCGGCACGGACCCCGGGTGGCGCGAGAGGTCGCCGCCGCTGGTGTCGAGCTTGATGCGCAGGCGCACGTCGTTCTGCGAGTCGGCGTTGCGGATCGCCTCCTCGGCGCTGATGCGGCCCTGCTTGTACAGCGCGAACAGCGCCGAATCGAAGGTCTGCATGCCCAGCGTTTCCGACTTCGCCATGATCTCCTTGATGCCGTCGAATTCGCCCCTGACCACGAGTTCCTCGATCGTCTTGGTCCCGAGCAGCACCTCGACCGCCGCGCAGCGCTTGCCGTCTACCGTGCGCACCAGGCGCTGCGAGACGAAGGCACGCAGGTTCTGCCCCAGGTTCATCAGCAACTGCGCGCGCCGCTCCTCCGGGAACAGGTTCACGATGCGCTCCAGCGCCTGGTTCGCGTTGTTCGCGTGCAGGGTCGAGATCGCGAGGTGGCCGGTCTCGGCGAACGCCAGCGCGTGCTCCATCGTTTCGCGGTTGCGGACCTCGCCGATCAGGATCACATCCGGCGCCTGGCGCAGCGTGTTGACGAGCGCGCTCTGGAAGCTGCGCGTGTCGACCCCGACCTCGCGCTGGTTCACGATGCACTTCTTGTGGCGGTGCACGTACTCGATGGGATCCTCGATGGTGATGATGTGCCCGCCCGAGGTGCTGTTGCGGTGATCGATCAGCGCCGCCAGCGAGGTGGACTTGCCCGAGCCGGTGCCACCCACGAACAGGATCAGGCCGCGCTTGGCCAGCACCACTTCCTTGAGCACCGGCGGCAGGCCGAGGTCGTCGAAGCGGGGGATCTCGGTCGTGATGTTGCGCGCGACGATCGAAACCTCGTTGCGCTGGCGGAAGATGTTGATCCGGAAGCGGCCGGCGGAAGGGATCGATATCGCGAGGTTCATCTCGAGTTCCTGCGCGAACTGCCGGCGCTGCTCCTCGTCGAGGATCGCGTCGGCGATCTCCGCGATCTCGCCCGGGCGCATCGGCTCGTTCGCGAGCGGTTTCAGCACGCCCTGGAACTTCGCGCACGGTGGGGCGCCGGTGCTGAGATAGAGATCGGATCCGTCGTTCCTCGCCAGGACCCGCAGGTACTCCTCGAACTTCACGACTCGCGCCCTCCGGCTTGCTGCAGCGTCGGACAAGCATAGTCAGGCGTGCCCGTCCGCGCGAACCTCCTGCCTCAGAGCCAGCGTCGGACAGTGTTACGGTAGGCGACGAACTCCGCGCCGAAGCGCCCCTCGAGTGCCCGCTCTTCCGGCGCGATCTGGAAGCGGCCGAGGTAGAGCACCAGCAGTGGCGGCACGGCGCAGGCCGCGAGGTTGGCGAGCCAGACAGCCCAGGCCACGAGACCCAGCAACAGGCCGAGGTACATCGGGTTGCGCGTGTGGCGATAGACGCCTGCCGTGACCAGCCGTCGCGCGGCCTGTGGGTGCAGCGGATCGACCGTGGTGCCGGCACGGCGGAAGGCGAGGAATCCCGCCACGCCGACCGCTGCGCCGCCCAGCAACGGCAGCGCAGCGAACACGCCGCGCGCGGGCAGGGCGAAGGCCAGCTCCGGCAGCGACTTCGCCAGCAGGTACATCGCCGCGGCGAGCACGGCGAAGACCAGTGGCGGCGGGACCTTCAGTTCGAGCATGCGCATCGATCGAACCCGGATGTGCCGCCATGCACCGGCCCGCCCACGGCGATCACACCACCTCGCTGCGCTGGTGCGGGCGCGAGAACTCCTTCACGGCGCGCAGGATCTGGCGGATCGTGATCTGTCCGAGCAGCATCCCGTCCTCGTCGACCACCGGACGCCGGCGTATCTTGTGCGCGAGCATGTCGGATGCGATGTCGACGATGTTGTCGGTGATCTTCGCGGTGTGCAGGTTCTGCCTCGTCATGAAGTCGGCGACGGTCCCGATGCCGGTGTCGTTGTAGGTGGCGCCCAGCACGCCGCGCAGGCAGTCCATCTCGGACAGCACGCCGAGCAGTCGGTTGGCGTCGTCGACGACGCACAGGCCCGACACCTTGTGCACGAGGATCAGGTGGATGGCATCGAACAGGCTCGCCTCGGGATGGACCCGGACGGGATGCTGTACGACGTAATGCATCAGGTCGATATTCTTCTTGAACATTGTCATGACTCCCGTTGACCCGGACAGGACGGAGGCGACGGCCCGGGCGCCCGGCTGCGCAGACGATGTGCGACAGCAGTATGCGACGCGGCGCCCTGTCCGTAATATACGCCTAAGCCCCGGCTCCGCAAGCCGCGCGCCGGCGCGCCACGACGACGAACCACGACCAACACCGTCGCGCATGCGCGCCGGCATCCACGACACCAGCGGAGACCACCCGTGAGCGACCGATCGAACACGCGCAACATGGCGCTTTTCTGCGACTTCGAGAACGTCGCGCTCGGCGTGCGTGACGCCAGGTACTCGGCCTTCGATATCCGCAAGGTGCTCGAGCGGCTGCTGCTGAAGGGCAACATCGTCGTCAAGAAGGCCTATTGCGACTGGGAACGCTACAAGGAATTCAAGAAGGCGATGCACGAGGCGACGTTCGAGCTGATCGAGATCCCCCACGTGCGCCAGTCGGGCAAGAACTCGGCCGACATCCGCATGGTCGTGGACGCGCTCGACCTCTGCTACACGAAGTCGCACGTCGACATGTTCGTGATCATCAGCGGTGACTCCGACTTCTCGCCGCTGGTCGCGAAGCTGCGCGAGAACGACAAGACCGTGATCGGCGTCGGCGTGAAGAACTCGAGCTCCGACCTGCTGGTGTCGGGCTGCGACGAGTTCATCTACTACGACGACCTCGTGCGCGAACCCGACAGCAAGCGCAAGCGCCGCCGGCCGGCGGCGAAGAAGAGCGCTGCGGCGCAGAAGGAGCCTGAAGCGCCGCCGGTCGACGACAAGCGCCAGGAGGCGTTCGATCTCGTGCTGGCCACGATCGAGGACCTGTTCGAGGAGCGTGGCCAGGAAGACAAGGTATGGGCATCGATGGTCAAGCAGACGCTGAAGCGCCGCCATCCCGGCTTCAACGAGCGTTACCACGGCTTCCGCACCTTCGCGCAGCTGCTCGAGGAGGCCCAGGCGCGCAAGCTCCTCGAGCTCGAACCCGACGAGAAGTCCGGGAGCTACATCATCCGCAGCCTGGCCCACGAGGACTGAGCGTCGGTGCCACCGCACGCACGGCAAGCACCCGTGCGCGAGGGTGTACGCGTTGCGCTCCCGGTCCGGCCGTCGAAGGGCACGATGGAGACCGATCGCGGCTGGACGTCCAGGCAGCGCAGGTCGACGTCGACGCCGTCGGGGTTCGATCCGGGCGTGTAGAAGGGCTTGATCCGGCACACCGTGCAGAAGGTGTGCGTGCTCCCGGCGCCCGCTCAGGATATGCCGAGCGAGGTCCACATCGTGTCGACGCGGCGTTTCACGTCGGCGTCCATCGCGATCGGCCGGCCCCACTCCCGGTTCGTCTCGCCGGGCAGTTTGCGGGTGGCATCGAAGCCGACCTTGCCGCCCAGTCCCGCCACCGGGGACGCGAAATCGAGGTAGTCGATCGGCGTGTGGTCGATCAGCAGCGTGTCGCGCACCGGGTCCATGCGCGTGGTGATCGCCCAGATCACGTCGTTCCAGTCGCGTGCGTTCACGTCGTCGTCGGTCACGATCAGGAACTTCGTGTACATGAACTGGCGCAGGAAGGACCACGCCGCCATCATCACGCGCTTGGCGTGTCCGGGGTACTGCTTGCGCATCGTGATCACGGCCAGACGGTACGAGCAGCCTTCGGGCGGCAGGTAGAAATCCGTGATTTCCGGGAACTGCCGCTGCAGCAGCGGCACGAACACCTCGTTCAGCGCGGCACCGAGCACGGCCGGCTCGTCCGGCGGCCGGCCGGTGTAGGTGCTGTGGTAGATCGGGTCGTCGCGGTGCGTGAGGCGCTCGACCGTGAACACCGGGAAGCGCTCGACCTCGTTGTAGTAGCCGGTGTGGTCGCCGAACGGGCCTTCCTCGGCCATGTCGTCGGGATGGATGTGCCCCTCGAGCACGATCTCGGCGCTCGCCGGCACCTGCAGGTTGCCGACCGAGGCGTTGACCAGCAGCGTCTTGGAGCCGCGCAGCAGGCCGGCGAACGCGTATTCGGACAGCGTGTCGGGAACCGGCGTGACGGCGCCGAGGATCGTCGCCGGGTCGGCGCCGAGCGCGACCGCTACCGGGAACGGCTTGCCCGGGTGCCGCTGCTTCCACTCCTGGAAGTCCAGCGCACCGCCGCGATGCGACAGCCAGCGCATGATCAGCCGGTTCCGGCCGATCAGTTGCATGCGGTAGATGCCGAGGTTCTGGCGTTCCTTGTCCGGTCCGCGCGTGATCACCAGCGGCCAGGTCACGAGCGGGCCGACGTCACCGGGCCAGCAGGTCTGCACCGGCAGCATCGAGAGGTCAACGTCGTCGCGCTCGAATATGTTCTGCCGGCATTCCCCGCGCCCGACGACTTTCGGCGCCATCGCGAGCACCTGGCGGAACACCGGTAACTGGCTCCAGGCATCGCGCATGCCGCGCGGCGGGTCGGGCTGGCGCAGGAACGCCAGCAGTTCGCCGATCTCGCGCAGACTCGCGGGGTCCTCACGGCCCATGCCGCGCACCACGCGCAGTCGGGTGCCGAACAGGTTGCCGAGCAGCGGGATCCGCGAGCCCTTGGGGTTCTCGAACAACAGTGCCGGACCGCCGGCGCGCAGCGTGCGGTCGCAGATCTCGGTGATCTCCAGCCGCGGATCGACCGGTGTGCGCACGCGCTTGAGTTCGCCGCAGGCCTCGAGCGCCCGTATGAACTCGCGCAGGTCCTGCCAGGACATGGTGCGTGGGATCCGCCGGCGCCTATTTGCGCTTCATCGAGGAGAAGAACTCGTCGTTGGTCTTGGTGTCCTTCAGCTTGTCGATCAGGAACTCGGTGGCATCGATGTCTTCCATCGAGTGCAGCAGCTTGCGCAGGATCCACATGCGCTGCAGCTCCTCGTCGCTGGTCAGCAATTCCTCGCGGCGCGTGCCGGAACGGCGGATGTTGATCGCGGGGAACACGCGCTTCTCGGCAATGCGCCGGTCGAGGTGCAGTTCCATATTGCCGGTGCCCTTGAACTCCTCGTAGATGACCTCGTCCATCTTCGAGCCGGTGTCGATCAGCGCGGTGGCGATGATCGTCAGGCTGCCGCCTTCCTCGATGTTGCGCGCGGTACCGAAGAAGCGCTTGGGACGCTCGAGCGCGTGCGCGTCCACGCCGCCGGTGAGCACCTTGCCGGAGGACGGCACGATGGTGTTGAACGCGCGCGCCAGGCGCGTGATCGAGTCGAGCAGGATCACCACGTCCTTCTTGTGCTCGACCAGTCGCTTGGCCTTCTCGATCACCATCTCGGCGACCTGCACATGGCGCGCGGGTGGCTCGTCGAAGGTACTCGCGACGACCTCGGCGCGCACCGAGCGCTCCATGTCGGTGACTTCCTCCGGCCGCTCGTCGATCAGCAGCACGATGACGTAGCACTCGGGATTGTTGCGCACTATGGACTGCGCGATGTTCTGCAGGATCAGCGTCTTGCCCGCCTTCGGCGGCGAGACGATCAGGCCGCGCTGACCTTTGCCGATCGGCGCGACCAGGTCCATGATCCGACCCGACAGGTCCTGGCTGCTGCCGTTGCCCTGCTCGAGTTGCAGGCGCTCCTGCGGGAACAGCGGCGTGAGGTTCTCGAACAGCACCTTGGTGCGCGAGGTATCAGAACCGGAGAAGTTGACGTCGCTCACCTTGAGCAGCGCGAAGTAGCGCTCGCCGTCCTTCGGCGGACGGATCTTGCCGGAGATCGTGTCGCCGGTGCGCAGGTTGAAACGCCGGATCTGGCTCGGCGAGACGTAGATGTCGTCGGGGCCGGCGAGGTAGCTCGAGTCCGCCGAGCGCAGGAAGCCGAATCCGTCCGAGAGGATCTCGAGCACGCCGTCGCCGGAGATGTCCTCGCCGCTCTTGGCATGGCGTTTCAGCAACGAGAAGATCACGTCCTGCTTGCGCGAACGGGCGACGTTCTCGATGCCCATGGCCTCGGCCATCTCGACGAGTTCGTTGATCGGCTTTTCTTTGAGTTCCGTCAGGTTCATGTGTCGATGTGTAGGTGTGTGGAGTTGTACGGGAGGGTGGAAACCGTGCGTCGCCGGAAGGCAGGACGCGAGGATGCCCGCAAGTCACGCCGGGGAGCGCAGATCCAGACGCGGAAACGAGGATGGAAGCGGCGAACCGGAAGTGAGCGAACGGGACGAATGCACTGGAACCGGCGCAAATGTAGCACGCGCCGACGGCGCCAGTCCAGCACCGCGGCACATGCGCTTCGCGGGGCGCCCCGCGCGCGGCCCGGCAATCAGGCGATCGCGGCGTCGATGAAGCTCGCCAGTTGCGAACGCGACACCGCGCCCACCTTGGTCGCCTCGAGGTTGCCGTCGACGAACACCATCAACGTCGGGATGCCGCGGATCGCGTAGCGCGCGGGCGTCTCGTTGTTCGCGTCGACGTCCATCTTGCACACCTTGAGGCGACCGGCGTAGTCACGCGCGATCTCGTCCAGCACCGGCGCGATCATCTTGCACGGACCGCACCATTCGGCCCAGTAATCGACGAGGACCGGCAGCCGCGACTTCAGGACTTCGTCGTCGAAGCTCGCGTCGGTAACGTGGACGATATTGGCGCTCATCGCTATCTCCGTCTCCAGGGGCGCATTGGCAGCAGGGTGCGAATCATAGCACCCGCGCTCGCCGGGGCCGCAACACGGGGGAGCCGTCGCGCGGGCCCGGGGCGCCGGGGCAAGCGCGTATCCAGCGCGCGGGCGCCTCATGTATGATGCCCCGCTTCCGCGCAGGCGCGCGTCAACCCCCGAGGAATCCGCATGAACCGTTCCGCCGCCCTACCACTGGCCCTGTGCGCCGCGCTGCTCGCGCTCGGCGGCTGCAAGGACGAGGAAGCGCCTGCCGCCGAGGCCCCGCAGGCCACCGGCGCGGCGCAATTCACCACCGACGAGCAGCGCATGGGTTACAGTCTGGGTGCATCGATGGGCCAGCAGTTCCGCAACGACCGCCTGCAGATCGACGCCGATGCGCTCGCGCGCGGTGTGCGCGAAGGTTTCACCGGCGCGCTGTCGATGAGCGAAGACGAGATCACGGCGGGAATGCAGCAACTGCAGAAGTCGCACACCGAGCGCATGCAGGCCGAGCAGGCGGAACTCGCGACGAAGAACACCGCTGCGGGCGAGGCCTTCCTGAAGGAGAACGGCGCGAAGGAAGGCGTGGTCACGACCGCGAGCGGGCTGCAGTACCGGGTGCTGACCGCCGGCACCGGACCGAAGCCGGGCGCCGACGACACCGTGAAAGTGCACTACACCGGAACGCTGCTCGACGGCACGGAATTCGACAGCTCGGTTACCCGCGGGGAGCCGGTGACCTTCCCGGTCAACGGCGTGATCCCGGGCTGGGTCGAGGCACTGCAGCTGATGCCGGTAGGCTCGAAGTGGGAACTGGTGATCCCGTCCGGGCTCGCGTACGGTCCCGGCGGTGCCGGCGGCCAGATCGGGCCGAACGCCGTGCTGAAATTCGAGGTCGAACTGCTCGGCATCGAGGCGCCGGAACAGGCGGCGGAACAGGCACCGGCCGCCGACTGAGGCCAGCGCGCGGTGCGCGGTCTCAGGCGACCGCGCGCCGCGGCATGTGCATCCGCCAGATCAGGGCGTCCTCGCGGTCGAAGCGCTCGGCCAGGATCTGGCCGAGCCGCGACAGCTCCAGCGCCAGGTCACGACCGCTGCCGCCGTTGAAGAAGTGATCGTTGAAGTCGAGCGCGATACTCGTGGTCGGCACGATGCTCGCGTAGAGGCGGGCGGCCTCGCGGCAGCGCCGCGCGCCGAAGCGCTCGCCTTCCTCGAGCAGCGCACAGAAGACCTCGAAGTGTCCGGCCGACACGTAATCGACCAGCACCTCGCAGAAGCGATCCAGCGTCTGGCGCGTCTCGGCCCGACGCGCGCCACCCTTGACCCGGCCGCTCAGATCGCACAGCAGGCTCAGCAGCTGCTGGCGCTCGGCCAGCCAGCGCTGCAGCAGCACGTCGACGGCCCGCCAGCGATCCCCGTTCCGGTTGATTTTGTTGTTCATTCCGAATCCCCGTGCCATCGACCCGCCGGCGCACCGGTAGCCGTCCCTGAAAGTCCTTCTCGTTCAGGAGAGTAGCAAGGATTTGCTGAGAAACAACTTCAGCTTTCTGGCGTAACCGCAATATTCACACTCGCGGCCGCAGCCCGTTCCAGAGCGCGACCAGCAGGAAGCCCGCGAACGCGAGCAGCGTCCACGCCGGGATCGACAGCCCCAGCAACGTCCAGTCGACCGTCGCACAGTTGCCATCGCCCTGCAGCAGCAGGCGCAGCGCGTCCGTCAGCGGAAACGCGTCGAACATGTACGCCAGATCGGGCCCGCAGGCCGGCGCCAGCTCCGGCGGCAGGCTCTGCAACCACACGTGGCGCGCCGCCACAGAGCCGCCGGCCACGCACAGCAGCGCGGCCAGCGCGCCGTAGACGCGCACCCCGCGCGGCCCGGGTCCGTGCAGCGCCGCGACCAGGCCGGTCAGCCCCAGCAGCACGAGGAAGATGCGTTGCGTCATGCACAGCGGGCACGGCTCGAGTCCCTCGGCGTACTGCAACCAGTAGCCGAAGCCCATCATCGCCGTGGTGGCCAGGAAGATGAGCAGAAACAGGTGTCGGGAACGGATCCACGCGGGCAGCATCGTCACTCCGGCTTCGCCATGCGGTCGCACACGCTAGGGGAAGCGCCGGCGCAGGTCAATCGTGGCCGCGGCTCGTGTATCCTTGAGCGATCCAGTTCACCGGGGCGCCACCGATGCCGCTCGCTCGCCACCTGTTCCTGTTCGCGCTGCTGCTCGCCCCGCTCGGCGCGCTGGCGAGTTCCGCCGAGGAAGCGACCGCCCCGGAGCGCGATTTCGAGTACATCGAGATGCTGCCCGCGTTCGTGGTCAACATAGGGGACAGCGGCCGCATCGCGTTTCTGAAGGCCGAGGTCTCGCTGCGCGCCAGCGCGCAGACCGCGGCGTTGGTCCGGCATCACATGCCCGCGTTGCGCCATGAAATGATCATGCTGCTGAGCCGCGAGAGTCCCGAATCGCTGGCCCCTCCCGAACGGCGTGAAGTGGTGCGTGCAGAGGCGCTGCAGAGCCTGCGGCACGTGCTCGCGGAAGCAGGACCGGCACCGGACTCCGGCGAAGAGGATGCCGACGACGAGGCGCACGCCACGCCGGGCAAGGATCATGCCGGGGACGGCATCCAGGACCTGATGTTCACCTCGTTCATCACCCAGCGCTGAACCCGCCGCGGAATTCCGCCGCGGCCGCCACGGCCTGCAGGCGCGGATACAGCGCGAGGAACACCGCCTCGATCTCGTCGATGCGCTCCCAGGCGCGCGCGACCGTCGACCGCATCGCTTCGCTCCGACCCAGCCGCGTTCCGAGGTGC
The DNA here is from genome assembly GCA_022072145.1 of Pseudomonadales bacterium. Taxonomy (GTDB): domain Bacteria; phylum Pseudomonadota; class Gammaproteobacteria; order Pseudomonadales; family UBA5518; genus UBA5518. Next base: position 107,275 of record JAJVIG010000032.1, read on the forward strand.
TCCAGCGTGCCGTCGATGATCGCCGCCTCGCCGTAGCGCAGCAGCAGTGCGTGCTCGACGATGCGCCCGGCCTGGCGCCGCGCCGGCGGCGGCAGGCAGTCGCGGTGGCGATCGAGCGTCGCGCAGACCTCGGCGGCGAATACCGGCAGCGGCGTCGTCGCGAAGCGCCGCCAGTGGCGCGTCAGCAGGTAATCGAGGAACACGTCGAGCGCGATGCCGGCGAGGCGACGTTCCGGCCCGGCAAAACCGGCGCGCAGCGCCCGCAGACCGTGGTCGGTGTCGGTGAGCGCGTCGATCCGCCGGTGCAGCCGCACACCGCGCTCGAGCGCGGGGGACAGCGTTCCGCGCAGCGGGCCCTTCAGGTAGTCACCGAGCAGGGCGCCGACCACGAGGTGCTCGCAGCCGGCGGCCAGATGGAAATGCGCCAGGTGGTTCACGCGCGCTACTGCGCGTAGTAGTTCGCCAGGTAGCGCTCGAACGGCAGCGCGTCGGCCGCCTCGATCGCGGCCTGTCCGGCGAGCGATTCGCGCGCGAGGCGGGCGAACCCCGCCTGCTCCGCCGCATCGAGCGGCCGGCCGAGGAAATGCGCGTGGTGCGCGCGCGAGCGCTCCATCGCGAAACGGAAGAACGAGTCGCCGTGTTCGCGCACCGCCGCCAGCACGCGCGCCGACGGCGTCGCGTCGGGGTCGCGGAGCCGTTCGCCCTGCGCGGCGATGCTCGCGCGATACTCCTGGCCGTGATGCGCGCGATCGAGCGCCTCGCCGGCCGCGGCGATGTCCGCGAGCAGTGACTCGCCGAGCGTGCGCAGCGGGACTTCGGCTCCGTCGCTGCGGCGCAGCCGCAGCGCGGGATCACGCCCGCGCTCCACCACCGCGAGCAGGTTCTCGCGTGCTATGCCGCGGCCCGTCCCATCCGACGGCGGGCTCGGCTGCAGCAGGCAGCAGAGCAGGAACGCGTCGAGGAACCGCGCGGTCGCCGGCGCGATGCCGATCGGCTCGAATGGGTCGAGGTCCAGGCAGCGCACCTCGATGTATTCCACGCCACGTTCGGCCAGCGCACGCCGTGGCGACTCGCCGCTGCGCGTGACGCGCTTCGGGCGGATCGGCGCGTAGAACTCGTTCTCGATCTGCAGCAGGCTGGTGTTGAGCTGTCGCCAGCCGTCGGCGTCGCGCACGCCGATGCGCTCGTAGTCCGGGTGCGGCTCGCTGATCGCACGGCGCAGCGCCTCGACGTATTCGTCGAGGCTGTTGTACGAGATCGCGATCCGCTGCTGCGCGGTGCTCTGGTAACCGAGGTCGCCCATGCGCAGCGAGGTGCCGTACGGCGCGTGCAGCGTGCCGCTGCCGAGCGGCTGCAGCCGGTGCGCCCGGCCACCGACGAAGGTGGAGCACAGCGCCGGCGAGGCACCGAACAGATAGACCAGCAGCCACGCGTTGCGGTGGAAATTGCGGATCAGCCCGAAATAACGCTCGGTCACGAAGTCCCCGGGCGCGAGCCGGCTGCCTTCGTGGGCATGCAGCCACTCCCAGAACGCGTCGCCCAGCGAGAAGTTGTAATGCACGCCGGCAATCGTCTGCATCAGCCGCCCGTAACGCCAGCCGAGCCCGATGCGGTAGACGGTCTTCATGCGCGCGACATTCGAGCTGCCGTAGCGCGCCACCGGTATGTCCTCGTCGCGCTCGAGCACGCACGGCATGCTCGCGCCCCACAGCAGTTCGTCGCCGATCTCCGCGTGCACGTAGCGATGGATGCGGTCGAGCTCGTCGAGCGTGGCGGCGAGTTCGCCGTGGGCACCGGTGATGAACTCGAGCAGCGCCTCGGAATAGTCGGTGGTGATCGAGGGATGCGTCAGCGCGGAGCCCAGGGCGACGGGATGCGCGGTCTGCGCGAGGCGGCCCTGCGGCGTGATGCGCAGGCTCTCCTTCTCGATGCCGCGGCGGATCGAGCCGAGCAGCGCGTCGTCGCGCACATCGACCAGAGCCGCGAGAGTCCGTCCGAAATGCGTGTCCACGATCACTCCTCGCACCCCACGCCACGCGTGCGGTGCGCGGGTCGCGAGAGTTTAGTGACGCGATCGGCGCAAGTACAGCATGCGCGCGGCCCTGTAACACGCGGGCCGGCCGTGGTAGGTTTGATCGCCGATCGCACAGGACGCACACCGGAGACCAGCAGATGCCGACGCCCCAGCCGGCGATTTTCCGCGAGAACACGCCGCATCATTTCTTCCTCGAGTATCGACTGCGCCCGGGCTGGCACGCCGACGCGCTGACGCGTTCGCTGCGGAGCGCGCTGGATGCGCGCCCCGACGACACCAACTTGTTGCTCGCCTTCGGCCGCGATGCCTGGGAGCGCCTCGCGCCCGACGCCGTGCCCGATAATTTCATCGCGTTCCATCCGGTGCTCGGCAGGCAGGATCGCACGGCCCCCGGCACCCAGGGCGACCTGCTGTTCTGGCTGCACGGCGCACGCCACGACCTGAACGTGCAGTGTGCGCTCGCTATCGGCCGTGCGCTCGCGGGTATCGCCACGCTCGAACTCGAGCAGCACGGTTTCGTGTACCTGGACTCGCGCGATCTCACGGGTTTCATCGACGGCACAGAGAATCCGCGCGACGCGGAGGCGCGCACCGCGGCACTGATCCCCGACGGCATGACCGGCGCCGGCGGCAGCTTCGTGCTGACGCAGCAGTGGGCACACGACCTCGAGCGCTTCGGCGCGTTGCGCCAGGACGAACAGGAGGCGGTGTTCGGACGCACCCGCCCCGACAGCGTGGCGATCGACGACGCGCCACCGACCGCCCACGTGAAGCGGGTCGAACTCGAGGTCGACGGCGAGGAGCTGAAGATCTACCGCCGCAGCGTGCCGTGGGGCGGGCTGCGCCAGCACGGGCTGTACTTCCTCGCCTTCTCGCGCGAGATCATGGTGTTCGCGATGCAACTAGACCGCATGTTCGGCCGCGCCGACGACGGCCTGATGGACCGGCTCACCGAGTTCAGCGCGCCGGTGTCGGGGTCGTACTGGTACGCACCGGCGCTGGAGACCCTGCGCGCGGCGGTCGGGGCAGCGCCGGAGTGAGCGCCACGTGAAGACGCTGCGCCCACTGCTGCTCGCGCTGGCCGCAGCCGCCGTCGCCGGCAGCGGCTGGTACCTGGACCAGGAACGGCGCGCCGCGGAGCCGGTCTTCAAGGCGGCGCCGCCGGCGGTGCGCGCAGCGCTGGTCACGCGCGCGCCGATCGCCGACCGCATCGAGGCGCTCGGCACCACCGCGGCGTGGGAATCGGTCGAACTGCGCCCGGTGGTCGCCGAGACCGTGCGTTCGCTACGCTTCCGCGACGGCCAGGCCGTGCGTCGCGGCGAGGTGCTGGTCGAACTCGAGCAGGACGAGGAGCGCGCGCGGCTCGAGGAAGCGCGCGTCAACCTGCGGGAACAGGAGCGCGAACTGCGCCGCATCGAGGACCTGGTCGCACGCCGCCTGCTGTCGCAGAGCGAGCTGGACGCGCGGCGCACGGCGAGCGACGTGGCGCGCGCGCGGCTCGCCGCCGCCGGGGCCGCG
>JAJVIG010000022.1 GCA_022072145.1 Pseudomonadales bacterium
CCGCGGCGCGCTGGGCGCCGCCGCGCAGTGCCTGGGGCTGACCCAGCGCATGATCGATCTCGCGGTCGCCTACACCCGCGACCGCAAGCAGTTCGGGCAGGCGATCGGCAGCTTCCAGGCGGTGCAGCACCTGATGGCGAACGTCGCGGTCAAGCTCGAGTACGCGAAGGCGCCCGTGCATCGCGCTGCCCACGACGTGGCGCACGACAGCGCGCGTGCAGCGGTCTCGGTGTCGCACGCCAAGATCGCCGCCAGCGAGGCCGCGCTGCTCGCCGCGCGCAACAGCATCCAGGTGCACGGCGCGATGGGCTACACGTGGGAAGTCGACCTGCACATCTTCGCCAAGCGTGCGTGGACGCTCGACAACGCCTGGGGAGACCGCGCGCTGCACAAGCTGCGCGTGGCGGACTTCGTGCTCGCCGACGACGCCGCGATCGGCGCCGGCGCCACATTCTGAACGGAGGACTGCAGCATGGCCGAAGCCTATATCGTCGATGCGCTGCGCTCGCCCACGGGCAAGCGCAAGGGCTCGCTCGCCGCGGTGCACGGCGCCGACCTCGGCGCGCACGTGATCCGCGCGCTGGTCGGGCGCAACGCGATCCCCGCCGAGGACTACGACGACGTGATCTTCGGCTGCGTGGACACCATCGGTGCGCTCGCCGGCGACATCGCGCGCACCGCGTGGCTGGTCGCCGGCATGCCGCTCGCGGTGCCGGGAACCACGATCGACCGCCAGTGCGGCAGTTCGCAGCAGGCGGTGCATTTCGCGGCGCAGGCCGTGATGAGCGGCACCCAGGACGTGGTGCTGGCCGGCGGCGTGCAGACGATGAGCAGCATCCCGATTTCCTCGGCGATGCTGGCCGGGCAGCCGCTCGGCTTCACGACACCCTTCGCCGAGAGCGTCGGCTGGCGCGCGCGTTTCGGTGACGCGCCGGTCGACCAGTTCTATGCCGCGCAGCGCATCGCCGATCACTGGCAGATCAGCCGCGAGGCGATGGAGGTGTTCTCCAAGGAGAGCCATGATCGTGCGCTGAAGGCGATCGCCGAAGGGCGCTTCGATCGCGAGGTGGTGCCGTACACGCTGCCGGACGGCTCGGTGTTCCGCATGGACGAGACCGCACGCCAGAGCACGCTCGAGAAGATGGCGACGCTGGCGCCGGTGAACCCGGCGTATCCGGGCATCACGGCTGCGGTATCGAGCTCCACCTGCGACGCGGCGGCCGCGCTGCTGGTGGTCTCGGAGGCGGCGCTCAAGCGCTACGGACTGACGCCGCGTGCGCGCATCCACCACCTCAGCGTGCGCGCCGACGATCCGATATGGCACCTGACCGCGCCGATCCCGGCGACCGCCCACGCGCTGAAGCGCTGCGGCATGAAGCTCGAGGACATCGACCGGGTCGAGATCAACGAGGCCTTCGCGTCGGTGGTCATGGCGTGGTTGAAGGAAACCCGCTACCCGCACGAACGCACCAACGTCAACGGCGGCGCGATCGCGCTCGGGCATCCGCTGGGTGCGAGCGGCGCGAAACTGATGACCACGCTGCTGCACGAACTCGAGCGCAGCGGCGGCCGCTACGGGCTGCAGACCATGTGCGAGGGCGGTGGCCAGGCGAACGTGACGATCATCGAGCGCCTGTAGGCCGGCATTGATGCCGACAGCAGAGCACACGCAGGTCGGCAATCATGCCGACACAGATACGAACCGGACCGAACAGGAGATCGAGACATGGCAGGAATCTGTGACGGACGCGTAGTGATCATCACCGGTGCCGGCGGCGGGCTGGGGCGCGAGTACGCGCTGCTGTTCGCGAAGCAGGGTGCATCCGTGGTCATCAACGACATCAACCCGCAGGCGGCCGGGCGCACGGTGGGCGAGATCACCGCCGCCGGCGGCAAGGCCATCGCGAACAGCAACGACATCACGAACTACGAGCAGTCGGCGCTGATCGTCAAGGCCGCGCTCGAAGCCTTCGGCGACCTGCACGTGGTGGTGAACAATGCGGGCATCTGCCGCGACCGCATGTTCGTCAGCCTCAGCGAGCAGGACTGGGACGAAGTGATGCGCGTGCACCTGAAGGGGCACTTCTGCATCAGCAGCCACGCCTGCAACTACTGGCGCCAGCAGGCGAAGGACGGCAAGCCGGTCAGCGGCCGCATCATCAACACCAGTTCCGGCGCCGGACTGCAGGGCGCGGTCGGGCAGTCGAATTATTCGGCCGCCAAGGGCGGCATCGCCTCGCTGACACTGGTGCAGGCGGCGGAACTGCGCCGCTACAACATCACCGCGAACGCGCTCGCGCCGTCGGCGCGCACCGGCATGACCGAGAACGTGTTCGCCGAGATGATGAAGAAGCCCACCGACGGCAGCTTCGACCGCTACGACGCCGCGAACGTGGCGCCGCTGGTGGTGTGGCTGGGCAGCGAGGCCTCGGGCCACGTCACCGGCCGCGTGTTCGAGGTCGAGGGCGGTCGCATCGGGATCTGCGACGGCTGGCGCAGCACGGCGGGCGTGGACAAGCAGGCGCGCTGGGAACCGGCCGAGATTACCGCCGCGATGGGCGAACTGCTCGCGCAGGAAGTGCCGGCGCAGAAAGTTTTCGGCACCTGAGCGAACCCGCAGGTTCGGCCCGTGGCCGAACAGTTCATGTCCGTGTAGGTTCGGCCTGTGGCCGAACAGTTCATGTCCGTGTAGGTTCGGCCTGTGGCCGAACAGTTCATGTCCGTGTAGGTTCGGCCTGTGGCCGAACAGTTCATGTCCGGGCACAGCCCGGACCTACGCGAACATGTCCGGCCGCCCGGCGGCCGGATCGAATTCGATAGCGCTGACACACGAGGGCTGCGATGGAATTCGCCTTCACCGAAGAGCAGCAGATGATCCGCGAGACCGCGGAGCAGTTCCTGGCGGACCACTGCGATTCCGCGGCCGTGCGTCGCGCGATGGCCACCGAGGCCGGTTTCGAACCGGAACTGTGGCACCGGATCGCCGGCGAGATGTGCTGGACCGCGATCCACGTGCCGGAAGCGTACGGCGGGCTCGGGCTGGGCTACGTCGAGGTGGTCGCGCTGATGGAGCAGATGGGGCGCCGGCTGCTGTGCGCGCCGTATTTTTCCTCGATCTGCCTCGGCGCGAACGCGTTGCTGCTCGCCGCCGGCGAGGCGCAGAAGGAACGCTGGCTGCCGGCGATCGCCGACGGCTCGTGCCGCGCGACGCTCGCCTGGTGTGACGCTTCCGGGCGCTGGGACGCCACCGGTGTCTCCGCCACCTTCGTCCGCGACGGCGAGGACTACGTGCTGGACGGCGACTACCGCTACGTCGTCGACGGGCACACGGCCGGGTTGCTGATCGTTGCGGCGCGCACCCCGGGCAGCGCGGGTACGGCCGGCATCGGCCTGTTCGCCTTGCCTGCCGATACTGCCGGCGTCACGCGTGCCTGGCTGCCCACGATGGACCAGACGCGCAAGCTCGCCTCGCTCCGCCTCGAACAGGTGCGGGTGCCGGCCGCGGCGCTGCTCGACGCTGCCGCCACGGATGCCGGCGCGGCGCTCGCGAACATACTGGCGCTGGCGACCGTTGCGCTGGCGGCCGAGCAGGCCGGCGGCGCGCAGCAGATCCTCGACATCGCGGTCGCCTACACCAGGGAGCGCCAGCAGTTCGGCCGTACGATCGCGAGCTTCCAGGCGGTCAAGCACAAGGCGGCCGACATGATGCTGAAGGCCGAGGCCGCGCGTTCCGCGGTCTACTACGCCGGTTGCGTGGCTACCGAGGCACTGGCCGGCGGCGTTGCCGACGCGGAACTCGCGGCGGCGGCGAGCCTCGCGAAGGCCTATTGCAGCGAGACGTACTTCTTCAATGCCGGCACTGCGCTGCAACTGCACGGCGGGGTGGGGTTCACGTGGGAGTACGACGTGCACCTGTACTTCAAGCGCGCGCGCGCCAGCGAGAGCTTCCTCGGTGACGCCGCCGAACACCGGGAGCGCATTGCAGCGGGGTTGGGTCTATGAGACTGAGTTTCAGCGAGGACGACGAGCGTTTCCGCCGCGAGGTCGCCGACTGGCTGCGCGCGAACCTGTGCGGCGAATTCGAACAGATCCGCTTCCGCGGCGGGCCCGGCGACGAACACATGTTTTCCGGGGAGCGCAAGCGCTGGGAACAGCGCATGGCCGAAGGCGGCTGGACCTGCATCGGCTGGCCGCGCGAGTACGGCGGCCGCGGCGCCTCGATCGAGCAGCAGGTGATCTTCCACGAGGAATACGCGCGTGCCGGCGGTCCGGGTCGCGTGGGACATATCGGCGAGGGACTCGCGGGCCCGACGATCATCGCCTTCGGCACCGAGGAACAGAAGGCGCGCCTGCTGCCGGGAATCCGCAACGGCACCGAACTGTGGTGCCAGGGCTACTCCGAGCCCGGCGCGGGATCGGACCTCGCGAACGTGAAGACGCGTGCGCGCCTCGAGAACGGGCGCTGGCTGCTGAACGGACAGAAGGTCTGGACCTCGCTGGCGCACGAGTCGCAGTGGTGCTTCGTGATCGCGCGCACCGACCCGGAGTCGGTGGCGCATGCCGGGCTGGGCTTCTTCCTGGTCCGCATGGACCAGCCCGGCGTGACCGTGCGTCCCATCGAGCAGATCACCGGCACCTCGGAATTCAACGAGGTGTTCTTCGACGACGCCGTCTGCGATGCCGGCGACATGCTCGGCAAGCCCGGCGACGGCTGGAAGATCGGCATGGCGCTGCTCGGTTTCGAGCGCGGCGTTTCCACGCTGGGCCAGCAAATGCTGTTCCAGAACGAGCTCGACGAGGTGATCCGCATCGCGCAGGCGAACGGGCGCGGCAAGGATCCGGTGATCCGCCAGCGCATCGCCGATGCATGGATCGGCCTGCGCATCATGCGCTACAACGCGATGCGCATGCTCTCGGGACAGCAGGACGGTTCGCTGTCGCGCGAGGCGACCGCCTACAAGCTGTACTGGGCGGTGTGGCACCGCAACCTCGGCAAGCTGGCGATGGACGTGCTTGGTCCGGAGGCGGAAGTGATCGCGGAAGCGCCGTACGAACTGACGCGGCTGCAGTCGCTGTTCCTGTTCACGCGCTCGGACACGATCTACGGCGGCACCAACCAGATCCAGCGGAACATCATCGCCGAGCGCGCGCTCGGGATGCCCAAGGAACCGCGCCCGGCGCGCGCGTAGGCCCCCGGGTCGGGGCGGGTCCGCTGCCCGCGTCTCCCCGGAGCGCACTCACAAGACATCACTTGAAACGAACGGAGAATCCACGATGACCCTGTCCCCGCGCTACGTCGAAGGCCACAACCTGCTGGCCGGCAAATCCGTACTGATCACCGCCGCGGCCGGTGCCGGCATCGGTTTCGCGGCAGCGAAGAAGTGCGTCGAGGAAGACTGCCGCGCGATCTTCGTCAGCGACATCCACGAGGGACGCACCGCACAGGCGGTCGAGGCGCTGAAGGCGCTCGGCGGCACGCAGCAGGTGTTCGGGCTGGTGGCCAACGTCACCGACGAGCAGCAGGTGCAGGCACTGGTGAACGCGGCCGAGGAGAAGCTCGGCGGTGTGGACGTGCTGATCAACAACGCCGGGCTCGGCGGCACCAGGGCGCTGGTGGAGATGAGCGACGAGGAGTGGCACCGCGTGCTCGACATCACGCTGACCGGCACCATGCGCATGACGCGCGCGATGCTGCGCATCATGCAGGGCCGCAAGGCCGGCGTGATCGTGAACAACGCCTCGGTGCTCGGCTGGCGCGCGCAGCCCGACCAGTGCCACTACGCGGCCGCCAAGGCCGGCGTGATGGCGCTGACGCGGTGTGCGGCGATGGAGGCCGCGCCCTACGGCATCCGCATCAATGCGGTGTCGCCGTCGCTGGCGCTGCACGACTTCCTGAAGAAGACCACGCCGGTGGACCTGCTGCGCGAACTCGAGCAGAAGGAGGCCTTCGGCCGCGGCGCCGAAGTGTGGGAAGTCGCGAACGTGATGGTGTTCCTCGCCAGCGACTACGCGAGCTACATGACCGGCGAGATCGTGGCGGTCAGCAGCCAGCACGCGTGAGCCGACGCGGGCTTGCCTGAGCAGCTGTCGGGATTGTTTACATGACACTAAGACCGGATGCTTCGACGGGGCTTGGCGGGTACGTTAAACCCTTTTATTTTCAGATTCTTGCGTCCGGCACACGATTGGTGGCGCGGAGATTGCTTAGCACGGCTCTGCGTGCGTTGGCCGATACAGGGTCAAACCTACGAGTCCAGTTCCGGAGAGACGCTTGTGGATCACCGGATGCGTTTTGCGAGCACGCGTCGACCCGAAATCCAGCCAAGGAGAAGACCACCCATGAAAGCAGTTTCTATCCTTTCAACTTCAGTAGTGGCAGCGTTGTTGCTGGCCGGCACCGCAGAGGCGGCAACGCTGTCGGGAACCGGGACACCGGATTCGAATGCGGCTCTGGCCGGAGGTACGGTGATCGATTTCGAGTCGACCGCCAGCGGCGATTACGGCAGCCTGACCATCGGCAACGTAACCTTCAAGGGCATCGACGATACCCTGCGGGTGACCTCGGATTACGCGGGCAGCTACAACACTCGAGGGCGTCTCTATCTGGAGAACGGCCCCTATGACAGCAGCATGGCGTATTCGATGCGGTTCGATTTCGCCACGGCAGTGAGCGCGTTCGGCTTCAACTGGGGTGCTGCCGACAACATCTGGCTGCTGTCGGCTTACGATGCAACGGACAGCCTGTTGGGCAGTTATTCGTTGACTGCGACAGGCCCGAGCAACGCAGGCGAGTACTTCGGTCTGGCCTTCGGCGGTATCGCGTACGCGACGCTCGTCAACCAGTCCGGTGATGCCGGTGACTACGTCATGATCGACAACTTCACCTATAACGGTGGCGGTGACGTCGAAGTTCCGGAGCCCACCTCGCTCGCGCTGTTCGGATTGGGGTTGGCCGGTCTGGTCGCCTCGCGCAGGAAGCGCTCTGCCTGAGGTTGGTCGCAGGGGCACCCCGGTGGTGCCCCTGCCTTGCATCGCGTACGCTCGTGCGTCACTTCGTCACTTCGTCACGCGACACTGCTGATTTTTTCGACCCGGTGTTCTGATCGGAAAATGGAAACGTGATGGAGCGGATCGGGTCCTCCGTGTTGCTCAACCTGCGCTTCGACATGCGCGCCCCGGCGTTCGGGACACCGGCCAGCCGGCTCTATCCCGAGGCGGTGCGCATCGCAGAGTTCTGTGATCGCCACGGTTTCCACACGATCAGCCTGTCGGAGCACCACGGCGCGGACGACGGCTACAACCCGGCGCCGATGGTGCTGGCGAGCGCGATTGCCGCGCGCACCACAAGCGCACGCATCGTGCTCGGTGCGCTGATCCTGCCGCTGCACGACCCGGTGCGCGTGGCCGAGGACATCGCGGTGCTCGACAACCTGAGCGGCGGGCGCATCGTGCTGGTGGTCGCCGGCGGCTACGTCGCGTCCGAGTACCGGATGTTCGGTCGCGACATCGCCGAGCGGCCGCGGCTGGTCGAAGACGGCATCGCGCTGTTGCGCCGTGCGTGGACCGGCGAGCCCTTCGATCATGGCGGCCGCCCGGTCCGCGTGCTGCCGCGGCCGGTGCAGGAGCACCTGCCGATCCTGCTGGGCGGTTCGTCGCGCGCGGCGGCGCGCCGCGCCGGGCGCATCGCCGACGGCTTCGTGACCCACCTCGACGATTTGTACCAGGTCTATGCCGGGGAAGCGCGCCGCCATGGGCGCAATCCACCGCCGAACGGACGCCCGGGTCCGAACTTCGTGCACGTCACGCACGACCCGGACCGCGCGTGGCGGCAACTGCTGCCGCACGCACTGCACGAGACCAACGCCTACGGCGCCTGGCAGGAAGACGCGGGCGTCACCGGCAGCTACCGCAGCCTGCCGACGGCGGAGGTCTTGCGCGCGAGCGGCGACTACGCGATCGTGACGCCCGAGGAATGCGTCGCGCTCGCGCGGCGCAACGGACGGCTGGACCTGCATCCGCTGATGGGCGGCATGGATCCGGCGCTGGGCTGGGAAAGCCTCGAACTGCTCGCCGCGGAAGTGCTGCCGCGACTCGGCTGAGCGGTGCGTGCATCGAGGTGACGGTTCCCGCGCTGTCCTTACGGTCCGTATCATGATTGCCACGCTGCGGGAGAAACCCAATGAACCGCGTGCCAGCCGATCTCGAGGAACCCTGGGTCAGCGCCTTCGCGTGGATCGAGCGCGAACTCGGCGGGCGCATCGTGCGCGCCGAGCGCCAGCCGCGCTGGCGTCCGGCGTGGTTCATCGATCTGGAGCGCGATGGCGAGACGCTGCCCATCTACTTCCGCGGCGATCGCGGCGCCACCGACCACGGCATCTACACGCTCGAGCACGAGATGCGTGCGCTGCAGGTGCTGGAGAGGCAGGGCCTGCCGGTGCCGCACGTCTACGGTTTCTGCGAACAGCCGCGCGGCATCGTGATGGAGCGCGCACCGGGGCACACCAACCTCGCGAGTTGTGCGGACCCCGACGAGCGGCGCGCCGTGCTCGAGCACTACATGGAGCTGCTCGCGCGCATCCACGCGCTCGATACCGCCCCGTTCCTCGCCGTCGGGTTGCGCCCGCCGGTGGATGCCGAACAAGTCGCGCTCGGCGATTTCGCTTACTGGGAGCGCGCGTACCGCAAGACCAGGCGGCGTGCGGAGCCGCTGATCGAGTTCGTGATCCGCTGGGTGCACCGCAACGTGCCGCGCGAGCGCACGCAGGTGTGCTTCCTGGTCGGCGATTCCGGGCAGTTCCTGTTCGACGCCGGCCGTGTCACCACGATCCTCGACCTCGAACTGGCCTGCCTGGGGGATCCGGCCGGCGACCTCGGCGCGCTGCGCTCGCGCACGCTGAGCGAGCCGCTCGGTGATATCGCGGCTGCGCTGGCGCACTACGCGCAGGTGCGCGGCGAGCCGGTCGACGTCGCCGCGGTGGACTACCACACGGTGCGTTTCGGGATCTGCACGCCGATGACGGTCGCAGCGGTCGTCGCGGACCCGCCGCCGGGAACCGATTACGTGCAGTACCTCGCGTGGTACGTCGTGTATTCGCGGATGCCGCTCGAGGTGATCGCGCACCGCCAGGGCATCGCGCTCGATCCGGTCGCGGCGCCCGCGGAGCGGCCGTCGCGCCACGCGGCGGGCCATGCCGCGCTGCTGGCGCGGCTGGGCGCTCCGGCCGGCGCGAGCGCGGCCGCCGCCTACGAGGTCGACACCAGCTGGCGCATCGCCGAGTACCTGCGCCGCGCCGACCTGCTCGGGCCCGACTGCGAGGCCGCCGATCTGGACGAGGCCAGTGCGCTGCTCGGTTATCGACCCGCGGACTGGAGCGCGGCCGACGAGGCGCTCGAGCGCCTGGTCGCGAACGCGGGCCCCGAGCGCGACGCGGAACTCGTGCGCTTCTTCCACCGCCGCCTGCAGCGCCAGGAGGCGATCCTGCGGCCGGTGCTGCGCGAGCTCGCCGACGTCGAGGTGCAGCTGCTGGGCTGAACCGCGCTGTCGGAGCCGTTTACACATGGCATCTGTCGAAATGCTGCCGTTGTTTTGTAACGGTTTGATCCGCAATTAATTTTTCCAACTGGCACGAGCCATGCAAAGCGGCTTCCGGGTCCACCGTCCGGATGGATCGCATGGAAATGCATGCGCCGCGGCGCACCGTAACACTGCAAGGAGACTGCACATGAACGCACTCGCAAAAGGACTGCTGCCCGCCGTGCTGCTGGCGGCGGCCCCGCTGGCATTGGCCGCACCGCTGGAAATCACGAACACCGCCCCGACCTGGACCAATGCGGTCGGTGGCAGCGGCATCGTGCTGAACGGCGTCAACGGGGACTTCACCGATGCACGCTGGGGAACCTCGACCGGCTCCGGCAAGAGCGGGCTCGGATTCGATCCGAGCAACCCGCCGGCGGCCAGCTATGCGCCGGACGTGCTGTTCAAGCTCGGTGACCTGCGTCACTACAACAACCCGATCAGCTCCGGGACCGCGGCGGACTCGGTGGATCTGGACCTGCTGACCACCGTCACCGGTGCCTCGCCGTCGGGGCAGACGTTCAAGTTCCGCTTCCTGATCGACGAGACGCCGAACTCGCTACCGTGCACCTACACGTCTTCGACGCCCTGCGCCGACCAGATCACGTTCCAGAACCTCGACCTGAGCTCGGCGTTCAGCATCGGCGGCGTCGACTACACGCTGGCGCTGATCGGCTTCTCCTTCGATGGCCAGCAGATCAGTGACTCGTTCATTAGCCAGGAAGGTGGCACGAACACCATCGGGCTGTACGCGAAGTTCACCCAGGCCGAGGTGCCGGAGCCGGCGACGCTGGCGCTGTTCGGTCTGGGACTGGCCGGGTTGACGCTGGCGCGCCGCCGTTCGCCTGCTGCCTGAGGCGTACACGGCCACTTGCCGCGGGTCGGACGCTTCGGCCCGCGGCGCTTCTTGCGGTGCGCACCGGCGTCACTACAATGCGCCGATGTCCGCGCCGCTGCCTCCGTCCAGCAACACCATCAACCTGCGCCGCCTGAACGGGCTGCGTCTGATCGTGCTCGCGGCCGAAATGCTGCTGGCCGCGCTCGCCATCTACCGCTGGCAGCTGCCGCTGCCGGTGGCCCCGTTGCTGTGGCTGTTCGCGGCGGTGACCGTGGTCGCCGCAGTGACCGCGTTGCGCCTGCGCTGGCGGTTCGCGGTGGCGGACGCGGAGCTGTTCCTGCACCTCACGCTCGAGGTGGGCGCACTCACCGTGCTGCTGTATCTGACCGGCGGTGTCGCGAATCCCTTCGCGCCGTTCTACCTGCTGCCGCTGACACTGACCGCGGTCTCGCTGCCCGGCGGCTACGCGTGGGCAATGGTCGCGGCGACGATGAGCTGTTACGCGCTGCTCAGCTACGTCCACCTGCCGCTGCCCGCGGTGCATGCGGGCCACGGCGGTGCGACGGTGGGGCTGCACGAGCTGGGGATGTGGATCGGTTTCACCTTCAGCGCCTTGTTGATCGCCGGCTTCGGCGTGCAGATGGGCCGCTCGGTGCGTGACCGCGACCGCATGATCGCCGCCCTGCACGAACAGCAGCTGCAGCAGGACCACGTGCTCGCGCTGGGCACGCTGGCCGCCGGCGCCGCGCACGAACTGGGCACCCCGCTGGCGACGCTGGCCGTGGTGCTGAAGGACGTGGAGCCCGGCGAGACGATCGATCGCGACCGGCTCGATCTGCTGCGCGCGCAGGTCGGGCGCTGCAAGCAGATCCTCGGCTCGCTGGCCGCCACCGCCGGCGACTGGCGCGCGGAATCCGGCACCGCGATCGGACTCGAGGCCTGGCTGCAGGCGCTGCTCGCGCGCTGGCGCGCCGATCGTCCGGAGGTGCGCGTCGAGGCCGTGCTCGAGGGACCGCGGCCGGCGCCGCGGCTGGTGATCGAGCAGACGCTGGAGCATGCGCTGACGAACATCCTCAACAACGCCGCCGACGCCTCGCCGCAGGCCGTCGCCGTCAGTGCACGCTGGGACCGTGACGAACTGCTGCTCGAGGTCTGCGACTACGGCAGCGGGCTCGCGCCCGGCATCCACGGCATGCTCGGCACCGCGGGTGTCAGCACCAAGCAGGAGGGGATGGGGCTGGGCCTGTTCCTGACGTTCCACACGCTGCGGCGCTTCGGCGGCGAGGCGCAGCTGTTCGATCGCGACGGCGGCGGCACGCGCTGCCGGGTGCGTCTGCCGCTCGCCGCCTTGCGGATTCCCGATGGACACTGAAGAGACCGCTCTCGAACGACCGAGCCTGCTGATCGTCGACGACGACGAGGTGTTCGCATCCGTGCTCGCGCAGGCGTTCCGCCGCCGCGGCTACGCGGTGCGCGTCGCGCACGACGCCGAGGCGGGAATCGCGTGTGCGCGCGAGGAATCGCCCGAGTACGCGGTGGTCGACCTGCGCATGCCCGGACCGTCGGGGCTCGAGCTGGTGCGCATTCTGAAGGAGCTCGACGAGAACACGCGCATCGTGATGCTGACCGGCTACGCGTCGATCGCGACCGCGGTCGAGGCGATCAAGCTCGGCGCGGTGCACTACCTCGCCAAGCCCGCCGATGCCGACGAGATCCAGTCCGCCTTCCATCGCGACGAGGGTGATACGGGCATCGACGTGCCCGAGCGGCCGCTGTCGGTGAACCGCCTCGAGTGGGAGCACATCCAGAAGGTGCTGCAGGAGTGCGACGGCAACGTGTCGGAGACGGCGCGTCGCCTGAACATGCACCGGCGCACGCTGCAGCGCAAATTGCAGAAACGTCCCGTGCGCAGTTGAGCCGCACTGCGGCGCGACATTATGCCGCATTCCCGCGGCCTCCTTTTACGGTGAGACTTGCGGCCTTTTTCGACGGCCGGGGAATCGCCATGCAATTGAAGCGTCTCACTTTTCTGATCGCACTCGTCCATGCCACGGGGGCCTGGGCCGACGATGCCGCGCCGGCACACGGACTCGAGGAGGTGCTGGTGCGTGGCACGCGCATCGAGTTGCCGCAGGCGGTGGGCGCCTACAGCGTCGACGGCGCAGCGCTGGCGCGCATGCGCGCCTCCTCGAGCGACAGCGCGAAGATGCTGCAGAACGTGCCCGGGGTGCATGCGTACGGGGCCGGCGGCGTCTCCAGCCTGCCGAGCGTGCACGGGCTGGCCGATGACCGGCTGCGCATCAAGGTCGACGGCATGGATCTGATCGCCTCCTGCCCCAATCACATGAACCCGGCGCTGTCGTACCTCGATCCGGCGCAGATCGGCACGCTGCAGGTCTACGCCGGCATCGCGCCGGTCAGCATGGGCGGCGACAGCATCGGCGCGACGATCGTCGCCGAGACGGCCGTGCCGCTGTTCGCCGCGCCCGGGCAGGGCGCGCTGCTCACCGGCGAGGCGGGCGCCTTCTATCGCAGCAACGGTGACGCGAAGACCGCGAACCTGGCCGCGACCTGGGCCAGCAGCACGGTCTCGCTGAGTTATACCGGTGCCACCTCGCAGGCGGACAACTACGACGCCGGTGACGCGTTCAAGACCACCCGCGAAACCGGCCGCCCCGGCCACACGCTGGATCTCGACGAAGTCGGTTCCTCGGCGTGGGAAACGCGCAACCACACGCTGGGTGTCGCGGTGAAGAACGATCGCCACCTGCTGCAGGCGAGCTTCGGCTACCAGGACATGCCCTACCAGCTCTATCCGAACCAGCGCATGGACCTGCTCGACAACGAGCAGAAGCGCGTGAACCTGCGCTATCTCGGCCAGTTCGACGGGGTGGCGGTCGAGGCACGTGCGTACCGCGAGACGGTCGACCATTTCATGGATTTCGGCGACGACAAGCGCTTCTGGTACGGCTCGAATTCCGGCGCCGGCACGCCGTGCTCGCCGGTCCGCTTCCACGGCGATCCGCTCGGCACCTGCGCCGGCGGCATGCCGATGTACACCGGGAGCGAGACGGTCGGGGCGTTGCTGCGCGCCGACCTCACGCTGTCGCCCGAGGATCTGCTGCGCGTCGGCGCCGAGTACCAGTCCTACGAACTCGACGACTGGTGGCCGGCTTCCGGTGGCGGCATGGGGCCGGGTACCTTCTGGAACATCCGCGACGGCGAACGCGAGCGCAAGGCGCTGTTCGCCGAATGGGAATCGCGTTTCGCGACGGCGTGGACCGCATCGCTGGGAGTGCGCTACGAGCGCGTGGGCACCGACGCCGGCGACGCGCAGGGCTACAGCACTGCGGTGATGGCGCCCGGTGCGCAGTACGCCGACAGCACGCGCTTCAACGCGCTCGACCACGCGCGCAACGACGACAACTGGGACCTCGCTGCACTGGCGCGTCATGTGGCGTCGGAGCGGCTCGAGATCGAGTTCGGCTACGCGCACAAGGTGCGCTCGCCGAACCTCTACGAGCGCTACACCTGGTCCACCTGGGCGATGGCGGCGACGATGAACAACTTCGTCGGCGACGGCAACGGCTACGTGGGCAATCCGGCGCTCGATCCGGAGCAGGCTGATACGCTGTCGGCGGCGCTCGACTGGCATTCGGCCGATCGCAGCCGCCAGCTGCGCGTCACGCCGTTCTACACCCGCGTCGACGACTACATCGACGCGGTCGCGCGCCCCGGCTTTCTGGTCGACCGCTTCAACGTGCTCGACTTCGCGAACCAGGAAGCGCGGCTCTACGGCGTCGACGTATACGGGCGCACGCCGATCGCGCGCACCGGGGCCGGTGAGGTGGGTCTCGAGGTGCTGCTGAACTACACCGACGGCGAGAACCGCGACAGCGGCGACGATCTCTACAACATCATGCCGCTGAACGCGAAGATCATGCTGACGCACCGGCTGGGACGCTGGGACAACGCGCTCGAACTGGTCGTGGTCGACGGCAAGGACGAGGTGTCGGACGTGCGCAACGAGATCGCCACCGGCAGCTACGAGCTGGTGAACCTGAACCTCGGCTACAACTGGGCGCGCGTGCGCGTCGACTTCGCGGTCGAGAACGTGTTCGACGAGTTCTACTCGCTGCCGCTGGGCGGGGCGTACATCGGCCAGGGCACGACGATGAGCATGAACGGCGTGCCGTGGGGAATCGCGGTGCCGGGCATGGGCCGCTCGTTCAACGCCGGCGTCACGCTGCGGTTCTGAGGCCGCGAACACGAATTACCGGTTCGCAATGAAGCCGGTCGATGCCCGGTCGTTGTGCTAGCCTCGCGGCTTCGACACGACGACCGGAGACATCGATCATGAACACCGACGCGAGCCATCGCCCCGACGGGGGCGAACTGCTGGCGCGCACACTCGCCGCCGCGGGCGTGGAGCACGTCTTCGCGCTGCACGGCGGGCATCTGGAGGCGTTCTGGCAGGGCTGCGTGCGCCACGGCCTGCAGCTCACCGACTTCCGCCACGAGGCATCGGCCGGACACGCGGCCGACGCCTACGCGCGCACCACCGGGCGCCTCGGCGTCTGCGTGATCACCTCGGGGCCGGGGTTCACCAACGCGATCACCGCCATCGCCAACGCCTACCTCGACGGCATCCCGGTGCTGTTCATCGTCAGCTCGCCGCCGCTGCGCGACGCCGAGACCAACCCGTTGCAGGGCGGCATCGACCAGATCGCGATGGCGCTGCCGAGCGTGAAGTGGGCGCACCGCGTCACCCACACCGAGCGCATTCCCGAACTCGCGGCGCAGGCCGTGCGCACCTGCCTGAACGGACGGCCCGGCCCGGTGCTGTTCGAGGTGCCGATCGACGTGCTGCACATCCCGGTCGCGGAGCAGCTGGTGCAGCCGGCTTTCGGCCTCGGCGTGCGCACCGCGCCGGCGCCGGCGCCGCGGGACGTGGACGCGATCATCGCGATGCTGCGCGCGGCCGAGCGCCCGGCGCTGTTCGTCGGCAACGGCATCCGCCTGAGCGGGGCCGAGGCCGAACTGCGCCGCTTCGCCGAGGCGAGCGGGATCCCGGTTTTCTGCGGCGGCCACGGCTACGGCGCACTGCCCTACGACCATCCGCTGTACGGCAAGGACCTCGCGCTGCTGTCGCTGCTCGCGATGATGGGCCAGCCCGGGGTGGACGCGCTGCTGGTGGTCGGGGCGCGCTTCGGCATGTTCAGCGGCGGACGCCTCGGCACGCCGGTGGCGCCGGGCGTGCCGATCGCGCAGATCGACCTGCACGCGCCCGAGATCGGACGCCTGCGCGAGGTGAGCATCCCGGTGCTCGCCGATGCGCGCGAGGCACTGCGGGCGCTCGCCGACGCCGCCGCCACGGTCGAGTGGCCCGACCGTTCGGCGTGGGCCGCGACCGCCACCGGGCTCAAGCACTTCGCCGCCCAGCTGTATGGCACGCCGGATCCGGATGCCACGCCGGTACACCCGTACCATGCGGTCGCCGCGATCGCCGAGGCCGCGCCGCCGGATGCGATCTACGTGGTCGATGGTGGCGAGGCGTCCGCGTGGAGCCACATGGTGCTGCGCGCCAGCGCCTCGTGGCAGCTGATCGGTGCCGGCTATCACGGCTGCCTGGGTGTCGGACCGGGGATGGCGATCGGTGCCGCGATCGCGCACCCGGACAAACGGGTGCTGCAGATCACCGGCGACGGCGCGATCGGCTTCCACATCCAGGAATTCGAGACCATGGCGCGCCACGGGCTGCCGGTGGTCACGGTGATCCTGAACAACCGGCTGTGGGGCATGTCGGCGCACGGGCAGGACCTCGTGTATGGACGCGAGCGGCGCGTGATCTGCGCGCTGCCGGACACGCCGTACGAGGCGGTCGCGGCGGCGTTCGGCTGTCACGGCGAGCGCGTCGAGCGGTTGACGGAGCTGGCGCCGGCGCTGCAGCGGGCGCTGGCCTCGGGGCGGCCGGCGTGCATCAACGTGCTGATCGACCCGGACGAGATGCACCCGAGCATGCCGGCGATGGTCGGTGCCGACAACCCGGCCGACAACGAGATCATGATCCCGTACTACGACAATATCCGGCTCTGAGGCGTCGCGGCCATGCAGCCCGATGGTCCAGCGCTCGCGGGGCGTAGCGTGCTGCTCACCGGAGCCAGCGGGGGCATCGGTGCCGCCACGGCGCGACTGCTCGCCGGCGCGGGTGCGCGGCTCGCGCTGTTCGACCGCGACGAGGCGGCGTTGCAGGCGTTGGCGGCCAGTCTGCCGGGTGCCTCGGCCCATTTCGCATTGGCACTGGACCTGCGCGACGATGCGGCGTTGGCAGCCGCGGTCGGGCAGGTGCTGGAACGCTTTGGTGCGGTCGACGTGCTGATCAACAACGCCGGCGTGCTGATCGGCGGACATGCCGAGCAGGGTTCGGCCGAGAGCGTGCGCGAGCTCATCGACTGCAACCTGTACGTGCCGATCCGTCTGTGCCAGCTGCTGGTGCCCGCGATGCGCGCGCGCGGCAGCGGCCACGTCGTGAACCTGGTCTCGGCCGCGGCGCTGCTGGCGGTGCCCGGTTTCGCGATCTACGGCGCGAGCAAGACGGGGCTCCACACGTTCAGCCGCGTGCTGCGGCGCGAACTCGCGGGCAGCGGGGTGCGCGTCACGACGCTGTGCCCGGGCGCCACGCGCAGCCCGATGACGCACGCGATGGACGAGGCCGGCGGCGCGCCCGGCGCCGAGGCGCAGCACGACGTCGAGCTCCCGGCCCGCGCGCTGCTCGCCGCGCTGCTCGATCCGCGCGACGAGGTCTTCGTGACGCGACGCCCGCGCGGGCAGGCGCTCGCGCTGCTGCTCGAGCGCGTGTGGCCGCGGTTGCTGGACCGGATGTGGGCACGTCGCTGCGACGAGCAACACTACCGGGTCGCGGCCCGCGGCGGGCGCCGCGGCCGGCCCGACTGAGGCGCTCGCCCCGCGGGGCACGGTCCCGCACGCTCGCGTTCGATTGCGCTCCCGAACTCTTCCGCGAGCATGGATCCTGCCTGCGAGCGTCTAATTGTGCTTGAATCGGCATTCGAGGATCGGGGAACGCAGGGCACGGGGTTGGCTCGACACTGCGTGCGTCGCGGTCCCCTGCGTATTCTTAAGGACTACGTGCCCGTGTCGAAGCTGGTCGATCAAATCCGTGAAGCACTGACGGTGTTTGCCGACATCGGCACCCGTCCGGCGTTGATCGGTGGACTCGCACTGGCGGCGCACGACGTGGTCCGTGCGACCCAGGACGTGGACTTCCTGGTGGATGCCGATGACGCGGATCGACTGCATGACGCGCTGCTGTCGCTTGGATACATCTGCATTCACCGCAGCGAGGATGCGGCGAACTACGTGCGCCATGACGAGAGGCTCGATTTCCTGTATGCGCATCGGCCCATTGCCCGTCGATTGCTGGCAGAGGCCGATGAGCGTGACACGCCGCTCGGTCCGGTGCGTGTGATCAGTGTCGAGGGTCTGATTGCGTTCAAACTGCAGGCATACGTCAATGATCCCCGGCGCACGCGGGACATGGACGACATCCGCGCCTTGCTACGTGCCAACCATGACCTGAACAGGAAAGAGCTAAGGGAGTATTTCGTCCTGTTCCAGCGCGAGGAGCTGTTAGATGAACTCGTTGCCGGTTCCTGACGTCCCTGAGGGCGAGGTCGTGCTGGTGGCCGAAGGCGGCGTGCCTTGCGCGCGGGTGAACCGTGACGATCCCATCGCGCAATGGGTGGCGCTGATGGAGGTGGTCGAAATGTTGTGTCCGCAGTGGCCCGTGCGCGAACAGCTGGCGAAGGGTGAGTCTTTCAGGTTGTGACGCGCTGATCCTGCCTGCGGAAAACGAACACGTCGGCCCGCTCGCGGCGCGCTCAGAACCCCTGGATGCGCGCCCCGGCGATCAGCCCCAGCATCTCGTTGCAGCCGTCCTCGATCATCGAGGCGCGCGCGTCGCGCAGCAGCTTTTCCATCGGGTATTCGCGGCTGAGGCCGTTGCCGCCGAAGATCTGCAGTGCCTCGCTGGCGACCTCGAAGGCGGTGTTGGTCGAGAACACCTTGGCGGCGATCGCGTGCTGGATCGAGGGCGGGTTCACCGCCAGGTAGAGCGCGGTGCGGCGGGTGAGTGCGCGTGCCGCCTCCACCTTGGTGAACATGCGGAACAGCCGTGCACGAACGTTCTGGTGGCGTCCGATCGGCACGCCGCCCTGTATGCGTTCCTGCGCGTACTCGAGCGCGTGATCCAGCGCGGCACGCGCCACGCCGATGAACAGCTGGCTCATGCCGGCGTTGCCGTGGCACAGCATGCCCTCGAGCGCGAACGGGTAGACGTCGGGTCCGATCACGAGATGCGAGGCCGGGACACGCACGTCGCTGAAGAAGATCTGCCCCTGGTTGAGCGAGCGCTGGCCGATCTTGTCGAGCGGCCGCGGGCGCTCGACGCCGGGCAGATCCAGCGGCACCAGGATCACGCAGCCGCCGCGGAAACCACGTTCGGGTTCCAGCGTGCAGAACAGCACCGCGATGTCGGCGATGCTGCCGTTGGACACCCAGGCCGCCTTCTGGCCGTTGATCACGTAATGGTCGCCGTCCTTGCGCGCGATGCAGTTCGCACGCAGCTTCGGGTCATCGAAACAGGGTTCGGTGAACGAGACGGTGTCGCTGCCGTGGTCCGGCTCGGTGAGCCCCCAGCAGCCGATCGTGAGCCGCGCGGGGTCGCAGAAGCGGGTGCGCAGCGCCGCGTCGCCGCTCTGCTCCACCCACGGCTGGTGGAATTGCGACAGCCCGAGGGTGATCGCCAGCCCCACGTCGCCCCACGAGAGTTCCTCGTTGATCACGCACATCATGCGCGCGCGCGCCGCCGGATCCATGGTGGTGTCGGCGAATACCTCGTGCAGGCCGAGTTCGCGGTACTGGCGGAACACGTCCCACAGCACCGAATCGCGCGCGATGACCTGCGCGGGATCCTGCAGGCGGTCGAGTTCGCGCCCCACCGGGCGCAGCACGTCGCGCGCGAAGCGGTGGCAGGTCTCGCGTACCGCGAGGTCTTCCTCGCTGAGTCCGATGTCGATATCGGGCAGTTGCATCGGCCGTCTCCTGGTTAGCGTTGGTCGACTGCGGCGGAGGCTACGACCGTGCGCGCGCGACGGTCAATCGCGCGGCTACCCGCGGCGGGTAATGCGTGGTGCGCGCCGCGTCGCGTGCTTCAGTCCGGCGAGCGTGCCACCGGCAGTTCCAGCCGCGAGGGTCGCGTGTGGTCGTGGAAGACCTGCTGCACGGCCTTGCGGGCGTCCGCCGCGCTGCCCAGCGCGGGTGTGACGCGCGTGTTCAGGTTGCGGTCGAAGCGCGGGAAGTTGCTGCTCGATATCTCGAGGCGGATCCGGTGCCCGGGCAGGAAGGTGTGGGCGATGTCCCACAGGTCGATGCGCAGTTCAGTGGCCTCGCCCGGCACCAGGAACACCTCGCGCGAGCGGTCCTCGCGGTAGCGCGCGCGGATGATGCCCTCGGCGATGTTCGCGCAGTAGCCGCCGGGTTCGACGTCGACCAGCTTGGCGGTGAAATCGGTGTCCTCGGCGTCGCTGGCCGCGAACAGCGTCACGCCTGCCGGACCGTTCAGCACCAGCGGCCCGCCCAGGCAGGCCGAGGTGTAGACCAGCACGTCATGGCGCTCCTCGACCGTCGCCTGGTCGTACACGCCGGTCGGCACGTCGATCATGCTGCGCCCGCCGGTGGTCGGCACCGGATCGAAGGGGTCGTAGACGAAGCTGTCGACGGCCTCGACCCGTGGCGTGCGGGTGTCCAGCGTGCCGTCGCCGAAGCGCGTGTTGGCGCCGCCGCCGCTGTGCAGGTAGTACGGGGTGGGGGTGTACGCCGGTGGCCACGCCGGCGCTTCCTTCCAGCGGTTCTCGCCGAGCTGCCAGTAGCGCACGCCGTGGTGCGGCAACTCGCGCAGCGGTTCGCCGCACAGGTGGTGACCGAACCAGTCGAACACCATTCCGGCCAGCACGTCCGGTCCGGTGAGCGCCGCCGGGCCGAAATCGCGCTCGCCGGCGTGGCAGGGCCGCTTGTTGTAGTAGGCGCTGTGGTCGGTCGGGCCGATGACCATGCGATGACGGGTGGCGAGTGCCGGGTCGCCGGCGCGGCGCAGCGCGGCGTCGAGGTCGAGGTGCCCCTTGAGGCAGGTGTCGTACCACGCGCTCAGGTGCATCACCGGCACCTGGATGCGCCCGGCGGCGGCGACGTTGTCGACCCGCTCCCAGAACGCGTCGTAGGCCGGGTGTGCGAGCCACTCGCGCCAGTACGGTGCGGCGCCGTCCTGGTAGGGCGGGAAATCGATCAGCGGCAGGAAGGCCGCCGAGCCGTTCATGTCGGTGGCGGCCGCGTCGATGCGCGCCAGTGCGGCGGCGAGTTCGGCCGCAGCGAGTCCGCGACGCGACAGGGTGTCGCGCGCGAGGATCTTCCACACCCACGACATCTGGAAGCCGAGTTCGAAGGCGCCGCCCTCCGAGTAGGTCCAGCCGCTGTGGAAGTTGGTGGCCGTCATGTACGCGAACACCGCCTTCAGGTGCGGCGGCGTGGCGACCGCGCCCTGGATCGCGGCCAGCCCCAGCGCGCAGGCCCCGTACAGCCCCACGTTGCCGTTCGACCACGGCTGCGCGGCCGCCCACTCGACGGCGTCGTGCGCATCGCGGCCCTCGTCACCGTAGGGCGTCCATTCGCCCTCGGAACCGGCGCGCCCGCGCGCCTCCACCGAGACCACCGCGTAGCCCTTCTGCGCGGCGATCAGCGGGCTGAACAGCAGCTCGTGCACCACCAGGAAACTGTCGTTGTCGTAGGGATGCAGGTTCAGCAGCGTGGGGTGCGCGCCGTCGTCGCGCGGGCGGTAGATGTCGGCCGCGAGCCGCGTGCCGTCGCGCATCGCGACCATCACGTCGCGCTCGACCAGAATGTCGTGGGCCATGCGTAGCCTCCCGGGGCGCCCGGAGCGGGTTGTTCCCGCCATCTTAGGTGCGCTGGCGATTCAAGTAAATCTGCCTGACTAAAAATCGTCGATCCGCGTCTCGACCTGCCGGCGCGACTGCGCGAACATGCGCGCGAACGCGAAGCCGGCGCTCAGCGCGTGGTCGGAGCGCGCCAGCGGGCCGTCGGCGAAGCGTGCGCCGTCGAGCGAGTGCGCGCGCAGGTACACGCCGGCCCACCAGCGTCCCGAGCGGCGCGTCAGCGAGCCGGTGAACTGCAGCCCACCGTAGCCGGCATCGGCATCGTAGGCGCGACGGTCCGCGGTCGCGTGGCGCGGCGCGACCGTGTGGAAGTGCCCGTGATAGCGGTCGGAGCCGAAGAGCGGACCGGCCTGCAGCGCGAGCTTCCAGCCGCGGTCCTGCCATGCATATGCGAACGCGGGCGCGGCGACGAGGCCGATCCCCTCGATGCCGCCGGTGTCCACGCTCCACGCCGAGCGCAGCGGCAGCCGCAGTTGCCATTGCGCGGCGCCGTCCGCGGCGCGCCACAGCCGCCAGCGCAGCTCGGGGCCGAACTCGGCCACCGGGTCCAGTTCCGGCATGCCCTCGCGCGCCGCGTCGTCGTTGCCGGGCGGCGGCGTCGCGGCCAGGCTCAGTTCCAGCGACAGCGCGTCGGTGTCGAACAGCCGCGCGCGGATGCCGCCGCGATCGGCCTGCAGGCGCTCGCCGCGATAGACCACGTAGGGCGCGGGGGCGACGAAGACCTCGTGCTGCGTCGAGCCGGGCCAGGGCGGAAACGCCAGCACGCCGGCGCCCAGCCCGAGCTCCCAGCGCGGGCGCGGCTCGGCGGCCAGCGGCGGCGCGAGCAGCGCCGGCACCAGCGGGGCAATGGCGAACAACGCGGTGCGCAAGGTGGCGTTCATCGGATCCGGAACCAGCGGCGGAAGTCCCATTCTAGGGCGCGCGGGGCGTGGCTGTGCTACCCTGCGCGCCTCTTGCCGTACCGGGGATTTCACGCATGGCCGCCTATCAGGGGAAACCCGAGCTGGTGTGCCCGGCCGGAGGGCTGCCCGCCCTGAAAACGGCCGTGGACAACGGCGCCGACTGTGTCTACATCGGACTCAAGGACGAAACCAACGCACGCAACTTCGCGGGGCTGAACTTCGACGCCAAAACCGCCGTCGAGGGCATCCGTTACGCGCACGATCGCGGGCGCAAGGTGCTGCTGGCGATCAACACCTACGCGCAGGCCGCGGGGCTGGCGCGCTGGCGCGCCGCGGTCGATCGCGCCGCCGAACTGGGCGTGGACGCGGTGATCCTGGCCGACATGGGGTTGCTCGCCTACGCCGCGAAGACGCACCCGGCGCTGCGCCTGCACCTGTCGGTGCAGGGTTCGGCGACCAACTACGAGGCGGTCAACTACTGCCACGAGATGTTTGGCGTGCAGCGCGCCGTGCTGCCGCGCGTGCTGACGATCCCGCAGGTCGAGCACGTGATCCGCCACACCCCGGTCGAGATCGAGGTGTTCGGCTTCGGCAGCCTGTGCGTGATGGTCGAGGGCCGCTGCCTGCTGTCCTCGTATGCGACCGGCGAGTCGCCGAACACGCACGGGGTGTGCAGCCCGGCGCGCGCGGTGCGCTGGCAGAAGGGCGAGCAGGGGCTCGAGAGCCGGCTGAACGGCATCCTGATCGACCGCTACGGCGACGACGAGAACGCCGGCTACCCGACGCTCTGCAAGGGGCGCTTCGAGGTCAACGACGACACCTACTACGCGCTCGAGGAGCCCACCAGCCTGAACGTGCTGTCGGTGCTGCCGGAGCTGTTCCGCATCGGGGTGGCGGCGATCAAGGTCGAGGGGCGCCAGCGCAGTCCGGCCTACGTGGCGCAGGTCACGCGCACGCTGCGCGCGGCGATCGACAGCTGCGGCGCCGACGGGCAGCGCTACTCGGTGCGCCCGGCGTGGAGCGCCGAGCTGAACAAGGTGGCCGAGGGACACCAGGCGACGCTCGGCGCGTACAACCGGCCTTGGAGATGAGCGCGCGATGAAACTCTCTCTGGGACCGGTGCTGTACTACTGGCCGAAGGAGCAGTTGCTGCAGTTCTATGCGGACCTGGCCGACGCGGCCTTCGACATCGTCTACCTCGGCGAGGTGGTGTGTTCGCGGCGCACGGCGCTGCGCATCGACGACTGGATCGGGCTCGCGCGCGACCTGCGCGCTGCCGGCAAGGAGGTCGTGCTGTCGACGCAGGCGCTGCTCGAGTCCGAGGCCGACCTGCGTGCGCTGCGCAAAATGACCGGCAACGGCGAGTTCATGGTCGAGGCGAACGACCTCGGCGCGGTGCGCCTGCTCGCGCGCGCCGGCGTGCCCTTCGTCGCCGGGCCACACCTGAACATCTACAACGCCGGCACGCTGGAGTGGTTTGCCGGGCAGGGTGCCACGCGCTGGCTGCCCGCCGTGGAGGCCTCGCGCGAGATCGTGCTCGAGATGCAGGCGGCACGGCCGGCCGGGATGCAGACCGAGATGTTCGTGTTCGGGCGCATGCCGCTCGCGTTCTCGGCGCGCTGCTTCACCGCGCGCCACCACAACCTGAACAAGGACAGCTGCGAGTTCCGCTGCCTCGACGATCCCGACGGCATCACGCTGCGCACGCGTGAAGGCGTGCCCTTCCTCGCGCTGAACGGCATCCAGACGCAGTCGGCGCTGAGCTACAACCTGCTCGCCGAGGTGCCGGCGCTGCGCGCGGCCGGCGTCGACGTGCTGCGGCTCAGCCCGCAATCGACGCATATGCACGCGATCATCGACGCGTGGGCGGCGGCGCTGCGTGGCGAGACGCCGCCCGGCATCGACGAACTGCTGCCGGTGGGCGCCTGCGACGGTTACTGGTTCGGCCGGCCGGGCATGGAAAAGAGCGTGCCGGAGGCGGTGCGATGGCAGTGAATCCGGGGTTTCCCGCGCCGCTGGCGCGGCTGGTCGAACGGCTGCCGCAGTGGCCGCACGGTATACCGGCGGCGCTGGCGCTGAACTTCGCACGCTATCTGCGGCTGTTGCCCGAGGATCTGTCCTCGCTCGAGGGGCGCACCTTCGTGATCCACGTGCGCGACATCGGCGCGCGGTTCCGCTTCCGCTACGAGGGCGGGCGTTTCCGCCCCGTGTTCGGCCCGGCCGAACCCGACCTGATGTTCAGCGCCGACACCGCGGAGTACCTGAAGCTGCTGCGCCGCGAGGAAGACCCGGACACGCTGTTCTTCAATCGCCGCCTCGACATCGAGGGCGATACCGAGCTCGGGCTGATCGTGAAGAACATGCTCGATTCGCTGGAGCCGCTGAGCTGGAGCGCGATCGACCGCGCGCTGCGCGAGCGGATCAGGCCGTCGTCGTCGTAGCCGGTTGCGCCGCGGCCGGCGGGCGCGCAAGCAGCTTGTCGCGGGTGCGGTAGCCGGGCAGGAACTCGGTGGACATGCCGCGCTGGCGCAGCTTCGTGTAGATGCGGTTCAGGTGCGTGCGCAGGGTGGCGCGCGAGATGCCCAGGCTGGCACCGATGCCGGTGTTGGTTTCCCCGCGCAGGATCAGCGCCAGCACTTCCTCCTCGCGCGGCGTCAGCCCGGCACGTGTGTAGTGTGCCAGCGCGCCGTGGTAGCGGTCTTCGAGCGGTTGCAGGAAGGTGGTGATGCGGTGCGGGCCGCAGATCATGGTGACGTCGAACAGGGCGCCATGGATGGTGCTGTTGCCGTAGACGCTGCTGCCCCAGTCGCGCCACTGGCGGTCGTGGTCGGCAGCGAACAGCGCCATGCAACCGTCGGTGCAGATGCGCCCGATGCGCTCGCCGCAGATGCGCCGGCAGCGCAGGTCCTGCGTCAGCACGCGGCCGTCACCGTCCTTCACGCACACCGCCACGGCGCCGTCGAGCAGCGCCTCGGACAGCGAATCGGTATCGGTCGCCAACATGTCCATGGCGCTACTCTACGCCCGTTTCAGGCCGGAGTGGAACCGGAATTTCCGTAACCATTGCCGCCGGCGTCGCTCACGGCCCCGGGTTCGCCCCGCGCCAGCCGGTCGACCTGCACCACGCGGTCGGAGATCGCCGCGAACGCGGGGCGGTGCGAGATCGCGAGTATCGTCAGCTCCCCGCGCAGCGCCGCCAGCGTGTCGCAGATCGCGTCCTCGCTGTCCTGGTCGAGCGAACTGGTGGCCTCGTCGAGCACCAGCAGCCGCGGGCGGCGCACCAGCGCGCGGGCGATCATGATGCGCTGGCGTTGCCCGCCGGAGAGCTTGCCGCCGCGCTCGCCGACCACGTGCTCCAGCCCGCCGGGAAGCGAGCGCACCACATCCCAGACGCCGGCCTGGCGCAGCGCGCGCTCGACGTCGGCCGCGCCCAGCGCCGGGTCGCCGAGCGTCACGTTGTAGAGCACCGTGTCGTGCAGCAGCAGCGTCTCCTGCGGCACGTAGCCGATCATCGAGCGCCAGCGGCGCACGTCGAGCGTCTCGAGCGTCACGCCGTCGATCGTGACGTGACCCGCCGCCGGCTGCTGGAAACCGAGCACGAGGTCGAGCAGCGTCGACTTGCCGCAGCCCGAGGGGCCCATCAGCGTGGTGAACGATCCGGCGCGGATGTCGAGGTCCACGCCGGCGAACACCACGCGCTCGCCCCAGGCGAAGTGCACGCCTTCGAGCCTGATGCCCTCGCGCAGCGCGGGTTCGCGCGTTCCGCGCGGCGGCTCGGCGGCGGCGCGGGCCTCGTCGATGGTCGCCGCGAGCGCGAGGTACGCACCCTCGGCGATGGCGACCTTCTGGTATTCCTTCTGCACCTTGCCGAGTTGCGCCAGCATGCGCCCCAGCGTCAGCACCAGCACCAGCACGGTGGTGAACGGCATCCCGAGGCGGGCGATCGCGAGGTACATGCCGAGCGCGATCACCAGCGCGAACAGTTCCTCCTGCGCCGCCGTCAGCGCGGCGGCGCTGAGTACCTGGCGGCGTTGCGCGCGCTGCAGGCGCCGGTTCTCGGCCACCAGCAGCGCATCGGCCAGCGATTCCTGCGCCATCGCCTTCATCGGCCGCACCGACAGCAGCACGTCGGTGAGGCGCGAGGCGAGGCCGCGCAGCCGCGCGTTGTGCGTGCGCCCGGCGTGACGCGCGATGCGCACCAGCGCGCTGGTGGTCCCGATCACGAGCACGCCGGCCGCGAGCCCGGTCAGCGTCGCCTGCCATGAGATCGCCAGCGCGACCGCGGCGTAGATCAGCGCCTGGATCAGGAAGGCCAGCGCGTTCATCGCGTTCACGAACGCGCCCGAGGTACTCTGCACCTCGGAGGTCAGCGCGGTGCCGAGGCGTCCCAGCGGCTGGTGCAGGAAGTGGTCGAGGCGGCTCGCGAGCAGCGCGCGCAGCATCGCGAGGCGCAGTTCGGCGGCGAAGCGTGCGGCGGTGTTGCCGACCATCGCCTGCGCGACCAGCATCAGCACGCCCTTGACCGTGATGCCGGCGACGATCAGCACCAGCAGCAGCCCCAGCGTGGGCTGCCAGTCCGCGCGCCGCAGCCAGTCGCCCATGAAGCCCATCGCCTCGCGCGCAGGCAGCGGGGCGTCGGCGCCCGCGCCGGAAGCGATGCTCAGCATCGGCAGCAGGCTGCCCAGGCTGAGACCTTCGGCGGCGCCGGCGGCGAGCAGCGCGACCAGCATCGCCACCGACTGCCAGGGATAGCGGCGCAGGATGTCGCCGATCAGCCGCATCGGGGCGTCTCCACGTGCTGCGCGGCTGGCTGGCGCGGCCAGCGCCGGCGCAGGCACAGCCACTGTTCCGGGTGCGCGCGTATCCACGACTCGAACAGCGCGTTGAGGCGTTCGGACAGCGCCAGCACCTGTGCGCGCCCGCTGCCGGCAGCCGGTGGCGCCAGCGGCGCGTGGAAGGTGGTGCGGTAGCGCGCGTGGCCGAGGCGCTCCACGTGCACCGGCACCAGCGGGACGCCGCCCTGCAGCGCGAGCCACGCGGGGCTGATCGCGGTTGCTGCCGGGGCGCCGAAGAAGGGCAACATCTCGCCGGTGTCCGAGCGCTGGTCGGGCAGCAAGCCGACCGAGCGCCCGCCGCGCAGTTCGGTGACCAGCTGGCGCAAGGCGTTGCGCTTGCCGATGAAGCGTGCGCGCAGCGCGGCGCGGCGCGCCTGCAGGCGCGTATCGAGGAAGGGATTGCCCTGCGGTGCATAGACCGCGCTGAACGGGATGCCGAGGCGCGCGATGGCGGCGGTAGCCAGCTCCCAGTTCGCCAGATGCGCCGCCACGTAGACGGCCGGCAGCTGGCCGCGCACGATCGCCTCGGCGTGCGGATCGATGCGGATCTCGAAATCGGCGCCGGCGGCGCCGCAGACATAGCGCGCCAGATGCGGGTACTCGGCGAGCACGGCGCCGAAGTTGCCCCACACGCCGCGCGCGATGGGATCGATACGCGCGGGATCGCCGGTGCCGAGCACCTGCGCCAGGTTGCGCCGCACGAAGGCATGGCGGGCGGTCAGCGGGCCGAGCAGCGCGAACGCCGCCGCGCCCGCCGCCGACGCCGCGCGGCGCGGCAGCAGACCCAGCACGCGCCAGCAGACGCCGAGTAGCAGCGCCTGGCTGCGCCAGACGAGCCGCTTGCGCCACGATACGGGGGCGGGGGGAGCGGGAGGGTTCATCGCCGGCCAACATAGCGACGGGTTCCGGCCAATGCAACCGCGCCACCGCCGGCGCATGGCGTCGACGTGAATCTTGCGCATTGATTTCCTTGGGGGGCGGCGCTGCCCTAACCTGTGGCGCCGGTGAACCAGGGCGCAGCACGATGCCGCGACACGACGACGAACAGCCTGTGACCATGCGCGCGCCGCCGCGCGTGTGGCTGCTGTTCGGCGCGCGCGCCGGCGACAATTCGCAGGTGCTCGCGCTCGGCGAGCTGCTCGGCTGGCCGTTCGAGATCCGGCAGATCGTCTTCGGGCGCCGCCTGCTGCCCAAACCGCTCGCGGTGCGCTCGCAGAACCTGCGGGTGGCCGGCATCGACCTGCGACGCAGCACGCCACTGGTGTCGCCGTGGCCGGAGCTGGTGATCCTGTCGGGGCGCGAGCAGGAGCCGGTGGCGCGCTGGATCCGCCGCGCTGCGGGCGGAGGTGTGCGGCTGGTCTACATGGGCAGGCCGTGGGCGCCGCTGGACACCTACGACCTGATCATCACGACGCCGCAATACTTCCTGCCCGAACGGCCCAACGTGGTGCTGAACCTGTTGCCGCTGCACCGCGTGACCGCCGAACGGCTGGCGAGCGAGGGGGCGATCTGGGAGGCGCGCCTGCGCCATCTGCCGCGGCCGTACACCGCGGTGCTGCTCGGCGGCAGCAGCGGAACCTTCACGTTCACGCCAGCGAAGGCATGCGAATTGGCAGCGCGCGTCGGCGCGCTCGTGCGCGTACACGGCGGCTCGCTGCTGATCACCGACAGCGCGCGCACGCCGGCGGCGGTGTTCGGCGCCTTCATCGCCGGCATCGATGCTCCGTCGCACGTCTACCGCTGGGGCAGCCGCGATGCGGAGAACCCCTTCTTCGGCTACCTCGCGCTCGCCGATCGCATCGTCACCACCGGCGAGAGCGTCTCGATGCTCGCCGAGTCGTGTGCGACCGGCAAGCCGGTCCACGTGTTCGACCTGAGCGACGCACTGCCGCGCTCGGCGCCGTGGCACCAGCGGTTTGTCGCACGCTTCGGTTACCCGGCGCTGCGCGACTGGGTCGGCCGCAGCGTCGGTCCGGGCTACATGCAGCGCGACATCGGTCGCATCCAGCAGTTGCTGGTCGCCGGCGGCCGCGCGCAGTGGCTGGGCGAGCGCGCGCCGGAGACCGGCAACGACCACGATACCCGCGTGCCACGCGACACCGCGGAGGCGGTCGAGCGCGTGCGCGCCCTGTTTGCAGGAGAACGACGACGATGACGATGCTCGCTGACACCCGCTCGATCCTGATCGCCATGCTGCTGGTCGATGCGCTGTTCGTCTTGCTGCTGCTCGACGGCTCGGATGCGTTCTACCAGGAGAACGCGTTGATCGAGAACGCACAGCTCGTGGCGTTGGCGCTGGCGGCGTACGCGCACGGCAGCCGGGTCCGGCAGGCGAGCACGCTGTTCGACCGGCGCCTGCTGGTCGCGCTGTGCATCCTCGCGGTCTGCACCTTCTACCGGGAAAGCGATCTGCGTTCGCAGGTGGTTCCCGTCGGCGGCGTCTACGCGGCGCTGGACTGGATCCATGCGTTCATCAGCCCGCTGATGTGGCTGTGCACGGCGCTGGCGCTGGCCCACTGCCTGGGACGCGACCTGCGGCGCACGCTGCGTTTCGCATTCGCCGACGCAGGACTGCTGGTGGGTGCCGCCTTCGGCCTGGTCGCACTGGCCGCCGGCATCGACAAGGGGATCCTGTACCTGCCGGGGCCGAAGCGCTTCTTGGAGGAAGCGCTGGAATTCACCGGCTACATGGCCCTGCTCGCGGCGGCATTCGCGAGCACCACGGCGTTCACCGGCTTCGGCTGGGGCCGGCCGGCGCCCGCCGCGGGTCGTGGTGGCGCCCGCCCCTGACGACAGACGCCGCCCGGAGGCGGCGTCTGCGCTGGATGAGCGGCTGATCGCCCGTGGGCGATCAGCCGGCCGGAGGGCGGATCAGGCCACGAACAGGTAATCCCCGAGCGTGGTGTCCGGGACGCTAGTCAGTACCCCGATCAGCTGTAGTTCCGCCGCCGTGACCGTGGTGTCGGCCGCCGCCGACGTGAACAGGAACAGGTGCGCGTTGCTGCCGTTGTCGAGCACGAACAGGCGCTTGTCACCCACTCCGTAGGCTGCCGAGGCGTTGCCGATCGCGGCTGCCGCGTTGGTCGTCGTGACCGGAACGTACGCCTCGGCGTAGCCGTGCGTGAAGATCACCAGTTCGGCGCCGGGACCGAAACCGCCGGCACCGAAGCGTGTCGCCCCGCCGTTGATCGTGGTGTCGCCGTTACCGATGCCGAAAACCGACATATCGATCGCGAGCTTGTCCTCGCCACTGACGAAGTCGCTGACCGACTCGAACAACCCGGCTTCCTTGACGTCGAAGTTGAAGGTGTCGGCCCCGGCGCCGCCGTAATAGATATCCGCACCCGCGCCGCCGAAGAACTTGTCGTCGCCGGCGTCGCCGAACAGGTAGTCGGCGTCGCCACCGCCCTGCAGCTGGTCGTTGCCGGCGCCGCCGTAAAGCGAGTCGTTGCCGGCCAGGCCAACGAGCGTGTCGTTGCCGGCGTTGCCCTGCAGGAAGTTCGCGCCCGCGGTGCCTGTCAGCGAATCGTTGACCAT
This sequence comes from Pseudomonadales bacterium, assembly GCA_022072145.1. Lineage (GTDB taxonomy): Bacteria > Pseudomonadota > Gammaproteobacteria > Pseudomonadales > UBA5518 > UBA5518. The sequence goes on from JAJVIG010000022.1 coordinate 30,711, forward strand.
GCCGCCGTTGGCGTTTTCGATGTTGGTGATCGTGTCCGAACCGGCGCCGGTGTTCTGCGCCGCCACGGTGCCCAGGTTCAGCGTGATCGCGACCCCGAGGTTCGAGAAGTCGACCGTATCCACGCCATCGCCGCCGTTGATGATATCTGCGCCGATACCGCCGTTCAGCGTGTCGTTGCCCAGACCGCCCTGCAGGTTGTCGGTGCCTGCACCGCCGAACAGGCTGTCCGAACCGTCGAGACCGCTCAGTGAATTGTTGAACTGGTTGCCGCGCAGCACATTGCTGCTGGCGTTGCCGGTCGCGTTCAGCGCGGTGCTGACGCCGAGCAGCGTGGCGTTCTCCAGTCCGTTGGCCAGCGTGACGTCCAGCGTGCTGACCACGGTATCGGTGCCGAAGTTGGGATCGATGCGCTCCTGGATCACGTCCCCGCCGGCGTTCACGTAGTACACGTCGTTGCCGCGCCCGCCAGCCATCAGGTCGGCGCCGGTGCCGCCGACCAGCGTGTCGCTGCCGTAGCTGCCGCTGATCGTGTCGTTGCCCGCGCCGCCATAGAGCTTGAACGCTGCGGCGTAGTAGTAATAGGAGTAATAGGGCGACTTGGCCGTGATCACGTTGTCCAGTGCGTTGCCGGAGGCGGTGGCGGCGTAGTAGTAGTAGCTCGACGTGACGACCAGGTTCTCGACGTTCGCGGCCAGTACGTAGCTGGAGTTCGCGGAGGTCGATGTGACGATTTCCACCGTGTCGGTGCCTTCGTCGGCGTTTTCCACCACCTGGTCGAACGTCGTGTAGTAGTACAGGTTCTCGATCACGTAGTAGTCGTTGCCGGACCCGCCCGCCAGCGTGTCTGCGACGCTCTGGTAATAGCCGTCGGCGCTGCCGTCCAGACGGTCGTTGCCGGTGCCTCCGGCAAGGTTGTCGGCACCCGCGCCGCCGATCAGCGTGTCGGCAGCATCGCCGCCGAGGATGGTGTCGTTGCCGTTGCCGCCGCTCAGCATGTTCGCGACCGTGCTGCCGGTGATGCTGTCGTTGCTACCGCCGCCGATCACGTTCTCGATGCCGGAATGGTTCTCCACCGTGCCGCCGACGGTATGGGTGGCAGCCGTGAGGTCGATCACGACCGCGCTGTAGTAGTAGTCGTCCTCGAAGGAGATGGTGTCGTTGCCGGTGCCCCCGGTGATCGTGTCGACGCCGACGCCGCCGACCAGCGTGTCGTTGCCGGAGCCGCCACTGAGGTTGTCGTCACCCATCAGCCCGCGGAACAGGTTGTGCTGCGAGGCGCCATTCAGCGTATCGGTGCCGCCGGTCAGCGTGTCGTTGTAGTTGCTGCCGATCGCGTTCTCCAGCGTGCGCAGCGCGTCGCTCTCGGCGCCGATCACCGCGGTGCCGGTGCCATTGGTGTTCAGGTTCAGGTTCACGCCCGCGCTGGCGCTCTGGTAGGACACCGTGTCGGTGCCGCCGCCGCCGAGCAGCGAGTCGGCGCCGGCGCCGCCGTAGAGCACGTCGTCACCGAGGCCGCCGTCGATGCTGTCCTTGCCGGTGCCGCCCTCGAGCGTGTCGTTGCCGGCGCCCGAGAGGATCGAGTCGTTGCCGGAGAAGATGTCGGCGATGCTCGGCCGCGGCGTCGCGCTCAGCGACAGGCTGAATCCGCTCAGCGTGTAGACGGTGTTGTTCTGCGCGTCGAGCACGCTCAGCGAAGTCGCGGTGCCGCCGGTCACTTCCGAACGGACCACGGCCGAGCTGGAATTCACCGGCGCCGCGTAGGTGAAGCCGGTGCCGCCCCAGATCGCCTGGATGCCCATGCCTGCCGGGTCCGATTCGATGAAGGTGGTTGCCAGCGTGACCGGGGTTTCCAGCGTGGACAGGACCGGCAGGCCGGCCCCTCCGGGGATCCAGTATGTGAACGACCCGTCCATCAGCGCAAGATTCAGACCGGTGGAGGATGCATTGAATGTGGCCATGGCGGTTCCTTGTTGGTTGTTGCCGGCGGTGGAATTGACGTGACCCTCGAACTACGCAATAAGCGTGCCCTTGGTCGTCGTTATAGTAAAGCAGCTTCGTGACACGTTGCCATTCAGCGGGATGCGATCCTTCGATTGCCGGATTGGTCAACCCGGCTGACGACTAGCGCTTCCCGGTACACGGGAATTGTAAAGTTTCCCGACGTTTTCACTCGTCGCCGAGGAACTCGCACAGGTACGCGGCGGGGCCGCCGACCGCCTGCACGTCGAAGCCGCTGTTCGCAGCGACCTCGAAACGGGTGCCGGTTGCGGTGCCGAAGTGACAGCTACCCGGGGCGATGGCGCCCTGTCGTAACGACCGACGCCGCCCGAGGGCGGCGTCGGCGCGGGATCAGCGGCTGAGCGGCCGTGGGCGCTCAGCCGGCTGGACAGCAGATCAGGCCACGAACAGGTAGTCGCCGAGCGTGGTGTTCGGGGTGTTCTGGAGTGCCCCGATCAACTGCAGTTCCGCTGCCGTGACTGTGGCGTCGGCAGCCGCCGACGTGAACAGGTACAGGTCAGCGGAACTGCTGTTGTCGAGCACGAACAGGCGCTTGTCACCCACCCCGTAGGCGGCCGAGGCGTTGCCGATCGCGGCCGCGGCGGCGGTCGTCGTGGGGAAAGACGACTCGCTGTACCCGTGTGTGAAGATCACCAGCTCGGCGCCGGGACCGAAACCGCCGGGACCGAATTTCATCAGACCGCCGTTGATCGTGGTGTCGCCGTTGCCGATGCCGAAGGCCGACATATCGATAGCGAGCTTGTCCTCGCCGCTGACGAAGTCCGTGACCGCCTCGCCCTCCCCCCACCCGGCTTCCATGACGTCGAAATAGAAGATGTCGGCACCGGCGCCGCCCTTATAACTGTCCTGCCCCGCACCGCCGAACAAATTGTCGTCGCCGTCGTCGCCGGACAAGAGGTCGGCGTCGCCGCCACCCCGCAACACGTCGTTGCCGACGCCCCCTATCAGAAAATCGTCACCCGCCAGGCCAACGAGCGTGTCGTTGCCGGCGTTGCCCCGCAGGACGTTCCTTTCCGCGCTGCCGGTCAGCGAATCGTCGACCATGCCGCCGTTGGCGTTCTCGATGTTGGTGATCGTGTCCGAACCGGCGCCGGTGTTCTGCGCCGCCACGGTGCCCAGGTTCAGTGTGATCGCGACCCCGAGGTTCGAGAAGTCGACCGTGTCGGTGTTGTCGCCGCCGTTGATGATGTCGGCCCCGATACCGCCGTTCAGCGTGTCGTTGCCGAGCCCGCCTTGCAGTGTGTCGGCACCGGCGCCACCGAACAGGCTGTCCGACCCGTCCAGGCCGCTCAGTGAATTGTTGAACTGGTTGCCGCGCAGCACGTTGCTGCTCGCGTTGCCGGTGGCGTTCAGCGCGGTGCTGACGCCGAGCAGCGTGGCGTTCTCGAGGCCGTTGGCCAGCGTGACGTTCAGCGAGCTGACCACGGTGTCGTTGCCGTAGTTGGGGCCGACGCGCTCCTGGATCACGTCCCCGCCGGCGTTCACGTAATACACGTCGCTGCCGTCCCCGCCGACCATCATATCGGCGCCGTTGCCGCCGGCCAGCGTATCGGCCCCGTAACTGCCGGTGATCGTGTCGTTGCCCGCGCCACCGTAGAGCTTGAAGCCTGCCGTGAGGTAGTAGTAGCTCGAGTACGCGCTCTTTGCAGTGATCACGTTGTCCAGCGCGTTGCCGGAGGCGGTCGCAGCGTAATAGTAGTAGCTCGACGCGACGATCAGGTTCTCCACGTTTGCCGCCAGCACGTAGCTCGAGTTCGCGGAGGTCGTCGTGACGAGTTCCACTGTGTCAGTGCCTTCGTCGGCGTTTTCCACTACCTGGTCGAAGGTACTGTAGTAGTACAGGTTCTCGATCACGTAGTAGTCATTGCCGATACCGCCGGCCAGCGTGTCGGCGACGCTCTGGTAATAGCCGTCGGTGCTGCCATCGAGGCGGTCGTTGCCGGTGCCGCCCGCGAGGTTGTCGGCTCCCGCGCCGCCGACCAGCGTGTCGGGCCCTGCCCCGCCGAGGATCGTGTCGTTGCCGTTGCCGCCGCTCAGCATGTTCGCGACCGTGCTGCCGGTGATGCTGTCATTGGCGTTGCCGCCGATCACGTTCTCGATGCCGGAATGGTTTTCCACCGTGCCGCCGACGGTGTGGGTGGTCGCGTTCAGGTCGATCACGACCGCGATGTCATCCTCGAACGAGATCGTGTCGTTGCCGGCGTCGCCGGCGATCGTGTCGGCGCCGAGGCCGCCGATCAACGTGTCGTTGCCGGCGCCGCCGCTCAGTTCGTCGTCACCGTCCAGTCCGCGGAACAGATTGTGCTGCGAGGCGCCGTTCAGCGTGTCGGTGCCGCCGGTCAGCGTGTCGTTGTGGTTGGTGCCGAGCACGTTCTCGAGGGTGCGCAGTGTGTCGCTTTCGGCGCCGATCACCGCGGTGCCGGTGCCGTTGGTGTTCAGGCTCAGGTTCACACCCGCGCTGGCGGTCTGGTAGGACACCGTGTCGGTGCCGCCGCCGCCGAGCAGCGAGTCGGCGCCGACGCCGCCGTGGAGCAGATCGTCACCGAGGCCGCCGTCGATGCTGTCGTTGCCGGTGCCGCCGTCGAGCGTGTCGTTGCCTGCGCCCGCGAGGATCGAGTCGTTGCCGGTACCGCCCTCGAGCGTGTCGTTGCCTGCGCCTGCGAGGATCGAGTCGTTGCCGGCGAAGATGTCCGCCATGGCCGGTCGCGGCGTTGCGCTCAGCGCCAGGCTGAACCCGCTCAGCGTGTAGATGGTATTGTTCTGCGCGTCGAGCACGCTGAGCGTCTTCGCGGTGCCGCCGGTAAGCTCGAAGCGGACCACCGCCGGGCTGGAGCCGCTGTAGTAGCTGACCGGCGCCGCGTAGGTGAAGCCGGTTCCACCCCAGATCGCCTGGATCCCCAGGCCGGCCGGATCCGACTCGATGAAGGTGGTCGGTAGCGTGACCGGAGTTTCCAGCGTGGCAAGCGCCGGCAGACCGGTCCCTGCGGGGATCCAGTACGTGAAGGTATCGTCCATCAGCGCGAGATTCAGTCCGGTGGAAGAGGCGTTGAATGTGGCCATGATCTTTCCTTGTTCGTAGTTGCCGGCGGTGGTTTGGACAGGACCCGTCAATCACGCAATAAACGAGGCCCTGATCGCCGCCACAGTAAAGCAGTTTCGTCACGCTTTGCCATTTGGCGGGATGCGATCCGTGATTCGCCGGATTGGTCAATTCGGCTTACGATGTCTGCGTCCGGGTACGCGGAGAATGTAAAGATTCCCGACGTTTTCACTCGTCGCCGAGGAACTCGCACAGGTACGCGGCGGGGCCGCCGACCGCCTGCACGTCGAAGCCGCTGTTCGCAGCGACCTCGAAACGGGTGCCGGCCGGGTAGTGCTGCCAGTCGCCACCCTGGACCCGCGCGCGCAGGTCGCCGCTCAACACGCTCATGCGTTCCGCCGCCACGGTGCCGAAATGGTACGTGCCCGGTGCGATCACGCCGACCGTCGCGGCGAGCCCGTGGCGGGTGAAGCCGATGCTCTGCACCTGGCCGTCGAAGTAGGTGTTGTGTTTCAGCATGCCGGAGTCTCCTGCCGATCGGTGAAAGGGTGCGCGCGCCTTGCCGGCGCACGGCGGCGCAGTATAAGTTCCCGCTCGGGGTGGCAGGTACGCTCGCGGACGTTGGGTGCGAGCGCGGCGCTCGAGGGGGACAGATGGGCGAACGGCAGCGGGCGGCGCAGGACTACATCGTGGCTGGCGACGGCGGCTGGCAGCTCGCCGGTTCGCGCTGCGGTGCGTGCCAGGCGGTATTCCTCGGCGCGCGGCGGGTCTGCGCGGCCTGCGGAGCGCGCGGGCGCATGCTGCCGGAGGTGCTGCGTGACCGCGGTCGCGTCCACAGTTTCACGACCGTGCACCGCAGTTTTCCCGGCGTGCCCGTACCGTTCGTGATGGCCGTGGTCGACCTCGACGGTGGGCCCGCGCTGCGCGGCACGCTGCGTGACGCGGCCGCGGCCGAACTGCGTTTCGACCTGCCGGTGCGGGTGGTGTTCGGCGACAGCGGCCAGCGTGACGCCAGTGGCGCGGCCTGGATAGCGTTTTCCTTCGTTCCCGACCGCGAGGCCATGTCATGAGCAGCGTGTACATCGTCGGGGCCGACATGATCGGCTTCGGCCGTTTCCCCGAGCGCAGCGTCCCCGATCTGGCGGCCGAGGCGGCGTTGCTCGCGCTCGACGACTGCGGCCTGTCGATCCGCGACGTGCAGGTGCTCTACTGCGGCAACCTGTACCAGTCGGCGGCGATGGTCGGGCAGCGCGTGCTGCGCGAGATCGGCATGACCGGGATCCCGGTCGTCAACGTGGCCAACGCCTGCGCGACCGGCGCCACCGCGTTGCGCGAGGCGTGGATCGCGATCCGTGCCGGCGTCTGCGATCTGGCGCTCGCGGTCGGCGTGGAACAGATGGACAAGGGACTGCTCGGCGCCGGGACGGGCGCGGGCTTCGTCGCCGAGGGCGTGATCGGTTCCGACACCATGCCGGCGATGTTCGCGCTGATCGGGCAGGAGCACACGCGCCGCTACGGCACCACCTTCGAGCAGTTCGCGCGCGTGGCAGTCAAGAACCACCACCACGCCACGCTGAACCCGAAGGCGATGTACCGCGTCGAGACGCCGCTCGCGGAGGTCATGAGCGCGCCGATGATCGCCTATCCGCTGACGCGCCCGATGTGCTCGGTCAACGTCGACGGCGCAGCGGCGGCGGTACTGGCGTCCGAGGCGGCGATCAGGCGGCTGGGGTTGGGCGCGCGCGCGGTGCTGATCCGCGCCTCGGTGATGGCGAGTGACCCCTGGGGGCCGCGCGCGCTGGCATCGGCGGACTTCAGCGCGGTGACGCGGCTCGCGGCGCGCTCGGCGTGGGAGCAGGCCGGGCTCGGGCCACACGATCTGGACCTCGTGGAGTTGCACGACTGCTTCGCGACCGCCGAGCTGGTGCACTACGAGAACCTCGGGCTGTGCGCCGATGGCGAGGCCGGCGCGCTGATCGATAGCGGTGCAACCGCGCTCGGCGGGCGGATCCCGGTGAATGTCTCGGGCGGCCTGCTCTCCAAGGGGCATCCGCTGGGCGCGACCGGGATCGCGAACGTGTGCGAGATCGTGATGCAGTTGCGCGGGGAGGCCGGTGCGCGCCAGGTGCCGGGGGCGCGGATCGGGCTGACGCACGTGGTCGGCGGCGGCCAGGGAATCGGCAGCGCCTGCGTGATCCACGTGCTGGAGAAAACCTGAGGAGCGGCGCGCGGCTGCGGCAACGGCTCATGAATCGTGTAGCGGCGGTTCCGCACCGGTGGGCGTACGCCGCAGGGATGCGGCGTTCGAGCCTACAGGGACGTATTCACGGCGCCCCACAGGTGTGGAACCGCCGCCACGCGCTGGCGCGACCGCCACGCGGCTGTGTCATCCCGCCGCGCGCAGATCCGTCGGCTTCGGGAGGGCGTACGAGGGGTTATGGAATCCCTGCTGCGTTTCGACAACCGCTTCGTCGCCGAACTGCCGGCGGATCCGGAATCCGGTCCGCGCGTGCGGCAGGTGCACGGGGCGCTGTATTCGCACGTGCTGCCCACGCCGGTCGCGGCGCCTCGGCTGCTCGCGTATTCCGCCGAGGTGGCGGCCGAGCTCGGCCTCGACGAGGCGACGATCGCCAGCCCGCTGTTCGCGCAGGTGTTCGCGGGCAACGCGCTGCTGCCCGGGATGGACCCGTGGGCGGCCAACTACGGCGGCCACCAGTTCGGCAGCTGGGCGGGGCAGCTCGGCGACGGGCGCGCGATCTCGCTCGGCGAGGCGATCACGCCGGGGGGCGAGCGCCGCGAGCTGCAGTTGAAGGGCGCGGGCCCGACCCCGTATTCGCGCCACGCCGACGGGCGCGCGGTGCTGCGTTCCTCGATCCGCGAATTCCTCTGCAGCGAGGCGATGCACCACCTCGGCGTGCCGACCACGCGCGCGCTGTGCCTGGTCGCGACCGGGGAGGGCGTGGTGCGCGACATGTTCTACGACGGCCACCCGCGTGAGGAGCCGGGGGCGATCGTCTGCCGCGTGGCGCCCTCGTTCATCCGCTTCGGCAGTTTCGAACTGCCGGCTTCACGCTCGGACCACGCGCTGCTCGCGCGCCTGGTCGACTTCACGATCGCGCGCGATTTCCCGCAGCTCACCGGTTCGCCCGGGCAGCGGCGCGCCGCGTGGTTCACCGAGGTCGGCGAGCGCACCGCGCGGCTGGTCGCCGAGTGGATGCGGGTGGGGTTCGTGCACGGCGTCATGAACACCGACAACCTGTCGATCCTCGGGCTCACCATCGATTACGGGCCGTACGGCTGGATCGACGCTTTCGACCCGGACTGGACGCCGAACACAACCGATGCGGCGAGCGGACGCTACCGCTTCGGCCACCAGCCGCAGGTGGCACGCTGGAACCTGCTGCGACTCGCCGGTGCGCTGCTGCCGCTGTTCGGCGACGGGGAGGCGCTGCGCGACGGGCTGCGTCGCCACGACGAGGCGGCGCACGCTGCCGCGCGGCACACGGTCGCGGCCAAACTGGGGCTGGCGGAGTGCCGTGACGGGGATCCCGAACTGATGGCCGATCTGTGCGCGCTGCTGCACGCCGCGGAGCTGGACATGACGCTGTTCTTCCGCGCGCTTGCCGACATCGACCCCGTCTCGCCGCGCTGGGCGGCCTTCGACGCGGCCTGCTACGACGGGGGCAAGCGCGACGCGGCCGCTGGCGCGCTGGCGGCGTGGTTCAGGCGCTATGCCGCGCGCCTCGCCGGCGACCCGCTGCCGGTGGCGGAGCGCCGTGCACGGATGCGGCGCGCGAACCCGCTCTACGTGCTGCGCAACTACCTGGCGCAGCAGGCGATCGAACGCGCGGAGCAGGGGGACGACTGCGGTATCCACGAATTGCTGGAGCTGCTGCACCGTCCGTACGAGGAGCAGCCCGGACGTGAGCGCTTCGCGCGTCGCCGTCCCGACTGGGCGCGCGAGCGGCCCGGGTGTTCGCAGCTGTCCTGCAGTTCCTGAGGCTGCGCGCTCAGCGGCCCTCGAACCGCGGTTCGCGTTTCTCGAGGAACGAGCGGAAACCTTCCTCGAAGTCGCGCGAACGCATCAGCGGCAGCGTCTGCAGGTAGACCCGTTCGATGTGCGTGGCGAAGTCCTCGCCGAGCCCCGAGCGCATCATGCGCTTGGCCGCCTGCACCGCCAGCGGCGCACTAGCGGCGATCTCCCCGGCCAGTGCGTGTGCGGCCGCGAGCAGGTCCTGCGGCTCCACGACGTGCGCGACCAGCCCCAGCCGTTCGGCGTCGGCTGCGCTCAGCGTGCGCCCGGCGAACACGAGTTCGGCGGTGCGCTCCCAGCCGATCAGCCGCGGCAGCAGCCAGGTGCCGCCGGTCTCGGGCAGCACGCCGCGGCGCGTGAACGCCACCGACAGCTTCGCCTGCGTGCTGCAGAAGCGCACGTCGCAACCGAGCGCGAGGTCCAGCCCGAAGCCGGCCGTGCCGCCGTTGATCGCGCAGATCACCGGGGTGTCCATGCGGTGCAGCACCACCGGCGGGAACGTGCGCAGGTCCAGCGTCGTGGCCAGCGCGAAGCCGCCGCGCGCCACGCCCTCGGCGCTCGCGGCGTCCTGCAGGTCGAGCCCGGCGCAGAACGCCTTGCCGGCGCCGGTGAGCACCACCGCGCGCACTTCGGGATCGTGCTCGCAGGCGAGCAGCGCCTCGGACAGCGCGAGCAGCATCGGGTGCGAGATCGTGTTCAGCTGCTGCGGCCGGTTCAGGGTCACGGTCGCGACGGCACCGTCGCGCTCCAGCAGTACATCGCTCATGGTCGTTGCCCTCATGCCGCGTGCAGGCGCGCGATGGTCGCGCGCATCAGGTCTTCGTCGCGTCGTGCCTCGTCGAGCAGCGTCAGTGTGACGGTGTCGAACAGGCCGTCGGCCTTCGCGCGCACCGCGTCGCCGAGGCGATCGTAGGTGGCGACTACCGCCCACTCCTCGAGCATCTCGTCGGTGATCAGCGCCGGCATCTCGGCCCACCGGTTGGCCACCGACAGCTCGTGCAGTCGCTGTCCGGTCTGTTCCCAGCCGTGGAATTCGAGCACACGGTGGTAGGAGCGCGTCGAGGCGTAGAACGAGATCTGCTTGCGCACCGCGTTCTTCGCCTGTTCCACGTCCGCCTCCGTGCGACCGGTGGCGAGGAACGGTGCGCCGACCAGGTCGAACTTCGCCGGGTCGCGTCCGCTGCGTGCCGCGCCCTCGGCGATCGCCGGCAGGATCACCTCGCGCGTGTGGCGGAAGGTCGAGATCGGATGCAGGCGCAGGCCCTCGCACATCTCGCCGGCCAGGCGCGCCATGTAGGGGCCCACGGCCGAGATGTAGAGCGGCACGTCGGGGTGCGCGATCGGCCCCGGATTGAAAAACGGTGCCATCAGGGTGAACTGGTAGAACTCGCCCTTGAAGTAGGTGGGCTTGGCGGGGTTCTGGAAGCTCGCGAAGATCGCCTTCAGGCACAGCAGGTACTCGCGCATGCGCGGCCCCGGCGCGCTCGGCCACGGCGTGCTGTAGCGCTTCTCGTTGTGCCCCTTGACCTGCGTGCCCAGTCCCAGCGTAAAGCGCCCGCCGGAATAGTGCGCCAGGTCCCAGGCCATCTGCGCGGTCACCATCGGGCTGCGCGGGAACGCGACCGCCACATTGGTGCCGATCGCCAGGCGGTGGGTGTTCGCGGCCGCGATCATCACCGGCAGGAACGCGTCGTGGCCCGCCTCGGCGGTCGTGATGCCGTCGAAGCCGAGCTGCTCGAGCAGGCGGCAGGTGGCAGCCAGCTGCTCCAGCGTCACGCTCGGCTGGCCCTGGCCGGCGTACTGGTTGGTGTCGGGGCCGAACAGCGGCGTTTCTACGCGTAATGCCATGGTGCGCGCTCCTGGTGCGAACGATGTGACCGGACAGGCCGCATCCAATCACAGCGCCGATGCGATCACAACGGCGCGCCCGCGCGCGCTTGTATCAAAAGCTGCCGCCGTGGTGTCCGCGGAGCGGGCGCTGCGGCTTGCCAGGCGCCAGGCCCGCGGCGATCATGCCAGACGACACGTCCGGTTCGTTGCCGCGGATGCGGCTGGCGCCGTCCGGGGCGTGCCCGGACGGGGTTCGGCCACCGACATTGTTCGGCCACAGGCCGAACCTGCGGACACATGTTCGGGCACATGCTGACGGCGCCTCTTGTCCGGCAGCCGGACGAGCACGAGAACAGGAGAACCGCGGATGGACAGCAGCGGGCCGGTCACGCTCGAGGCGCACGGGGTGCGGCTCGAGCCGCTGGCGATCGAACATCGGGATGCTCTGGCGCTCGCGGTGACCGACGGATGCCTGTGGGATCTGTGGTACGCATCGGTGCCCGCACCGCACGAGATGGGCGACTGGATAGCGCAGGCCCTGCAGGGCGTGGCAGCGGAGACGACGCTGGCGTGGGCGGTGCGCGACCTGCGCCGCGACGCACTGGTCGGCAGCACGCGTTTCTATGAGATGGCGCCGGCGATCGGGCGCGTGGAGATCGGTTACACGTGGTACGCGCGCAGCGCGCAGCGCTCGCACGTCAACGCGGCCTGCAAGCTGTTGCTGCTCGGGCACGCCTTCGACACGCTGGGCTGCGCCGCGGTGGGCCTGCGTACCGATCGCTTCAACTTCGCCTCGCAGCGCGCGATCGAGGCGCTGGGTGCTCAGCGTGAGGGCGTGTTGCGCCATCATATGGCGCGGCGCGACGGATCGGTGCGCGACACCGTGATGTACAGCATCCTCGCCGCCGAGTGGGCCGATGTGCGGCGCCACCTGCAGGCGCGACTGGCGCTCCCCGCGCGATCGTCCTGATCCAGGGCGGCCGCGGTGTGCGCGGCGCTTGGCAGTACGGGTCCGGGCACAGTAGAGTTCCCCGCTCTTTTCCGATTCATTCGACCCAGGGGTCAGGCCGATGTCGTCCGCAGTCTGGAAGGTCTTCGATCTGGAACAGCTCAAGCGCCGGGTCGCCGGTGCCGAGCCGCGGATCCTCGAATTCCTGCGCGGGGAACAGATGTCCTGCGCGATCTACCGTCTGCCGGCGGGCGCGCGCGACATGCAGGCGCCGCATCTGGAGGACGAGATCTACGTGGTGCTGGAAGGCAGCGCGCGCCTGCGGGTCGACGGGCAGGAGCAGGACGTCGGCGCCGGAACGGTGCTGTTCGTCGGGGCGACCACCGACCATTCGTTTTTCGACATCCGCGAGGACCTGACGCTGCTCGCGATCTTCGGTCCGGCGGGTGGCGCGGGTGGGTTCGCCTGAAGTGGTGACCGGCCTGCTCGGCCTGGGCCACCTGGGGCGGGCGATCGCGGCGCGACTGCTCGACGACGACGCGACGTTGCTGGTCTGGAACCGCAGCGCGGAAGCCTGTGATGCGGTCGCGGAGCGCGGGGCCGAGCCGGTCGCCTCGGTCGCCGAACTCGTGGAGCGTTGCGATCTCGTGCTGCTGTGCCTGGACGGGGCCGATGCGGTCGAGGAGGTCGTGTTCGGCACCGGCGGCGTGGCCGCCTTCGCGACCGAGGAGCAGTTGCTGATCGACCTCTCCGCGACCGGGCCGGCCGCGACGCGCCGTTTTGCGCGCGAGCTCGCGCAGCGCAGCGGCATGGGATGGGTCGATGCGCCGGTGCTCGGTGACCTCGAGGACGCCGAGCAGGGCACGCTGGTCGCCGTCGCCGGCGGTGACGAGGACGACGTCGAGCGTGCGCGGCCGCTGCTCGGGCGCTTCTGTTCGCGCGTCACGCACATGGGCGAGGCGGGCGCCGGACAGGCCGCCCGGCTTTGCCACGCGCTGCTGGCCGGCGCCGGCGTGCTCGCGCTTGCCGAGACGGTTGCGTGGGCCGAGCGCAACGGCGTCGATACCGAACGCTTGCCCGAAGCGCTGGCCGGGGCGCCGGCCGACTCGCCGCTGCTGCAGCGGGTGGGAACGCGCATGGCGGTGCGCGAGTTCGAGCCGCTGCTGGCCACTGCCGTCGCGTTGCGTCGCGACCTGGATCTGGCGCTCGACGGCGCGCGCGCGAGCGGCGCCGCGTTGCCGCTGGCCGCGCTGACCGCGCAGTTGCTGCGCCAGCAGGCGCTGCGTGCGCGGCCGGAGGAGGATCTGGCGACACTGGTCGAGCTGTATACCGAATGACGAACGCAAGGGAGGGTGCGCGATGAGCGGTGGTGAAACGGTGGCGATCCTGGGCGCAAGTGCGGACCCAGAGCGCTATGCCTTCAAGGCACAACAGCTGCTGAAGGAGCACGGCCACCGCGTCGTGCCGGTCAGCGCGCGCGAGCAGGCGATCGACGGTGATGCCGCGGTACCGGAACTCGGTGCGATCACGGCGGCGGTGGATACGGTGACGGTCTACGTGCGTCCCGCGGTATCGAGCGCGCAGCGCGAGCAGTTGCTCGCGCTGCGGCCGAAGCGTGTGATCTTCAACCCGGGCACCGAGAACCCGGAACTGGAGGTGGCGCTGCGCTCCGCCGGCATCGCCACCCAGGACGCGTGCACGCTGGTGTTGCTGCGCACCGGCAAGTTCTGACCGGGCTGCGGCGCGCGCGAGCTCTCAGGAGGCGCTCACGGGTTCCGTCGCCGCAGCCGCGATCGCGGCGCGGGCACGCCGGCGGCCGGTGCTTGCCGCAACCGCCGCTTTCGCTGCGACCTTCGCTGCCGCCCCGGCCTTCGCCTTCGTCCTCGCCGTGACGGCCTTCGCTCTTGCCCCGGTCGTCGCGGACTTCGCTTTCCCCCTGGCAGCCACGGCCTTCGTCCTGGCTGCGGCCGCTCGCGTCTTCACCGCCGTGGTGACGCGCTGCTTCCTGCGGGTGCCCACCGTCTGCGCGCTCCTGCCGAGCAGCGCTGCACGCAACTCTTCGTACGCGGCGTCGAGGCAGGCGCGGTAGAACTCGGGGTCGGGCATCTGGTCACGGTCGCCGAGCACCGAGATCGCGATCTTGCCGCCACAGCTGAACACCGCGTGGAACAGCCCCAGCCCCGGGTTGATCAGCCCCAGCGGGTAATAGCTGACCATGCGCGCGCCGGCGCAATAGAGGTCGAAGGGTGGCCCCGGAACGTTCGTGATCACCGTCGCCTGGCCCATCGGCATGTGCCGGGTGAGCTTGTTGCGCACGTACATGCGGGCCAGCGGCTTGGCGATCGCCGGCGGAATCGCGCCGGGCAGGCTGACGATGTTGGTCAGCGGGGTGTCGATGTACGCCTTGGCGTCGTCGAGGCTCTTCTTGATCGCCTGCAGGCGTTCGACCGGATCCTCGATGTCGGTGTGCAGCATCGCGCTCATCGCGCCGACCTGGTTGTTGTCCCCGGTCTCGCCCACGCGCGAGCGCATGTTGACCGGCATCGAGGCGCACAGCGATTCCGCCGGCAGCTCGTTGTGCGCCATCAGGTACTTGCGCATCGCACCGGCCACCACCGCCACCGCGACGTCGTTGATCGTCATCCCGGCGGCGTTCTTGAGTTCCTTGAATTCCGACAGCAGGAACTCGCGCGCCTCGAACACCCGGTTGTGGCCCACCGGCTGGTCGAAGCGGCTCTTCGGCGCCGTCATCTGCAGCGGCGGCAGTTCCTCTTTCAGCATGCGTTTGGCCATCGAGCCCATACCGCCAACGATCTTCGCCATGCCCTTGGTGTACGACCACAAGCGCGGCCCAGCCTTCATGAGCGTCTGACCGAGCAGGCGCACGTCCGAGGGCTGGACGTCGGCGAAGCGCGCCGGCGGCTCGTGCGACTCCCCGCTGTGCGAGGGTACCGGCTCGAGGTCGTGGATCGCGGCCATGAAGCTCTGGCCGCCGGCGCCGTCGACCAGCGAGTGGTGGATCTTGGTGTAGACCGCGAAGCAGCCGGGCGGCAGGTTCGGGATGTTGTCCAGCCCCTCGATGATGTAGGCCTCCCACAGCGGGCGGCTCATGTCGAGCGGACGCGAGTGCAGCCGCGCGACCTGGATGCACAGCTGGCGCCAGTCGCCGGGCTTGGGCAACGCGATGTGGCGGATGTGGAACTCGACGTCGAAATGCGGGTCGAGTACCCAGTACGGACGGTCCAGACCCAGCGGTACCTCGACCAGACGCGTGCGGAAGATCGGCAGTTTCGCGAGGCGTTGCTCGAAGTTCGCGAGCACGTCCTTGAAGCGCACGAACTTGCCCGGTGCGGTCGACGGATCGTAGATGCCGAGCCCCCCGATCTGCTGCGGGACCGTGGGGTTCTCCAGGTTGATGAACGCGGCGTCGATGACTCCCAGCTGGCGCATGATCGTAATCCCGTGGTGATGACTCCCTTCGGCGCCAAGTTAACCACGCCGGCCGAACGCTGTCATGGCAATTTGCAGCCCCCGGTCGTGTGATTACCTCCGCGCGCGGAGTCAGCCGCGACCGGGTGCGAGCAGCTGCAGCGCGCGCTCGTCGGGCCCCATCTCGCCGTCGGGACGGAAGGCCTGCACGCAGACGTGGGTGGCGCCCGCCGCATGGTGCGCGGCGATGCGCTCGCGCAACTGCGCCTCGGTTCCCCAGGCGCAGATCGCGTCGACCACCCGGTCGCTGCCGCCGTCGGCGAAATCGGCGTCGGTGAAGCCGTACTCGCGCAGGTTGTTCTGGTAGTTCGGCAGCCCGAGGTAGATCGCCATGTGCTTGCGTGCGACCGCGCGCGCGTTGGCCGGGTCGGTGTCGAGCACGACCATCTGCTCGGTGCACAGCCAGGCGTCGGGTCCCAGCGTCGCCCTGGCGCGCGCGGTGTGCTCAGGTGTCACGAAATAGGGGTGAGCGCCGCGCGTCTTCTCGGCCGCGAGCTTCAGCATGTTGGTGCGCAGCGCGGCCAGCACCACCGGCGCTTCCTCGGCGGGCTGCCTGCCGAGATAGAGCGCCTTCTCCATGCCCTCGAGGTAGGCGCGCATCGTCGCTACCGGCTTCGTCGAGTATTCGTGCCCGCGCACGTTCTGCACCAGGTGCGCGTGCGAGACCCCGAGCCCCAGCACGATCCGGCCCGGAGCCATCTCGGCCAGCGTCTTGCGGATCGCCTGCATGGTCATCGGATCGCGCGCGTAGATGTTCGCGATGCCGGTGGCGAGCACCAGCGAGCGTGTCTGCGCGGCCAGGTAGCCCATGGTCGCGAACGGGTCGCGGCCCACGGCCTCCGGAATCCACAGCGCCGAGTAGCCCCAGTCCTCGAGACGCCGCGCGAAGGCCGCGAGCTCGGGTGCGCTGAAGTTGTCGATGAAAGCCCAGACGCCGAGACGGCCGATATCGGTTGCCATGGGGGATCCTCCCGGGGAGTCGCGTGCGGTTGGTGGAGGCGGCAGTGTAGCGGATGCTTCCGCGCGCGGTAATTCCTCACAGCCGCCACCGGCCCGGCGCTGCTAGCATGATCCATTGCCACAACGGGTGTCGGGTGTCATGCGTGCCGTCGTGCTGTCCCTGTGGGCGCTGTTCGCGGGGCTCGCGCTGATCGTGGTCGGTGCGGGGCTGCAGGGTACGCTGCTCGGCGTGCGCGCCAGCCTGTCGGGTTTCGACACCGGGGTCACCGGCGCCGTGCTGGCGTGCTATTACGTGGGCTTCCTGCTCGGCTCGTGGTCCACGCCGCGGCTGATCGCGCGCGTCGGTCCGATCCGGGTGTTCGCCGCGCTGGCCTCGCTGGTCTCGTTCGCGCCACTGGCGCACGCGCTGTTCGTCGATCCGCTCGCCTGGGCGCTGGTGCGCCTGCTGAGCGGCGCGTGCATGGTCGGTGTCTACATCATCGCCGAGAGCTGGCTGAACGCCGAGGCGACCAACCAGAACCGCGGCCGCCTGCTTTCGCTGTACCTGATCGTCTGCCAGGGCTCGATGGCGGGCGGGCAGTTCCTGCTGCAGCTCGGTGACCCGCTGGGTTTCGAACTGTTCGTGCTGATTTCCGCGCTGTGCTCGCTGGCAGTGGTGCCGATCGCGCTGACGCGCCGCGCCGCGCCGCGCCACGAGTCGATCGTGCCGATCAGGCTCGCGGTGCTGCTGCGCCGCGTGCCGCTCACGCTGGCCGGCATCCTGCTGGTCTCGCTGACCTACGGCGCGTTCTATGCCATCGGCCCCGTGTACGCGCTGCAGGCCGGCTTCGCGCACGGGCAGATCGCGTGGTTCATGGCGGCGGCGATCGTCGGTAGCGCGCTGCTGCAGTGGCCGGTCGGCATGCTGTCGGACCGGATGGACCGGCGGCTGGTGGTGCTGTGGGCGAGCGCCGCGGTCTGCGTGGTCGCGTTGCTGCTGGCGGTGCTGCCGGCCGGTCTGGAGTGGACCGTGTACGGGTTGATGTTCGTCTACGGCGGGTTGTCGTTCCCGCTCTACGGCGTGTTCCTGTCGCTGGCCGGCGACGTGCTGCGCGGCGAGGAACTGGTAGCGGCGAGCAGCAAGGTGCTGCTGGTCAACGGGACCGGGTCGGCGCTGGGGCCGGTGCTGGTCGCCTGGCTGATGGAGGCGATCGATGCGCGCGCGTACCTGGTGTTCGTCGCGCTGGTGCACGCGCTGGTGTTCGGGCTGGTCGCGCTGCACCGGCTGCGCACCGGCGCCGCCGGCGGACAGCCGCTGGTACACCACGTCAACGCGGTCCCGCAGGGCTCGGTGGTCGCCGCCGCGATGGCCGGCCGCGTGGCCGGTGAAACATGAACGATCGCCGGGTGGAGACACGCCGATGACGACGACCGCACGGCCGCTGGCCGGATTGCGCGTGCTGGAACTGGGGCAACTGCTGGCCGGTCCGTTCTGCGGATCGATACTGGCGTATTTCGGTGCCGAGGTGATCAAGGTCGAGCCACCCGGTGGCGACCCGATCCGCGGCTGGCGCGTGCTCGACGACGACGGCACCTCGTACTGGTGGCGCTCACTGGGACGCAACAAGAAGTGCATCACGGTCGACCTGCGCAGCGAGCGCGGGCAGGACACGGTGCGCCGGCTGGCCGAACGCTCGGACGTGCTGATCGAGAATTTCAGCCCGGGCGTGCTGGAGCGCTGGGGGCTGGCTCCGGCCGTGCTGAAGGCCACGAACCCGCGGCTGGTCGTCGCACGCATCTCCGGCTACGGGCAGGACGGGCCGTACGCCTCGCGCCCCGGCTTCGCCTCGGTCTGCGAAGGCATCAGCGGCTTTCGTTACCTGAACGGCTTTGCGGGCGAGGTGCCGGTGCGCGCGAACCTGAGCGTCGGCGACACCATCGCCGGGCTGCACGCGGTGCTCGGCATCCTGCTCGCGCTGCGCGCGCGCGACGCGCTGCCCGGCGGCACGGGGCAGGTGGTCGACGTGGCGCTGTACGAGTCGATGTTCAACCTGCTCGAGGCGGTGGTGCCCGAGTACTCCGGCGCCGGCGTGGTGCGCCAGCCGGCCGGCACCACCGTGACCGGCATCGTGCCGACCAACACCTACCGCTGCAGCGACGGGCGTTGCGTGGTGATCGGCGGCAACGGCGATTCGATCTTCAGGCGGTTGATGGACGCGATCGGGCGCAGCGACCTCGGCGCGGACCCGCAGCTCGCCAACAACGCCGGGCGCGTCGCGCGCGAGCCCGAGATCGACGCCGCGCTCGGTGCCTGGTGCGCCGCGCGGCCGGCGGCGGAGGTGCTCGAGCTGCTGCAGTCCCAGCGGGTGCCGGTCGGACCGATCTACGACGTCGCCGATCTGTGCGCGGACCCGCACTTTCGCGCGCGCGGGCTGTTCGAGCGCGTCGAGGTCGACGGCAAGCCGCTCGAGATTCCGGCGCTGATGCCGCGCCTCGCCGACACCCCGGGCGCCACCGAGTGGCCGGGACCGGCCGTCGGCAGCCACACCGACCAGGTGCTGCGCGAGGTGCTCGGCCTCGAGGATGCCGAGATCGCATCGCTGCGCGCCGACGGCACCATATGAGGCGTGCGGCGGCAGGTTCGCACCGGTGGGCGTACGCCGCAGGGATGCGGCGTTCGAGCCTACAGGGACGTATTCACGGCGTCCCACAGGTGTGAACCTGCCGCCGTACGCCGGCACTGGCGCGTGGCGCGAGGGTTGACGACGGCCGCCCGCGTCGCGCCTACCCCGGAATGGGTGCTGTGCCCCGGTCACGCGCGACGTGTGGCCTGCCTATACTGCGCGCAGACCGATGACCAGAGCGTTTGCCTCGACCGCGCGGAGGATTCCCGGATGCTGATCGGCGTGCCCAGGGAGATCAAGACCCACGAGTACCGGGTAGGACTGACGACCGCCAGCGTCAGCGAGCTGGCGCATAACGGCCATCGCGTGATCGTCGAGACGCAGGCCGGCGCCGGCATCGGCCTCGGCGACGAGGCGTACCGGCGCGCCGGCGCCGAGATCGTCGCCGACGCCGCCGAGGTGTTCGCGCGTGCCGACCTGGTGGTCAAGGTCAAGGAGCCGCAGCCGCAGGAGTGCCGCCTGCTGCGCGAGGGGCAGGTGCTGTTCACCTACCTGCACCTCGCGCCCGATCCCGCGCAGACCCGCGCGCTGCTCGACTCCGGCTGCATCGCGATCGCCTACGAGACCGTCACCGGCACGGGCCAGACGCTGCCGCTGCTGTCGCCGATGAGCGAGGTGGCCGGGCGCATGGCGATCCAGGCTGGCGCCCACTGCCTGGAGAAGGAGCAGGGCGGCTCGGGCGTGCTGCTCGGCGGCGTCCCCGGCGTCGAGGCGGCGAAGGTGGTAGTGATCGGCGGCGGCGTCGTCGGCACCAACGCGATCCGCATGGCGATGGGCATGGAGGCGCACGTCACCGTCATCGATCGCTCGCTCGCGCGACTGAAGGAGCTCGATTTCCAGTTCGGCTGCATGCTGAACACGATCTTCGCCACGCGCGAGGCGCTGCAGCGCCACGTTACCGGCGCCGACCTCGTGGTCGGCGCGGTGCTGGTCCCCGGTGCGGCGGCGCCGAAGGTGGTCACGCGCGACATGGTCCGCGCGATGCGGCCGGGCTCGGTGGTGGTGGACGTGGCGATCGACCAGGGCGGGTGCTGCGAGACCAGCCGGCCGACCACGCACGCGGATCCCACCTACGTGGAGTACGGCGTGGTGCATTACTGCGTCAGCAACATGCCGGGCGCGGTGGCGCGCACCTCGACCTTCGCGCTCAACAACGCCACGCTGCCGTTCGTGCTCGCGCTCGCCGACCACGGCTACCGCCGGGCGCTGGCCGACGACCCGCACCTGCGCAACGGATTGAACGTGCACCGAGGCCGACTCACCTGCGAGGCCGTGGCGCAGGCGCTGGAGCTCCCGTGGATCCCCGCCGCGCAGGCGATCGCCTGAGAGGCGCCCGCGCGGGCGCGCCGCGCCGGCGCGCCGCGATCATCGATGCGACGCTGCGCGTGCTGGCGCGCGACGGCCTGCGTGCCGTCACCCATCGTGCGGTCGCCGCCGAGGCCGCGGTGCCGCTGGCGAGCACGACCTACCATTTCCGCGATCTCGAGGACCTGATCGTCGAGTCGTTCCTGCACTGGTCGGAAGGACAGCGGCGGGCGGTGGAGGCGCTGCGCGCGCGGGCCGCGCGGCTGCTCGGGGCGGCCGATGCCGCCGGTGTCTCGCCGGCCGACGCGCTGGCCGACGTGGCGAGCCGCTATGTGCTGCGCCAGGCGCGCCGGCGGCGCGCCGACCGCGTGCTCGAATACGCCTTCCTGCACGAGGCGGCGCGGGTGCCGCGGCTGCGCGCGGCGCTCGAGGCGCAGCAGCGCGGGCAGATCGGTTTCCTGCGCGAGTTCCATGCCGCGCTCGGCTCGCCGGCACCGGACAGCGACGCGCTGATCACCCACAGCGTGCTGCTCGGTCTGGAGAAGATCGCACTGCTTACCCGTGGCGACGTCGCGGTGCGCGAAGTGCTCGCGCGCCACCTGCACCAGCTGCTCGCCGCGCGCGATGCGCGCCGCCGCGGGACTTGAACGACGCGCGTCGCTAGTGGTACAAACGTACCAATAAGACACGGCGCCGGCGGGCGCCGCCCGGAGCATCGACACATGTGGCGACTCCCTCTTCCTGCCCTGCTGTTGTGCTGCAGCGCACTGGCCGCACCCGCGGCAGCGGCGGCCGACGCCGTTCGCGGCGCCACGCTGTACGCGCCGTGCGCGGCCTGCCACGGCGCGCAGGCACTGGGCAACCCCGCCCTGCAGGCGCCGGCGCTGGCTGGTCAGGACGCCGGCTACCTGGCGCGGCAACTGCGGAACTTCCGTGCCGGCACGCGCGGCGCGACCGACGGTGACACGGCCGGGGCGACGATGCGCGCGCAACTCGCGCCGCTGCCCGACGACGCGGCGATCGACGACGTGGCAGCGTGGCTGGCGAGTCTGCCTGCGCCGCGTGCGGCGGCGGTCGACGGCGCGCTGCTACGTAACGGCTCGAACTACTACCAGTCGAAGTGCGGCGCCTGCCACGGCGCGCGCGCCGAGGGCAACCCCGCGCTGTTCGCCCCGCGCCTCGCCGGACTGGATGCCGGTTACCTCGCTCGCCAGTACCGCAACTTCGCCGCCGGCCTGCGCGGCACCGACCCCGCGGACCGCTACGGGCGCCAGATGCGCCTGATGGCCACGGCGCTGCCGGCAGAGACGGATCTGCGCGACGTGCTGGGCTTCATCGCGTCGCAATCGCAGCAGGAATGAACGGGCATGAAGCGGAGTCTGGTGGTCGCGTTGTGCATGCTGGTGTCGATGACGTGCGCGCGGGCGCAACCGTCGGCCTCGCCGGCGGATTTCCGCCTTGCGGCCACCTGTCCGCCTGGGTTCGAACTGAGCGCCGCCGGCGGCTGCCTGCTGCGTACGCTGTACCAGTTCTACGATTCGCTGCAGGAGCGCGGCGTGGGCGGGCTGCGCACGGCGTTGCCGGCACAGCGTGACGGCTTCACGCCGCAGCAGATCGACCTCGGCCGTTACCTGTTCTTCGATCCGCTGCTCTCGGCCGACGGCACGCTGTCGTGCGCCAGCTGCCATCATCCGCAGCTCGGCTGGAGCGATGGGCGTCCGCGCGCGCTCGGCATGGGCGGCGTCGACGTGGGGCGCGCCTCGCCGACGGTATGGAACGTGGCCTTCCTGCACACCTTCTTCTGGGACGCGCGCGCGCACTCGCTCGAGGAGCAGGCGGCCGGCCCGCTGTACGCGGAGAAGGAAATGGGCAACACGCCGGAGCAACTGGTCGCGTCGCTGAACGCGAACGCGGTGTACGCACGGCTGTTCCGCGAGGCGTTCCCGCGCGACGACGGGCACATCACCGCGACCCAGGTCCACACGGCGCTGGCCGCGTTCGAGAGTTCGCTGGTCTCGCTGAACAGCCGCTACGACCGCTATGCGCACGGTGACCATGCGGCGCTCTCGGCCAACGAGCTCGAGGGGCTGAACGTGTTCCGCTCCTTCGTCGCACGCTGCGCCGAGTGCCACACGCCGCCGCTGTTCACCAACCAGCAGGTCGCGGTGCTCGGCACGCCCGAACCCGAGGGCCGGCCGCTCGACGTGGGCGCCGAGAAGACCTTCGGCGAACCGCGCCTGAAGGGCGGCTTCAAGGTGCCGACGCTGCGCAACATCGCGAAGACCGCGCCGTACATGCATTCCGGTCGCTTCACGACGCTGCGCGAGGCGGTCGGGTTTTACACCAAGGGGCGGGGACACGCGATTCCGCCGGGGGTCGCGATGCAGCCGCACTGGCATATCTGGGAACCCGATCTGTCGGAGCAGGAACTCGATCGCCTGGTCGATTTCCTGCAGACGCTGACCGACGAGACCTTCAGTCCGCCGATTCCGCCGCGGGTGCCGTCCGGACTCGAGCCGGTGGGCACCTCGCCGTTGCCGCCGGCCCTCGCCGGCGCTGCGGTGGCGCCATCCACGCACCAGGGAGAACTGCGATGACCAGGACCATCGTGCTTGCGTTCGTGTTCGCGCTGGCCGGTTTCGCCGCCGGCCACTGGTACACGAAGCAGGGGACGCCGGCGCGGGAGGCCGACGCGGCGCGTGTCGCGGCCAGCTACGAGGGAGGATTCCGCGCCGACCGCGAGTCCGCGGCTGCGGTGGGCGAGCGGCTCGCCAGCGGCAGCATCACGGCCGTCGCCGGCACTCCGGGCGAGCACGAGATCGTGGTCGCCGACGGCGAATCGATTCAGGAGGCCGTCAAGCGCGCGGCTCCTGGCACCGTGATCCGCGTGCGGCCCGGCACGTATCACGAGACCGTCTACATCGACAAGGACGCCATCCGCCTGGTCGGTGTGATCGAGCAGGGGCGCCGCCCGGTGCTCGACGGCCACGGCAAGCTCAACGACGCGGTGCTCTATTCGGGCAACGGCATCGTCGTCGAGAACTTCACGATCACGAGGTACAAGGGCAACGGCATCATGGGCCAGGCCGGCAACAACTTCGAGATCCGCAACAACCTGATCATCGACACCGGCGTCTACGGCATCTTCCCGCAGCTCGGCAAGAACGGCATCGTCGAGCACAACGTGCTCAGCGGAATCGAGGACGCCGCGATCTACATCGGCATGAGCGACAACATCCACGTCGCGCACAACGTGGTGTTCGAGAACGTCGCGGGGATCGAGATCGAGAACAGCCGGCACGCGATCGTCGAGAACAACCACGTCTACGACAACACCGGCGGCATCCTCGCGTTCATCACGCCGGGGCTGCCGATCAAGACCACTTCCGACGTGATCATCCGCAACAACTTCGTGATGCGCAACAACCACCCGAACTTCGGCGCCCCGGGCTCGATCGTGGCGGGGATCCCGGCCGGCACCGGCATCCTCGTGATGGCGGCCGACGACGTCGTGATCGAGGACAACATCGTCTCCGACCACAAGACCGCCGGCATCCTGATCGTCGACCACACCAACGCCGCGAACCTCACCGTCGATCCGGAGTCCGACCCCAATCCCGATCGCGTCGCGATCCTCGACAACGTCATGTTCCGCAACGGCTACGACACCATTCCCGAGGTCAAGGCGCTGATGCTGTCCGGCCTGCAGCGCGGCGAGCCCGATATCGTGCGCGTCGGCCCCGGCGCCGGCAGCTGCATCCTGAACCGTGCGCGCTACGTCACGGTCGGGCTCGACGACTTCGGTGTCTGCGGCTTCGGCAACACCGACGCGACCGTGACGTATCTGCTGCCGCCGGTGCCACCGCGCGTGATCGAGCCCGGCGAGCGCGGCAAGATCGCGTACCTGGGCATCTGCAGCGGTTGCCACATCTACGGCGGCCGCATGGTCGGCCCGCCGGTGCAGGCGATCCAGGCGCTCTACATGGACGACCCGCAGGCGCTCGCCGACTACATCGCCAATCCCGTCAGGAAGCGCGACGACTACCCCGAGATGCCGCCCCAGGACTACCTCGACCCCGAGACGCGGCTGGCGGTGGCGAAGTACATGCTCGAGGTGCGCAACTGAGGCCGGTGTTGCCGCTCACCGGGCATGCGACTACCCTTCGCGGCAGCAAACGACGACGCGAACGGGAAGGGCGAAGGGATGGACCGCGGAACACACGGGCGACTGGGGCGACGTGCGGCACGGTTGGCCGCGACGGTGCTGATGCCGGCGCTGGCGCTGGTGTCGTGCGCCGGGGAACCGCGCCGCGATGCGGCGGCTCGCGGTCCCGAGGCGCTGTATGCCGGGCTCGAGGCGACGCTGGCAGGCTACCGCGAGGGATTGCAGCGCCTGCGCGAAGGCGATGTCGACGGTGGGCGCGAGCGCATGGAGCGCGCCAGCGCCGCACTGGCCGCGGGCGGCAACGCCTGCGTGAGCACGCCCGGCTGCGAACCGCAGCGCTTCATGGCGGCCTACGGCAACCTGCTGTCGCTGCGCAGTTCGGTGCTGACCGGCGACGCCGAGGGCTTCGCCGGCGTGTCGCCGGGCCTGCAGGGCGAGGCGCGCATGCTGAGCGACGACGTCCCCGAAGCGGCGCGCAGCGTGAACCTGCTGCACGGGCACGACCTCGCGAAGGTGATCCGCGTCAACGGCCCGGTCAAGGCCGCGCTGCACGACTGGCTCACGTGGATGCGACCGAATCTGGTCGACGCGTGGGAGAACTACGCGTACCTGCGCCACCAGATGTGGCCGGCCTACGAGAAGGCGGGGCTGCCCGAGGCGCTGCTGTTCGGCATCCTGGCCAAGGAGTCCGGCGGCAAGGTGCACGCGGTATCGCCCGCGGGCGCGGCCGGCCCGCTGCAGTTCATGTACCACACCGGCCTGCGTTTCGGGCTGAACAATTCCAGCGGCTTCGACACCCGCTACGACCCGGCCGCGGCGGCGCAGGCCAACGTTGCGTACCTGCAGGAGCAGTTCCGCCACCTGAACAACAATCTCGAGATGGCGCTCGCCGCGTACAACGGTGGCGAGGGCCGCATGCGCCGCCTCGCCGCGCAGTCGCGCGGGCGGAGCTTCTGGTCGGCCGGCGTCTTCACGCAGTTGCCGCGCGAGACCCGCGAGTACGTGCCGTATGTGCTCGCGGCGGCGTGGCTGTTCCTGCATCCGGAGGACTACGGGCTGGAATTCCCAAGCGTCGACGGCTCCCCCGGAGAGGTGCGTCTTGCGCAGGCGATGACGCTCGGCGAGCTGACGATCTGCCTGGGGCAGGCGGGCAGCCGCGACGGCTGGTTCCGCACACTGCGCAACCTGAACCCGCGCGTGAATCCGGAGCGGCGGCTGCCGGCCGGCGCGAGCGTGGCGCTGCCGGCGCGGCTGGTCCCGGTTTACCAGGCCCAGTGCGTGGACGGACGCATGGCCGAGCTCGCGGCACTGCTGCAGGACGCACGCCAGCCGGGCGGGGTCTCGAACGGTGGCGGGAAGCAGTACGTGGTGCGCAAGGGCGACACGCTGGCCAGCATCGCGCGCCGGCACGGTTGCGCGAGTCCGGAGGCGATCGCGCGCGCCAACAACATCCGCGCGCCGCGCTACACGATCCGTCCGTCGCAGGAGCTGCGGCTGCCCGACTGCACGGGCTGATCGCCGCGGCCGGGTCCGTAGTCCGCGAAACGCGCGACCACCGCCGCCATCTGCGCGGCGTCGAGCAGCCGCGGTTCGCCGGCCGCCAGCGCGGCGACGTACTGCGCCGCCAGTTCCTCGACCTCGATCGCCAGCGCGAGCGCCGCCTCCGGCGTGGCGCCCAGCGCGAGCTGCCCGTGGTTGGCGAGCAGGCAGGCGCGCCGCCCCTCGAGCGCGCGCAGCGCGTGCGTGGCCAGTTCCGTGCTGCCGAACAGCGCATACGGGGCGCAGCGTATCGACTCCCCGCCGGCGACCGCGACCATGTAGTGAAAGGCCGGGATTGCGCGCCCGCAGCAGGCGAGCGCGGTCGCGTGGCGCGAGTGGCAGTGCACGATCGCCAGTGCGTCGGGGTGCTCGCGGTAGATCGCCGCGTGCATCGGCCATTCGCTGGAGGGTCGCAGGGTGCCCTCGAGCACGCGCCCCTGCAGGTCCAGCGTGACGGTGTCGGTCGCCTGCATCACCTGCGGTTCGATCCCGCTCGGCGTGATCCACATCCCCGCGGCGCAGCGCATGGAGGCGTTGCCGGCGCTGCCGCGCGACAGCCCAGCGTCCGCCGCGCGCCGCATGCAATCGAGCAGCCGTGTTCCCGCCGCAGACCGTTCCATCGTCGCGTTCCTCCGTTGCGTGCTGACCGCCCACGAGGGCGATGCTACCATCATCACGTTGCGTTCCCCGCGAGCGTGACGTCCGGATCGAACCGTTCCCGTGACAATAATCGCCACCACAAGAGAGGGAAGACATGGACATCAGGGTTCGCCATCGTTCGACAGGCATAGTGCCGGGCGCGCTGCTGGCCGCGCCGGCGCTGCTGGGTCTCGCCGTCGCCGTTCCCGCGGCGGCACAGCCGAAGGCTTCGCGCATCGACCTCGAGGAGATCATCGTCACCGCGCAGCGGCGCGAGCAGCAGTCGCTCGACGTTCCGGTCGCGGTCGGCACCTTCACCAGCCGTGACATCGTGAACACCGGCGCGCTGACGCTGCAGCAGATCGACGACTTCATCCCCGGCTTCGAGGCCGATGGCGAGACCTTCACGCAGCAGAGCTACAACGTGCGCGGGATCTCGAGCCCCAACATCTCCACCGGCGGCGATCCCTCGGTGGCGACGTTCTACGACGGGGTCTACCTGCCGCGCGCAGCGACCACGGTCGCCTTCGCCGACATGGAGCGCGTCGAGGTGCTGATGGGGCCGCAGGGAACGCTGTTCGGGCGCAACGCGGCGGTCGGTGTGATCAGCATGGTGCCGCGCGCGCCGACCGATGTCTTCGAGGGCTTCGTGAACCTGCGGGCGGGCAACTACGACCTGCTGCGCGTGGAAGGCATGGCGAACGTGCCGCTCGGGAACGATCTCGCGGTGCGCGTCAATGCGCTGTCGAACCGCCGCGACGGCATCGCCGACAACGTGGGCCCGTCGGCCGCGCAGGCGGGCGACCGCGACAACACGGCGCTGCGCATCGCGGCGGCGTGGCAAGCGGCGGACTCGACGCAGGTCTATCTCGCCTGGGACGGCGACCGCTTCGACCAGTCGCCGACGATGGCGATCGGCATCAGTCCGTACGGGTACGGGCGTGACCCCTTCGCCGGCAAGTACGAGAACGACGTGCGCCACGCCGAGGAAACGCGCGACATGTACGGCATCACGGGCAAGCTGCGGCACGAGTTCGACCAGCGCTGGAGCGCGCGGGCGACGCTCGCCTACCGCGAGTGGGAGACCACCAACCGCCAGGACGAGGACGGCACCGCCGACCCGACGCGCTATTTCGACACCAACAACCGCGAGGACTCCGACATCTTCTATTCGGAGATCCAGTTCAACTTCGCCGACGAGCGCTTCGATGCCGTGTTCGGCGCCAACTATAGCCGCGAGAACACCTTCCAGAGCACCGACGCCAACGCGCTCGGCGAGTCGATCGCGCGCCTGGTCACGAACCAGCTGAACGGTGACCTGGGTCTGTCGCTCGACCACATCTGGAATCCGGCCGAGTTCGCCTCCGCGCTGAACCTGTTCGGCATTCCGGTCACGGGCGACGACATCGCCTCGACCGGCGACTTCTGGTACGACACCGTCGCCGGCGCGCTCGGCGAGCCGATGGTATTCGGCCCCTCGTTCCGTGGCCGCGAGTGGACCGAGGCGATCCAGAACGAGGGCGAGTTCACCAACCGGGGCATCTACGGCGACCTGGCATGGCATGCGACCGGGCGGCTCGACCTGATCGGCGGGCTGCGCTACAGCGAGGACGAGAAGGAGTTCTCGTGGCTTTACCCGCCGACCAGCTTCACGGGGCTGCGCGCCGGCGTGAGCAACCAGATCTTCGTGCCCGACGCACCGTTCGTCTCGGCCTACACGACGCCGCTGGTCGCGCGCGACAGCTGGAACGAGGTGACCGGCCGCGCGGTGGCTCAGTACGCGTTGAGCGACGATTTCATGGCCTACCTCAGCTATTCCACCGGCTACAAGTCGGGTGGCTTCGACTCGCTGCAGATCGGCACCGCGGTCGCGCCGCTGGAGCCGGAGGAGTCGGAAATGATCGAACTCGGCCTGAAGGGCGACCTGTTCACGGGCCGGCTGCGGGTGCAGTTCGCACTGTTCGAGCTCGAGGTCGACGGTCGCCAGACCTCGGTCGAGTCGCGTCGGCCCGGTGACGCGAACGCGATCCCGACCGTGATCAACGTCGACAACCGCAACCGCGGCTTCGAGATCACGCTCGACTGGCTGGTCACCGACACGCTGCGCCTCGGCGCGCTGACCACGGTGCGCGAGGACGAAACGAGTTCGGCGAGCTTCTACGACGCCGACGCACAACTCACCGACCTCAACGATTCGGGCGATACCGCCACGAACTACACGCTGAAGCTCGACTGGGCGCCGGTGATACCGCTCGGCGAGTTGCTGGTGCACGTGGACTACGTGTTCGCCGAGAACACGGTGGACCCGGACGATCCGAACTTCTTCCCGGAACTGCGCGGCCTGCCGCACTACCTCGACGACTCCAAGCTGCTGAACGCGCGTGTCTCGTGGATCAGCGAGGACGCGCACTACGAGGTCGCGCTGTGGGGGCAGAACCTGCTCGATCGCGAACTGATCTCGGGGGTGCGCTCGATCACGCGCTCGGTCTTCGGCACCACCCACGTAGGCATACTCGACCCGCTCACCTGGGGCGTCGAGGCGCGCTACAGCTGGTAGGGCGCCGATGGACAGGGAGCAGAGCAGCAAGCTCTCGGCGCCGGCGCGCCGCGTGGCGCGCACCATACTGAACGGCTTCGAGTCGTACTTCGCCGAGTACCAGAACATCACGCTGGGCGCGAAGCGGCGCTTCGAGACCGCCAACTGGCGCGGGGTTCACGAGGCGAGCACCGAGCGCATCGACCTCTACAAGAGCATGGTCGGGCGGGTCGCGCGGCTGGTGCGCGAGGTTACCAGCCGCGACCTCGCGGACCTGGACCTGTGGCACGACGCGCGCGAGGCCTACGCGCAGCTGGTCGCCAGCCACGCGAACTACGAGATCGCGGAGACCTTCTTCAACAGCATCTACTGCCGCATCCACGAGCACTTTCCGATCCACGACCGCTACACCTTCGTCACCTCCTCGCAGCCGACCGATTCGCGCCCGCTGCCCGACTACAGCATCTACGTGCGCTACGACCTGCGCGACGGGCTGGTGGAACTGGTCTCGCGCGTGCTCGACGATTTCGCCTTCACCGTGCCGTGGGAGGACAAGCGCCGCGACGTGCGCCACATCGTCGATCGCCTCGAGGGCGAGCTGCTGCCGGGGCTGGACTGCCCGCTGCGCGACCTGCGCGTCGAGATGCTCGAGTCGGTGTTCTACCGCAACAAGGCCGCCTACATCGTCGGGCGCGCCAGCCATCGTGAAGGCGTGATCCCGCTGATCCTGCCGTGCCTGAACAACGAGCGCGGCGGCATCTACGTCGATACCGTGATCCACGACCAGGACGGCGCGAGCATCGTGTTCAGCTTCACGCGCTCGTACTTCATGGTCGACGCGCCGATCCCGTCGCGCTACGTGCGTTTCCTCGGCTCGTTGATGCCGCACAAGACCTCGGCCGAGCTGTACAACTCGATCGGCTTCAACAAGCACGGCAAGACCGAGTTCTACCGCGACATCATCGGGCACATGCGCGGGAGCGACGACCTCTACGCGATCGCCCCCGGCATCCGCGGCATGGTGATGACGGTGTTCACGCTGCCGTCCTACGGCGTGGTGTTCAAGGTCATCAAGGACCGTTTCGATCCGCCGAAACAGGTCACCGAGGAGATCGTGCGCGAGAAGTACCGCTTCGTCTCGCGCGCCGATCGCGCCGGCCGCATGGCCGACACGCAGGAGTACAAGAACTTCCTGTTCTACCGCAACCGCTTCGCCCCCGAGCTGATCGAGGAACTGCTGCGGGTCGCGCCGTCGAAGGTGTGGATGGACGACAAGTGGATCATGATCCGCCACCTCTACGTCGAGCGCCGCATGGTGCCGCTGAACCTGTTCCTGCGCGACGCCGGCGACGCCGAGATCTTCGACGCGATGGACGAGTACGGCAACGCGATCAAGCAGATGGCGGCGGCGAACATCTTCCCGGGCGACATGCTGCTGAAGAACTTCGGCGTGACGCGCCACGGCCGGGTGGTGTTCTACGACTACGACGAGATCTGCGCGCTGACCGACTGCCGCTTCCGCAGGATCCCCGAACCGCGTGACGAGGCCGACGAGCTGGCGGCGGGCCCGTGGTACACGGTGGCCGAGAACGACGTGTTCCCGGAGGAGTTCCGGCTGTTCTTCTCGGGCAATCCGCGCGCCAGGGCCGCCTTCGAGGCGCAGCACGCGGACCTCTACGACTACCGCTACTGGCAACGGCTGCAGGACGCGATCGGCGCCGGCTACATCTTCGATACCTTCCCGTACCGTCGCCGCGCGCGCTTCGACCGCGGCGAGGCCGATACCGCCTTCACCTACGACATGGCGATCCGCGCCGGCGACATTCCCGCACCGTAGGTGCTCAATCAGCCGCCAGCGCCTTGCGTGCGCGGCGGTGGCGGTGCAGCAGCGGTTCGGTGTAGCCGTTCGGCTGTGCGCGGCCCTCGAGCACGAGGTCGCAGGCGGCGCGGAACGCGATGCTGGTATCGAAGTCCGGCGCCATCGGGCGGTACAGCGGGTCACCGGCGTTCTGGGCGTCGACCACCGCGGCCATGCGCTGCATCGTCGCCCGCACCTGTCCGGCGCTGCAGATCCCGTGGTGCAGCCAGTTGGCGATGTGCTGGCTCGAGATGCGCAGCGTCGCGCGGTCCTCCATCAGGCCGACATCGGCGATGTCGGGCACCTTCGAGCAACCCACGCCCTGGTCGATCCAGCGCACCACGTAGCCGAGGATGCCCTGCGCGTTGTTGTCGAGTTCCTGCTGGATGGCCGCGGCGTCGAGCGAGGCGCGCTCGCGCAGCAGCGGGATCTCCAGGATGTCCTCACGCCGCGCCGGGGTGCGTGCCGCGAGCTCGCGCTGGCGCGCGGCCACGTCGACCTGGTGGTAGTGCAGCGCGTGCAGCGTCGCGGCGGTGGGCGAGGGCACCCACGCGCAGTTCGCTCCGGCCAGCGGGTGCGCGATCTTGCTTTGCAGCATCTGCGACATCTCGTCGGGCTTGGCCCACATGCCCTTGCCGACCTGTGCGCGGCCCGTGAAGCCTGCCGCCAGTCCCACGTCGACGTTGCGGTCCTCGTAGGCGTGGATCCAGCGCTCGTTCTTCATTGCGTCCTTGCGCACCATCGCTCCGGCTTCCATGCTGGTATGGATCTCGTCGCCGGTGCGGTCGAGGAAGCCGGTATTGATGAAGATCACGCGCGAGCGTGCCGCGCGGATGCACTCCTTGAGGTTGAGCGTGGTGCGCCGTTCCTCGTCCATGATGCCGATCTTCAGCGTGTCGCGCGCCAGGCCGAGCGCGTCCTCGATGGCGCCGAACAGCGCGCAGGCGAGCGCCACCTCGTCGGGTCCGTGCATCTTGGGTTTGACGATGTAGATGCTGCCGGCGCGCGAATTGCGCGGCCCGGAGGCGCGACGCAGGTCGTGCAGGGCGGCCAGCGTGGTCAGCACGCCGTCGAGGATTCCCTCGGGGATCTCGGCGCCGTCGGTGTCGAGTACCGCGTCGGTGGTCATCAGGTGCCCGACGTTGCGCACCAGCATCAGGGCGCGTCCGGGCAGCGTCAGCGTGCCTCCCGCGGGCGTGGTGTACTCGCGGTCCGGATTCAGCGTGCGCCGCAGCGTGCGGCCGCCCTTCTCGAACGACTCGGCGAGATCGCCCTTCATCAGCCCCAGCCAGTTGCGGTAGACGGTGGCCTTGTCGGCGGCGTCGACCGCCGCCACCGAGTCCTCGCAGTCCTGGATCGTGGTCAGCGCGGACTCCAGCACCACGTCACGGATGCCCGCCGGATCGTCGCGCCCGATCGGGTGCGAGCGATCGATGCGGACCTCGATGTGCAGGCCGTGGTTGCGCAGCAGAACTTCCGAGGGGGCGAGCGCATCGCCGCGGAAACCCGCGCAGCGCATCGGATCGGCGAGCGTGGTGGGCGAGCCGGGGCGCTCGACGAGCAGCACGCCGTCCTGTACCCGAAAACCGCTCACCTCGCTCCACGAACCTTGCGCGAGCGGCACTGCCTGGTCCAGAAAACGCTTCGCGAAGGCGATCACACGCGCGCCGCGCAGCGGGTTGTAGGCGCCGGCGCGCGTGGCGCCGTCGTCCTCGGGAACCGCGTCGGTGCCGTAGAGCGCATCGTAGAGGCTGCCCCAGCGCGCGTTGGCGGCGTTCAGCGCGTAGCGCGCGTTCATCACCGGCACCACCAGTTGCGGGCCGGCGACGCGCGCGATCTCCTCGTCCACGCCGCTGGTGGTGATCGTGAAGTCCTCGCCCTCGGGCAACAGGTAGCCGATGCGCTCGAGGAAGGCCTGGTATGCGGCGCGGTCGAAGTCCGGTCCCGGATGCGCGCGATGCCAGGCGTCGATCTGCGCCTGCAACTCGTCACGGCGCGCGAGCAGCGCCCGGGTGCGCGGCGCGAACTCGCGCACGATGCCGGCCAGTGCCCGCCACAGCCGATCGGCGTCGACGCCCGTGCCGGGCAGCATCTCCTCGACCACCAGATCGTGCAGCACGCGTGCGATTCGCAGTCCGTGGCGTTCGATGCGTTCGCTCATGGCGGGGCTCCTGTGGGGTTCGCGAGGGCCGGATTGTAGGGAAGCGATGCCGGTGTCGCTGAGTTATGGGAATGATTCCCGGTATTCACGACATGAATTATTGCTCATACCGGGTTCTGTTCGTCGATTCCGCGCGCGACCTCGGTGATCAGGCGCCGCAGCCACTGGTGCCCGGGGTTGCGCTGCAGCAGCGGGCTCCAGGCCATCTTGAGCTCGAACGGCGGGATCTCGAACGGGGGCTGCTCGATGGCCACGCGCGGGTCGTCGCGCATCAGCAGCGCGAGCTTGCTCGGGACGGTGACCACCAGGTGCGGCTGGCGCGCGAGCAATACCGCCACCTGGTAGTGGCGCGTGAACACGGTGATGCGGCGCTTGCGCCCGAGGCGCGCCAGCGCCTCGTCCACCCAGCCGAGGTCCTGCACCGCGCTCGGGTCAACGCCGACCCCGACCCCCATGCCGGTCTTGCTGACCCACACGTGCTGCGCCTGCAGGTAGGACTCGAGGCTGAAACCGCGCAGCAGCGGGTTGTCGACGCTCAACAGGCAGGAGAAGCCGTCCTGCCACACCGTGGTCTGGTGGAAGGACTGCGGCATCGAGTCGAAGCGGTTGATCACCATGTCGACCTTGCCCTGCTCGACGTTCAGGTAGCTCACGTCGCTCGGGGTCATGATGTCGAGCGCCACCGCGGGAGCCTCGTGCTGCAGCCGTGCGAGCACGGCCGGAACCAGCGTCGATTCGGCGTAGTCGCTGGCCATGATGCGGAACACGCGGGTCGACTGCGCGGGATCGAAGGCCTTCTTCGGTTGCACCGCGCGCTCGACCGCGGCGAGCACGCTGCGCACCACCGGCTGCAGTTCCAGTGCGCGCTCGGTCGGCGTCATGCCCTCGCTGGTGCGTACCAGCAGCGCGTCGTCGAACAGTTCGCGCAGGCGGCGCAGGCCGTTGCTCATCGCCGGCTGCGTGATCCCGAGGTAGCTCGCCGCGCGCGTCACGTTGCGTTCGCGCAGCAGCACGTCGAGGTAGACGAGCAGGTTGAGGTCGATCCTTTCGATATTCATATCAAGAATGCCCGGGATAGAAACGATAAATTGGATCGATTCTGCCGCGATCCTTACACTCTGTCCATCTTTTGTCCCCAGGGAGCCGATCCGATGAGCATTCACACCTCCACCCGCGCCGAGCAGATTGCCCTGCTGGAGAAGGACTGGGCCGAGAACCCGCGCTGGAAGGGCATCAAGCGCGGCTACACGGCCTCCGACGTGGTGCACCTGCGCGGTTCGCTGCAACCGCAGCACACGCTGGCCGAGCTCGGCGCGCAGAAGCTGTGGAACTACATCCACGACGAGGACTACATCAATTGCCTGGGCGCGCTGACCGGCGGGCAGGCGGTGCAGCAGGTCAAGGCCGGCGTGAAGGCGATCTACCTGTCGGGCTGGCAGGTCGCGGCCGACAACAACTCGGCGCAGACGATGTATCCGGACCAGTCGCTGTACCCGGTGGACTCGGTGCCGGCGGTGGTGCGGCGCATCAACAATGCGTTCCGCCGCGCCGACCAGATCCAGTGGGCGAGCAACATCGCTCCCGGCGACCCGAAGTACGTCGATTACTTCGCGCCGATCGTCGCCGACGCCGAGGCGGGCTTCGGCGGCGTGCTGAACGCCTTCGAGCTGATGAAGGCGATGATCGAGGCCGGTGCGGCCGGGGTGCACTTCGAGGACCAGCTCGCCTCGGTCAAGAAGTGCGGCCACATGGGCGGCAAGGTGCTGGTGCCGACGCAGGAGGCGGTGCAGAAGCTGATCGCGGCACGGCTGGCGGCCGACGTCTGCGGCACCTCGACCATCGTGCTCGCGCGCACCGACGCCAACGCCGCCACGCTGCTGACCAGCGACCACGACGACAACGACAGACCCTTCGTCACCGGCGAGCGCACCGCCGAGGGCTTCTACAACGTACGCGCCGGCATCGAGCAGGCGATCAGCCGCGGTCTGGCGTACGCGCCGTACGCGGACCTGATCTGGTGCGAGACGGCGAAGCCGGACCTCGCCGAGGCGCGCCAGTTCGCCGAGGCGATCCGCCGCGAGTATCCGGACCAGTTGCTCGCCTACAACTGCTCGCCGTCGTTCAACTGGAAGAAGAACCTCGACGACGCGACGATCGCGAAGTTCCAGCGCGAGCTCGGCGCGATGGGCTACAAGTATCAGTTCATCACGCTCGCCGGTATCCACAGCATGTGGTACAACATGTTCGAACTCGCCTACGGCTACGCGCGCAACGGCATGACCTCCTATGTCGAGCTGCAGGAAAAGGAGTTCGCGGCCGCCGGGCGCGGCTACACCTTCGTGAGCCACCAGCAGGAAGTGGGCACCGGTTACTTCGACCAGGTCACGACCTGCATCCAGGGCGGCACCTCCTCGGTCACGGCGTTGACGGGTTCCACCGAGGAAGAGCAGTTCACGGTGGTCTCGAGCCACTGAGGGCGGGGGCAGCATGAGTCCGAGCACCTGCGATATCTGCGATCGGCATCCCGCGCTGGTGCGGGTTGCCGAGCCGCTGTTCCGTGACTTCGGCGGCCGTCACGCCTTCGACGGCCGCATCGTCACCATCAAGTGCCACGAGGACAACTCGCTGGTTCGCGACCTGGTCGCCGAACCGGGTCGCGGCTGCGTGCTGGTGATCGACGGGGGCGGTTCGCTGCGCCGTTCGCTGCTGGGCGACCAGCTCGCGGAGAAGGCGAGCGCCAACGGCTGGGAAGGCATCGTGGTGTTCGGCGCCGTGCGCGACGTCGAGACGCTCGCACGCCTGAACCTCGGCGTGAAGGCGCTGGGTGCGATCCCGCTCAAGACCGGGAAGCGCGGCATCGGGGACCGCGACGTCGCGCTGCGCTTCGCCGGGGTGGACTTCATCCCCGGCGAGTACCTCTACGCCGACGCCAACGGCATCGTGGTCGCGCCGTCCGTGCTCGCCACGGACTAGCGCGGCTGCAGTTTCTTGCGCAGCTCCGCCGCGTTCTGCACATCCTCCACCACCGCCACGCCGCCGCCCGGGCGGCGTGTGTCGCTGGCGCCGTGCATGATCCCGTCGCGGTAGACCAGCGACTGGGCATTGCCGAACAACGGCCCGGCGGGGCCAATGGTGTGACCCAGGCCCACCAGCAGCGCGGACGTGTCGGGGCTGATCCCCGGTTCCAGGTACAGTTCGTCGGGCAGCCACTGGTGGTGCACGCGCGGCTGCGCGCTCGCATCGGCGATGTTCATGTCGAACACCAGCGTGTTCAGCAGGATCTGCAGCACCACCGTGATGATGCGCGGCCCGCCGGGGGCGCCGGTGGCCAGCAACGGCCGGCCGTCGCGCAGCACGATGGTCGGGGTCATCGAGGACAGCGGACGCTTGCCGGCGGCGATCGCGTTGGCCTCGTCGCCGGTCAGTCCGAAGGCGTTCGCCACCCCCGGCGCGACCGCGAAGTCGTCCATCTCGTTGTTCAGGAAGAAGCCCGCTCCCGGCACCGCGATGCCGTTGCCGAACGAGAAGTTCAGCGTGTAGGTGTTCGACACCATGTTGCCGTCCGCGTCGACCACCGAGTAGTGCGTGGTCTCGGTGCTTTCGCGCGGAAACCCGGTCACCGGGCGGATCTCGGCCGCGGGCGTGGCGCGCCGCGGGTCGATCGCCGCGCGGATCGTGCGCGCGTACTGCGGCGAGGTCAGCTCCGCGACCGGTACCCGGTGGAAGTCCGGATCGCCGAGGTGGCGGCTGCGGTCCGCGTAGGCGCGTTTCATCGTCTCGGCGAGCACGTGGATGTACGCGGCGCTGTTCAGTTGCAGTTCGCGCAGCGGAAAGCCTGCGAGCACGTTCAGCATCTGCACCAGGTGCACCCCGCCCGAGGAGGGCGGCGGCATCGACACGATCTCGTAGCCGTGGAAGGTGCCGCGCACGGGTTCGCGCTCGACGGCACGGT
The DNA here is from genome assembly GCA_022072145.1 of Pseudomonadales bacterium. Taxonomy (GTDB): domain Bacteria; phylum Pseudomonadota; class Gammaproteobacteria; order Pseudomonadales; family UBA5518; genus UBA5518. The sequence continues at coordinate 67,850 of JAJVIG010000022.1, forward strand.
AGGCCGCCAGGTCCTCGTGCGTGATCAGGCCGCCGCCGCGCTTCATCTCGGCGACCAGCCGCTCGGCGACCGGTCCCTCGTAGAACCCGGCCACGCCACGGTCGGCGATCTGGGTCAGCGTCCACGCCAGGTCGCGCTGGCGCAGGATCTCGCCGGGCTCCCACGGCGAGCCGTCGGGGCGGAACAGGTAGTGCGCGGCGGCCGGGTTCGCGAGCAGGCGTTGGCCCCAGGGACTGGCGAGCGTGTTCGCGAGCGCGAAGCTCACCGGGAAGCCGTGGTGGGCGAGGTCGATCGCCGGGCGCATCACGGTGGCGCGGTCGAGGTGGCCGTACTTCTGGTGTGCGAGCAGCAGTCCGGCCACCGTGCCCGGCACGCCGGAGGCCAGATGCGTGCGCTGCGAGCGGCCGTCGGCAACCGCGCCGTGCTCGTCGAGGAACATGTCGGGGCGCGCCGCGCGCGGCGCGACTTCGCGGTAGTCGATCGCGACCGTGCGGCCTTCCTTCGCCAGGTGGACCAGCATGAAGCCGCCGCCACCGATGTTGCCGGCCTGCGGGTACGTGACCGCGAGCGCGAAGCCGGTGGCCACCGCGGCGTCGACCGCGTTGCCCCCGGCGGCGAGGATGTGCGCACCGACGCGGCTGGCGATGGTATCGGCGCTGACCACCATCCCGGCCTTCGACAGCACCGGGTGGAAGCGCGCGTCGTAGCCGACGATCGGCGCGGTGGACTGCCTGGCCTGCTCGGCGCGGGGCGCCGGCGCGAAGACCAGTACGATTGCGATCAGGAGCAGCGTGGCGCGCGCGCCGAGTGCGATGCGTACCATCGGATCAGGCGCCGTTGCGCAGCGCGGCGATGCGCTCGTCGAGCGGCGGGTGCGTGCGCAGCAGCGCCATCAGTCCCTGCTTGAGGTCGCCGCTGATGCCGAAGGCGGTCAGCGTCTCGGGCATCTGCTTCGGCAGGTCCTGTTCGGCCTTCAGCCGTTCGAGCGCGGCGATCATCGCATTGCGCCCGCCCAGGTGCGCACCGGCCGCGTCGGCGCGGAACTCGCGCCGGCGACTGAACCACATCACGATCATCGAGGCGAGCACGCCCAGCACGATCTCGGCGACGATGGTCGTCAGGTAGAAGCCGATACCGTGGCCGCGCTCGGTCTTGAACACCACGCGGTCGACCGTGTGACCGATCACGCGCGCGAAGAACATCACGAAAGTGTTCACCACGCCCTGGATCAGCGCCAGCGTGACCATGTCGCCGTTGGCGACGTGGCCGATCTCGTGCGCGAGCACCGCGCGCGCTTCCTCCGGACGGAAACGCGCGAGCAGGCCATCGCTGACTGCCACCAGCGCGGCGTTGCGGTTCCAGCCGGTGGCGAAGGCGTTCGATGCCGGCGACGGAAAGATCCCGATCTCGGGCGTGCCGATCCCGGCGTCGCGCGCGAGTTCGGTCACCGTCCGTACCAGCCATTGTTCCTCGCGGGTGCGCGGCTGCTCGATCACGCGGGTGCCGGTGGCGCGCCTGGCCATCCACTTCGACAGGAACAGCGAGACCAGCGAGCCGCTCATGCCGAACACGGCGCAGAACACCAGCAGCGCCTGCAGGTTCAGGTCCACGCCGTTGGCGGCCATGAACGAATCGAAGCCGAGCAGCTTCAGCGTGACGCTGGCGAGCAGCAGCACCGCCAGGTTCGTCAGCAGGAACAACCCTATGCGCATCATGTGATCGGTACCTCGTGGGAAATGGTGTCCACGCGCCTTAGATGGGGCGTGGCAGGCGAAGTTTCAAGCTGCCGGTGGCGCGCCGTCCTCGCCGGTGGCGGTTGCGGCCTCCGGCGCGGCATCCGCGATCGGGTTGAGCACCTCCACCACCGGCAGTCCGCGTTCGTCGGTCTCGCAGGCGAGGATCTCCGCGCGCAGCGCGAAGTCCTTCACGTTCACCTCGAACAGTTCGTTCACCGCCACGTCGCGGTGCGGCGTGCGGAACAGCGCCGTCGGGCGGCTGCCGTCGACCCACTCGTGGTGGCGCCCGAGGTAGTGCTGGTGCTGGCTGCGGATCACGAACACCTGTTTCACGACTCCTCTCCGTCGTCCTGGTAGGGCTGCAGCAGGCACAGTGCGAGCCGCTTGAGGTCGGCGAGCGTGCGCCTGGCGCGCACGCCGTTCTGGTTTACCACCACGAGCAGCAGCGCGTGCGTGAGCTCGAGCCACGCGCGGGCGATGCGCCCGAGTTCGTTGGCCGTGCCGCGCAGGCCGAGGCGCGCGAAAGCGGCCGTCATGCGCGCGATCACCAGTTCGTCGTGGCGCTGGTCGAGTCCGCGCAACTCCGGCACCGAGAACATCGCCTGCACCAGGTGCAGTATGCCCTGCTGCGCCCGATACACCGCGAGCTGGCGCTCGACCACCCGCTCGACGAATTCCGCCAGCGGCAGCGCGTCGAGGCGCCAGCGCTCGATCTCGTCGAGCGAGGCTTCGACCTCGCGCAGCCAGCGCTCGGCCAGCGCGCACATGATCGCGTGCTTGTTCGGGAAGTAGTGGTACAGCGTGCCGACCGAGATCCCGGCCGCACGCGCGATCAGGATCGTGGTCAGCGCGTCGAAGCCCACGTCGTCGAGCAGCGCCGCGGTGACGTCGAGGATGCGCTGTGCGCGCTCCACCGAGCGCCGCTGCAGCGGCTCGCGGCGCGGCAGCAGGCGCTCGCCACCCGTTGCGGCACTGGCGCTCCCGGTCGTGCTGCTCATCGTGGTGCGGGATCTCCTCGCTGCTGGCGCGCGCTCGGGCGGGCGGCGCATTCTAGCCACCATGCCGCGCGGGCGCCAGCGCGCTGCCGCGTGCGCTCACAGGCGGTCGCGCAGCGCGTAGTAGAGCAAGCCGAGCACCATGCCCGGGTAGCGCAGCAGCGTGCCACCCGGAAAGCGTCGCTGCGGGATCTTCGCGAAGGCGTCGAAGCCGGCGGCCTCGGCCGTGATGGCGCCGGCGAGCAGTTTGCCGGCCAGGGTAGCGGTCGGCACGCCGTGACCGGAGTAACCGAGTGCGTAGAGGATCTCCGGCGCCAGGCGGCCGAACGCCGGCAGGCGTCCCAGCGTGATCGCCAGCGTGCCGCCCCAGGCGTGATCGATGCGCCGGTCGGCCAGCGCAGGGTAGATCCCGAGCATGCGCCGGCGCACCAGCGAGGCGATGTCGGGCGGGAAGCCGGAGCGGTAGTTCTCGCCGCCGCCGAACAGCAGCCTCCGGTCGGCCGACAGCCGCCAGTAATCGATCACGAAACGCGAGTCCTGGATCGCGAGTCGCTGTGGATCGATCGCATCGGCGGTCGCCTCGTCGAGCGGCTCGGTGGCGATCATGAAATTGTTGATCGGCATGATCAGCCCGGCGATACGCGGCTCGAGGTGTCCGAGGTAGCCGTTGCAGGCAAGCACCAGGCGGTCGGCCTGCACGCTGCCCTGCGCGGTGCGGACGTTCACGCCGCGGCCGCGCCGGTAGCCGGTCACGCGCGAGTGTTCGTACAGGCGGGCGCCCGCGCCGCGTGCCGCCGCGGCCAGCCCCAGCGCGTAGTTCAGCGGATGCAGGTGCAGCGAACCCGCGTCGAGCAGGCCGCCGCGGAACACCTCGCTGCCGCACAGCCGCGCGGTCTCCGCGCGCTCCACGTGGCGACAGGCCGTGTAGCCGTACCGCTGCTGCAGATGCGCCGCCTCGCGCCGCAGCGCCTCGTCGTCGGAGGCCTTCCAGGCCGTGTGCAGGATGCCGCTGCCGGTCTCGCAGTCGATGCGGTGGCGCTCGATCAGCGCGCGTACCAGCGCGACGGCCTCGAGTCCCAGGTCCCACAGCACGCGCGCGTGGCCGGTGCCGAGACGCTGCTCCAGTTCGCTCTGCGCGCGGCGCTGGCCGGTACCCACGTGACCGCCATTGCGCCCCGAGGCGCCCCAGCCGATGCGCTCGGCCTCCAGCAGCACCACGTCGGCGCCGCGCTCGGCCAGGTGCAGCGCCGTCGACAACCCGGTGTAGCCGCCGCCGACCACGCACACGTCCGCGCGGGCGCTGCCGCACAGCGGGGGCAGCTCGGGGGCTTCGTGCGCACTGGCCGCGTACCAGGAGGAAACGTGTCCGGCGCTGCTCATCGGGCGTCCTCGGCGGGCCCGCTTGCAATCACCGCGGGTCATCGATAAACTGAACAATAATTCGATTACATGCGAATATTAATTCGAGTTATTGCCGCCTGCAAGCGTGTCGCCGGTCCCGGCCTGCACGCGGCGGTGCGCAGGTGAACCCCATGGAAACCATCCGCAACTGGCTGCTCGAGAACCGCATCACCGAGGTCGAGGTGCTGGTGCCCGACATGACCGGCAACGCGCGTGGCAAGTTCGTGCCGGCCGACAAGTTCATCAAGCAGGAGAACCAGCGCCTGCCCGAGGGCATCCTCGCGCAGGCGGTCAACGGCGACTACCCGGACGACTACTGGGAGCTGCTGGACCCGCGCGACCGCGACATGGTGCTGCGTCCGGACCCGAACACGATGCGGCTGGTGCCGTGGGCCAACGACGCCACCGCGCAGATCATCCACGACTGCCACGACATGGAAGGCCGCCCGCATCCGCTGGCCACGCGCAACGTGCTGCGCCGCGTGCTGGAACTCTACGAGCGTGACGGGCTGCGGCCGGTGGTCGCCCCCGAGGTGGAGTTCTACCTGGTCAAGAAGAACGCCGACCCGGACTACGAGCTGGAGCCGCCGCTGGGCCGCTCCGGGCGCCCCGAGTCGGCGCGCCAGTCCTACAGCATCGACGCGGTCAACGAGTTCGACCCGATCATCGAGGACATGTACGACTTCTGCGAGGCGCAGAAGCTCGACGTCGACACGCTGATCCACGAGGCCGGCGCCGCGCAGCTCGAGGTGAACTTCCTGCACGGCGATGCGCTGGAGCTCGCCGACCAGGTGTTCACCTTCAAGCGCACGATGCGCGAGACGGCGCTCAGGCACAACGTCTATGCCACGTTCATGTCGCGCCCGATGGCCAAGGAGCCGGGCAGCGCGATGCATATCCACCAGAGCATCCTGCGGCTCGGGGACGGGAGCAACATCTTCGGACGCGACGACGGCGGCGACGCGCCCGAACTGCTGCACTTCATCGGCGGGCTGCAGAAGTACGTGCCGTTGCTGATCGCGCTGTTCGCCCCGAACGTCAACGCGTACCGGCGCTTCACGCGCGAGATCTCGGCGCCGATCAGCCTGCATTGGGGCTACGACAACCGCACCACGGGCTTCCGCGTGCCGATCAGCGACGCGCGCTCGCGCCGCGTGGAGAACCGCTTCGCCGGCGCCGACGCGAACCCGTACCTGGCGATCGCGGCGAGCCTGGCGGCAGGTTATCTCGGTATGCGGCAGCGGCTCGAGCCGACCGCGCCGTGCCCCGGCAACGCCTACGAGGAAGAGATCACCGTCGCGCGCAGCCTGGAGGAGGCGCTGCGCTACATCGACGAGGACGATGCGGTGGTCGAGATCCTCGGCGAGCAGTTCATCCGCGCCTACCGCTCGGTCAAGCTGGCCGAGTACGACGCCTTCAACCGCACCATTTCGACTTGGGAGCGGGAGCACCTGCTGCTGAATGTCTGAAACCGACCGCTTAACCAGAGTTAATGGCCGGCCCGGGAGCGGCTGGCGTATAGTCCGGGCTTTGGCTTCCCCGGGGCACCCCATGTCCGATGTTCTTCCCGCCTCCACGGTGATCCTGCTCCGCGACGCGCCGGACGGCCTGCACACGCTGCTGCTGCGGCGCAATTCCGCGCTCGGCTTCGCCGGTGGCGCGTGGGTGTTCCCGGGCGGTCGCGTCGATCCCGGGGAAATCGCGGAGGCGCCCGACGCGCTGGCGGCAGCGCGGCTCGCGGCGGTGCGCGAGACGCTCGAGGAGGCGCAACTGCGCATCGACCCCGCCTCGCTTCACTACTACTCACACTGGACCACGCCGCCGGTGTCGCCGAAGCGTTTCGCGACCTGGTTCTTCGTTGCGCGTGCGCCGCACGAACACGCGGTGACCGTCGACGGCGGCGAGATCCACGACCACCTCTGGGTGCGCCCGGTGGAAGCGCTCGACAAGCGCGCGCGGGGGGAAATCGAGCTGTTGCCGCCGACCTTCGTCTCGCTGGTCGAGCTCGCGCAGTGCGTCGGCGTCGACGACGCGGTCGCGCGCATCGCGCGCCGGGCGCCGCCGGTGTTCGAGCCGCATTTCATGATGCGCCCGGACCGCCCGGCGGAGTCACTGTACGCGGGCGACGCCGGCTACGAGAGTTCCGACCCCGACGTGCCCGGGCCGCGCCACCGCACCGTGCTCGGCAAGCCCGAATGGCAGTACCTGAACGACGGAGTGGTGTCATGGTGAGCCGCTGGCAGGCCGCGCAGTCGCTGTCGCCGATGGACGATTACCCGCTGCACCAGATCGCCGACACGATCCGCAACGTGCAGACCAGCGATCGCAACTTCTACGACCGCTACTACTTCAACCTGCACAACTCGAGCGGCGAGCTGTTCATGGTCATGGGCCTGGGGCAGTACCCGACGCTGGCCGTGCAGGACGCCTTCGTCGCCCTGCGTCGCGGCAATTCCCACCGCGTGGTGCGGGCCTCGCGCGAGCTCGGCGACCGCTTCGACACCACGGTCGGCCCGATCCGCGTCGAGGTGCTCGACGGGCTGAACCGGCTGCGTTTCGTGCTCGAGCCCAACGAGTGGGGCATCGCGATGGACGTGGTGTGGCAGGGGGCGATACCGGCTTTCCTGGAGCCCCGCCAGTACGTGCGCCGCAAGGGGCGCGTGTTCTTCGATTCGGTGCGCTTCGCGCAGACCGGCTGCTGGAGCGGGACGCTGGAGATCGACGGCGAGCGCTTCGCCGTCACGCCCGACCGCTGGAAGGGCAGCCGCGACCGTTCGTGGGGCATCCGCCCGGTGGGCGAGCACGAGCCGACCGGCATCCACCAGGGTTCGCAGGGCATGCAGGGCATGTGGAACTACTGCCCGATGCAGTTCGACGACCACTCGATCCTCTACATCTGCAACGAGCTGAACGACGGGCGGCGCGAGCTCGAGGAGGCGATGCGCATCTGGGCCGACCCGGAGCGCGAGCCCGAGTGGCTGGGCCGGCCCGAGCACGCGCACGAGTTCGACGCCGCCGGCGAGATGATCGTCGCCTCGACGATCCGCTTCCCCGCCGCGCCCGAGGGGCCGTTCGAGGTGCGCTGCACGCCGCTGCTGCCGATGTACCTGTTCATCGGCACCGGTTACGGGCTCGATGCCGACTGGAAGCACGGCATGTACAAGGGGCCGCTGGTGGTCGAAGGCCTGAGTCTCGATTACGAGCGCGACCGCGGCCGCTTCTTCGGCCTGGTCGACTCGCCGGCGCGCTTCGAGGCCGCGGGCAAGGTCGGCTGGGGGCTGTTCGAGTACTGCTTCATCGGACCGTTCGACCGCTACGGCATCGACCGCCCGTTGTTCTGGAACCTGAAACTGTGAGCGGAGGCGGCATGCACCGGCGACCGGAGGCCTTCCTGTTCGATTTCGGCGGCGTGTTCACCGAATCGCCGTTCACCGCGGTGGAGGAATTCGGGCGCGCGATCGGCGCCGATCCGCGCACGGTGAGCGAGATCGTGTTCGGTTCCTACGAACACGACGGCGCGCATCCGTGGCACCGCCTCGAGCGCGGCGAGATCGCCCTCGAAGCGGCACGCGAGCTGATCCTGGGGCTGGGGCGCGAACGTGCGCTCGAGGTCGACCTGTGGGATCTGTTCGCGCGCATGGCCGCCGCGGACCCCACCGCGGGCAGCGGCACGCGCGGCGAGCTGGTCGCGCTGGTGCGCCTGCTGCGCCAGCGCGGCTACCGCACCGGCATGATCACCAACAACGTGCGCGAGTTCGGCGAGACCTGGCGCACGCTGATCCCGGTGGCGGAGCTGTTCGAGTTCGTGGTCGATTCCAGCCACGTCGGCGTGCGCAAGCCCGACCGGCGTATCTTCGAGATCGCGCTCGCCGAGCTCGGCGACGTGCAGCCCGCGGCCTGCGTGTTCCTCGACGACCACCCGGCGAACGTGGAGGCCGCGTGCGCGCTCGGCATGCGGGGCGTCCACGTCGGGCCGGACCCCGCGCGTACGGTCGCCGAGATCGAGGACCTGCTCGGCTGAACGTCGCCGCCGAACCCTGACGTCGATTCCCTCCGGTCGGATGCGCGCTTCCGCTGCCGCCTGCGGGTGGTTATAGTTCGCGGCGGCTGCAAAAAGACAACCGGAGGTACACGCGATGCGACTTCAGGACAAGGTGGCGCTCGTCACGGGGGCAGGCCTCGGCATGGGCCGGGCGATGGCAGAGGTGTTCGCACGCGAGGGGGCGGCGGTGGTCGCGGTGGACCTCACGCCGGGCGACGTGAACGAGACGTTGAACCGCATCGACGCGCGCGGCGACTGCTGCGCGCTCACCGCCGACGTGTCCGACAGCGCGCAGGTCGCGCGGGTCTACGCCGAGGTCGAGGCGCGCTACGGGCGCCTCGACGTGCTGGTGAACAACGCCGGCGTGGGAACCGCGCCGAACGACGGCTACGACAAGTTCTACCAGCGCCTGGGCGAACTGAACGCGCAGCTCGCGCGCGGCGAGACGCCCAGCGTGCACCTCGACCACATCGTCGACATGCAGGACGACGGCTGGCAGCGCGTGATGGACATCAACATCAACGGCGTGTTCTACAACAGCCGCGAGGCCACCCGCCTGATGATCAAGTGCGGCGCGCGCGGCTCGATCATCAATATCGCCAGCACCTCCGGGCTGAACGGCACCGGCGCGGTGCACTACTGCGCGTCGAAGGCCGCCGTGCTCGGTTTCACGAAGTGCCTGGCACGCGAGCTCGGCGGGCGCGGCATCCGCGTCAACGCGATCTGCCCCGGCGCGACCAACACGCGCATGATGGCCGACCTCGACCCCGAGTACGCGAAGACGATCACCGCGGCGATCCCGTTGCTGCGCATGGGCGAGCCGGTCGAGGTGGCCAACACGGCGCTGTTCCTCGCCAGCGACGAATCCTCGTATTTCACCGGACAGACGCTGGCCGCCAACGGCGGCAGCCACATGCTCTGAGCGTGCGGCGCGCGGGAACAACACAGGCAGGAGAAGCACAGATGGCAGGCAGACTCGAAGGCAAGGTCGCGCTGATCACCGGCGGCGGCACCGGCATCGGTGCGGCGACCGCGCAGCGCTTCGCGCAGGAAGGAGCGACGGTCACCGTCTGCGGGCGGCGCATCGAACCGCTGGAACAGGTGGTGCGCGCGATCCGCGAGGCCGGAGGCACGGCGCGCACCGCGCTGCTCGACGTGAGCGACCGCCAGGCCTTCGCCGACGTGGTGCAGCGCATCGAGCGCGAGGACGGCCGGCTCGACATCCTGGTGAACAATGCCTACTCGATGGTCGGCGCGACGATCGCGGACATGAGCGAGGAGGACTGGCACGCGAGCTTCCGCGTCTCGCTCGACGGCACCTTCTACGGCATCCAGGCGGCGTTTCGCGTCATGGAGCACCAGCGCAGCGGCGCGATCGTCAACGTGTCCTCGGTCTGCGGGCTGCTCGGCTCGATGTACACGGCCGCCTACGGCGCCGCCAAGGCCGGGGTGCTGAGCCTGACCCGCACCGCCGCGCTCGAGGGCGCGCCGCACAATATCCGCGTCAACTCGATCATCCCCGGCGTGGTGATGACCCCGGGGACCGAAATGGCGCTGCCGAGCCGCGAGGCGCAGCTCGCCACCGCGGCCGGCGTGCCGCTCAGGCGCATCGCCGATCCGGTCGAGGTCGCGAACGCGATCCTGTTCCTCGCCTCGGACGAAGCCTCGTACGTCACCGGCACGCAGCTGGTGGTCGACGGCGGCAAGACCTGCGAGCTGCAGACGGGTTCGGCCGCGATGAACAACATGGACGCGGTCTGAGGCGGAGGCAGCATGAATCCCGATTCCGGTCTGTTGGCGCGCATCGACCGCCTCGAGTCGCTGGAGGCGATCCGCCAGCTCCCCGCGCGCTACGCGCTGTCGCTCGACATGCGTGACCTGGACGCGCACGTGAACCTGTTCGCGCCGGACATCCGCGTGAGCCGCGAGAAGGTCGGCCGCGCGCATCTGAAGCGCTGGCTCGACGACACGCTCAGGCTGCAGTTCACCGGAACCTCGCACCACATCGGCAACCACATCATCGAGTTCGACGACGCCGACCACGCGCACGGCGTGGTGTACTCGAAGAACGAGCACGAGACCGGGCCCGAGTGGGTCATCATGCAGATGCTGTACTGGGACAACTACGAGCGCATCGACGGCAGCTGGTACTTCCGCCGCCGGCTGCCGTGCTACTGGTACGCGACCGACCTGAACAAGCCGCCGATCGGCGACAAGAAGATGCGCTGGCCGGGCCGCGAGCCCTACGACGGCGCGTACCACGAACTGTTTCCGTCGTGGAAGGAGTTCTGGGCCAACCCGCCGTCCACCGACGAACCCGAGGTCGCCGCTCCGGCGCCCGTCGGGGAGTTCCTGAAACGCATGCGGCGCAGCGCGGCCGAGCCGCGCATCCGCGTGCGCTGAACCGCTGCGGCCGCCGGCACCGGCGGCCGCGTGTCCAGCCGATCCGCAGACCGGAGTCCCGAGGAATGAGTGCACACCTGTTCGAACCCGTTCAACTCGGCGAGCTGAAGCTCGCCAACCGCATCGTGATGGCACCGATGACGCGCAGCCGCGCCGGCGAAGGCGACGCGCCGACCGCGTTGAACACCGAGTACTACCGCCAGCGCGCGAGCGCCGGCCTGATCGTCAGCGAAGGCGCGCAGCCCAGCATCCACGGCAAGGGCTATTGCCGAACGCCGGGGATCCACACCGAGGCGCAGATCGCCGGCTGGCGCGCCGTGACCGGGGCGGTGCACGCCGAGGGCGGCAGCATGGTCGCGCAGATCATGCACTGCGGGCGCGTGGGCAGCCGCCTGAACAAGGATCCAGACGCCGAGACGGTGGCGCCGTCGGCGGTGCGCGCAAACGGCAAGATCTACACCGACGCGGCCGGGATGGTCGATTTCGACGAGCCGCGCGCGCTGCGCCTCGACGAGATCTCCGGCGTGATCGGCGAGTACGCGCACGCCACGCGGTCCGCGCTGGTGGCCGGCTTCGACGGCGTCGAGCTGCACTGCACCAGCGGCTACCTGCCGGCGCAGTTCCTCTCCACCGGCACCAACCGGCGTAGCGACGCCTACGGCGGCAGCGTCGCCAACCGGGTGCGCTTCGTGATCGAGGCGCTGGAGGCGATGATCGCGGTGGCCGGCAGCGCCCGCGTCGGCATGCGCATCTGCCCCGGCAATCCGTTCAACGACCTGCACGATGACGACCCCAACGAAACCTTCGCGACCCTGCTCGACGCGGTGCGCCCGCTGCGGCTGGCGTACCTGCACGTGATCCGCTCACCGCGGCGCGACCTCGATGCCTTCGCGCTGGCGCGCACGCACTTCGGCGGGCCGCTGATCGTCAACGACGGCTTCGACCAGGCGCGCGCCGAGCACGTGCTCGCCGCGGGCGAGGCCGCGGCGGTGTCGTTCGGCCGCGCGTACCTGGGCAACCCGGACCTGGTGCGGCGCATGCGCGAGGGCCTGGCGCTGGCCGATTTCGACGCCGCGACGCTGTACACGCCGGGGCCGAAGGGCTACACGGACTATCCCAGCGCGCCGTGAGCCGGGCCGCGCCGCTGACCGCTATTGTCAGCGCGCGCGTCCAACACCGGTCACTGCGGGCACGCGGGGCGGGCCTTTATACTCGCCGCCTCGCGCACGTTCGCCATGGAGACCGGACATGAAACTCGGCTTGCACCTCGGCTACTGGCAGAAACACCCCACGGCACGCTTCATCGAACTGGCGCAGGCCGCCGAGCGCATCGGCTTCGATTCGGTGTGGACCGCCGAGGCTTACGGGTCGGACTGCTTCACGCCGCTGGCCGCGATCGCGGCCCACACCAGCCGCATCCGCCTCGGCACCGGGGTGATGCAGATCTCGGCGCGCACGCCGACCTGCGCGGCGATGTCGGCGCTGACGCTGGACCACATCTCCAACGGCCGGCTGGTGCTGGGCGTGGGCGTGTCCGGTCCGCAGGTGGTCGAGGGCTGGTACGGGCAGCCGTTCACCAAACCGCTGGAGCGCACCGCCGAGTGGATCCAGATCTTCCGCAAAGTGATCGCGCGCGAGGAGCCGGTGGCGTTCCAGGGCGCGCAATACCAACTGCCATGCGCCGGCGGGCTCGGCCTGGGCAAGCCGCTGAAGAGCATCACGGAACCGCTGCGCAAGCACATCCCGGTGCTGCTCGGCGCCGAGGGGCCGAAGAACGTCGCGCTGGCCGCGGAGCGCTTCGACGGCTGGCTGCCGATCTTCTGCTCCCCGTACAAGATGCACATCTTCGACGACAGTCTCGCGGCGGCGAAGCCGGGTTTCGAGATCGCGGCGATGGTGAACTTCGCCGTCGACGACGACCTGCAGCGCGCGCTGCTGCCGGGCAAGTGGACGATGGCGCTGTACCTGGGCGGCATGGGCGCGAAGGGGATGAACTTCCACCAGAACCTGCTCGGGCGCATGGGCTACGCCGACGAGGCGCAGAAGATCCAGGACCTGTTCCTCGCCGGTCGCCAGCAGGAGGCCGTCGAGGCGGTGCCCGACGCGCTGGTCGACGAGATCTCGCTGTTCGGCCCGCTCGGGCGCATCCGCGAGCGCCTGCAGGACTGGAAGAAGACCCGCGTGACCTCGCTGCTGATCGGCCATGTAAACGACTACGACCGCAGCATCGCGAACATGGAACTGGTCGCGAAGGAGCTGCTCTGAGGGGCCTCAGATCAGCTCGCGGCTGGCGAGTTCCTGCTTCAGGTACGCGTAATAGATCGGCGCGGCGATCAGGCCGGGGATGCCGAACGCCGCCTCCATGGCCAGCATCGCGATCAGGATCTCCCACGCGCGCGCGTGGATGTGGCTGCCGACGATGCGCGCGTTCAGGAAGTACTCCAGCTTGTGGATCGCCATCAGGTAGAGCAGCACGCCGAGCGCCACGAACAGCGACTGGCTCAGCCCCACCACGCAGATCACGGTGTTCGAGATCAGGTTGCCGAGGATCGGGATCAGCCCGGCCAGGAAGGTCACCAGGATCAGCGTCTTCGTGAACGGCAGCGCGACGCCGAGCGCAGGCAGCACGAACACCAGGAACACCGCCGTCAGCGCGGTGTTGATGGTCGAGATCCAGAACTGCGCGAACACCACGCGGCGGAACGCATCCCCGAGGCGCTGTGCGCGCTCCCCCAGCGAGGCGGTCAGCGGCCCCGGGCGGCGGTGCGAGCTCGCGGCCTCCAGCGACAGCAGCGCGCCGATCACCATGCCGAGCAGGATGTGCGCGAGCGCGCGCCCGAAACCGGTGCCCGCGACCTGGAAGAACGCGGCGTTCTCCTGCAGCCACGTGACGGCCGCGGCGCGCAGCGCGTCGGCGTCCGGCGGCAGGTAGGCGAACAGCCACGCCGGCAGGCTGGAACGCGAGTCCTCGATGATCTCGGCCATGCGATGGATCAGCAGCGGCACGCTCTCGCCGCTGTGGCGCAGGAACGACACCAGCCCGCCCAGCGCCAGCGCGACCAGCGCGATCACCACGGTCGCGATCAGCGCCACCGCCGCCAGCCGCGCGCCCTCGTGGCTGAAGCGCGGCAGGCGTATCAGGGGCACCAGCGCGCCGACCAGCGCGTAGACCAGCAGCCCGGCGAGCAGCGAGGGCAGCAGGTGCAGTTGCAGCACCAGCAGCAGCGCGAGCGCGAACAGCGTGCAGACCGCGAGGTCGAGGCGAGGCGTGGCGGTCGTGTTCATCGGCGGCGGGTGGCCACGGTGGCTGTGGTGGCGCAAGCATAGCGCGCCCGCCACGCCGATGCGCGCGGCGCGTGCTCAGGCGGCGATATCGGCGGCGAAACGCTGCACCAGTGCGAGCATCGGGGGCAGATCGGCGAGTCGCGCGGCGGCCTCGGCGACCCACGGTACGAGGTAACGTTCGCGCAGCCCCGTGACCAGCACCGGTTCCTCGCGCTCGATCGCGAGCGCGAACACCTCGCAGGCGGGAGCGAGGTGATCGGGCGGCAGACGCCGCTCGCCACCCTCCAGTCCGAGGTAGTCGGCGGCGCGCATCAGGTCCTCGCGCACCGAGCCGCCCTCGCGGCCGAGCAGCGCGTGCAGCAGCAACGTGACCGGCGGCTGCGGGGTGCCGGCGTGGAAGGTGTTCCAGTACGCGACGCGCTGCGCGGCGAACTCGCCGGGCAGCCCCAGCGCCTGCCAGGCCTCACGGTGTTCGTCGTCGGCGGCGAGCGGACTCCACAACCGCCCCCACGCGAGCAGACGCAGCGTCGCGGCCTTCGGTCCGCTGGCGGCGGCGTTCATCCCAGCGGCAGCCAGCCCGGGCTCACCGACTTGAGCCCGGCGCGTTCCTGCGCGGCGCCGGCCCATACCGCGACGGCGAGCTGGCGCTGCGCGGCGAGCGCGGACCAGGCCGGGATCTCGAACACCACCTGCCAGTGGCCGTCGCGCCAGTCGGCGGTGACGCGCGTGCCCTCGGGCGGTGCGGCGCGCTGCGCGCTGCCCAATCCTTCGGCGCGGATGTGCAACGGCTGCTCGCGGTCGGCCTTCCACAGGAAGCCCTCGACCGCCTTGCCCGGCTCGCCCATGGTGATCCACGGCGAATCGGGCGCGACCGGCGCGAGCACCGCGCAGGCATCGGGGAAGCGGTCGGTCTCGTTGGCGGTGTGGCGCACCGGCGAGGCGCAGGCCCACGACAGCGTGATCCGCCAGCCGTTGCCTGCCGCCACCGCCTCGATGGTGGCCGACGGCGTTGCCGCCTCGGTGCGGTCGGCGAACGCGACCGGAACGTAGCCGCCGGGCTGCATGCCGGTCGGGGCGGCGCTCAGGGTGATGGTCTTGTTCATGGTCGGTAGTCCCCCGCGCGGCTCAGCTCAGCACTTCGCGCTGGTGCGCGTCGAGCTTGAAGTTCTGGTTCCAGTCGTAGGCGATCAGCAGGTCCATCAGTTCGCTGCTGCCGCCGTTGCGCGTCTTCGCGCGCTCGGCGAGCAGCACCTCGAGCGCCGGACCCACCGCCTTGCCGAACAGCGACTCGAGGAAGGCGAGCGGGATGCGCGGCTCTTCGGTCGGGCGGCCGTCGGCGTCGAGCCGGGGCGGGCTCATCGGCGGCACGTAGAACACGTTCGGCCCGAGGCCGTACTCCGGATGCAGCGGGATCGCGACCTTCCAGCGGTCGACCAGCTTGTGGATCGGGCCTTCGGGGTCGTCGCGATAGCCCACGAAGCGCAGCCGTCCCGGGCACTGCCGGGCGCAGGCCGGCGCCACGCCTTCCTCGATGCGCGGCAGGCAGAAGATGCACTTGCTCGAGACCTGGCGCACGTGGTCGTAGTAGACCTTCTTGTACGGACAGGCCTCGACGCAGAAGCGGTAGCCGTGGCACGTGTCCTGGTCGACCAGCACGATGCCGTCTTGCTGGCGCTTGTGGATCGCGCCGCGCGGACAGGCGTCGCGGCAGGCCGGGTGCGTGCAGTGGTTGCAGAGACGTGGCAGGTAGAAGTAATGGTTCTCGCGCGGATACTCGCCGGCGCCGTGGTCCTCGTCGAAGTTCGGCCCCCACTTCACTTCCTCGCGCGGGCGCAGCCATTCCTTCACCGGCGCGCCGGTGGAGGCGAGCACGTCCTTGTGGTTGAAGGTCCACGCGCGCCCGTAGCCGGTGTCGAGGTCGGGGATCTGCCCGCGCTTCGTCGTGCCGTCGAGGTCGCGGCCGGCGGTGGCCGGATCGTGCACGTTGGCCGGGAAACCCTTGCCGGGCATCGTCTCGACGTTGTTCCAGTACGCGTAGTCGGTGCCGGCGTCGGTGTTCCACATCTTCTTGCACGCCACGGTGCAGGTGTGACAGCCGAGGCACTTGTTCAGGTCGAGGACCATCGCGATCTGACGGTCCGGGGCCGGGGTCTCGTATTTCATGTCGGTTCACCATCGCTGCGTGAGGTTGCCACCGGTTTCGCCCCGGTGGGTTGCCCGGTCCACGGGCGGATGCCGAGGCGCGTGTCCTGCACGGCGCTGCCGGGCTGGTAGCGGTTCATCATGTGGTCGATCTGCTGGTAGCCGCCGGCCATGTGCAGCGGGTTGACCAGCCCCGGGATCAGCCACTTGTACGACTCGTGGTTCGGGAACTGGTGCGGCTCCCACGCATGGTGGTAGTACGCCACGCCGGGGCGCACCGCGGTCGAGTACTTCACGCGCATGCGCACCGAGCCGTAGTCGTTGTAGAGCTCGGCGTAGGCGTAGTCGGCGATGCCGAGCCGCTCGCCGTCGGCGGGGTTGATCCACACCTGCGGCTCGCCGCGCTGCAGGCGCAGCATCATCGGCGTGTCGCGCCAGCTCGAGTGGATCGACCAGCGCGCGTGGCAGCTCACGAACTGGAACGGGTGGTCGCCGCCGGCTTTCGGGCTGTCCTTGTGGACGGGGAACTGCTCGCGCATCTCGATGAACCACGGATGGTCGATGAACGAGGTGATGCGCCCGGACCAGGTGGGCCACGGTTCCTTGTGCTCGGTGAAGCGGGTCAGCGTGTTCAGTACGCCGGGGCCCGTCCAGTCGGGGTTGTGCAGCGCGCTGGCCTGCACGCTGGTGCCGGTGGCGGTGAAGCGGGCGATGCCGTCGCGCTTCAGCGCCTCCAGTGTCACGCCTTTGGTGGCGCTGCTGTCCAGGATCTCGCGCACCACCTTCTCGGCGTCGTGCTGGCCCAGGTCGCCGCGGTTGCTGTAACGCTGGTGCAGCGTCTTCCAGTCCGTGCTGCCGCGCCCGCAGCCCTCGAACACCGGCAGGTCCATCGCCTTCGCCTGGCGTTCGATCTCGCGCGTGAGCAGCCAGTAGATCTCGAACTCGCCCTTCGATTCGGCGAGCGGCGGCACCGCGACGTCGCAGTAGTGCACGTAGGGGATGTACGACATCGTGTACTTGATGCCGGCCTTCTCGTACCAGCCCGCGGCCGGCAGGATGTAGTCGGCCTGGGTGCCGGTGAAGGAGAACTTCGGGTTGATGTCGACGATCAACTCCATGTCGTCCCAGACGAAGGCCTTCAGGTACTGCGGCAGGTTGTTGCGCCTGAGCAGGTTCGCGCCGCCGCTGAAGAACACCTTCGGCGGCGCCTTGACCGGCACGCCCGGCCCCCAGCCGTTGGCGCGCGATTCCTCGCGGTATGCGGCGAGCGGGCGCGGCGACATGCCTTCCTGCTCGCGGTTCAGCGCGTCCAGGTAGCCCGGGGCGGTGAAGTTCACCTCGACCACGTCGGTGGTGCACAGGCGGTTCTTCGTGTAGAAGTGCTCGCCCATGCGCTCGACCTCGTTCTGCGTCTTGCGCTTCATCGCGACGTCGAGCATGGCGTCGAACAGTTGCGCCGGCTCGATGGTGCCGAGCAGCGCGCCGAGGCGCCCCGCGATTCCCGGACGCTGCATCTGCATGGCGTTGGCGAAGCCGTCGAGATCGACCCAGCCGGTCGCCTGGTAGCCGGCGCCCTTGCGGCCCAGCGCGCCCTTGAGCGCGAGGCAAAGGATCTTCGCGCGGTTCATCAGGTCCGAGTGCATGTAGCGGTTCGAACCCCACGAGGACAGCACCATCGGCCGTTCGGCGCGCGCCCAGCCCTCGGCGAAACGGCGGATCTGCTCGACGTGCAGGCCCGTGACCTGCGCCGTGTAGTCGAAGGTCCACGGATCGAGGTGTTCCTTCAGCATCGCGCCGACCGGCACCACGCCCACCTCGGCGCCGTCCTTCAGGCGCACCAGCCACTGGCCGTCGATCGGCGGTTCGAAGTCGAGCACCAGCGAGCGCGTCTCGTGGCCGCCGCAACCGGGCGCTGCCACCGCTGCGTTGCGCTGCGGGTGCCACATGTACAGCTGCGTCCCGAGACCGCCTTCGACGAGGTCCTCGCCGCGCAGGAAGCGTCCGGTGTCGAGGCGCACCAGCAGCGGCAGGTCGGTCTGCTCGCGCACGTACGGCAGGTCGATCGCGCCGACGTCGAGCAGGTGGCGCGCCACCGCCAGGCCCAGCGCGGCGTCGGTGCCGACCGCGATCGGCAGCCACTGGTCGGCGTGCACCGCGGTGGCCGAGTAGACCGGGTCGATCACCACCAGTTCGGAGCCCTTGTAGCGCGCCTCGTAGAGGAAATGCGCGTCCGGGATCTGGGTGACCGAGGGATTCATCATCCACACGACGAGGTAGTCGGACAGGAACCACTCGTCTGCGGAGCCGCCGACGTGCGCGAAGCCCATCGCCATCGAGGCGCCGATGTTCAGGTCGCCGATCTCGGCCCAGTTGTCGGCGAACATCCCGCCGGCCATGAACTGGAACTTGAAGCGCCCGGCGGTGGACGGGCCGAAGTCGAAGTTCGGCCCCAGGTCCTGGTACAGCGTCTCGGTGCCCCAGCGGTTCGCCGCGGCGATGCATTTTTCGGCGATCTCGCCGATCGCCTGCTCCCAGCCGATGCGCTCCCACTGTCCCGAGCCGCGCGGTCCCACGCGTTTCAGCGGCACGCTGGTGCGCGACGGACCGTACATCACTTCGGTGTAGCAGGCACCTTTCTGGCAGCCGCGCGGGTTGAAATCCGGCACCCCGGGCTCCGACTGCTCGTAGGTGGCGGTCTGCTCCTCGCGCACCACGACCCCGTCCTTCACGTAGAGATCCCATGCGCAGGCCGAGCGGCAGTTCGCCCAGCCGTGCGATCCCTTCGCGATGGTGTCCCAGGTCCAGCGCTGGCGGTAGAGGTCTTCCCAGCTGCCGAGCGGCGGCGTGCCGCGCGGGCCGACGCGCACGGCTTCCTCGGGCGAACGGAAGCGGTAGTGATACAGCGGCAGGCCGACCGCGCCTGCGGCCACGCCCGCCGCTGCGAACTTCAGGAACGTGCGCCTGCTCGTGGATGCCTCGCCCATGCCGTGTCTCCGCGCTGCCTGCCGGACCCGAGTGTCCGTGCAATTGCAGCATTATCGGCGAGTGAGTGGTGTTACATTTTCGCCACGAAGCCCGGAGTTCCCCGATCCGGGGATGTGCAGACCGCACGCGCGGCAGCGGCTATGATCGCCCCTCCGGGTCAGCGGCAGGTGCGCTCACCTGCCGTATCCATCACACGAGGAAAAAAGACAATGGAAAACAGCGGTTCGGGCGGTCGGCGCGGTGTCATCGTCACTGGCGGGGTTTCGGGAATCGGCGGCGCCTGCGCCGGGGTGCTGGCGGCCGAGGGGCGCGCGGTCGCGGTGTGGGACATCGATGCCGCGCGCGCGGCTGCGGCGGCGGCGGAGCTCGCGGCGCGCCACGGCGTGCGCACGGTCGGCATCGGCATCGACCTGTGCTCGACCGACGGCATCGCCGCGGCGGTGGCGCGCACGCGCGAGACGATCGGTGCGATCGGTGCCCTGGTGCACGCAGCCGGGGTATCGAGCCCGGTGCCGCTCGACGATCTGACGCCGGCGGCCTGGGACGCGGTGCTGAACGTGAACCTGCGTGCGCTGCCGTTCATAGTGCAGGCGATCCGCGCCGATCTCGCGGCGGCGTCGGACGGGGCGGTGGTCGGCATCGCGTCGATCAACGCCACGCTGGGCAACGCGGCGAATCCCGCCTACACGGCGTCGAAGGGCGGCATGCTGTCGCTGGTGCGTTCGCTGGCCGACGATCTGGCCGCCGACGGCGTGCGCATCAATGCGGTATCGCCGGGACAGATCCGCACGCCGATGCTGCAGCCGGTGCTCGACATCCTGCCGCCGGGGGTGTTCGAGCGGCGCATCCTGCTCGGGCGCCTGGGCGAGCCGGTGGAGATCGCGCGCGCGGTGCGCTTCCTGCTCTCGGCGGACGCGAGCTACATCACGGCGACCGAACTCGTGGTCGACGGCGGCAACATTTCCTCGCAGCGCATGTGAGTCAGGACGCGGGCCCGGGCGTATCGGCGGCCAGCGGCAGCCGGATCGAGACACTCAGCCCGCCCTGCACCGCACGCCCGAGCGCCAGCTCGCCGTGGTACGCGGCGACGATGTCGCCGACGATCGCCAGTCCCAGGCCGTGACCGGGCGTCTGTTCGTCGAGCCGTGAGCCGCGGGTGAGCGCGTCCGTGGCGCGGTCTTCCGCGATGCCTGGCCCGTCGTCGCCGACCTCGATCAGCACCTGCCGCGGCAGACACACGATCCGCAGCGCTACGCTGGCGCGCGCCCACTTGCAGGCGTTGTCGAGCAGGTTGCCGAGCAACTCCAGCATGTCGTCGCGTTCGAGCGGCAGGCTGGACGCGGGGGCCTCCCAGGTGATCGTCAGGTCGCGCCGGTGGGCCTGGCGCAGCGCCTGTACCAGCAACGGGATCTCCTCGCGCGGCGCGAAACGCGGCGCCCCACGCGCGGCGCCGGCGGTACGCGCGCGCCCGAGTTCGCGCCCGATGCGCTGCTGCATCTGCGCGAGCTGCTCCTGCAGGCGGCTGCGCAGCGGATCGTCGGCGCGCTCGGCGAGCGCGAGCAGCACCGCGAGCGGGGTCTTCAGCGCGTGGCCGAGGTTGCCCAGCGCCTGGCGCGAGCGCGCCAGCGATTGCGCGGTGTGCGCGAGCAGGCGGTTGATCTCGGCGACCAGCGCCTGCAGTTCGACGGGTACCGCGTCGTCGAGCCGGTCGC
This sequence comes from Pseudomonadales bacterium, assembly GCA_022072145.1. Taxonomy (GTDB): domain Bacteria; phylum Pseudomonadota; class Gammaproteobacteria; order Pseudomonadales; family UBA5518; genus UBA5518. Next base: position 88,551 of record JAJVIG010000022.1, read on the forward strand.
GGCGGCCTTCGGCGAGTTCCTGCACCTGCCGGCGCGCCCGCTGCAGCGGCGCCAGCGCGGCGTGGCGAATCCAGGCCCGCTGGATCGCGGTCAGCAGCACCACGGTCGCCGCGCCCAGTCCCAGCAGCAGCAGCCCGATGCGGCGGAAATCGGCCAGCAGCGGCGCGACGTCGGCGGCGACGATCACCGCGATCGCCTCGCCGTGGCGGCGATAGTCCGCACGCAGGCACAGCAGGCGCTGTCCGCGCGGTCCGGCGATCAGCCCGGGTACGGCGCCGGCGGTGGCCGGCAGCTGCAGTTCGTGGTCCCACAGCGAGCGCGATCGCCAGCTGCCGCGCGCTGACTGCACGACGAAATAACGCCCCGACAGCGGCCGCTCGAACACGCGTGGCAGGTGCTGCGGATCGATCCACGGTCCCTGCGGGCCGGACTGGATCGCGGCCAGCACGCTGCGTGCGTCGTCCTCGAGCAGCCCGAGCGCGTGCTCGCGCAGCGCGCGCTCGAACAGCAGCGAGGCGACCAGCGCCAGTACCCCGGCCGCGAGCAGCAGGCTGGTGGCGAGCCCGATGGCGAGCCGACGTCCGATCGACGCGCCGGCCATTCAGCCGTCACCGGTGTGCGTGCTGTCGCGCAGCCGGTAGCCCAGCCCGCGCCGTGTCTCGATCGCCGCCCGCCCCAGCTTGCGGCGCAGCCGGTTCACCAGCACCTCGACCACGTTGCTGTCGCGTTCGGTCTCGCCGTCGTACAGGTGCTCCTCGATCGCGGCGCGCGACAGCAGGCGTCCGGGGTTCAGCATCAGCAGGCGCAGCAGACGGAACTCGGCGGCACTCAGCTCGACCGTCTCCGGCCCGACGTCGACGCATTTGCGTTCCTCGTCGAGCGTCAACCCGCCCGCGCTGAGGCGCGGTGTATTGACGGTGCCGTGGCGGTGGCGCAGCAGCGCGCGCACGCGCAGCAGCAGTTCGTCGGGGTGGAACGGTTTGGGCAGGTAGTCGTCGGCGCCGGCGCGCAGGCCCGCGATGCGGTCGGCGAAGCTGTCGCGCGCGGTGAGGATGAGCACGGCCAGCGGCAATCCGGTGCGCCGCCAGTCGCCGAGCACGTCCATGCCACTGCGCCCGGGCAGGCCGAGGTCGAGGATCGCGAGATCGTAGTCGCCGTCGTGGGCGCGCACGGTGGCATCGCGCCCGTCGACGACCCAGTCCACCGCGTAACCCTCGGCGCGCAGCCGCGCTGCCAGTTCGTCGGCCAGCGCGACGTTGTCCTCGACCAGCAGCAGGCGCATCAGTCCTCCGCCTCGTCGCTGAGCAGCGTGCCGCTCCGCGCGTCGAACTCGAGTTCACGCACCTCGCCGTCGGCGGTCAGGATTTCGAGCTCGTAGACCAGCGCACCGTCCTCGCGCTCGAGTTCCGCCTCGAGCAGCGTGGCGTCCGGGTGCAGCACGAACGCGCGCCCGAGGAGTTTCTCGAGCGCGAGCAGTTCGCCGCCGCGGCGCAGCCGCAGCGCCTCCTCGTGACCGATGTCGCGCGCGCTGCCGGGTACGGCGAACACAAACAGGGTCGCCGTCGCCACCACGAGCCGCGCGCGCATCGGTTTCAGTCGTCCCGGCGGTCTTTGAGGACCTCGCCGGTGGCGGCATCGACGTCGATGTTCCATTCCTTGCCCTGCGGGTCGCGCAGTTCCACCTTGTAGACGTGGCGGCCGTAGACCTCTTCGAGTTCGGTTTCGTGGATCTTCGCGTCCGGGTGCCTGGCCTGGGCAGCGGCGTTCAGTTCGTCGAAGGACTTGACCTTGCCTTCCTGCAGCAGCCGCACCGCCTGGTCCGGGCCGAGTTCCTGGCCGGCGAAGGCGAGTCCCGAGGCGACGAGAAGCGTGGCGGTGGCGATACGTGATGCAAGCGTGTTCATGGGGGTACTCCTGGTTCGCTGTCGTTGCCCCGATGGCAACGCCTGCAGACTAGCGAGGCTCGCTGAACCGAAACTGAACGCGGCGCCGTTCAGCGATGGTACTCGCCCATCGCTTCGGGCTGGCGCAGCAGTTCCAGCACGCGCAGCGTGATCGCGCGCCCGCCCGGCACCTGCCAGGCGATCGACTGTCCGACCGCCAACCCGAGCAGCGCGCTGCCGATCGGCGCGAGCACCGACACCGTGCCGGGCTGGCCGGCACCGTCCGGATAGACCAGCGTCAGCTCGTACTGGCGGCCGCTGCTGTCGTCGGTGAAACGCACGGTGGAATTCATGGTGACGATGTCCGGAGGCATCTGCTGCGGATCGACTACGGTGGCGCGGTCGAGTTCGGCCTGCAGCGCGTCCATGCCAGGCAGGTGGCGCGCGGCGTCGGTGTTCAGGCAGCGTTCGATGCGCTCCAGGTCCAGGCTGGAGACGGTGATCGGCGGCGGTGTCGGCATGGTGCATTCCTCTGCGGGTTCGGGTGGCCCCGTGCGAACGACGACGCGGCGGTCGCTCGCTGGGCGGCTGCCGGTGAAATTCGCGCGGGATGGGCGCATGGTAACCCCGTGCCGCTCAGGAATCGAGCGTGCGCCTGAACCGTCGCAGCGCGATCGCCGCCACCACCAGCAGGAACAGCAGCAGCGGGAGCGTATGCGGCGCGATGTCGGCGAAGCCCGCGCCCTTCAGCATGATGCCACGCACGATGCGCAGGATGTGCGTGAGCGGCAGCAGCTCGCCCAGCGCCTGCGCCCAGCCGGGCATGCCGCGGAACGGGAACATGAAGCCCGAGAGCAGGATCGACGGCAGGAAGAAGAACAGCGTCATCTGCATCGCCTGCATCTGGTTGCGCGCGACCGTCGAGATCAGGTACCCGAGCGTGGCCACGCAGGCGATGAACAGCGCGAGCATCGCGAACAGCAGCGCGTAGGATCCGAGCATCGGCACGTGGAACACACCGTGTGCGACCGACAGGATGATCAGCACCTGCAGCGCGCCCATGCCGGTGTACGGCAGCACCTTGCCGAGCATCACCTCGAGCGGGGTGACCGGCATCGCGAGCAGGTTTTCCATGGTGCCGCGCTCGGATTCGCGCGTCAGCGCCAGCGCCGGCATCATCACCATCGTCATCGTGAGGATCACGCCGAGCAGCCCCGGGACGGTGTTGTACTGCGAGATGCCCTCGGGGTTGTAGCGCCGGTGCGTGAGGAGCTCGAACGGCGGTTCGCCGGCGGGCAGGCCGGCCGGCGCGAGCCGTTCGTGCGCGAGCGCGCCGTGCACCAGCGCGCCGGCAGCCGCGATCGCGTTCGATGCCGCCGCGGGGTCGGTGGCGTCGGCCTCGAGCAGCACGCGCGGGCGCTCGCCGCGCAGCA